>CAZRCD010000004.1:0-149078 GCA_964598485.1 uncultured Candidatus Bathyarchaeia archaeon
TTCACCTGACACCAATTGGACTGCTTGGAGAATATTCCTATACGACCATTCAACAGGAAACTTCACAAAACTAAGCATCACAACTCACTTTAACGCCACATCTTTTGGTAACCCAACATTCACATTTTTGAAATCCCCAAACAATAAGTCATGCGTAGTAGTTACCTACTACCTTTTCAAAGAAGGATTACCCGACGAATATAAAGACAAAGCAGGAGAACTAATTTTCTACAAAGAATTTGAAACTCAACAATTCCAGATAACATATGATAGCAAGCCGTGTTCAATAAATGTAACTTCCAATTCCACAATCTCAGACTTTAACTTCAGCGAGCCCGAGAGAAGCATAAGCTTCAACGTGAGTGGACTCAACGATTCTAAAGGTTTTTGTGTTGTGGAAATTCCAAAAGAGATCGTTCAAAACTTGTGGCAAAACAACTACACTGTTTTGCTAAAAGGAAAACAATGGTCCTTCGAAAACTGGACCTGCACAGAAAATACTTACATATATGTAAACTACATTCACTCAACCCACAAAGTGATAATAACCCCGGAGTTTCCATCATTCCTTATTCTACCACTATTCATGATAGCAACACTACTAGCAACCATGGTATACAGAAGAAAACATCCCATGTAACTGCACACAGCATCCGTTTTCCTGCATTCCTATATAAGATTCAGAAAAGCTCTTGAAAATTCTCAATAATCGTGGGGTCACGAAACGCAGACGGTAGCTTAGCCCCGCAGAAATCCTGCTCTCATTAGATTTGCTGAATCTTATAAACGGTTATGTTAGTTAGAAAACCTTTTTTAACAAAACAGTCAACTAAATAGTTCTCTGCTCAAGAAAAGGTGAATGTATTGGTGGAAGTTAGAAAGATAGCAGTTTTAGGTGCTGGCTTAATGGGTCACGGCATATGCCAAGTCGCAGCCCAAAACGGCGGATACGAAGTTAACATGAGAGACATTGAGCAACGATTTTTAGACAGTGGCATGGAAATGATTAAAAATAGTTTGCGAAAGTTTCAAAGCAAAGGAAAATTAACGGAAGAGCAAGTTGCCGAAACTTTGAAGAGGATACACCCAATGCTGGATTTGAAAGAAGCTGTTTCAGAGGCTGATCTCATAGTTGAGGCGGCACCAGAGAATGCTGAATTGAAAAAATCCATATTTAAAGAGGTTGACACGTTTGCGCCACCCCACGCAATTATCACTTCAAACACGTCTTCAATAAGCATAACAGAATTAGGTTCAGCAACAAAACGACCAGAAAAAATCTGCGGAATGCACTTCTTCAACCCGCCGCAACTGATGAAGCTCGTTGAAGTTGTTAAAGGAGCAAAAACTTCGAATGAAACAATACAAACAGTTTTGGATGTATCACATAAAATGGGTAAAGAAACGGTTCTGGTTAAGAAAGATTGCCCAGGCTTTATTGTGAACCGCATACTAATTCCAGCCTTAAATGAAGCAGCGGCTTTGTATTGGGAGGGTATTGCTGACAGGGACGACATAGACAAAGCCATAAAGCTTGGATTGAACTGGCCCATGGGACCTCTTATGCTCACGGACTACATTGGATCAGACACGATTTTGGCGATTGCAAATGTTCTAATGAAAGGAATAGACCCGAAGTTTCATCCGTCTCCAGGGCTGAAGCAGATGGTTAACGCTAAGCTTTTAGGAAGGAAAACTGGGAAAGGCTATTACGATTGGACACAAAAATAGAGGTGTTCACAAGATGGAGTTTAAGTATATAATTTATGAGAAAAGCGAGGGAATAGCAACAATAACTTTGAACCGTCCAGAAGCATTGAATGCGTTTAGCAAAGAGGTTGTGAATGAAGTTTTGCAAGCCTTAGAAGACATTAAAACTGATGGAAACGTGCGGGTTGTTGTGTTGACTGGGGCTGGTGAAAAAGCGTTTTCTGCTGGTGCTGACATAAAAACCATGAAAGGGTTTAACGCGTTAAAAGCGAGAGCTCTGTCGCTTATGGGCGAAAGACTTTGCAGTGCTCTGGAAAATTTGGAGAAACCCGTTATTGCCGCGATAAATGGTTACGCTTTAGGCGGCGGCTTAGAAGTTGCTATGTCTTGCGATCTGCGCATAGCTTCGGAAAGAGCTCGTATGGGACAGACAGAAATTAACATAGGCTTAATCCCTGGTTGGGGTGGAACTCAAAGGCTTACACGTTTAATAGGGAGAACAAAGGCGAAAGAGCTTGTTTTCACTGGAAAAATGATTGACGCAAAAACTGCTGAACAGCTAGGCATTGTAAACATGGTTTTTCCAGCTGAAGGGTTCAGGGAAAAAGTGAAACAATTTGCCAAGGAACTAGCAGCTAAGGCTCCAGTAGCCCTCAGAGTTGCTAAGGCGTTGATTAACAAAGGTGCTGACATGAGTTTGGATTCTGCAATAGCGCTGGAACGAGAAGGGTTCGGTGTTGTGGGTTCAACAGAAGATTTGCAGGAGGGCGTTTCAGCGTTCACGGAAAAAAGAAAACCAACATTTAAAGGCAAATAACAGAAGCCCATCGCACCCTCTTTTTGAGCTTCTTTTCTAAAAGTGGATTTGCCTTTTTGCAAGCTCCGCTAACGATGTATCATACCAAAAGTTATATGTGAAACTAGAAGACTATGAGAATTTCCTATTAACGGAGAGATGCTTATTGCCTAATTCGCGTGTGTTGTTAAAAGACGAAGTTGGAAAACGTGTGCTTCTACTCGGGAATGAAGCCATTGCTAGAGGAGTTTTAGAAGCTGGTATGGGCGTGGTTACAACCTATCCGGGTACACCTGCGTCTGAAATAGGCGATTCCATCTCAGCAATAGCCGCTGAAGCGGGCTTATACATGGAGTATTCCACAAACGAGATTGTCGCAGTTGAAGTTGCAGCTGGAGCAGCAAACTCTGGTGTCAGAACCTTAACAGCCATGAAACATGTTGGGTTGAACGTGGCTGCAGACGCCGTTATGACATTGGCTTACATAGGCGTAAAAGGAGGCTACGTAATAGTCACCGCAGACGATCCAGGATGCTACAGTTCACAAAACGAACAGGACAACCGCTTCTACGCTTTACTCTCAAACCTACCATGCTTGGAACCATCAAACGCCCAAGAAGCCAAGGAAATGACAATCTCAGCGGTTGAAATCTCTGAAAAACTTGAGCTTCCACTTTTGCTCAGACTAACGACACGTGTAAGTCACACCCGTGGACCAGTAATCTACGGCAAACTCAGAAAACCAAACTTGAAAGGCGAATTTATCCGAGACGTAAAACGCATGGTGATGGTTCCAGCAAACGCCAGACCAATGCACGTGAGACTTTTAGAAAAAGTGGAAAAAGCCAAAGAAATCAGCGAAACATCGCCATACAACCGGATTGTGCGTGAAGGAAGCAGCGGTTTAGGCATTATCTCCTCAAGCTCAGCCTACAATTACGCTGTTGAAGCCGCACACCTGTTAGGCTTAGACGCAAGCATCCTCAAGCTCGGAATGACGCATCCGCTTCCAGAGAAGATGATAGCTGAATTTCTGAAAAACCACGAAAAAATAGTAGTTGTAGAAGAACTTGAGCCATACTTGGAAATGCAAGTTAAAACGATAGCCAAGGATTACGCCCCAAACGTGAAAATCTACGGAAAAGCAGGTAGGCTTTATTTCCAAAGGAAATTCGAACTTTCCACACGAAAAGTCATGATGGGACTAGCAGAAATAACAGGTAAAGAGCCACCAATAGACTTTCGAAGAATCGACGAGGAATACGCTGAAATAGTGAAGGATTTACCGTCTAGACCACCCATACTCTGTGCTGGATGTCCTCACCGAGCTTCGTTCTACGTAATCAAAAAGGCTACAGGTGAAAACGCGATTTACACAACAGACATAGGCTGCTACGCTTTAGGAATCGCCCCGCCACTAAAGGTTGGCGACATACTCATATGCATGGGAGCAAGCATAGGTACAGCTCAAGGAATAAGCAAGACAACAGGCAAACAAACCATAGCAGTACTCGGAGACTCAACATTCTTCCACGCAGCAATTCCAGGACTCATCAACGCAGTCTACAACAACCACAAAGTCACCCTAGTTGTCCTAGACAACCTCACAACAGCAATGACTGGAAGCCAACCCCACCCCGGAACAGGCGTAACCGGCATGCGTAGTCCCTCAGAAAGGATACTCATCGAAAAAGTCGCCGAAGGATGCGGAGTAAAATACGTCAAAGTTGTCGATCCGTTCAAAATTAAGGAAGCAACAGCCGTTCTGAAAGAGGCTTTACAACACCATGGGCCTTCAGTCGTAGTGTTTAGGTCTCCTTGCGCCTTGATGGCTACTAGGGACAAAAGACGCAAAGGCGAAAAAACTGTGCCCTTCAAAATCACTCAGGAATGCACAAACTGTATGGTTTGTATCAAACTGTTAGGCTGCCCCGCTCTAGTCATTAAAGACGGAAAAGTCACAATTAATGAAGCTTTGTGCACAGCATGTGGACTATGCGTCTCAGTCTGCCCCTACAACGCTATAGAATGCAAAGGGAACAGTTAAGGAGGTTGTGAAATGAAGGAGTTTAACATTGTTGTAGCTGGTGTTGGAGGACAAGGCATACTTCTAGCAGCTGAAATTCTAGGAACAGCCGCCCTTAAACAAGGACTAAACGTTAGGGTGAGCGAAATTCACGGAATGGCTCAACGAGGCGGATCCGTGACATCCAACATAAGAATGGGAGAAAAGGTTTTGGCGCCAACAGTTCTAGAAGGAAATGCAAATGTGCTCCTAGGATTTGAACCCTTAGAAACCGTGAGAAATTTAAAGTACACTTCAGAAAATACACTTACCTTAATGAACAATGAACCTATTCCCCCGCCGGGATTAACAACCAAGATGATGAGCTATCCAAGCCTAGACGAAATAATTAAGAAAATTCGTGGGTTTACAAAAAATATCGTTGTTGTGCACGCAGCAAAATTGGCTGAAGAAGCTGGAAGCGTTCTAACGCGTAATGTTGTTTTGATTGGCAGCTTAGTGGCTACTGGAAAAATGCCAGTTAAAATTGAAACGTTAAAGGAAGGCATACGCGAGCTTGTTCCAGCTAATTATTTGGAAATGAACATGAAAGCGTTTGAACTCGGCTACGAACATGTTCAAAAGAAAGCTAACTAAACTCGGGGTTTTTTAGTCGCTGAATTTTCTTTTTCGTTTTTTAGAATTGTCGCCAGTAAGTTTTCGAATATCTTCATGTCAGAAGCATTCACTATTGGAATTTGAAAACTCTTGTCAACCTCAAACATCTTTTCGTATTTTGGAAACTCCGCATAGCAAACGTGACTTATCGGAAACTCTTTATTTTTGATTTCATATTCGAAGGACTTATCATAAACTTCCAAGCATAGCAGGTAGCCGTCCACCCAGTGAAGCCTGCTCATTCCATAGGTTGCAGCGCACCATGCTAGGTCCTTAACGGAACGTTTATCCAAGCCTAAGACGGTGATTTTTTGTGTGGGAACAATTTCTACATCCAAGTCTTTCACCCTCTGAAGGGAGTGGTTAGCACCTCTTTAGCCTTATGGCTTATTTTCGGTCCAAGTCCGTGCACAGTTTTAGGCCAGTCGTCAATGTTTATTAGGGCATTCAACGGGGTTTGATATGACTTAAGAATCGCCGTGGCTTTTTCTCTTCCAATGTTTGGCAGACTAGACACAAAGAATGTTTGAGCGTCGGATATGGTTTCAACTTTTTTGATTGGATGAATCGTTGGGCTTCTCTTTTCTACTATTTGCTCTTGACGTGCAGCTACGTAAAGAAAATCAATGGTTTCCTTGTACGAGGTTGTGCTTATCATAGCTATTCCATTTTTCGCCAGATTGAACATTGCTCCCCAAACTGATGCTGGCTTAATTCTGCTGAACTTGTAAATTATTGGAAGATAACCTTCCAACAGAATTAGCGCTTTCGGATAGGCCTCTTTCAGCTTAAAAAGTTGGTCAAAGAGGTAGCGATGTGTAAGTGTATAGACAAAGTCTCGAACTGTTTTTCTCTCTACTGCACAAACATCAGACAATATGTAGTCACCTTTCTGTAACGCTTTAATCTCAACAGTGACGCCTCTTTCCCGTAGTCCCTTTACGATTTTTGCAGCCGTATTCGCCTCACGGCTGTCAACAATAATCGTCGGCTCTTGTCCATCATCTTTCTTTTCCTTCAAATATGGGACTAAAGTTTCCGTACCAGACATAACCTCAACTCTCAAATTGCCTATGACTATGAGAAACTATCTGCTTATTGTTGATAAACTTAAGCATAGCATGACTAGGCTTTAAAGAAGTGGTGATATAAGCATAAAAAGGGTGAAAGTGAAAATTATGGTTCTTTTTTCGTTATTTCTTTCACGACGCCAGCAGCTACTGTTGTGCCCATGTCTCTTATTGCGAATCTGCCAAGCTCTGGAAATTCAGTGTATGCTTCAATTGCTATTGGCTGCAAAGGTTCGATCCTTACTATGGCTGCGTCTCCAGTTTTCAGAAAGTCTGGTTTTTCCTGTACGACCTGTCCTGAACGCGGGTCAATTTTCTTCAGTAATTCGGTGAATCTGCATGCTACTTGTCCTGTGTGGTAGTGGAACACCGGCGTGTATCCTGCGGCTATTGCTGTTGGGTGATAGATTACGATTATTTGTCCTATGAACTCCTTCGCAACTGTTGGCACGTTTGAAACGTGTCCGCAAACGTCTCCGCGACGTACGTCTGTTTTTGCTATGCCTCTAACGTTAAATCCTATGTTGTCGCCTGGTTCAGCCTTTGGGATTCTTGTGTGATGCATTTCCAAAGACTTCACTTCACCCTTCTTGTTTGCTGGCATGAATATGACTTGATCTCCTTCTTTGAGTACTCCTGTCTCAACCCTGCCCACTGGAACTGTGCCCACGCCTGTGATGGTGTAGATATCTTGAACTGGAACGCGTAGAGGTTTATTCATGGGTTTGGGAGGTACCTCAAATGTGTCTAAGGCCTCAATCAATGTTGGTCCTTTGTACCATGGCAATTTTTCGCTTTTTTTCACTAGGTTGTCGCCGGTCCATCCTGAAGTAGGCACGAACGGGATTTTTTCAACTTTGAAGCCTACCATTTTGAGCATTCTGCTTACTTCATTTTTGATTTCGTTGTATCTCTCTTCACCCCAGTTGACTGATGCGTCATCCATTTTGTTGACTGCCACGACCATTTGGTTTACGCCTAGAGTGAAAGCTAAGAATGCGTGTTCTCTTGTTTGGCCTCCTGCCCCTATGCCAGCTTCGAATTCTCCTCTTTTGGCTGAAACGAAGAGTATGGCGCCGTCTCCTTGACTTGCTCCTGTAATCATGTTTTTAACGAAGTCTCTGTGTCCCGGTGCGTCTATGACTGTGAAGTAATATTTTTTCGTCTCAAATTTTAGGAATCGGAGGTCAATTGTTAAGCCTCTTTCTCTTTCTTCTTTGAGGTTGTCGAGAACCCATGCGAACTTGAAGGTTTCTTTGCCTAGTTTTTCTGCTTCTTCCTCGAAGGCTTTTATTGTTCTTTCTTCAATGGCTCCTGCTAAGTATAACATGTGGCCTGTTGTTGTTGATTTCCCATGGTCCACATGTCCCATAATCACTAGGTTTAAGTGGGGTTTTCCTGTTTTGCTCATTCTTTTTTCTCCTTACTTTTTTTTAAATTACATCTGTTTTTAGTGAATTCAGTTTACACAACTGTTCATTCAATTATTTTAAGTTTATGATGAACCTAACACCACAAGATCTGAACCAAACTCAAACTTTGACAGCATTCTAAAGGTTGCCTGATTGACCCTTGTTTGAGATGTTGAGGGGAATTTACGAAGTCTATATGCTTGAGAAATTTAGAATACAGGATGAAAGCCGATGGTGCAAACATGATTCTTCATCCATAGAGTCACTCTATGAAAAGTTTCTTCTCTAAGAGTGCAGAGAGATTTGATCAAGGTATAGGTTCTACGGAAGCGTTGTGGGGCTGGCTTGCCAGTTTGAGATGGTTTAACGAGTTGGGAAAAGAGGATATTCAAAAAGGGGTGTTAGGCTTGGGGGATATCTTATCGACGGCCTTCTCGATATAGGGGGCAAGGTCAACACACCTATGGACCCGAAGCAGAGACACGGATTGATAAACTACACTACGGGTTCCTATGGTAACGATTTGAAGTGCTACGAAGCAATGGGGACTAGGGTTCCTAAGCCGATAACAGGTCCTGCAATAAGGTATCAGGGTGGAGTTGGAGGAATGAGGGTTTGCACACATTTCTACAACACCGAGGAAGACGTTGACAAATTTATTGATTTCCAAAAAGACTTAATGCCTAAATAATTAATTTCATGTACGTTGCGACATGGATGAAGCTAAAATGTTTAGAAGCCATGGGTAAAAGCAAAAGTGGTCGTTTAGCCCCCCCAATTACTTGTTTATGGCTTCTAACAGATTACAGTGGCGATGTCTCCCGCAATTCCAACATAAAACCACACGAGTCATCAGTCTGGCAACTATAGCCTTCAAATATTGGGCATATTGTGATTTAATGTGACCTATATATAAGGGGGGTCTAGCCGCACAGAGAAAGCTCTCGCTTCAAACCCCTTCTTGAGCTGCAAATGAACCCCCATATAAAAAGAAAAACCCGTCTAGTTGCCAATTTTTGCCTTAATCTTTGGAAGAAAATCCTTCTGCATCTGCACCATGCCAAAAGTCGTAATTCTATATTTATCATCATCAGTCTTCACAATCATATCACTCTTAACAAGCTCCCCAAGACGCGTGCTCACAATCTTCCCACTCTTCCCAAGCCTAACCTGCAGCTCCTCCTTAGAAACGCTATCACCCCCAACCAAACCCAACTGAAAACCCACATAACCAGCCAAAAGCCACAACAGCAAAGTCTCATTATCCGTAAGCTTATCCTTACTCACCAGCAAATTCGCGCCTTCCTTTGAAAAAGCAATAAGCCCCTCGCATTCCTTCACAAGCATCTGCAAATCAACACTCAAAACAAGCCTCCTCGCAACACCAAAAGACGGAACAAACTCGCCAAAAAACCTGCTAAGGCTCAACCAAACGTCTTCTAAACTGCCACTAAATGTCTTCTCAACATCCCCATACTTGACATTCACAGTTATCTTATCGCTCAAGCCATTTTGCCCCTAAGCCTAGCCAAAACCTCGTCCTCAATCCACCTCTCACCCTGCACAGTCAACTTGAACTCAGGCCTGTTCGGATCCGGCTTAAAAACCTGCCCCCTCTTAGTCATCTCATTCAACCTAGCCGGAACCATACTTCTAATCCCACTTGACTCCAAAAGCCTCTTCACATGCGCCGACGTATTCTTCCTACCCTCAGAAGCATACAAAATCAAGCCCACAGCCTCATAATGCGTAAGCCTCTCACCAGTCACTAACACAGGGCCTTCAGTCGTGAACTCAATCACACCCTTCAACTGGATAGCTGTGGTAGGCATCAACTTTGTTGAGACAAGATCTGAAGTTTTTTCCATGAAATTTTCAGGAAAATCTTGGAGTATTTTGAGAATTTCCTCTGGGTTTTCTCCTTCAACAACAATTTCGCCGAAAGACGTCTTTATTCTAGCCTTAACTTTTCCCATTTCACCTTTCTCCTTTCAAGCTAAAAGTTCTTCTTCAGCAAGAATATAAACACAACCAGCATCAGTCTTCCAACGCCTAACCTTCCCCTTCCTCACAAGCCCCAACAAAACCCCAGACAAAGTACGCCCCGGATAACGCAACCCATTAGCCTTCAAAGCCCCTTTCAACTCACCAACTGTACGCGGACGCCACTTCCCCCAATCAGTCTCAAGAACCTTCAAAACAGCATCACCACAACCTTTAACACGAAAAATCTTAGGAAACTTCTCAACAGCAGCCTTTTCTTTCACACCCGCCGTCTTAACAGTAAGCGTAGCCGTCGCCTTAGGCTTAGAAACCTCAAAAGCCCTACAAACATCAACCATCAAACCCGGCAACTCCTTAACAGTCCTCAAAACCTCCTCACGACCCCCACTAATCTCCACCTCAAAATCACCCAACTTCACATGAAAAACAAAAACCCCCTTCAACACACCCTTAACCACCCTATTCACCAACCCTATACCGAAATATAAGAAGCACTAACCCCTTTTAGAATTTACGTATCCCGACATATTCCGATTTGGGAATATCATATTAAATGTCACGATATAATATGTAATTGTAAAGCCCGCAACGAGGAATACGCTTGGCAAAAAAAGGAATTAGCGTATGGCTTTTCAGCAGCCTAACTTTCGTAGCACTCGTACACTTAATTGATGCAATTTCTGTACTGGTTTTCAACAGCCAAATCAAGCTTTTTCAACTATACCCATTCATAAACGAGAAACTACAGACTATAATGCCTAACACGTATTTTTGGGTGAGCGCCATCACAACCTTCATTCTCTGGGGAATCACCTGTGCAATAGCATTTGAAAATCCGGTCGAAACCTTTCTGAACAAAATACTCTCAGACGCTAGAAAACAAGGCGCCGTTGAGACTCAGGTGTTAGATGAAAAAAGCGAGTTGCTCGACGCAATGAATGAAACGGTGGAAATGAACAACACGCTTTTGGCACAAATTAAGGACATGACGTACAACGTGAGAACAGAAGTTAAAGAAATTCAACCATTAACGGAGAACGTCGAGAAACTGAAGACTGAGCTAAGCCGCTTAAAAAGGGAATTCAAAAAGTTTGAAGAAAACGTCAAACATCCGAATAAATGTCCGACGTGCAGAAAACCAATACTGCCCGAATTCAAAGTATGTCCCTATTGTGGTGAAAACCTAAAGTTGCTGCCAGAAGCAGTGATCGCATTAAAAGATTACAAATGAAACACTTTGACGCGCGTCTAAATTTATGAACGCGCTAGCACCCCACCGTAAACTTGCATTATCACACCTTTACCAGCCGTTGCTTCTTCCTGTGGCTGAACAATTTAATCTCTCGTTCTCTCTTCATGGCATCGCTACGGCTGTTAAACTCTTCCACGTACACAATTTTCGCAGGCCTGTGCATTCTCGTGTATCTGGCGCCTTGACCTTTTTTGTGCTGTTCAACTCGATGTTCCACGTTTTTAGCCTGTCCAGTGTAGTAGCTACCGTCTTTACAAAGAAGGATGTAAACGTAATAGGGCATTCATCATCAACTCACAGTTAATGAACAAACCTCACCATCTGTTTTAGAGAGAGTTAAGTAGCACATGCTGTACGTAAATAAAGTAACTGTTATAAACGAATTGGGGTAATCAGTCTTTATGCCAAACAAAGTTCATTGCGCCCATATCCTTGTAAAGACTGAGAAAGAGGCAAATGTGGTTCTGGAACGGTTGAAGAAGGGAGAAAAGTTTGCAAACATTGCTAAAGAAGTTTCACTCTGTCCCTCCGGAAAACATGGCGGAGACCTCGGAACCTTCGGTAGAGGAAAAATGGTGAAGGAATTCGAGAAACCCGCTTTCACGCTTCAGAAAGGACAGATTTCGCCGATTGTAAAAACGAAGTATAGGTACCATGTAATAAAGAGGCTTGAGTAGCTTGGATTCTCCTTTAAACGATTGTGGTTAGGCACTCGTTAATGTATAGAGCTAATTGTGACATGGTGATCATGCGCCTTTCTGGGTTACAGAGAATTAACAGAATCAAAGGATAAGAGGTCTTTAACGGAAAATTTAAATAAAGGAATATCGTCAGGGTGCTCCGTTGTCTAGTTGCATTTATAAAGGAGTTTGAGTTTTATAGGACAGTAACGTTGTACTGTTAAAGATCGAAACGGAACACAGTAACGTTACAGACTGCAATCAACAATAAAAGGAGTGATGGAAAATGGCGGAAAGATCAGGAATTGTTTTCATCGGAAGCAAACCACCAATGAACTATGTTCTGGCAATCATCACAAGTCTATCGGCATCCGATGCTAAAGAAGTAACCTTGAAAGCGCGAGGACGAGCAATAACAACGGCTGTTGACGTAGCTGAAATAACTAGAAACCGCTTCATCAAAGACTTGAAAGTAAGCAAAATCGCGATAGGAACAGAGGAAATGCCAGCGAGAGAAGGTGAAAACAGATCAAGAATGGTTTCAACGATGGAAATTAAACTTACAAAAGAGTAGGAAAACATCGCGAAACAAAGTAACAGTCGGCGAATACCTCGCTTTTTTCTTTCAACAAAATATCAGGTGAACCTCTACAAATTTCATTTACGCATTAATCTCTGCAGAGGAAACCGGAAACCTACGTGTGGAAAGCTTCTCTTATAAAAGGTCAATTCTAGCTATTCTGACTGATTCCAAAGCTGACGCGTATAAAAAGGGTAGATTTATCTTCTAGAAAATACATCTACATATTATTGGATGAGTTATGAATCCAATTTTTCCATCCAGGAGAAGGGGATCATGGGTCATTTCTGTAACCATTCTGAAAGCTGCAAAGAATGGCATCAGAAAGACACACGTACTCACGTCGGTTTCTTTAAGCTACGAACAATTCACTAGGTATATCAAATTTCTGAAAGCCCGTGGTTTTATTAAAGAGCATGATACTTTGCTTCGCACTACAGATAAAGGATTGGAATTGATAGAGGAGTTTGACTCTTCACAGTTAATACGTAGCGTACTGCCTACTTGAAATTTGAACATGCAGACATAACTTCCCTCTTTTTTCTAACAAACGCGCGAAAGAGACTCGGATGTCTTACCCGTGCAGGGAAAGTATTCTTCACGGTCTTACACATTCGGCTTTAGATCTGTATGGGCGTTTTGCTGTGCGTTTTCGCTTATGGTAGTTACATTCATGAATGCGCACTAATAACCATCCTTTATCTTGATATATGCAACCACATGGCAGCGTGATTGTGTCGGTCGTTCGAACTTTAGTTTTCTTTGCCATTCTTCAAACCCTCACAAATTCCTTCAGTTTTTCTCTTAGCACTCTGCTAACTAAGGCAGTATCCACTTTGCCTCGCAGTTCCTTCATAATGATGCCCATGAAAACGCCGAAACTATTTTCACCACGATCTCGAATCAAGCTTCTGTTATCTTCAATCACCTTTTCAACAAACGCTCTAAGCTCATTTTCAGAAATAGTCTTCAAACCAAGGCTCTTGATCGCCTCCCGAACACCTTTATTCTCGTGACTTGACAACCAAACAGTTACGTCTGGCATAGCCTCTTTCGTCAATTCTCCAGCACTTATTTTGTTGAAGATTTCTCGAATCTGGTTTTCTGAAACCTTGTCAACTTGAACGCTGTCGCGTTTTAAAGCCTTTAGTGTTTCAGTTAAGAACGCAGCTACAGTTGTCGGTGAGACTTTGCCCTGTTCCACGATAGATTCGAACAGTCTGCTGTATTCGGAATCTAAAACTTGCCTAGCCAATTTTTGATTCAGCCTATACTCTTTCATGAAACGTTCCAGTTTTTGTTCAGGCATCTCTGGCAATTGCGAACTAATTTTTCTGACATATTCTTCTGTTATCTGTATCGGAGGAATGTCTGTTTCAGGATACATTCTCGCTGCTCCAGGTCTAGGTCTCATGTAACGTGTTGTTCCATCGGGGTTTGGTGCTCGCGTTTCTGGCGGAACGCCCTTTATGGCTTCTCGTGCTCTCTCTGCAACCGCTTTTAATGCATCTTTGGCGTTTTCTGGGTTGTCTGCAACAAGCACTACAGCGTCTTGATCGTTAACTTCAAGAGCCTCTCTTAATTTTTCCACTTCTTCTTTTGTTATCCCATAGGCTGGCAGTTCGTCTGTGTGGAATATGCCGCCAACTCTTCCCCAGAAACGTGCTCTGTCAGACATCTCTGTTCCCAAGCGAAAACTCGGCATCAATTCCTGTTTAAGGAAGCCATTGAATTCCGGAAGTTTCACGGCTAGGATCTGTTGTTTCTTGTCTATGGCTTTGCGTAGTACCTTGCATTTTGTTTGTTTAAAAACAATTGTCACATCGGTGAATTGTTCTTTAATGTTCTCTTCCTTTACTCCTCTTGCTCTCAATTTTTCGCTTATTTTCATGAGTTTCAATTGGCGTTGAACTTCATACTTTACAACAAGCGGGAGCAGTTCAAGTTCTTGAACTCCCTTGATTTCTATGAGGGCGCCGTTTGGGATTGATATGTTTATGTCTTGGCGGATTGTGCCTAAGCCCCTTTTTACTTTTCCAGTAGCTCTCAAAACTCTTCCTATTGCTAATGCAACTTCTTCTGCTTCTTTAGGTGATTTTATGACTGGTGCCGTTGCAACCTCTATTAAAGGTATGCCTAAACGGTCTATACGATAACGTATTACGTTGCCTTCACCCGTTTTTCTTGCGGCATCCTCTTCCAGGCTTATGTGCTGAATTGGAACAGTTTTTTCTCCAACTTTGACTTCGCCATTTAGGGCTATCACACATGTTCTTTGGAAGCCCGTGGTGTTAGAGCCGTCTATAACTGTTTTACGCATCACATGGATTTCGTCAACAGGCTTGGCATTCATCATCAAGGCTGCTGTTAAGGTTGTTTCAACAGCTTCCGTGTTTAATGGATGCGGTGGTTCTTCATCCATTTCAACAAGACATGAAGTCGCCGTATTTGCCTCGTAGAGAATTTTTACTCCTTTTTGAAATTCGAAGTAGGCCGCTGGATCTATTTGTCCTAACTCACTTTGTGTTGGCCGAAGCCTACGTAGAAACGTTATTTCTGGCTCTTCCTTGAACAGTTCTGGTTTGCAATTGCAGAATAGCTTTGTAGAAGTGTCCAATTGCTGATGGATTTCTAAGCCGACTTTCAACCCGATTTTCTGATAATCTATTTCCAAATGCTTCACCCTTTGGACATTCCTTATTCCTCGGCAAGAGTTCGTGGTGAAATCTCACCAACAATGTTCGTTTTCAAAAGTCTTTTAGCTTCTTCTATGTCGCGGGTTTGTCCGAAAATCCACATCAACTTGACGGTGGCTGTTTCTGGAAGCATGTCTTCCAATGGGGTTACGCCTAAAGCCAGCAAATCGCGGCCTTGATCATAAACGTTCATGTCTATTCGGCCCCAAATGCACTGAGAAGTCATACCTACTACAACATTACGCTCTACAGCGTTTCTTATGGCTTTAAAAATGTAGCTGCCGACATGACCTAAACCTGTTCCTTCAAGAATCATACCCCTATAGCCTTCCTCCACATGCCAATCAATTATTGCCGGGTTCATGCCCGGATAAAACTTTATTAACACAACCTTTTCGTCGAATTCCGGTTTCAACGTAACCTTTCTTGCGGAATTGCGTTTTCGATACTCGTCTGTAAACATGGTTATTTTCTGGTTTTGCACTCTTCCCATTGGAGTTGTATTCACAGATCTGAAGGTGTCCCTTCTGCTCGTGTGACATTTTCGAACTTTCGTTCCTCTATGAAGTACTACGGAAGTGTCTGACGTTGTTTCATGCATTGCTACGGCTACTTCTGCAAAGGGTGCCTTTCCCGCTGTCGTCACTGCTCCTATGAGGTTTGTCGCTGCATCTGAACTCGGCCTGTCTGCTGAACGTTGTGAACCTACAAGTATTACTGGGACTGGGAGGTCTTGTAGTGCGAAGCTTAAGGCTGCAGCCGTGTAACCCATGGTGTCTGTTCCATGGGCTATTACGACACCGTCAGCGCCTTTGGATATTTGATTTGAGACCGCCTTGGCTATTTCTGTCCAGTGTTTAGGAGTTATGTTTTCGCTGAAAAGGCTGAATAGTACGTGAGCGTCTATCCGTGCTATGTTGGCAAGTTCTGGAACGACGCTGTACAAGTCGCTTGCTGTTAGGGCTGGTCGTACAGCTCCTGTTCTGTAGTCTACGCGGCTGGCGATTGTTCCACCAGTGCTTATTATGGTGACTTTTGGAAGCTTGGGATTTTGTTCTGGGGGAGGAGAAGTCGCAAAAGTTGGTTTCACTCCCTTTCCTATTCGCTCCATTTTTGTGTCTGGTGTTATCTGTATGCCAACATTGTAACCGCTTTTCAGCTTTATGACGACGTGTTTTTCGTCTCCGTATTCTGAACGCGGAATCAAAATACCCTCATAAACTTGTCCGTTTTTTGTTATACGTAACACGTCTCCTATTTCAGCTTCAGTTTTTCTGATAGCTGCTAATGCTTGACCCTTGTAGCCTGAAAGCTCTTCTTTTTTACTCATAACTTAATTCTCCAACATTTTTGACACGTATAATCCATCATATTGGTAGCCGAACCGCATATAGTACTGTTTTGTCCCGAGAGCACTTATAACTAAAATCTTTTTCGCGTCATAGCCCTCTTTTGATATGCGTTCTGCTTCGCTTAAGAGAATGCCACCGTAACCCTTGTGCTGCCATGCCTTTGTCAAGTGTTCACCAACTGGAACAAGAGGCCCATAAACGTGAAGTTCCCGAACTATGGAGCATGGTTTCGCTTTTACTTCTTGTCTGTGAGCTTTTTCTGAAGGAATCCTCAGCCTCAAATAACCTATTAAAAGGTTGTTTTCTGGGTCTTCTGCTGAGATGAAGATTTCCTCTCCTTCAGACGCAACATATTTTGTAGTTAGAATTTTCACTTTTTCTGGATCGGGTTTCACTTTATCTTTTAGCATTCTGTGGCCCACTTCTCTGCATCTTATGCATCTGCATCTTATGCCTTGCTCTTTTAGTTTCTGCTGCACTAGTTGGCGTAGGTTGCTTCTTTTCACACCAGCAACAATCAATGGGGCGGGGATGTCCCGTTGAACACGCATTACACGTATCCAATGTGGGATAATCTTTTTGACTTCTACGATTAAGTTGGCTGCTGTCTCGTTCGTGTACGGCTCATATTTTCCTTCATGATACCATTTGTAGGCTTTTGTACCTTTCAAAACTAAGCATGGATAGATTTTAATCATGTCAGGCTTAAAATCTGGATTTATGAAAATCTCTCTGAAAGCTTTTAAGTCTTTTTTCGTGTTCGAACTAGGCAACCCGGGCATGAGATGATACGCTATTTTTAGTCCAGAATCCTTCATTATGCGTGTAGCTTCAACAACGTCTTTGACCGTGTGTGTTCTGCCGACTAAACGGTAAATTTCATCGTTTGGGTTTTGAACACCCACTTCTACGCGAGTTACACCCCTACTGAGCATGTGGTCTACATGGCTCTCTTTAGCCCAGTCTGGCCGCGTTTCCACAGTTATGCCGACGTTACGGATTCTGCTCGTTTCCGCATTCTTTTTAGCCTCCTCAAGGCTGGCCGATTCCATCTCAGTGATGGCGTCTAAACAACGTTGGATAAACCACGTTTGATAATCCAGAGGTGTTGCTGGAAAGGTTCCACCCATGACGATTAGCTCTATTTTGTCAACGTTGTGTCCTATGGCTTGTAACTGTCCAATGCGGCTTTCAACCTGTAAATATGGGTCAAACTGGTTTTGCAGTCCACGCATTGCAGCTGGCTCAAAACCAGTGTAGCTTTGAGGCACTCCGAATGGTGGTCCGCCTGGACAGTAGGCGCATGGTTCAGGCTGTGGACAAGGATAAGGCTTTGTCATTACGGCTATCACTGTAACGCCTGAGATTGTGCGTGTGGCTTTTCTTCGTAAAAGTGGCAGAAGTTTGCTTTTTTCTTCAGCTTTAAGCATGCTTATCAAGTCAGAGTTTGAAGGCACTTTCCCAAGTTGATATTTAGCAGCAGTCTGCATCTTAGCACGGTTTACATCGTCGCGGCTAGGAGAAGGGATACGCATTAGAGTTTCGATTATTTCCCTTAGAGCATCGTTTACATTCAAATCAATGGCAACCACAATAAACTAGCGTAAACACACACAAATAAACTGCTCTAAAAGTAAGGGCTGAAATCTCTGAAAGTATTTATTTCTAAACTATCCTATGCTACCGAACTTCAAACTTCGGTGAATAAACTTTGCAGATTCTTTCAGGAATTAAGCGGTATGTTCAGCGCATAAGCACGCTTAGCCGTAATGCTAGGCTTTACTTGGTGGCAACTGTTGTGCAAGGTTTAAGTTTCGGAATCTGGGGAGTCATATTTTACCTGTATCTTAACCTTCCTGAAGTTGGGTTCGAGATGGATTTTGTAGGCAACATGTTCTCCGTTGGCGCAATAGCAACTGGCTTAGTGGCTTTACCGGCGGGCTTACTTTGTGAACGCATTGGTCCTAAGAAGGCTTTGCTCATTGGTTTGATAGCGAACTTCATAAGTCTCATTCAGATAGTCGCTTTACAACCGACAATTCTTCTTCTCGCCAGCCTCGTTTCCGGCTTGATAGGCACGGTTGGATGGGTAGCGTCAACACCATTCATGATGGAAAATAGTAAGCAGGAAGAACGTTCGTATTTGTTCAGTTTTAACTGGGCCGTAATGATGGTTATGAGCGTTATAGGCAACTACATTGGCGGGGTTATGCCAAACTCACTTAACGCTTTTTTGGGTTTGCCCACAGGTCTGGAGTTCGGGTCACCCATCGGATATCGCATAGCTCTTGCAATTTCGATTGGGCTAGCTCTCGTTGCTACTTTTCCAATCTTGTTGATAAAGGAGAAAAAAGTGGTACAAAGGCAAAAAATGATTGATTTCTTAGCCTTGCGAAACATAAGAAGCCATCTGGTCATAGCTAAATTCATGATACCTACATGTCTCATAGGCTTTGGAGCTGGTTTCACAGTCCCGCTTCTAAACAATTTTTTTGACTTGAGATTTTATGCCACAATGGGGCAGATAGGTATTATATCGGCTCTAGGTAGTGTTACACTAGCCGTGGGAGTTCTTGCCGCACCCTTGTTATCAAACAGGTTGGGCAAGGTCAAAAGTGTAGTGATGTGTCAATTTTCTTCCATGCCCTTCATCATGCTCATAACCCTTTCACCGAACTTGACTCTGGCTTCAACAGCTTACATAGCACGTGGCGCATTGATGAACATGCAGTACCCATAAGCTCTACTTTACAGATGGAGTTAGTAACAGAAAAGGAACGTGCCACAACAAACGGTTTAATGATCATGGCGGACAACGTTCCGCGCGCTGTGACCGCTTCGATTTCCGGTGTAATGATGACAGGAAACGATTTTTACACGCCTTTCCTATTTACGACAGTTACCTATTTCATCGCAAGTTCACTATATTATGTATTCTTTAGAAAAGTTGAGTCTTCTTTAAACAATGGATCGAAGTTGTTGAACTAGGAGCTACGTGAATAAACGATTTTTCCATCAACAATCGTCATCTCGACTTTGGCTTTTTTAATTTCGTCGGGCGGAACGTTAAGCAAATCATCTGACAAAACCGTTAGATCTGCAAACTTTCCAACTTCTATTGTTCCTTTCTTGTTTTCGTCAAAAGAAGCATAAGCCGCATTCAAGGTGTAGGTTTTAAGAGCTTCCTTCACTGTGAGGCTTTCTTCTGCAAAGCTTTTCCTCGCGACGGCAGCCCAAACACCCAAAAGCGGATCTATTGGTTCTACCGGGCAATCTGAACCGGAAGTAACAATCAATCCTTCCTTCATAAGCGTCTTGAATGGGTAAACCCAGCGTGCTCTATGTTTCCCAACACGGTCAACAACCCAAAAATCAGAAACGACAAAATGTGGTTGAATAGAAGCTATTAAGCCTAAGCGCTTCATGCGTTTAATCAGCTTTGGGTTAAGGACGGAACAATGTTCAATTCTATGCCTATGATTCTTTCGCGGATGCTTTTTCAGAGCGTTTTCAAAGGCTTTTAGAACGGTTTCCATGGCACGGTTGCCTATGGCGTGAACCGCCAATTGCAAACCAGCCCTATGAGCCTTCGAAACAAGCTTGTTCAGTTTTCTTTGTGTATAAAGTATTATGCCTCTTGTTTCAGGCTTGTCAGAGTAAGGCTTTTTTAAGGCTGCGGTGCGTGCTCCGAGGGAGCCGTCAACAAAAACTTTGACAAAACCTATCTTGACCATGTCGTTTCCAAAGCCTGTTTGCAGGCCTAAATCGATTAGTTGATCTAGGAGGTCTGCTGAGATGCCTAGATAAACCCTTAAGGGTAGTTTTCCGTTGAGATGGAGTTTTTGTATGATGCGTATTTCTTGGGCGGAGCCTGTAATCCAGTGGACGCATGTGAGTCCGGCTTTAACAGCTTTTTTGCACGCTGAAATGCAAGCTTTTTCAAGTTCTTTCGGGTTTGGTTTTGGAATTGTTTTCCAAGCTAGCCCTAAAGCATTTTCTCGTAATATGCCATTAGGCTCGCCTGTGGCTTCGTCTAAATCTATTTTTCCACTTTCTATAGTTGTTTCCTTTGATATGTCAGCCAGCTGTAAAGCCCTGCTATTAGCGACGCCTAAATGCCCGCAGACACGGATGAGAAAGACTGGTTTGTCCGCAACCGCGGCATCCAAGTCCCAGCGGGTTGGATAACGCTTTTCAGCGAATTTATCTTGATCCCACCTTCCCCCTAAAATCCAGCTTTTTTCAGAATTTTTCTGGGCGTATTTCCGCATTTTCTGCTGCATCTCTTTTACGGACTCTACGTTTCTCAGGTTTAAGGTCTGCAAAAACTGTCCAAAGCCTGTCATGTGCACGTGGCAGTCAACAAAACCAGGTACAATTGTCTTATTTTTTGCGTTTATCACCGTTGTTTTTTTGTCTATGTATTTTCGGGCCTCTTTGTTGGAGCCTACAGTGATTATTCTTCCGTTTTGAATCGCTATTGCTTCGGCTTTGGGCTGCTTCTGATTCAAAGTTACTACATTAACGTTTAAAAGAACAAGTGTGCTGTCTGACATGCTTGGTAATGTAGGCTTATGAAATAAAAGTTTTTAACGCCGTGTAGAGCCCCAGTTTTGTCCAGGTTTTCTCTGCAGAATCAGTCTTTTCTCGTAGTTCCGTCTATTTCTCGACTTGGGAGACGGTCTCTTCTTTTGGGTGGGCTGTATTTTAGGAGTCTGTGACCTGACCTTTCCAGCCTTAGAAAGTGAACCGTGAGTCGGCATTCAGATACACCGTTTCTAGTTGAAGGATACAGTAACTCTTAAACCTTTTCTTTACGTATTTCTGTTTGTAATTGCGCGGGGGTACCCGAGCCAGGTCTAAGGGGTGGGGTTCAGGTCCCCATGGTGAAGGCCTTCGTGGGTTCAAATCCCACCCTCCGCACTTTTTGACAACCCCTGTCTTTGAGAGGTTCTATTTCCGTTTTCATTGGATCGACACCGTCCATGTGCATACTTGACAAAATGTGCATGTAATCTACAGTGTCACTAATCTTTCTACGCCATTGCGATCAATCTCTAACATGACTCTATAGAGCCACTTAGAAGCCATATGATATTTCCTTTGCAGATCTTCCTCATCTGTAACGAAATAAAGCTTCTTGAGTTTCTCAGTAATCTCTGATGGCAGTTCATAGTGTATATAGCGCATCTTGAAGTCGTGATGGACAGCGTTATGCTTGATCCGCAAAGCTTCAACTAAGGAACCAAGAACGAGCCTGTGGTAGAAGTCAATGGCTTCAAGGTGGTTGCCTCTGTTGATCTCCTTCTGGACAAAATTGTTGAACATATCGAACCTTACCCTTAGCCTTTTCAATCTTTCACGGCATTTCTTCACCAGCGCTTCTTTGTCGAGCAGAGCAGGTTTAACGTCGTCAGTTTTGTTGAAGTAGAACACTACTTTGCCATGCACATCCGGTTCCAGAAACTTGTCTGGGCTGCTCACTGTCAAGACGGCAAGGTCGATAATAAGGTATTCGTTGGCGTCTTTCAGTCTATAAAAGGCTTGAAATAGACCCGATTGTGGATAGTGTGACACCTCATACTTCTGTTTTATAAGCGACAACGATTTCAAGGCTTTTTCAACCACAACAAACGCCTCAGCTACTTTCTTGTCGTCCACAAC
This sequence comes from uncultured Candidatus Bathyarchaeia archaeon, assembly GCA_964598485.1. Taxonomy (GTDB): domain Archaea; phylum Thermoproteota; class Bathyarchaeia; order Bathyarchaeales; family Bathycorpusculaceae; genus SOJA01. The sequence continues at coordinate 21,900 of CAZRCD010000004.1, forward strand.
CAAATAGAGGTCAACGTCGGACCATGCATCGATTCTATCGAAGGCTGCAGCCCCACCTTCCCAAAAAGCATGGACATAATTGAGTGGTTCCAATGCATTAACAAGAGCTTGAATTATCATTTTGCGAGTCAGCTTCTCTCCATTCATCATCGACATCTCTGAAAATTGCAAGAATCTGATCATACTTACATATTTCGCCGGTTTGAGATGTGAGTTATCATGAATTACAATTCCACCTTTTGGATCCTACTCAAGCATAGAAAAAATGAGGATCTACTCGTGATATTTCCGCTGATTTTTGCCTTTCTTCATGTTTTTTCGCATCTCTTTGATGATTCTCTTCTCTTTTGCACATGAAAGACGAAATGTAAAACATCTTTTATCCGTCGTTTTGTGCTTTGTTGTCTTCTCTCTTAACAAAATCGTATTTTCCCAACTTCAGTAATGCAAATATTAACAAATGCATATAGATAATGCGGTATTCACGAAACAACATGAGTGAATGAGCGATTCTGTGTCGCAAGTTGTAACCAGCTTGTTCTACCAGCAAGAACTTGAAGAATAATAAGTCATCTTCATCAAAGAGTTTCTTGACTGCTTTTTCATGCAGAAGAGCATGAATGTCTTTCTCTCTTGCGATGTTTCTACCATTTCTGTCTTTGGTTGTATAGAAGGTGGGGACCCCCGCAAATCTGCAGATATCTCTAAGCAAACCTTCTATTTTCAGTGTCAGAGAATCAATGCTAAGGACAAGATTCGGGTAATTTGCGGGGTTTTGGAAATAATAGTGAATCTGTAGAAAATACTCATGAAGAGCGGGAGCTATCAGATTCAACCAATTATATTGTATTATCTTATCCTTCTCCAACTTCTTTGGAATATTCTTGCCAAACCAAGAATACTGGCGTAAGAATTCTAGCAAAATACTAGCAGATAGCTTTCTTTCTTGGATCGCAGCGAAGAATATCTCATTTATCAAATACATTTTGTTTAACTTAAGCTCCATATCGTACTGCTGAAGCATGCCATAGTATTTTCTTTCATTCTCGTCTGAAAAATGTTGAGCTGTATGTCCACTCTGGTCGATTATTTCCTTCGGAAAAAGATGTTGTAAAGGATACTCTTTGTTAAGCTCTCCAGAAACCTTCTCCATATCTTTGAATCTAGGCAAGAGATTCTTGTCAAGCATTAGGAATTTAATAATTTCCTCTGGTTTGTTCTGAGTTATTTTCTCTGCGATTTCTCTGCATTTCTTCACGTGCTCTGTCAAGTCAATCTTCATTTCAAACTTCCTCAATTTCACTGAACCCTTGAGTTCGGAGTATCTCTTCTCTAGTTCTTTGATCTTTTTTTCATCTTTGATTTTTTTGTAGTTGTCTATCGCAAGCTGGCAAAAGGTTAGAGAAGCAAAATCATTCTCGCGAGCACGCATTAGAGTTTCATATAATTCTGCAATCTGCCTTCTCCATTCATGAGTTTTCTTTCCTTGTTTTTCGTCAACTTTCTCGCCCAATTCAAGCATTTGAATTGCGCCATGAATGTTTGATTTTTCCAAACTGCGCAATATTTTCCAACAAATGTGTTCAAATCCAACGAAATCTTCCTTAGAAAATCTCCTCTTGTCTTGCAACATTAAGTCAATCAGTCTGGCTCTCAAAGCAAAAGAAGAACTGCTCTTGAAGTTAAAACCGTCTACCAATCTTCTGATTTCTGATTTGACTTTTTCTAGTTTGTATCTCACTTGGCAGGTAAGAGAGTGAGCATTTTTTATAGCATCCAGAATATCTAGGCCATAATGTCCTTGTGGTTCTTTTCCATCTTTTGTTTCGTAGATTTTGATGAGTTTCAGATAAGAATCAATAGCAATCTTCGCATACTTGGCATGTTTGTACGGGCTGCACCAAAGGATAAGTGAATAACGGGCTTTCAGTAGGGGATTAGATGTGTTATCTAGCCTCTCAATCAAATATTTGCATGTCTTATCGTCGAGCCGATCCAAATTTGGATATTCAATTACCTCGCCCTTCTCATTAGTTTTCGTGAACTTTGGATTGATTTTCCCATCTTTCACCCAAAAGTTGAAGAAGTCTACCTCCCACTGAGCCTTTTTAGCCTCCTCCGACTCGTTTTCTTTGAACTTCAAATCTCTCAATTCACGGAATAATTCTCCAATCTGATGCGAGTACTTATAGTCTGCAGCATTTTTTTCCAAATGATTATAGAGACCTTTCAGGTCAGTGAACTTTTCCATTTTACTCCTTCTCTAACATGCATCCAAATACTTCATATTCAACACATGCATATATTAAACTTTAAATAATCGATGAAATTCGTTGAAAACTTTTCTCTTAATGCATGTACATCTTCGAGTTTTTCGACTATGAAGTGCCTAGATGATTACTATTCTATTTCCACATACTACTTATTTACCATACATACAATTCTCCTCATTTCTCTTGTCCCCCACCAAAACAAACCCAATTTAATCATAAAACCACACTAAACAAGCCCAAAACACCGAGATTGAAAAATCGATCGTATAATACTACAAAAAAGGTTCAAATCCCACCCTCCGTACCAGAATTTTAAGCTTATTTCGAATTCATCTGGTTGGAAAGAGGGAATTTGGGGACTTGCGAGGTGGGGTTGAAATTCCAGCATGAATCTACATTAAACCCCGTTTTCGATATAATCTGATTCTCAAAGGTTTTTCGTTTAACCTCATTTTGGTTATGTATCTTTGAACTGTTTCTCATAGAGGCGATAATACATTCCTTTCTTCTTCATAAGGCCTGCATGATTCCCTTCCTCAATTATTCTCCCCTCGTTAATAACTACAATATTATCGGCGTTTCTAACAGTGGAAAGTCTGTGGGCAATGACGAGTGATGTTCTGTTTTTCAAAAGAAACGCGAGTGCCTTCTTTATTTTCAGTTCAGTGTATGGGTCAACGCTTGATGTTGCCTCGTCTAGAATTAAAATTGGCGGATCACGTAGTAGGGCTCTTGCAAAAGACACCAGTTGTCTTTGTCCAACAGAGAGTCTCGCTCCTCTTTCACCAACATCAGTCTCGTATCCTTGTGGAAGGCTGCTTATGAATTCGTGGATTCCAACAATCTTTGCAACTTGTTTAACCTTGTCGTCGGACGCGTCAAGTTTTCCATATTTTATGTTTTCCATGATCGTTCCAGAAAAGAGGAAAGGTTCCTGCAAAACAACTCCCATCTGTTTATGAAGAGAGTTCAACGTTATTTTTTGAACGTCGTAGCCATCAACCGTTATGGTTCCTTTCTGAGTTTCATAAAATCTGCTGAGAAGCTTCGCAATAGTGCTCTTTCCTGCTCCTGTTGGACCTACAATGGCTAATGTTTTTCCGGGGTCAACGTGAATGTTTACATCTTTTAGTACAGGGCGAATTGGATCGTAGCCGAAAGTCACATGATCAAAGATGATTTCTCCTTTTACATGAGAAAGCCCAATTGCATTCGGGGCATCCGCAATTTCGGGTTTTGTATCAAGAGTAACGAATATTCTTTCCGCTGCAGACATTGCTGACTGAAGTGTGTTATAGAACGTTGCCAAATCTACTAACGGGCTGAAAAATTTGTTTACGTAAAGAAGGAAGGCTACAACTATTCCCAGCGTCACTCCTTCGCTTGCAGTTAAGATTCCACTGACCCACAAGACAACACATGTTCCAACTGCTCCAATTATTTGCACAGCCGGCATCAGAAGAGCAAAGAGCTTGCCAGCTTGAACGTTAGCTTGAAGGTTTTCTACATTTGCTTGTCTAAAGCCTTTCATTGTGTCTTGCTCTCTTGTAAAAGACTGAATTTCTCTGATGCCTGAAATGCTTTCTTCAAATCTGCTTGTGACCGCTGCTATTTTCTTCCGTGTTGCTCTGTAAGCCTTTCTAAGCCTAGCTTGGAAAACAAACATCAGCAATACAAGGGCAGGCATAACTGAAAACGCCGCTAAGGTCAGAGGTATGCTAAGCCAAAGCATAATGGCTACGATTCCTATAAGAGTTAAAACGTCGCTGATCAAGGTAATAACTCCTTGGACAAATATTTCGCTTAAAGTATCTGTGTCATTAGTAACCCGTGAGATTATTTCACCAGCTTCAGATCGGTCGTAGAAGCTATATGAAAGTTCTTGAAGATGCGAAAACAATTGTTTTCTTAACTCGTTCACCATGTTTTGTCCCATCCAAGACATCTGATATGTACGCTGATAGCTAGAGACCCAGTTGACAAGGTAAACACCGACTAGAATAATAGAAATGAACGTTAGTCCAGCCAAGTCACTGTTTTTCATGTAATTGTCGATGGCAACTTGAAGGAGATAAGGAGGCAGAAGCCCAGTTAAAGAAACAACAACCACAGCGACGCCTGTAATTATGAATCTCCGCTTATATTTCAGTAAGTACCTAAGTAGCCTCGCCATCAGCGCTCTATCTGAAATCTTTCTTGTGCGCGTTTCTTCTTCGTGATCCAAGCCAAATCTACGCCCATGCCCAGGTCCATGCCCCACATGGTATCCAGTCACTGCTTAGTTTCCTCCTGTTCTGAGGATGCACGCTCAGGCTCAGCTTCAACGATTGGCTTCTGTGTTTCATACAGCGTCTGATAAATCTGATAATACGCGCCTTTCTTCGCCATGAGAGTCTCATGAGTGCCCTCTTCCACAATCTCTCCTTCTTCGAGAACAATGATTTTGTCCGCGTTTCTGATGGTTGAAACTCGCTGAGTGATCATAAAGGCGGTTCTGTTCTTGAGCAACGCCTGTAAAGCTTGCTGAATTTCATACTCAGTTTCTACATCAACGCTTGAAGTTGAATCGTCTAGAACCAGTATCCTTGGATTCACCAACAGAGCTCTCGCTATGGCTATTCTTTGTCGTTGACCACCTGAAAGGGTTACTCCTCTCTCCCCAACTCTTGAGTCGTAGCCGCGGGGCAAGGATGAAATGAACTCGTGAACTCTTGCAGCTTTTGCCGCTGCAACTATTTCGTCCATTTTGGCTTCTGGTTTGCCATAGGCTATGTTCTGCTTTATCGTCATAGAGAAGAGAAATGTTTCCTGCGCAACGATACCTATTTGTTTTCGAAGAGACTTAAGCTTGACATCTCTAACATCGTAGCCGTCAATTGTGATTTTTCCTGAAGATACATCGTAAAAACGGGGGATGAGACGGATAATGGTGCTTTTTCCGGAACCAGTTGCTCCGAGAAGGGCTACGGTTTCTCCAGGCTTGGCATCAAAGGTTATGTTGTCTAAAATATGTCTACCTTTTTGGTAGCTGAAAGAGACTTTTTCAAATTTCACGTGCCCCTTTAATTTGGGTAGCGTCAATGCCTCTGGTTTCTCCGTTATTTCTGCCTCGGCGTCCATGGCTTCAAAGATTCTGTCGCCAGCAGCCATTGTCAGGTGATAGCCAGATATGAACATGCCAAAGAACCGCATTGGCATGACCAACATCGCCAAGAAAGCGTTGAACGCAACTAAATTTCCAATGGTCAACGTTCCAGTAATTACTTCGTATCCTCCGTACCAGAAGATTATGATTGTGCCTAATCCTATGAGGAAACCTACGAGAGGTATGTGAAACGCCCTAATTTTAGTTGAGGCTAATGTTGTTTGAAAGTACTTGTCATTTTTAGACGCGAACTTTTTTCTTTCAAAGTCTTCTTGCGCAAATGCTCTTACAACTCTGATTCCTGCAATGGCTTCGTGTAATACAGAGGTTAAGCTGCCATATTGTTCTCGTATTTGAGTAAAGAGTGGCCTTATTTTTTTTCCGAATGAATAGAAAGTGGCAAATATGCAAGGCATTATTGGTAGGAGGAAGAGAGTAAGCATAGTGTTGATGGAAAACATTGTGTACAGGGCTACGATGAGGAGGATAATGGAGCTCATGAGAAAGGTTAGTTGGAAATCTAGAAACCTGCGTATTCTATCCATGTCAGTTGTTACTTTCGACAAAAGCTGACCTGTGTGAGTTTTGTCGTAAAACGCAAAGCTTTGGTTTTGCAGAGAAGCAAACACATCGTTTCTGATGTCATAGACCACTTTCTGAGAGAAGTAAGTGTTTGCGTACCGCTGGATGAAAGAAAACAAGCCGATTACTACTGTGAGACCTATGATTTCCAACATTAAAACCAAAAGCGTACCCTTACCTAATTCAATGTCTAAGGTGCCTTCAGCAAGCGGAGCAATAACGTTGTCAATGGCTGCTCTGGTTAGGAGAGGAATCTGCACACTTACGATTATACTGATAAGCATGCAAACTGCACTGACTAGAAAAAGAGGCCAATTCTTTGATATGTATCGGCAGATTCGTGCTAGAGTTCCCATCTGTGTAGACACCTTTTTAGATGCTAGAGTTCTTACCATCGTGTTTCTTTAATGTTTCACTTATTACCATCTACGCTTTCTGCGATTTCTGAAAAATAGGCGGAGAAAACGCGTACAAGTCTGGCCTAAAATATGCGTGTATAACACTCGCGGCAGCGATGATTTCTTATGTAGTTGGAGAGTTGCTACGTACTCACTTGCTGTATACAATTTAGAGGACGCTAGATCTTGATTAAGATGTGTGTACAAACGAAAGCAGCCATGTTAAAAGTTGGTTGAGAGAAATTTGAACCCGAGACACATGGAGACATTCTGGAAGCGCGCGTGAGTTGAAGCCTTTGTGATAGGACCCATGATTTCTTACCTTTTGTTGTATGCGTTGATTCAAGACTAGCGCTTGCATCGTGTACGTCACAGTTTTAAAGGGTTTCCGAATTCTTCTAGGCTTGCAATTTTCTGCAGTTTTTTCTTTTTTCTGAAGAAATGCAAAGCTTTGGCTCCCAAGTCCAATTTCTTACGACGATGTCCGATCGCTATAAGTGCTATTACTTTGAATTTGTCTGGAATGCTCAGGAGCTTTTTTACCTGATTCTCGTTAAAGCTTCCGATCCAACATGTGCCCAAGCCTTCGCTGGTAGCAGTCAAAACCATGTTCTGCATGGCGATAGTCGTATCAACCACGTACCAGTTGGGGGAAGCTTTTCTGTCCCCGCAACCCACAATCACAACAGGTGATTCCACTAAGAACTTCGCGAATCTTCCTTTGGAAAGTATCTTCCTCTTTTGTTGATCTTTAACAACTACAAAGTGCCATGGCTGTGCGTTTCCAGCAGAGGGCGCCAACCGTGCAGCTTCCAAGATTTTCTCAATTTTCTCATTAGGCACTTCATTAGGCAAATAAGCTCTAACTGAATGCCTTTTTCGGATTGCATCAAACACTTCCGTTTCAAAGACCACCTGAACAAGCGTGATTTTAGTTTGAACTAACAGATATACTATGCTGCAATAAGATGTTGTTAAGTCTGATGTGACGGCTTTTTTCGGCGAAGTTCTGTTTGAGGTAGGAGCTAAGTGATACTTGACGTTGGAACTAGGAAGTAACATCTATTGGTGAACAGAGACGTTCATATTCCCAGCGGGATCATAGTTCCGAGGTTTGTCTTAATTGGCTACTTCATTTTCCAAAATTCTACTCCTTCGTCGTTCTCCCGTTACCTTGGTTTATTGTTGCCTTTTTTTACGAGCTTCGTTAGTTTGTTGTTGTTGATAGGGGGAGGGGGTCTACAACAACAAATGATCTTCGCGAACGCGATAGTTTTGAAACGTGAGAGGGGTTAGCTGAACCAAAGAAACTAATTGAATCAACGCTCTTCCAAAAACTCACGAAGCACGCGCTCTTTTCTGAGGTGCATGAACCAAACAAACCAAAATTCAATGCATAAACCCCTGAAAAGAAGGCTAAAACGGGTGTGGAACAATTTCGTTATGCGCAGAAATGATAAAAAAGTTGGGTTTGAACCGTGCCACATTGGAAATGGGTCTCCTTAAAGCACAACCTTGTGATGTGTGGTGTTTCTGATATACCATGCGCTACACTCGGTTTGAGAAAGATTAAATAAGAACGGCAAGGAAGACCCGCATATGAAAGTGAAAAAGAGTCCTTGGACTGCCTTGTTTCCTTGCCCGGTTGCTCTCGTTACCTGTGTGGACTCTGAAGGAAACCCTAACATTATCACCTTGGCGTGGGTGGGAACGGTTTGTTCTGATCCGCCTATGTTGGGTTTGGGTATCCGTCCTCAGAGATACTCCTATGAACTAATTGAAAGTTCTGGCGAGTTCGCTGTGAACATTCCGACCAAGAACATTCTGAAGGAGACGGACTTGTGCGGGTTGGTGTCGGGCAGAGATGTGGACAAGTTCTCTGAAACAGGGCTCACGCCTGAACCTGCGGACATTATCAAGCCTCCACTGGTTCGTGAATGCCCTGTCAACATCGAATGTGTTGTTAAGAAAAAGGTTCCATTAGGTGTTCACCATCTGTTTCTTGGAGAGATTGTCTGCGTCCATGTTGATGAAGACGTTCTGAACGAGAACGGAAAAATCGACTTTAACAAGGCAGCTCCCTTCGTCTATAACCAAGGCGAATACTGGAGCCTAAACCAAAAAATTGGCATACACGGGTTCTCCGATACGTCAAAAGAGATTTCATAGAATGTGGGCGTAAAGCGCGCGCAAATATGTATTTAAATTCGGAACAACACATTAATTTATATGGTGTGGTATCCCGACGAAGAAATAGTTTTAGAAACCCATAGAATTATGATTGAAAAATATGGGGGTCGTCTTGGATTTGAACGTGGAATTGAAGCTTTCAAACATATTCTTGCAGATGTCAAAGTCGCTAAAGGAATTTACCGGAAAGCGGCTATTCTTCTGAGAAGATTGGTAACAGGTAGAATTTTTAAAGATGGTAATCATAGGACAGCACAAGCGGTTACAATGCTCTTTCTGGAAATGAACGATGTAAGCATGAAGGTTCAAGATTCAGAAAAAATAATTAGGTTTATTAAAGGCATCCTGTTTTATAGTATTGACGAAATAGAAGCGTGGCTGAAAGATGGCAAACTCCCCCAAGAACCCTAAGGTTATTCTACATAAAATTATCAAAGAGCATGACGAGGTTTTTCGCCGACTCAACAATGGTTCAAAGAAAATTAGGAAATAAGCGCGCTCTCCATCCTACATGTTTAGGTTCTTGTATGCATACCCTAAGGGTTCTCGCCATTTCTTTTTGAACTTTTTGAAGGCTTTTGTGCCTTTTTCAGTCATTTCATACGCTGTTGCGCCTCTGCGTGCATACTTTGACCTTGTTTCCTGTTCTTCACCTCTAATAATGCCTAATTCGGATAACATGCCGAGTTGATGGTAGACGGTTCCTGCGTGTGCCTCAAAACCGAAACTGCTGAAGGATATCCCAGTAAGACCTGCCGTAAGGCTCTCGGCGTTTTTTACGCCTGCCAGAAGAAGGGTTTGGATTACACGAAACCTATGCCTAAGGAAAAAATGAGAGCATGTTTCGGCTATCTTTCCTTTTCAGATTTTGGAGAAAATTGTCGACAAACCCTTGAGGATTCGAGGTTTGGCTATCACTGCTGGTCGCGCGCGCATAACCCTAAGAATTTCTTTCAAAATATCTATTTAGTGCTTTGTATTTTTCTGCATAAAACCGTGAATTCCTCCATTTAATACATTGAAGAAGTTCATAAATTCCCCCTTCCAATTCGTCTTCAGGAGGCTTTCTGTCGTAGGTTTCTGGACGAATTGATTCCCAACCAGATTTCCAATTCGGTTTTTTGTTGTAACTGTCAAATAACCAGATCGGAAAAATAACAAGGCCATATATGCTTAAACCCTGAGCGCGCGCGAACTGTAAACATTTCTTAAGCTGTGAGAAAATCGGCAAGTTTTGTCACTGTGAAGACTCCGTTGAGGTTGAAGCTGAAGCTTGGGTGATAGAAAAAGTCTAATGGAAAACGTTTAATGAGCAGACACAGCAGAATTATATATAAGGATTATGATACTCCAGAACTGGTGGGCCGGGAGAGATTTGAACTCTCGACCTTTCGGTTATCAGCCGAACGCTCCAGCCATACTGAGCTACCGGCCCTCGCACCACTAAATACTATAAATTGTTAACCATTTTTAAGGATTTTCAGAATCCTTTTATTTGCTTTCGCGCTAATCTTTTTTGGGCTCGTAGCCGAGTCTGGATTAAGGCGCTGGCCTTCGGAGCCGGAGAGCGGGGGTTCAAATCCCCTCGAGCCCGCCAAAAGTCACCACTCACTACTAGATGTGATAGGTCGCAGAATTTCCGCGCAAAAAATTCGATAGATCTTCCTATAATTTTTAACATCCACAAACTCCATACATAGCTCATACACAAAACCACACACAAACAGAAAATCCCAGAATTAAGCCTTTTTCCAAAAATCAAATGGCGCGGGGGGTGGGATTTGAACACATGAAAATCCGCTTACCACGAAAACTTTACATAATCAGCTTCTGTATGCTATTGGACTTGAACCCATTTGGGTCTAAATCCCAGCGGGCTAATCCAGAACGGTTCAAGTGCTCTATTGACGCGTTATATCATGCTCGCACTACTCTTCCCAAATTTTTTAATAAGGTGATTAACCCTTAGCGAACCCCTAAAAACCGTAGCCATCGCTCTTTCTTTGTCTTGCTTAGGCATGTTGTTAATTATGTTTCGTTATTTTATTGTGGGGATATGTGAGGTGGGGGTAGTGCGCGCTAACAGTTATAGTCTAATTTCTTTTTCTAACCATTCGATGCGTTCATGTTTTCTCTTCCAAAAGACGTCTTCCCAGATGTAGTGAAAGGCAAGTTTATTCCATCCTGAATACTTTTTCTTAAAAAATTCTAATATTTTCTCTACAGGAACCAGCTTTTTCTTGAATATCAATCTTGACATTATTTTTTGTTCCCATGGTGGAACCTTTTCCAGCTTATCGCAAAAATAGAAATCCTCAAAAAGCAAGTATTCCACTGAGGCAGGTCCAATTCCATATAGTTTTAGCATTTCTTTCTTTATCTCATCCTTAGTCATTTTTCTTAGGACAAACTCATCAATCTCTTCATTCGCGAATTGTTCCGAAATTTTCATGAGGAATTTTGCCCTATAGCCTACTTTCAGATCTCTCAATACTTTTTCTGTTGATTTTGCCATTTTGCTTGGTTCCCAGAATGTTGAAAGAACCTTATTATCAAACCTCACTTTTTTGCCAAATTTCTCAAATAAGTTCTCTAGCATTTGAACAGAACGCCTAACCGTTGCATTTTGCAGAACAACATAAATAACCAACGTTTCATAGAGAGAATTTGCAGCTATTGGCTTCATTCCTTTCCATTTCTTGATAATTGAACCAAGAACCTTATCATCCTTGAATTTCTCGAAGAATTCTGATATGTCTGAATCAAAATTGAATCTCCATCGTGTCTCAGGAATCAAGCTGTCAATAAGCTCTTTTGATAATGTTTTTCGAGAATAAACATTGACTCTAATTCTTGGTATATCTATAGTTCCAATGTCTTCAAACTTCAGTCCTAATTCCTGACTATCCCAGACCATAGTTATCCAATACTTACCTTTCTCCCAAATATTGTCTGAAGATGGAAAATGAGATGGCTTATGAAAATTAGCATCAAAATTGTATGGTGGTATTGGTTTTAATTCTATTGTCGCCTTGTTCTGCAATTCCATAGTTTTAGTCATGTGACTTATTAAAAAAAGAGACCATTTAATTATTTTTCCACACAAGTGCAAATCAAATGCTGGCTAGAAATCTCGAGCTCTCGTGTGAATAGCGAAAAACAGCCTCAGTGTCAGCGACACCGAGGGCGTGTCACCCCATGCATCCCATAACATTTTTCGCAAATCGCCTTCTCTTTTACTGGCATCCATGTTCGTGCATCGAGTAAAATCTTTTATTCTCATAGATACAACCAACAATGACTGTTGAAATATATTTGTGTGATTCCTTATGGGTAAACATAAAGACCCCGATACGTTGCTTTTTATTGACTGGCTTAGCAAGAAAGGTGAATCGTTAGGTTTTTTTGTAGAATCAGAATATGCTCTGCTTAAAAATGAGTATTTTGTGGACTTAGTCTGGAAACTTCGTAAAGACCAAGACCCATTGGTTACTTTCGAAATTGAGACGAAGGATGTCGGGAGTGTGTTCACCAACACATCAAAGATCTTTGGAACATCTTCTAAGTTGGTTTCTAAACCTTGGAGACATTTTATGATTATTTATAAAACTAAACTTTCTGAAGGTCACAAGAGGTCTTTATTTCAGGTGATCAATCAGCATAATATACTTCTCTTCGAAGGTGTTTTGAATAATGCAAAAGAGAAGCAAAGGCTGGAAGAAAAATTAGAAACCCTAAAGTATGATCTTTCAATGCTGATAGAAAGAATTGTCTCCACCCAGCCCCTCGCTGACTCCATACCGTTAATCTCAAAAGGATTGGCCAAAGGCCTAGTTGGAGGCGCAATAATAGACCCAGAAATTTCCATTTCTATCAAATCACGCTTGCCCCGAAAAGGTGGAGTAAGATTTACAGTGAAAACAGAGACAAAACGGGGTGAATTGACTTTCTTGGATAAACTTAAAGAAGCCCAGAAGACGGGTGAACCTTTTACGATTGAAACCCCACAACTTAAAGATCTTATAATAGAGGGAAAATCGGTTTTTCCTAGTGAGAAAGGCGAGGCGAAATTAACAGTTACCCCAACCCCTTCATATAAACCCGTAAGAATAGTCGTTCCAGGAACAAGTATCAGTTTTGAGCAGATATTACTTCGGCGTATAAAACAAGAAGGAACAATAGACTATCTATCAACAGAAAAGCGGAATCTGCCGTTTGTTTTCGATTTCGCCATAGATAAACAACAGGAAGGTGGAACGTACGGTTTCAGATTCGAACAATCTGCAGGAGATGTCAGACAATACTTACAGTTTGAGGAATTTGTAAAAGCATTGAATATGAAGAAAGACCTCCAGATTGTAGATCCCACAGAAGGCAAGATGATTATAGGTTTTCATGTACGGGAAGCTATAGAGCAAGATCCTCATTGGTATGATCTTATAGTAAAATTAGCCTACATTCAAGAAAAAACAAACCACAAAATACCTGCTCCCCTCAAAATTACCAGAGAAGATGCACAGGCGATATATGACGTAATTAAAATAATTAATACTGGAGAGGAAATAGGCACCATCAGACACACTTCAATCGGGCTCGACAAAAACGCGGCAAAAGGTCTGATTACTATTTCAGAGAAGGAAGGCAAGATCTCCAACATGGAAATATCTCAAAGCCTAACTTATCGGAAGGTGCTCAGTGAAGAAATTCTGCTTGGACCGAGCAAAATAAAGCTTCCCGATATGAAATTTGAGGAGTCGATTGAAAAAGTTAAAAAACAGATAGAAGAAACTCCTGAAGAAGGCGTAATAAAATTGACTTTAGTGCCTGTTATGGACGGTAAAACCATGATTAGATTTGAGAATTGGCCGACCTGACAAGACATGGTCAAGGATCAGTTTCTTTGATGAAATCAATAACTTTCGGAATTTCAGACACGCTTTTGAGACTCTCTTCCCCCTCGCTAAGGCTTCAGATTCCTCAAATCTCGGTGTCTTTTCAAGAAATCTTACAAACTGCGTTCCACAAATCGTGGGATACTTTTCTGTAGGAGCACTCTTTGTCGCCGGAGAGCTTGACAGAAGAGACCAAGAAGCACCTCTCGGAAAAACGCAACTTGACTTTTTAAGGAAAATTAACTTCTTGAAAATCCCCCTTATCATAGGAAGCAGTTTCTTGTGCATCAAATGGTTAGCGATGTATCGGAGCGAAATATTGGCAAATCTCGAGGCAATAGGTTCTAATTGGATTTCTGTACTCTTCGCAGTCCTACTAGTTGCTATATCTAGTTCTGCAATAATAAAATTGCAGACTAGAAGAGGCAAACCTCCTGCTATTGTCTGAATCCTAATGGTGACTTACATAGCTGCGCTCGGGTTTAGCGTGCTCCCTTTACTCGGGATTCACTGGTTTGATACTAAAAATCACATAGGTCCTTCACTTTGACACATCCTCTAACATGATCGACATAAGATTAATGTAGCAAGACGAAAAATTTTATTGCTTACTTAATCTATATATGAACGCTTCGGTGAGAAAAAACGTTGAAAGGCACCGTCAAGAGATGGATCAGGACTAGAGGTTACGGATTCATAGAGCCAGAGGAAGGCGGGGAAGACATCCTAGTCCACCATTCAGACATAGGTCGTTTGTATGAACTCAAAGAAGGACAGAAGGTCGAGTTCGAAGTTGACAAAACTAGCCCCCGCCCCAGAGCCATCAAAGTCAAAATAATCGATTAAACTAGGCATTAAGTTTATGCTAAGTTGCAGAAATGCTAGTGTCGATAGGAAAGTAAGTAAATGAAGCGAGAATTACGCAAAGTGCGAGTACGTCGAATCACAGTGGATGAGAAGCTGAGTGATGATCTTTTCCGTTTTGTATTCTGCTCATTAAAAAAGGGCATTAAGAAGTTCACTGACCGAGATGATGAATGGCAGGAAGAACGAGAAAAACTGGTTCATCCCCGAAACTATTCACGAATACTCTATATTAAGAAGTCTAAAGCCCCCGCCTGGGAAACTCTGAAGGAAGGTCAGGTTTACCTGTCAGGCGAGTTTGAGGTCATCGGTGACAAAACAAAACCAGAATCCTTTAAGGTCAGTCCTGGACGAAGAGAGTTCTTGCGTATAGACAACTTGGAAATAATCGATGAGGGCGTAAAATCTCTCTATTCCGACGTTCTTAGGAGTGGATGACGCATTGCCTACACCAATAGAACCAGAAGATTTGGTTTTCCATTTTTTAAATGTGGGCTTCGGAGATAACATCCTAGTCGAGTTTCCTGTCGATAAGACAGGCAAACGCTCGTATGGACTCGTAGACTGTAGAAATTTCAAAAAGACCAAGCAGTATCTCGACAAGTTGATGGACATGCGGCCAGGCAGACCCGAATTGGAGTTTGTGTGCGCCACTCATCCACACCTTGACCATATCAACGGAATTAATCCCTTCTTGAAAGATGAGAAATACCGACCCAAACAGTTCTGGGACAGCGGATTTCGCCACAAATCTCAGACCTACATTAGGATTCTACAGTCTCTGCTGCTTCAGGGAATCAGGCTAATTAGAGTATCGTCTGGGATGGAATGGTACTTCGGGAAAGTTCAAGTCACAGCTCTAGCGCCATCGATCCGCCTCCGCAACAAGTATGCCACATACGGAGTCGATATGAACAATGCTTCCATCGTATTGCGCTTCGAACACCACGTCGAAGACCTCATGTTGATAAGGTCTAGAGAATACGAGGGCAATGTTAGTTTGGAGGCTGAACGGCAGGCCGGTCGCTCTGTGGTTATTCTTGCTGGCGACGCAGAATACGATAGCTGGTCACAAATAACTGAAGAGTTTCCTCGCCTAGAGAGAACAGAGGCTCACAAGCCACTGGTGAAAAAGATGGTGAACTACCTTGCTTGTTCAGCTTTGAAGGTTTCTCATCATGGAAGTATGCACAGTGCTCCGCTCGATGTTTATGAGAAGATGATGCCTGAGACAGCAGTTGTATCTACGAAGCAAGAGGAGAGCACCAAGCAAATGGACGGTGTTGTACTTACAAGAGGACTATTTCCACACCGCTTGACCATAACCGCTTTGGAAGAATGTGGAGCCCAGATTCTCACGACAGATGGTAGTTACGAGTCAGAGAAGGAGTCACCTCCAAAGAAACCCGGCAGTATAGTAATAGTTGTTCCGCCAGGAGGTAAGCCACGCTGGGTAAAGTTGCATGATACAAAAACCCATGTCCCCAAAGTGCTGGAGGAAGTCTAGAATCGCCTATTTAAGCGAAATAAGCTATGGTCGGGCGTGAACATTCGTCTAATTCTTCGCATTAATGGGCAAGGATCCGGATACACGCGCAAAATAAGTGGCATTTATAAGTAATAATTAGGACCATTAATGGTTCTAGGGCATGTCTTTCCAAGAAACCTCGCATCTGTTGTCTCTAGAATTGAAGTGAAGGGACTTGAACCCTTTTGGGTATAAAACCCAGCGATCTCACTACAGCAAACTTGGGACAACTCCTTTCTTTACGTGAGGAACGAATATTGTGTGATACCTCATTGTGAGTAGGTCTAGATCCCACTCGGCTCGTTTTTGAACACATTCGGATCGCACGAATAGTCTTTTGGTAGACATGTGGAGATTCGAACCCTCGCTAAGCATAATGTAGGCATATTTTTACCGGTAAACGCGTGCGGGGTTCCCACCCCCCGCACTCGAATTAAAGGCTTATTTTAAGCAGTTGTGGTGGGGGTCGAAATTTGAACACGAACCTACCAGTAAAAATATGCCAAGATACGCTGAAGACATGATTGGCGAAAGTTCTAAACTCTCTCAGGCTACAGCTTAAGATTGTCTTATAACGATTTTTTTATGGCGATTTAGTCTTCTTTTTCCTACACTTCAAATATTCATAGGTTATCATGGAGAGAGGAATCATGAGGACAAAAAGAAGTAGCAGCGCAACTACTATTTGTTTCATGTGTATGAACTCGATTATAACGAAAACCCAAATAGCAGCTGTCATTATGACGAAGCCTTTAGAAAAATCACCTAAGAGACCTATGTTTTCCACCAGCCGCTTTGTGTAAATTCAGTTGTCTATACTCATCAGCTGTATTAAATCTTACGATTTATCAATACTGCCGTGGGGAATAGGTAGGATTCGATGTTTCAAAGAAAGATTTAAGTGAATTCAAGCAGAGAGAAAATGGTGAAGGAGCGAATTTGGTGGAAACTGCTTGCTGTCTCTTTTAAGTTCAGAGTCTGGATAGTGGGATTCGGGAGAAGAATCTACACCATGCTTTCCAGATTGGGAGTCAAGGTTCAGGAGTCAAAATCGAGCCTTAAGAAATTTGTGAAAAAGCACAGTAACGTCAGGAGGACCTTGAGAATTGCCGGATATGTAATTGCATTGCGAAAAACGACAATGCTGGGCGGGCCGGACTAGGTAAAAATATCAGTTTAAATTCTAGGGTTTTGCACCCTTACACAATAGCGCCCGAGGCGATAACCCTTTCGAACTGGAGGAAAGCTTAAGCTTTTTCTAAGTTGGCAGAATTTTTCCTCTAACGCTTCATCTTAATCATCTTGAGTTTTTTTATTCTGGTTTCTGTTGACGGATGTGGCAGTCCCCATCCGATGATGCGAGGATACTTTGTTGGAGTCAGGTTTAGTTCGGCGATCCTCTGTAATGCAGAGATCATCGGCTCAGGGCTATCCAAGGTCTTGGCTGACAGTGCATCAGCCTCCAGCTCAAACCTTCTGACGAGGGGAGTGGAGGCAATACTTACCGCTAGGAGGAAAAGGATGCCAGCGATCGTTGTTATGTGACTTATAGGGTTGGCACGCTTTACCCAAGAATAGAGCAATAAGTTCATGCCAGTTAACACAAAAGTCAATGTGAAGAGTAGAACCTTTAGCAGGTGCCTCTTCTTCGCATGGGCTAGCTCATGAGCAATAACAGCTTCCACCTCCACAGGCTTAAGGTTTTCAATCAAATGGTCAGAGATGTAAATCGAGAACCTTCTGGGACCGACTTGAAGAGCGTTAGCGACCTTAAGTTTCTTCCATGACAATATAATTATTCTTTCCACCTTCACACCCATCTCCTTAGCTAGGCTAAGAATTCTCTCAACTAGCTTAGGATCTTCTAACTCCAAGCCCTTAGAACCAATGCGAAGCATTCGTGGAAGCAACGTAAAAGATGTGTAGAGCAGAAGAATGGCGATGGCATTCATGTAGATGAAGACCATCATGCCGGTGGAATAAGTTATAACAGTCAACCAAGTCAATCCTGTGATAACAAAAAGCAACATAATAGCATAAACAGGAAGAACCGCAATCAAGTATTCCCTTCGAGAACTAGCGATCCCCTTATACTTTCGGTCTATACGATATCCAAGCATTACCAGAAAAAGAAACGCGAAGGTCGCTGACAGAAGAGAGACTGCGAATCCCAAAAATGGATTAAGTGTCCACGCCACATATGATGCTCCAAAACAGGCTCCTATAAACAAGGCCAGCATATAACCTAACCGCGTCGAGGTCCTGAAGTACCTTTCGGCTTTCTTCTCGTTCTCAGGTTCACTGTTCATTAATACTCACGTATGTCAACTCTGTTCCATTTATATAGCTTAAGGCTCCCATAGGAAAGGGTTTCTATAAACATGGAGAATTTAAACGTAATTTTGGAGTTTGGTGCGGGGGGTGGGACCCCCACCCAAGTTTACCGGTAAAAATATGCTCAAGGTATGCTTGACGAGAGTTCGAAACTCTCCCGGGCTACATTTTGCTCACGAATTATCAAGTTGAAAGCGTACTGGTTTATCCCTCACCGAGCTTTTCCTGAGCGATTTGGAACATTTTGATCAGCGGTTCGGAGAACTAGTCAGGCTTTCGTTGCAGCTTCAATTCCCAAGTATGCGAATTAGGTCATAGGGAAAGAACACAAGGATTATGCTGATTAGAAGAGCTATCAGAATCGTGAACAGCGTTTCTGGGATACAATGCGGACATTTTATTGGAAATAGGAAAGGGACATCTCGTTTGTATTGGCGAAAGTCATCTCCAAACTGTTTCAGAAGACGAGTTTCTTCATACCTTGCTATTGCGATGTAGCCGAGAATCTGTATTAGCCACAAGCCCGCAATTTCCTGCTGTCTAACGCCCCCGTTAGTCAGAACCATCACGGTTAACCCGATAGTAACAATAATTATTCCGGTAAACTGAGGGTGTCTGACGGCAGAGTACGCGCCTGTTTTTATGAGTCCTACTTCTCTAGCGCGTTTCCAAAGCAACTGTGTTCCGGCAATAAGAAGCACTGCGACCCCGATTAAAGCGATTATCCGACCAACCCAAAACTCCTTTGCAAAAAGCATCACCTGAATATTAAACTCCAGTGCTGTAAGAGGATGTTGCCCACTCAAGAAATAGAACAAATAGGGCAACAGTGGAATGGACATTATGCTAATAAATATTCCAGCATTGAGTATGGTCTGGGTACCGAATAAGAGAGCAGTAAATATGGCTTCAAGCAAATGCCTTACTCTTTCGCCGGTCTTTAAATTTCCCATGTTATCCCAAAGATGATAATCGTTACGTGCTTATAATTCTACATTTTGGAACATTCATGGCCTGTCCCCCACCAGAATTAATCGAGCGTGAACCTCAAATCAGTAAAGCCTCACTTATGGAGAAGCCATCAGATGTGAAATTCAGCTTAGGCTCATACTGCCAGAAGACTTGACACCTCCACTTGGTTTAACCCATACCTACAAGAAACTCAATCCCTGCCAATAGTTCTGGGCGTCGTGATAGGAGTAACTGAGGAAATTCTTTGGCGTGGAGTCTGCGTGAGACTATTCCCACAAAACATTTGGTTAAAGTACATTTACCCTTCATAGCCTTTGGACTCTGGCACATTGCAATGCGCGTTTGATGGGCTTATAAATGAAAGCTAGTTAAATCATCTTCCACAGTATACTACTGACCAGTCTGTTAATTTTGACATAAAAAAGGGGAAACATCATACCCGTCAGCCTCTTGTTTCCTTCAGCTGGAAGATTTAAACAAACGATACGCATCTGTCTTACATATAAAGAGTCCCTTGTCCGTAGACTTTCATTTGGCCGCTTTCACCACCAGCAGTAAATCCACTACGGAAGATGCAGCTACCGAAGTTTACGCCCCAAACCGCCTGGGCTGCAAAGTCAAGCGAGTCATGTACCGTCCATCCGCAAATCAAAGCACCATAATAGAAGTAATACAAGAATAAAAGTCCCGCATCGTTCATCCCGAATCCGTCATACGTGAGGAAAGGCGCCACTCCTATGAAACTAATGAAAACCTGACCACTAGCATCTGGACTATTATAGCCATCAAAGCTTAGGGAAGTTACGTGGTTCCATGCATAAGGCATGCCATGTTCTTGAACATCTCCGCACGGATAGGTTATCCAACTGCCCAAACCTTGGCTTCACATAAGGAACATTTGTAAATTTCAGCTGCGAAAAATGTGCAGTGTATGTGTTGAGAGTTGGTTCTGAGATTAAATGGGCTTGTTCTGAACAGTGTGCGAGGAAGTTTGAACAAAAAGTGTTGGATTATCCTGTTTTACATATTCTTGGAATCCACAGAAGAACTGTTTGTAGAAATCTTCACCCGAAAATTTCATAATTCCGCCAATTATATCTAAACTCAATTTAGATATAAATTTTAGAAAGTTAGAAAACTTCGTTGCGCTGTACTAGTTGTGTTTCCATATGACAGTGTTTTCTTTGAATGTTACTCCCTTAGTTTTATCACATAAATCTTCGACTGGACACCTGCTGCATTTTCTTCCGCTACACAGTTTTGATCCTATTGTCCATATTGGCTCGTCAAGTTTCCAAGGAGCAGTACCCAAAGTCTTTGCAGCATGTCTCCAAGCTTCTTCAATTAAACTTCTTAATGGTTCTTCTTGAGCGCAGCCTACAAACTGTTCACTTGCGCACCTAATCATCAACCGAAAAGTAACACTTTCATAGAACAGCCTAATCAACCGAAGAGGTAACAGAATCCTAGATGACAAGTCTTATCTAGTTAATTGCCGAATTTGTCGGTCATGGCGAAGATCAGAGATGTGCCATGTAAAGTTACTTTCACATATCCAGACAAATCAAAGAAGAAAGGTGAAGTGATTGATGCCACAGACATTCATCTTCATAAGAGCGGAAAAGGGGACTACGCCACAAGGATTGAGTTAATTAAATTTGATGACGAGGAGAAGAAGCACATTCGCTTCGCCTATTGGCGAAGACCAAAAGGCAAGAAAGGAGATAGCGACTGGAAATGGGCTAGTCAAACAACTTGGGTTTTTCCTGTAGACGTAACAATAGAAGCGATAGAAGAGGCTAAGAAGAAGGGTCTATTCGGTTGATTCTTTGGTAATGTCTTATCCCCCGAAAGTTAACATGTTAGCTAATCCCATGAGAAGTTAACAGACCCCCCTTTAACAACACCTAGACACTGCATTAAATGCAGAACAAAAATCCCAGAAGGAGCTCACTTCTGCCCAGTATGTGACAAAACAAATAACAACAAACAGTCAAGAACACATCGAACAATCTTCGAAAACCCTCCATATCATTCCATGAAGTCTAGAATGTTTGTGACGAATGTTTCTGGTGTTTGCTGTTGAGTGTTCTTGTTAATGTCTATCCATAGAAGCTTAGTGAGAGACGGGAGGGAGACTGCTTCGCTTCTTAAGTGACAGTGAACCGACGTAGATTTTTTGATAAAACAATTCCCAGAGTACTAAATAATTTGACAGAGAAAGATTTTATATACTCTATACATGAAAAAGAAAGACACAAGGTGCCAAGATGGAAATCGTTTGTCCAAGTTGTGGGAAAAAATTCTCTTGGGACACTCCAAAGGATGTAGAGATAATGGAAACATTGACTGTCGAATCTCTAGAGGAACGGACTAGGAGATTTGTGACAACATGTCCCCATTGCAAAAGAACAGTTGAAATTCATGTCTAGATGGGGGTAAGAACTTTGGGAAACCCCTCAGAAGTTAAGAAGATTCAAGTATCCTCAAGCGAAGAAGAAGATAGGTTTTGGCTATCATTAGGACAAACCTTGATTTCGGACACTGTTAATGTCTTGGATAATCGAGCACAATTCATGATAACAACCGTGGCGTCCTTGCTCCTAATTGATTTTGGCATATTGGTACTCTCTACAAAAACTGTTATACTTATGGTAGCACCCCAATTCTTCTTCGCTCTTTCAGCCTTGTCTTTCGTACTTTCGCTCTATCCAAAACGATACAAAGTCAATCCTTGGACACCGGATGAGACACGACATACATATCACGAGATTTTGAAAAATAAGCATTGGAAACATTATCTTGGGTTCTCGCTGTTTTTCGTTGGACTAATTCTAGTCGCTGTTTCTTCAATTTCTATATTCTCTTAGCTTACGATCAACACGCCAAAAATTTCCAGCGCGCGCAACATTTAAGCTTTGTCAGTTTCTATATCGGATTGCTTATGTATTCAATCAGCAGGATACGCTCCTTCGGATATGACGGAAGAACATATGGAAAAAGCTGAAAAAGTGAAAGATTTTTTAAAACCGCTAAATATTGAAGTCATCGTAATAGACACAAAACTCATTGATCTATTAGATGTAATGAGCAAAATCAGCAATCTAATATACAAAGAAAAAGCTCAAGGTAATAATGTTTATATTAATATGTCCTCCGCTGGCAGGCTTACATCTGTTGGAGCCTAGCCCCAAGTTGTTCAATCTTTTCATCAACAGATAGTGAAATGATTTCTCCCAGGATGAGGCAGCTTGAACCAATGGGCTTTGTCCAAAGGACTTTGCAGACCCGAACGTGCTTGTTTTGTATCAGAAGTGTGGAAAGTTATTTCTGGCTATTCTCTGCCCTTCTCTCTCATTGAACTGCTACCACGAACCTTCGTAGTAATTCAGTTCTTTCTCCAGCAAAATCTTGAGTAGACGATCAACCCCGCAATAAAAAGTAACACTGATGTTGTTATCGTAAGAGTTGTTTGACTCGTACTCAATGGATTATAACCTGCATAATCTTCTCCCACTAGAAGGTAAGTAATGGAAGAGTTACCTGATGAAATTGGATAGATCTTGGCAAACTGTTGAAGCAGCCATGGAAGTGATGAATAAGGGGCCATCACACCAGATAGGGCTGCGGTCACTACGGCAATTCCGACCCCACTCATGATGGCTCCATGTACGTGTTTGATGAAGGTTCCAATGAGCATCCCTATCCCGGCTGAGGACAAAGAGATAAGAAGAAGAAAACCGATGGATTGCCAAAGGCCGGTCAGTGTATAGGAAAATCTTGCTCCGCAAGCATAACCTACTAATGTGACCAGAATTGCTGCCAAAAAAGAAAATGCTAATAATGCGAGTATCCTACCAACGAAATCTTTCCACGGGTTTATGGGCATGGACATCAACTTTGAGAGTAAGCCTCTTTCCCTATCTTGGGCTATATTCCCGGGAAGGTTAGCTATCCCAGCGGTCATTAATGCAAATACACTCATCGAAATGGCAATAGAACCTCTAATATAGGGTATTACTTCATCTGGAGCATTTCCTGCAAATGAGAAACTGCCTATGAGAACCCATAGGATTGGCCAAGCTATAGTCCAGAAGAGTATTGTTTTTTGCCTTAAAAATTCTCTCATAGTCTTACCTAAAGTCGCTGTTATCTGACCCAACTAACTCACCTCTCTAACCACTCTTTCTGTCAGTTTAAAAAAGACGTCTTCAAGAGAGGGTTTCTCGGTTTCAATCCTCGTTGCCTTACACCCAATTGCATCGAGTGATCTCACAATCTTGGGCGTTGCTTTTTCAACATCCTTACAGAAAACCCTGTATCCTACATCGGTTTCTAATACCTTCTGCTTTTCGCTAAAATTGCTTAGTACGTTGGCAACTTTTTCACTTTTTATCGTAGTTTCTATATTTATCACGTTCTTGAGACCGCTCGTCTTTTTGAGTCTTTCTGGTTCATCTTCTGCTATGATTTCTCCATCATCTATCAAGCCGACTCTTGAAGCCAACTCCGCATCCGCACCAATGTGAGTGATCAGTAGGATGGTTGTCTTCTCTCTTCTTAGCTCTTCAATCAGACCAAGAAACTTTCTTCTGGCTGACGGGTCTAATCCTGTAGTTGGCTCGTCCAAGATCAGGACTTTAATACCAGGAAAGAGTGCGGTCGCAACTTCTAACCTTTTTCTCATACCACCTGAATAAACAGAAACTTTCTTGTTTGCATCTTCAGATAACCCTACCTTGTCCAATAATTCATCGACTATCCTCTCCGCCTTGTTCCTTGAATAGCCCAAGAGCCCAGCGAAGTACATTAGATTCTCTTTGCCAG
Organism: uncultured Candidatus Bathyarchaeia archaeon; assembly: GCA_964598485.1. GTDB lineage: Archaea > Thermoproteota > Bathyarchaeia > Bathyarchaeales > Bathycorpusculaceae > SOJA01. Next base: position 45,905 of record CAZRCD010000004.1, read on the forward strand.
TAAGAATTGGAGATGAGAAATTCTCCTGAGGAATGTATCCTATTAATTCCTTTGCCTTTTCAGGTCTCCTCCCGTAGATTTCTATTTTTCCGCTAGTGGGAGACCTTACCGAAGCCATGATGGAAGCAAGCGTAGTCTTTCCAGATCCATTAGGTCCCATGAGGGCGTAGAACTCTCCCTCCTCTATCTTCAAATTCACTTTTTTGAGGACTTCATTGTCTCCATACTTCTTAGTCAAGTCTTCTACACTTATCGTATCCATGTAGATTCATCCATCCTATCTTTCTAAGGAGTTACTTTTGTGTGTTTTGTATATAAAGCGTAATCTAGAAGTATCTTCCATGGACGAGCTGTGACTTTAAATGCATAGATCGAAGTTTCTTCCACAAATCAAAAAACTGGGGCAGAAGCATTTATGCCAGTGGCAAATGTTTGCTCGCAAGCGCGCGCGCCAAGTACGCGATACTACTAGCGTCTTGAATGAAAAGTATATTTTGCAAAAAGCGAAAGAGATCGCCATCAAAGCTGTACAAGTTCCAACGTGAAGAACATAGTTAACGGTAAATTGCAGCCCTTCCAGGATATTTCTTTCTGAAGAGCTTGTCTGCCTCCACGGCAAGCTTCACTTCCAGTTCCCGTTGGCTTTTTGAGATAGCGCTTAGGTTTGGGTAGGCTATGACCGGACCGCCTAAGACTATCTTTGTCTCCTTCTTCTGCAGCTCCCATGTGGATACGGGGTTTATATCCAAGAGTTTCTTGATTACTCTATTCTGGACGGCGCTCCTTTGGTGGATGTTGCTGAGCAGTTTTTTGGTTTCCATGCCTGATAAGGGTCTGAACCCATATGATGGAACTCCCTCTACAACCTCTCGCATTTCCTTTACGCCACCTATCCTTACGCCAACTCCTGTGTATTCTTGGGGGTTAAGGGGTATCAGCTTCAGCCTGTAACCCATCTTTGAGCCTAGGACCAGCACGTTTCCCTTGTGATCGGTTAGAACACTCCAACCTTCTGGTTTCTTGTTATATTCACCTATAATCCTCCTCATCAATGATTCAATCGGCTCGACGTTCACACTCTTCCCTAACACATCTTAATAAAATCGTCCCCTAAAAAGAGATCTCAACCCTAGGATTCGAGAGGCTTCCATCCAAAGCGTTAAAGATGGAATTTACTTTGCGCGTCAAATAGATGCTAGAATCGTTACGATACACTTAGGCAACACTACTAAGAGACGTTTAAAACAAGTTTATGAAAATGTTCGAAAAGCCCTTTCCGGCTCGTCTAGGTCAACCCCGATCTTAAAGTCTCATGAAGTTAGCAGGCTAAGTGGTTTTTGGGTTGTTTTGAGGGCAGTGCAAATACTCCCCACGTAACTCTGAAAATTCCTCCAGCTATTATGAGCACAAACACAAGAAGCCAATCAACAGTTTGTATGATTAGATAAGAATACAATACAAATGCTAAACTAAGCAGCATTATAGTCCAAAAGCCAACGCCTTCCGGTCTTTCAAAAACCCTTTCATGCCCAAATTTTAAGCCTCCTTAAGTCAGCTCTTCGCCATAACAGCAAGAAACATGAAGAAAGGTAATGTAATAATTAAACCAAAATATAGCCTAAAAAGAACCACTGGATAGCCCAGTCGAGATACAGGATAACCTAAGACTCCACCTGTAGCACTACTTAGTTGACGCATTTCAGTATGCCCTTTTGTAGTTGTCCGAGGCATAGCACTTGTTCTTCTCTTCATGTAGAAACCCGCGCTAACTGCCGCAACCACAGCGAAGGACCAACCGAGCAGGAAGAAAAGCCATGCTTCTGGCGATGTGGGAAAAACATCAATATAACTTTGTGAATATCTGTGTGAGAGAACAAAGAAAAGCATGCTAGTGGAAAAACTTGCAATCCAAATTATTTGCAAGGTTCGAGCAGACAACACCATCGGTAATATCTCTCATATTAACATAATTGCTTTTTCTTAAAAACGTTCTCAGAACAACAATCTCTTAAGGGCATCGGGTTTTTCTCTACTTTGTTTACAATTTCCAATAACATTTTTATAATTTTGCAATTCAATTTGCTTAAGTTTATCAATAGCTGAAAAAACAGTTTTCCAGAACGGCAGACTATTTTGGTTTTCATTTTTTGTAGAAGGGACTTGAACCCTTTTGGGTGTTAATCCCCTCGGGCCCGCTTTAAGCCTCTAATGATTTCTAATTTATTCGTAAGACTATGAATGCGGTTTTACACCTATAACCTTACCAACCACGAGCTTTTCTGAAATCATACCATTCCAAGTCTCATCACCCGCAAAAAAATCTGCGTTCGTACTTCCATCGCCTTTCGTTTTGAAGTATATCGTTCCATTTACTGTTGTTTCATTTATTGCTCTGTGAGCTATTAATATGTCAAAAGAATCTGGTTTATGAAATATTATGATGTCACCATTAGGATAAGGAGCTGCCCAGATTTCAAGTGCATTCTTTATTCTCCTTACAAAAATAATATCACCGCCTTCAAGGGTGGGCGCCATACTACTCGATTCTACCTCGAAATGTAAAATCTCTACCGGATTATCTGCTGAAATTTCTGATAGAAGATTGCTTAATTCAGATTGAAGTCCCAATAACTGCGGTTGATATCTAACATAACTTATTTCATGACCTATCCCAATTCCAATAATTAGAGATAAGGTAACTAAGGCGGTTAATTTCCCATTCATTTCAGAAACACCTCTTGTAATAGATAGAGTTTGAAGTCTCTTAAATTTTTAATGAAACATTAATGTTTTAAACGCAATATGAAAAACGGAAAGTATTAAAGACGGTTAAATCTACAAGATTCTATCAAGTCAAAAAAGACGTTCTAATACTTTTTAATCTGTTCTGTCATATGTTTATTGAGGTTCGATGAATGAGTAAATCGAAGCTAAGTATGGAAGATATTCTTGCAGTCCTGTCTAAACCTTATCCTGAATTCGAGGTTGAACGTGGAAAGGCCGCTTTGTTGCTAATAGACATGCAGAAGATCGTAAAGGCCGAGGTTCTGTTCAAGGAGGCTGTTGAGGCTGGATTGCCTGAGGATGAAGTTAGAGAAGTGTTAAGGAATTATGATACGCGAATAAAAAGAGCAGTAGCCAACGCTCAGAATTTACTCGAAGTCTGCAGAGAGAAAAGCTTTGACATTATTCACGTGAAGTTGGAAGCACCCACTGAAGATCCTCGGCATACTGCAAAGATTAATCGTAAAGTCGGGTTGATAATCCCACCGGGCTCCATGGAAAGCGAGTTTTTTGAAGAGGTTAGACCGATTAAAGGGGAACTGGTTTTTACCAAAACAAATGGAGGAGCATTCACAGGAACAAGCATCGACTTTGTTTTAAGAAACATGGGTGTTACTAGCCTTATTGTTTGCGGTTTCATAACGGATCAATGCGTTCTAGCAACGGTTGTCCAAGCCGCGGATATAGGGTACGATATCATCTTGGTTGATGATGGTTGTACAGCATTTACACGTGAGGCTCATGAAGCGGTCATTAACTCACTGAAAGATGTGTGTCTAAAAGTCAAAAAAACAAGTGAAGTTCTAAATTTGATCAGAAAGGTTGAAGCTACTTCACCGTAGCACCATGTCCGACGTAAAACAAGGCCTTTCGTCCGCATCATAGTATAACATAAAAAGGGGGGATAGGAAAGATGTTCTTTAGATGCTACTTCAATTTACCTATATTATTCCAGAATCTGCCGAATAGCTTGTTGGCACTGAACTCGTAGTCAACGAAGCCTTCTTCGCTTATGCTGCTAACGATTAATATCGTGTAGCTGGGTTTCGGGACTCCGATGGTAATGCCCCATTCTGTTTCGTCGCACAGCCATATGTCTACCGGAAGATATACAGTGCATTTATGTGTTACAAAGGCGTAGACAGCTGTTACCATGAAATCGGCTTCCCAGTCAGGTGGAGGTGGAGTGTACGCAGATAGTTCAATTGGAATACCGCCTACTCTTGCCTCACTGATGTACCAACCTTCGTACGTAAAGGCCCAATCGGTCATGTAACGGAACCCAATAAGCACTGATTGTCCCTCATATCCTGAAAGGTCAAAGGCGATTGTCAGCCAGTCCCCACTCCAGCCGGTAAGTCCTGGGAGGTTAGCAATTATATCTGGATGTGCACTTGGGTCATGGTCATATGTTGTGTATTCATTTTCAAGGGAAGTCCAAGTTTCTCCATCGTCTGTGGATACTTGTATAAAGCCGAAGTCCCAGTAATCTTCTATGTCCCAGTAGGTGTCTATCTCCAAAGTTGCGCCCGTATCTACGTATGCGGAACCAAGTAGCAGTGCGTTCAACAGGTCTGCGGCTCCCGAATGCCAGATACCGCTTGGTAGAAGTGTCCATGTCGGCGGCGGATATTGGGGATCTTGTGCCTTGTCATCTCCGTTAAAGATGATTTTGCCGATTTTTTTCCAATCGTTGAGCATAATGTAGTCTGAGCCGTAGCCTCCTATTAGGGATACGCCTGTGTCATAACCCAGAATTGTGATGGTGTTTCCGAATTCCTCTGAGGCTCTTGTCCAGGGAACTGGAAGGCCGCTGATCTCATAGGTGCGTATGGGATCTGCTTCTGTAATATCAATCGCTTGATAGTTGTACTTGCCACAACCAGGAAAGTCTCTGCGAATTAGGTTTGCAATCCTAAAGTCGTGGAATACGTCAACAAAGTCTTTTCTAAATCCGAAGTAGTCAAGAGCTGTCTCAATTCCTTCAACTCCGGGGATTCCGGCTTGCACAAAGTGACCAAGAAATTCAGTTCCATAGTGATCATTTAAGTAGACTGACCAGAGCTGCACTATTCCATAGTCGGCGAGGATGTTGATGCCACCTTGGTCTCCCCAAACAGTGAGCGAGTTGTCAGGGGTGTACATGTAACTGTTTATTGCGCCCCAGTCAGCTCCGTAACCACATAGCACTTCTGCAAACATTGAGCACGCTTCGTTCATCCATAGGGGATCGTTTGGATTATAGTCAGCATGTATCAGGTGCTGCCATTCATGAGCAGTCACTCCCTCATATACGAAGGGGCGGTCAACATAGACTCCTGGAATCCATTCTGTGCCTTCGGAGCCAACTCTTTTTTCCCAAGCGTAGCAGTCGATGTTAATGATGTTTCTGTCAAAGTAGCCCTCGAAGCTTCCACTGTAGAATCCTGCAATGTAGTATGGATAATCTGTGTAGTAGTTATCGTCTCTAATGTTTGACACAAGTATCACGTTTCTTCCAGTTGGCTCTTCCCAATAGTCTGAAGACAAACCAACCATGTCGTCAAGCACAGCGGAAGAACCATCGTGAAAATCGTTCATTCCGAAGTAGTCAGTGTCTGTTGGCCAGATGTGAGTTTCGAATTGTTCGACTATGTAGTCTATTTGCGCATCGAGAATTATTGGGTATGGTCTGTCAGGGTCGTGTGGATCAGGATCGGGCCAACTCAGGTCTTCTTGCACCCAAAGCTCAGCGGTTGTTCCAATTTTCCTCAGCTGGAACCAATCAAGATAATAAGCGCCGGCGTAGTCATCAAGAAAGAGCCAGATTGCAAAGTCGCCTTCTTCCCAATATGAGTGATGTTCGCTGAATTCAATTGATCCCTCGACCACGACATCATACTTTGCGTTCCGCAGTTCTGGTGGAGCCCTCATTGCCTCGACTTGTATTGGCGAAGATGCTGACGGTCTAACTATGATTGACATCATGCTCATCAAGAACACTGCAGTCAATAATATAGAAACAAGTCTCTTTTTCATTGTTTCACTTCCTTTTTCTCCTTTCTCACAATTTCTCTACAAAAATACTAATATATGCAGTTTGTGCTTTTGAATTTTGTGGAATCTTCTTCTATAACCTTTGAAATTAAGTTTGACATGTGAAAAGCCATGACTTACTTTTAGATTTGTAAAGCTGAAGGGGAAAGAATAATAGCTTGCAAGGATAATTTTTTAAGGAGGGACAACTCAACAAAACTTAGGAGAAAGGGAATAGATGAAAAAGATAATTTTGGCTATAACCGCAACCACACTTATTCTATCTATCATGATTTCAGCTTGTTTAATATCACATACCCAATCAATCAATGTTGTGCATGAAACATCCGAGATTTCAGATGAAAACCAGCAAGCCACAAGCTTGGAAACAACAGAAAATGACGAAAAACCCCAAGACAGTGGAGAAACAAGTACATCACACAACCAAGATTGTAACCTTAATGACACAGAAGAGACTGAAAACATGCAAGGCGCCGCTTTAAATGATTCTTCTGAAAGTCCTACAAGCATCAGCCAAGACGAAAATGCATGGACAGACACGCCTCCTCCAGACGGCCGTGTCTACTGGACGCCAGAACCCCCATACGCGTACATTCCCACATACACACCAAAAGAACGGACTAGAATACCAATCATACCTATAGAACCAAACTAGAACCAGCATGCACCATGTTGTAGGCCAAAACTTTCGTTTCAACTCTTTGCATCTTAAATTTATATTAACTGCACAGTTTAATGAAGCAAGCATTCGATCATTTTTCCACATGTTAAGCATTCTTCTGGAGCGCGCGCTACTCGAGAAAAAACTCTAAACACAGACAATTTCTCTCTCTCCCTCTGCAACAAGGTTTCTATGTTGAGAGTATATATAAGGGGGGTCTATCGCTTTCTACTCACACGAAAGTTTCGCAAATGTTTTCTATAGTCCTATTTCTGCAGCGTATTCTTTGAGTCCATCAAGAGCAATCTCAAAAAATCTTTCTTTTGGAACATCAATTTTTTCGCAGAAGAGAATTCTTTCTCTGTTTGCTCCTCTTGCAAAGTCTTTATCCTTAAACTTCTTCTTCACTGTTTTAACTTTCACTTCAGCCAGCTTCTTCGAAGGCATAACCAAACCACAAGCCACCAACAAACCTGAAATAGCATCACAACAAATCAAAGCCTTCTCCATCCTACTTTCGGGAGCAACGCCAGTACGCTCAAAATTATGAGCCTTAATAGCTCTCTTAACCTCTTCAGAAACCATATCCTTCAAAATCTCACCAGCCAAAACACCATGCTTCTCCCAAGCATCACCTATCTTCTCATAATCAATGTCATGAAGCAAACCAGTCAACCCCCACAAATCCTCATCCTCACCAAAATGTTTCGCCAACGCCCTCATAATGGCTTCAACAGCAACCATATGATAGACAATATTCCTTTTAGAAACATTTTTCTTAACCAAACTGAGAGCTTCTTCCCTCGTTAACATTGACGCCACCTGAAACCCCTGACGTTAGTTTATTCTTTTATAACTTTCTTTGTTTGCTTAGGAACTCTTATTCAAACTCTCCATACATCACGTTTGGACCTAATATTTCAGGATATCTCTTCCGTAACAAACAACGCGCAGCATAACACAAGTGACAAGCATCCGCATAAAATTCATCGTGCGACAAACCAAACTTCTCAACCAAAGCCACTGGACCGCCACGAACTAAAGGCTCAAGAATCGGGTTCTCATAAGGATTAAAGTCTTCAACTATTTTTGAGAAGGGCTTCTGCCAAGCATTCCCAATCGAAATACCTTGACAAACGTGAACATACCCTAGAGGGCCAATATGAATCCTTTCCGGATCAACAAGCTCTTCACAAGAACATTCTGTAAATTCACGCCAAGATTTTTTGTCTGCTTCCTCTGCCAATTTAGAAGCAGCCCTTCCCTTGTACATAAGGTCATACAAACCCACTTTTGCCCCTTCAATGTCGCTTGGACACGGAGCCTTCGCCTTAGGATATTTAATGGCAAGAATCTCCACTTTCATGTTTAACCCCTTTGCAGCCTTCACCGCATTCTTCACTTCTTCAATCTGCCAGCTTTCCCCATGATAAAAGTCACTGCTTAAACTCAACTCAACATTTTCAGCCATCGGAAGAAGCCACACCTTAGCATCTTCTGGGCAACTAGCCCAATAACAATTCGAAAGAACCTCCACACGAAAACCAAGCTTCACAGCCTCCTCAACAGCCCTAACCATGATAGGATAATAGAGAAAAGGCTCCCCGCCCTCCAATGAAATGGAATCCACAGTTCCCAGCTTCTTAGCTTCCACCAGTATATCCTTTATCTGTTCAATCGTGAACACACCTCTAGCCTTTGGACTACCCCAAACAAAACAATGATCACATTCCAAGTCACATCTATAAGTCAGGAGGAAATGAACACCCGTCAATTTCAATCAACATCACCCTTTCCAAACTACACGTTTAGTCGTAGTTAAATCTTCAGATATAGAAGAAGACCTGATTTGCGCGCGAGATCGTCGAGTAGAAGAAAAGTCAAGTAACATTTTTAAAAAACTTATTTCTAACTTAATTGAAGGCGCTGGGATGACGAAAAAGAAGAAAAAGGAAAGCTGGAAAGAAAAAAGACGTCAAGCAGCCATAAAACATCAGAAGGCATTAGAAGCTGAACGCTTAAAAAGAGAAAGAGAACCCGAAAAAAGCAAAGGATGGTCCCGAAGGAAAGCTCTAGCCGTTCTATTCGTGTTTCTAATATGTCTGCCTATAGGAGTCTACGCTGTCTGGCAGATGAACGGCACGGTTGATGAAGGCAGTTCAAGTTCAAACATAGTTTTGCTTAAAACAAATATGGGAAACATAAAAATCGAGTTGTATGATGATATGCCTATCACAACAGGCAATTTTAAAAAACTTGTCCAACAGGGAATATATGATGGTACTATTTTTCACAGAGTAATTGATGGTTTTATGATTCAGGGAGGAGACCCTACCGAAACAGGATATGGAGATCCGTCAATACCCGCGATACCAGATGAATTTACAGACCATAATAGAAATGATAGGGGAACAATAGCTATGGCAAACGCAGGTCCAAACACAGGAAGCAGTCAATTCTTCATCAACCTCGTTGACAACGACTCTCTAAATGATAAACACCCAGTTTTCGGGGAGGTAATAGAAGGAATGGATGTTGTTGACAGAATTGGAAAAGTAGAGATAGACCCAAATAACAACAACAGGCCTTTGCTAGACGTGGAGATAATAAAAGCAGAACTTATCGAATGACGCTTGCATGGCAAGGAAAAATATATTAGTTATACCAAAGGCTTTTGCTTTCATTGTTAGGTGTAGCCGAGGATGGCTTTAAGGAAGCTTCAAATCACGTGGAAAACCATTCTGTTACCAGCTTTGGGTTTGCTGGCCTTCTTTTTATACCTGTAACCATCTCAAGCGCAAACATTGAATTATTCACGTCGGAAACGAAGAAAACCTAAATCTTAGTCTTCCTTAAACTCGAGAAAGGGATGATTCCTTAAAATGCTGGCGAAGATAGAAAAAGCTTCAATCGAACATCTGGACAGACTATGTGAAATTGAGATGAAATGTTTCGAAACAGAAGCCTTCACAAAACAGCAAATAGCTTACCTGATAACTGATTCTAATTCTGTGATTTTAGTTTCGAGAGTGAAAGGTGAAATTGTGGGCTTTATCATAGGCAAAACATACATGGATAAGAAACCAGCGACTGGACAAATACTGACAATAGATGTTTCACCAAAGCACCGTCGAAAGGGAATTGGACAAAGGCTTCTGCACGAAATCGAAAAAACATTAAAAGACAAAGGCGTCAAAATATGCTATTTGGAAGTGCGGGAGAACAACTTTGTAGCGTTAAGTCTCTACCAAAAACTTGGATACAAAAGGGTTGGAAGACTTGAGAATTATTACGGTAATGCTCATGGAATACGTCTTAGAAAAGCCCTAACCTAACTTCCATAAGTTTAGACTTGTTTTTTCGTCAAACGCTCTCAGCAAATTCACTCCAACCCCTTCGATTATTACTAGTTCTGCTGTTGCGCCGACAATGGAGCCTTTCATTAAATGACCTCCAAAGGCTTCACCTTTCTCGTTTGCGACAACGATGTGAGAATGAATCATAATTTCGCCTTTCTCATCAACTGTTATGTTCCCCATGCATGAAGCAATTTCCAATGGACCATCCAATTCTATGGGCATGTATTGTCCTTCCTTGTAATATCCTATAATCACATTTTTCAAGCTTCCAATCAAGATGAAAACCCCCGCTTTTACTCCACTTTCCTCAACCCTTTTCTTGACAGCTTCAGCCAAATCTTCACCTTCAAACATACGGGAAAAACAAATTCTTCCAATCTGTCCCTCCAACATTTTTTTATCTCCAACTCATCTTTTAACATGACTTTCCATTTAAACTTTAGTAGTTCCAATCATTTGGAGACGTAAACTCTAAATTGTTGGATAACAAACTGTTAAGTAGTGGAGAAATCTTGACTGGCAAGAAAACTAGTGAAACACAAGGGCTTATCAGAGCAATTGTAGTTCTTATCCGCAATACTACATGGAAATGTGGAAAATTGGAACGGTCAATAGTGGGCCATCTCAACAGGAGAACCAAGGGATTCGGGAAACCTCAAATGACCGTAAATGATATGATTCACAATTTCAAGGTAACTGGCAAAAAGAAGAATGAATTCTTGGATGCTCTAAGAAGGCTGGAAAGAAGGAAAATAGTAAGAATCTTAAGCGTGCAAATCTGAACTTCTAGTGAAGCGAGGCTTTCTAAGATTTTTCAGCAAGCTTCTCTGCGTTTCCAATCCATTTTTCAGTGATTTTCGGGGAAATCTTCAATTCACTAGCTAATTCCTTGGCTGAAGCCTTAGCTAAGTCTTCTATAGTGTTGATGCCTAAGCCTTTGAGTTGTTCCGCCCGCCTTTCTCCTATGCCTTTAACCTCTGTAAGCGGCGCCACAGCCGATGTAGCCTCTGTTGCAGTTTCTTCTTTCGTAATCGTTATTGGGGTGGTTGGAGCTGGCGTGGGTAGCGACTCAACTCTTGTGATTTTTGGTCTTTGGGAATAGCCTAGTCCAATGAAGAGGAGCCCTAGAACAGCTGTTGTTATAACTCCCAGGTTTCTTTCAAACTCTGTTAGTTCCAAAACGGAGACTGTTCCTGTTATTATGAAGAATATTATTGCCACCGTGTAGAGGGCATAATCTGAACGCATATCGTTTTTCTCCTTAACTCCATCTATTGTTCTATGGAAGAGTTTAAATAATTTTCTGAACTTTATCTGATAAAAACGCGGAAATTTGGCATTTTTGAGGTTATTCCCCTTCGATCTGATTATTTCTTTAGCAGTTCTTCCTCTGGCGGCGGCTGCTTTACTAGTCCTTCCTTCATCAACAGTTTCACAGATTCTCTAGCGTTTTTTATCATTGCTACAGCCCTTTCGTACAGCTCTTGTCTGCTTGGTTTCATTCTTGCCACGCCTTGCTCTATAGATTTTAGTGCGCATGCCACTGCTTCACGTGGATAGACCTCCCATTCCTCCATTCTCGGTAGAATATCGTTCTCGTTCATTCCCCTTTCTTCTGCAAACTTCGCTAGTTCTTGGGCTGCTGCTATACACATGTCGTCTGTCACGGTTTTCGCTCTAACATCCAAGACACCACGAAAGATCGCTGGAAACCCTAGACTGTTATTAACTTGGTTTGGGAAGTCGCTTCTGCCTGTAGCTATAATGCGCGCTCCAGCTTCTTTTGCCTCCCATGGCCATATTTCTGGGATTGGGTTTGCACAAGCGAAAATTATGGAGTCGTCTGCCATCGTGGCTACCCATTCTTTCCGTATTGTGCCTGGTCCTGGCTTGGATGCTGCTACTACTGCGTCCACGCCTTTGAAGGCTTCTGCTATGGTGCCCGTTCTTCCTTCTGCGTTTGTTTTTTGAGCTAGGTCATATTTCCACGGATTTTCTTCTTTTTCTATGTCTGTTCTGCCTGGATGTAGTATGCCCTTTGAATCAACCATTATCATGTTGCCTGGTTTTATTCCCCATCTCATTAGGACGTAGGCTGTTCTTGTGTTTGCTCCACCCACACCCACTAGGGTTATTAGGCTTTCCTTCGGGTTTTTGCCGACTAGTTTGAAAGCGTTCATCAAACCTGCCAATATTACCGTGGCTGTTCCCTGCTGGTCGTCGTGCCAGACTGGAATCTGCAACTTTTCTCTTGTTTTTTCCAGCACGTGGAAGCATTTTGGCTTGGCTATGTCTTCTAGGTTTATTCCTCCGAAGGATGGTTGAATGAGTTCGCATGTTCTGATTATTTCTTCGGGGTCTTTTGTTTTTAGGCATATTGGGAAAGCGTCAACTCCGCCTAAATATTTGAATAGTAAGGCTTTTCCTTCCATTACTGGCATGGCTGCTTCTGGACCTATGTCTCCTAAGCCTAAAACACGCGTGCCATCTGACACTACTGCTACGTAATTCCAGCGATTTGTAAGTTCGAACGATTTGTCTGGGTCTGCTTGGATTTCTCTGCATGGAGTCGCTACGCCTGGTGTGTACCATATTGCAAAATCATCTGCGCTTTTGATTGAGCATTTCGGCATTGTTTGAACTTTTCCTTCATAAAATCTGTGTAATGGTGAAGCCAACTGTGCTGGTTTTTTAGCTTTGGCTAATAACTCTTCTACTGTTGGTTTTCTTTCTTCTTGTGAGCCTGTCATGTTATTTATTCTCCTGTTAACATGGTGAATTGTTATTGTTTGCGCGTACAAGTTTTAAAAGTTGCGATAAGATTTTGGAAAAAACGATGTAGATTGCTAATAGGGAATAAAGGAAAGATGCTTGACTTGTGCAAAGTTGAAGTCATAGAAAAAGGGGAAAATAAAGGTTTTCTTGAAACAGAGGAAACGGGCGAAATCAATTTTGCATATGTATTTCTAGAACTGATGTAATAACTTCGGCTTAAAGCGACCACTAGAAAAAAGAGCGAAACTGAATAGACCTATAATCTTGTTTAGAAGAAAATAGTTGGAAACCCTTTCCGGCAGTTAGATAGTGATTAGTATCTTCTTCCGTATCCGCCTGTTCTTCTTCCGTATCCGCCTGTTCTTCTTTCCCTGTTGTACGGTCTTCTCTCCGGCTCAAACACCTTAGTTGACATGTTATTCTCAGTGTTTACTTCACCTTCTAAGGGTTGTTCTGCAATCTCCATTGTGCCGTATCTACCGATGTTTAAGCGCATGTTGCCTCGGAACAGGTTTATGTAGCCGTTTTTTACGCTGACTGTGTCGTCTTCGTTTACTTTTTCGATGTTGTCGTCCCACAAGGTTAGGTATATGCAGCCTGTTTCGTCGGCTACTAATGCGTCGCATACGCGGTGTGGTGCTCCGTCTCTTCCAGCTGCGATGCTTCGGACTTCGCTTTTTGATATTGTTTTTGCTATGACGTTTACGGCTCTAGAGGTGGGGGTTAATTCTCCTACTTTCGCGTCTACTGGTTCTCTACGTCTCGAAAAACCTTCAACAGCCAAACTAATTCAACACCTTATATATGTTAACAACACAGATAATATTGCCATACACTTAAGCCTTTTGGTTATAAATCCTAACGTTTAAGTGCTATATCTTCGAGCTGACACATTCCTTTGGCTTCTTTTCACTTTCACTGATAGCAGAATACCGAACTCTAAGGCAAGGAAGTGTCTTTCAGAGGTTTTTGGTTATCACATACATAACCTAAGCATTCGCACACACAAAGTAAAGACGCCAAGTTAATGTTTTTTCTGTTGTTCTTTATTCACCATCTCGTTAATCTGTTTTTCCATCATGTGCCCACGACAATAAACTAAGGCTTTCTTAATATCAGCAACCTGTAGAGCCGCGTTCTTAACATCTATAGCCAACTTGAAAGCAATAGGACAGAAAGGACTTGAAGGAACAAAATACACCTTAACAACACCAGCCTCTTCTTCTTTAACATTAGAAATCATGCGCATCTCAGCAAAACTCAAACCAGTTTCAGGGTCAACAACCTTGCCAACGGCTTCACGCACCTTATCCTCTAATTCTGTCAAACCTTTTTCCACGTCCACTTGTTTTTCAATGAATAAAAGCGATGCGCCATATAAACTGTCACATAAAGCTACAAATTCTGCTCAGTTTTCTTCAGATACATTCGCCAACTCAAAGCCATAGTTCTCGGATGCGAAGCCTTCACCTCATCCAGCCTTGAAACAGCAGTGTTATGCGGCGCCTTCAGAACCACTTCTGGGTTTGTGTACGCTTCTTTACAGATTTCCCGCATAGCCTCAACGAAACGGTCAAGCTCTTCCTTCTCAAACGTTTCCGTAGGCTCAATCATCAACGCTTCATCAACGATGAGCGGAAAATAAATCGTTGGTGCATGCAACCCATAATCGAGCAGACGCTTAGCAACATTCAAAGCTGAAACACCAGTTTCACCCTTTAAAGGCTTGGCACTTAAAACACACTCATGCTTCCTCGGTTTTTCACCGCCATAAGGAAGCGTCAATCCCTTAATTCCCTCAAGCTTCTTAGCCAAATAGTTCGCGTTCAAAACAGAAACTTCCGCCACTTCCTTCAACCCTTCAAAACCCAAACTCAAAATGTAAGCATAAGCCTTCAACAAAACAGCCACATTCCCATAAAAACTCCTCATCTTACCAATAGTGTGAGGCATATCATAGTCTAAGTGATAGCGTTCTCCATCGAAAACTATGCGTGGAACAGGCAAAAACTTAGCCAAATCCTCGGAAACACCAACAGGACCAGCTCCTGGACCTCCTCCACCATGAGGAGTGCCAAACGTTTTATGAATGTTCATGTGAACTATGTCGAACCCCATGTCACCGGGCCTAGCCTTACCAAGTATAGCATTCAAGTTCGCCCCATCATAGTAGAGCAGTCCACCAGCCTCATGAACAATTCTGGCTATTTCCTCAATGTTTTTCTCAAAGATTCCAAGAGTGTTAGGGTTTGTAAGCATCAGGCCTGCTGTGCATTCAGAAACAGCAGCCTTCAACGCTTCAATACTCACGCAGCCATCCTCATCTGATGGAACAACCACAACGTTAAATCCAGCCATAGCCGCACTTGCAGGATTGGTGCCGTGAGCAGAATCTGGCACAATAATTTCCCTCCTCTTTTCAATTTCCCCATTCAACTTATGATGAGCACGCATAAGTGATGTACCCAAGAATTCACCGTGGGCGCCTGCGGCAGGCTGCAGACAAACCTCGTGAGTGCCAGTGATTTCTGCAAGCCATCTCTCGAGCCTGTAAAGAATTCCCAATATGCCCTGCACAGTGCCTTCATCCTGATACGGATGCACCATGTTTATCGCTGGCAGGTTCGCAAGCAACTCGTTTATTTTCGGATTATACTTCATGGTGCAGCTTCCAAGCGGATACAAGCCAGAATCAACACCATAATTCATTTGAGATAAGCGTGTGAAATGCCTTACAGCCTCAACCTCTGAAAGCTCCGGAAGCTTAGGCTGACTTTTACGCTGCATGTTCTCTGGAATAAGCATGTTCACATCGCCAACAATTCGTTTAATTTTTTCTTCGACTTTCGGAGAAACGTGTCCTCTCCGTCCCTTCCTTCCAAGACTGAAGATCAACCGCTCATTCCAGTTTGCCTGCTTAAACATAACGCTTTTCACCTCCAGCCAAAATCTCCTCTAAAACTGTTGCCAGACGTTCAATCTCCTCTTCAGAATGGATTTCAGTCACACAGTAGAGGGCTGTTTTGCCTAGCTCTGGAAACTCCTTTGAAAGGTCTTTGCCACCGTGAATCCCACGCTCTAAAAGTTTTTTATGCAAATCTTTAACGCTTAGACCTGTTCCGTCAAAGTTTACAGTGAATTCCTTGAAATGGGTTGATTTGAAAGCTGGAGCTTTAACCCCATCGATTTTCGAAAGCAAATGAATAGCATAATTTGCCTTGCGCATTATTGTCTCGCCGAGTTCTCGTAATCCTTCGGGTCCAAGCAGAGCCATGTAAACAGCTGATGCTACAGCACATAAAGCTTCGTTTGTGCACACGTTTGATGTTGCTTTTTCACGCCTAATATGTTGTTCACGGGTTTGTAAAGCCATGCAAAAACCTTGTCTATTACCATCCAATGTTGTAGTCATCCCGATTATGCGTCCAGGCATTTGCCTAATCACCCTTAAATCATCACGACAAGCAAAAATCCCCAAAAGAGGCCCGCCGAAATTCATTGCGTTGCCAAGAGGTTGAGCCTCGCCAACCACAATATCTGCATCATAATCACCCGGAGGTTTCAAAATTCCAAGGGAAGTTGGGTCAACGCCAACAATGAAAAGTGCTCCATGCGCATGTGCCCCTCTACTTATTTCATCAACTTGTGTTTCAACAAAGCCTAAATACGATGGATTTTCAATGTAGACCGCTGCTGTTCTGTCTGAAATCTTATTCCTGAAATCCTCTGCGTTTATTTGCCCAGTCTCCTTGTTGTAGGCCACTTGTTTGATTGATATTCCGGCTGGTTCAGCATAAACCCGTAATGTAGCCAATCTTTCAGGGTGAACAATTTTAGGAACCAAAATTTCGTTCCGCCTTGTTAATCTAGCTGCCATGCGAGAGGCTTCACCTAAGGCTGAAGCCCAATCATACAAGGAGCAATTGGCAACTTCCATACCTGTTAACTCGCAAATCATGCTCTGATATTCAAAAAGGGCTTGAAGCATACCCTGCGAAATTTCAGGCTGATAAGGCGTGTAAGAAGTAAGCAGCTCACTGCGTTGAACGATTTCCTTTACAACCGCCGGAACATAATGAGGCCAGCAACTTGCACCCAAAAACACTGGCATGTCACTGCATGTCTTGTTTTTTGAAAGCAAACCCTCCACATGCTTCTTAACCTCAAACTCTGACAAAGCTTCTGGAAGTTTTAACGGCTTTTTTAAACGATATTTCTCTGGAATATCCGCGTACAATTCATCGATGCTTTCTGTGCCTATTTCTCGCATCATTTCTTTCTTGATTTCTGGCAGAGAATTTGGAATGTATGGATGACTGCGTTTGATCAAGAGATTCACCGTTAGAATTAACACTAAATCAGCACTGACTTTAAGCTTTTTCAAACATTATTGAATTCTGGGGCTTCAGAAAGAGCCTCTAGGACAGCTTCTAGAAGAATTCTTGCGTTTTCCCTAACCTGCTGGTGTCCGAAGGCTTGCAGCCATCCAGTTTCGCTTAAAACGTCTGAAACAACTTGTGCCGAAGCTGCCTCAACATTCCTATATTTGGCAACTGCAAAAATCGCTGAAGTTTCCATATTCACAGCCAAAACACCGCTGTCCCTAAACTTGAAGAATTTTTTGCGCGTTTCTCTATAAACTCCGTCAGTAGACCAGACAGAACCAACGAAATGCTTGATTTTCCCTTCATTCAAACGCTTAATCAGCTTGCTTCTCAATTTTGGAGAAGACTCAACCTTCACGTTTGGTGGAAGGTAATGGTGAGAGGTTCCTTCGTCACGAATCGCCTCTGTTACAACAATTATGTTGCTTGGTTGAAGGAAAGTCTGCAAACCTCCAGACGCGCCAACTTCAAGAATTGTTTTTGCACCGCACGCAATTAGTTCTTCCAATGTCATAACAGCCGCTGGTGCGCCTACCCAGAAGCGTCCAAGCCCAATTTCCACATGGTTGAATCGTCCGATGCAAAATGGTTGGCTTTCGCCATACATCCACCAGTCAACGGACTTGCCATCAATTAGCTTCTTCCCATATTCATACGTACGTCTCTGATAAGTGATCAAAAGGCGTTGAGGAACTTTTATGGTGTCCACTGGAACTTTTCTGTTTTCAGCTACATAGCGGACAAAATCGAGTGGTGTGAATATGGCTTCGTCTTCGCTCACGGTTTTCCCTCATTAACGTTAATATTGTATTCCTCTTGTTGTAACCATTTCTTTCGGACACTTGATAGCTATAATCTCATTCACAAACTCTGCACGCTTTACAAGTTCTTTTGGGGCAAATCTACCTGTCAAGACAACATCAGTTTTTTTTGGCATTTTATCTAGGAATTTCAGAACTTCTTTCACGGTCAAAAGCTTGCAGTGTAAAACCAAATTAACTTCGTCCAGAACTAGCAGATGCGGTTTCTTTTCCTTAACGATTTTTTCAGCGAATCTTAGGGCCTTATGGGCTAGTTCTTTATCTTCTTCACCTAAATTGCTTAGTCCGTGCCATCCTTTACGGCCGAACTGGTGTATTTCATAGTAAGGCACAAGGAGTTTTCGAATTTTATATTCACCTGTGTTTTTCCACCATTTCAAAAACTGGATTATAACAACTTTATGTTTGTGTCCAACAGAGCGTAATGCTAAGCCTAGAGCGTTTGTTGTTTTTCCAGCTCCCATTCCAGTATAAAGATAGACGTAACCCATTTGAAACCCTCTTTTCACGCCATTTGATTGTTGACTTGGCTGTTATAAGTTTTAAATAGGATCATGTTGTCATGTTAATCATGGAGCATCAACGAATGGAATACGATTACGAAGAGTTGCTGAAGAGAGCGCGTTCACAAATCCCCGAGGTAGCCTCAAAACGTGAACGTCTAGAGGTTCCCAGAATAGTTCATTCAGTCATAGGTATGCGCACGATAATCCACAATTTTAAAGAAATCGCTGAAGCTTTGAATCGTGACCCGAGGCATCTGCTGAAGTTTTTGACAAGGGAAATGGCTACAGCTGCAACCATGCAAGAGTCAAGGATAATTTTTCAAGGAAAGTTTTCGCGGGTAACATTTGAAAGGCTTCTACAGAGATACATGGAACAGTTTGTCACGTGTCCAGTTTGCAAGCGTCCAGACACAAAAATTGTAAAGGAAAAACGCCTATCATTCCTAGTTTGCGAAGCTTGCGGAGCAAAATCATCTATTAGGCAACTGTAAGAGCGTCTGAAAATTGAAAGTCTACATGAATCTAAAGAAAATCGGAAACAACGTTCTTTTAGCCATGTGCGACGCTGAAATACTGGGCAAAACACTGCGAAAGGGAAAAATAGTTTTTCATGTAAAAGAAGAATTCTACAAAGGCGCAAAAGTCAACATTGAAGAAGCTATGGCAATGATAGAAAACTCAACAACAGTGAACATGATAGGCAAAAACATTGTTCAAAAAGCCATAGAAAAAGGTCATGTGCACCCTGAAGCAGTAATAAGCATAGAGGGCATACCACACGCACAAATAGTAAAGCTTTGATGTTGCTTTTGGACAAATAGTAAAAACTTCGCTGAGGTCGCGCTTTCTGCTTATGAAAAAAATCTGGAATAAAGATGAGTTGCTGAGTAGAGATGAGCATATAAAAAAAATTGAAGCAGTCAAAAGCGAGTTACTTCCAATACGACACAGACTGACCAAAACAGCAAAATAGAGCGTGCATTAGGAAAAAAAGGGGATTGTGCGGGAGACATCTCCATCAACTTATTTGAAACTTATCAGTAAATTTTTTTGCGAAGTCTTTTATAAGGGAGAAAAAAGGGGGGAATGCGGGAGAGATCGCCACCGACATTAATAATAGCAATAACCCCATAGTTTTTCCATTATCTACATATTACTTGCGTTTCCTAAAGTAATCAGGTTGTCTTTCTGGCATACATGATCAGAAAAAAAGCATTTGAAACTATAAGTGATAGTCGTGCGCCAATCTTTTAAACTTAGGATACACCAATATCAACATATGCTTGAGGTTTAGTTGTGTCGGAAAAGCGGAAGGGTGCAATATTCTGTAGTCAGGACGGTGAATGGAAAGATGAACTTGAAAATCGTGGATTTCAAAATGTGAAAAGAGAGTTTATGCTTGCCGGGCACATATTACCCTCAGAAATCGTATCTGGAGACAAACCCCGAATCCACGAATAAACATTAATTTTTGTCCCGAAATATCTTGCAGGAATAAGAAATCTTTATGGAGGTAAGTAAAATGGGAAAAATGGCTGATATTGATGAACTGATGTATTCTTGCGGTTTAGAAATTCTTCATCCTGGCGGAATTGAAAGAACTGATGAGATGGCAAGGATGTGCGAAATAGGGAAGGGCAAGAAAGTTTTAGACATAGGCTCTGGAAAGGGTGTAACAGCTTGCTATCTGGCTCAAAAACATGAGTGCGAAGTTGTTGGAGTGGATTTGTCAAAAAGAATGGTTGAACATGCAAAGGAAATGGCAAAGAAAAAAGGATTAGATGAAAGGGTTAGCTTTAGAAGAGCGGATGCACACAATTTGCCATTTGAAGATGAAAGTTTCGATATTGTTCTGGCTGAATGCACTACCGTGCTTCTGGATAAAGAAAAGGCTTTTTCAGAATTTCTTCGAGTAGCAAAGCATGGTGGATACATTGGCGACTTAGAGATGACTTGGCAAAAACCACCACCAAAAGAATTGGTGGATAAAGTCTACGATGTTTGGGAAGGCTTTGAAACAATGACACTCGAAGAATGGAAAGAGTTCTATGAAAGAATGGGAATGGCTGACGTCAAAACCGTAGATTTTTCCGAAAAAATACCTGACATGGAAAAAGCAATGAAGAAAGAACTTGGCCTCAAAGGTATGATAAAAATGGGGTTCAAGCTTTTGTTACGCCCTGACCTACGCAAGGCAATGAAGGAATATAGAAAAATTTTCAAAGAACACAGTGATTACGTGGGGTATGGTTATGTGGTTGGGAGGAAAAAATAAGCGGGCTTCGGGCAAGACTAAGAAAGAAATATTGAGAGTTAGAGGGACTATCAAAGAAACCTATGGAAAGGCCTGATGCTGGAATGCTTCTTTATGAAGCCAAATACTTGTCTACCTATCCGGCAGCGAGCCCCACAAAACACTCAGGCATTTCTTTAGCGTTAGATGCTGACAGGCTTGTGATGATCGCTAGAACATAGCTCATTGGTGGTTTGCTTCCGACAAAAACAATGCTCTCTTTGACTTTCCGAGTCCGCGGGGCTTTTCCGGGCTTCTCCTCTTTAACAGTTTCTTCTGTCAGTTTCTTTTCTTCTTTTTCTTCTGCCATTTTGTTCTCCCTCCTTCAATTTACTTTGCAAATTTACTTCGATTCCTTTTGAACTTCTTCTTACATCTCATACTACAGAAATAATATGTTTCTCCATCATGCTTGATCTTGAACTTGGCTGTCTTCTCGTCCAGAACGGCGCCACAAACGGGATCTCTAGGCATTATTTTTTATCCCATGAAAGAGTGTGGGTTCTACTTACTATAACTGTTGATAAAAAAGAAAAAAGTGCGTAAAGCGGACCGAAGATTTTAGCTAATAAGCTTAATATCTTCTCGGGGGTCTTCGTTTAGAATAGCATTCTCGGCAGTATACGGGTTTGCTTCCGTCAGGTTTGAAGGGAACCTCACATTCTTTACCACAATCGGCGCATACGGCCTTGTGCATTTCTCGGTTTTCTCTATACGACAATCGAATTACACCTCCATCTAATAGTCAACGAAAAACTAGCATTCTCATGGAATTCTAATTCTTGCGTGTCTAATCAGTTGACATATTGATCTATTTAAACTTATGTATGCGATGAGTTTCTCTTCTGCATCTCTGTTCCCTCAGTCTCTGCGCGAGCGTTTTACCATAGGATGATACGTAACTGCTTTGACTTAGAAAATGGGGAGTTTGCGGGAGACGTTAGAGACATCGCCAGTTTTTTGTTAAACGCACAAATAGTAGAACTTTAAAATCAATAACATACTGGATGTGAGAACGCACGTTTTCTAGCTTTTTTCTGGAGGCGTCTCATCATTCTCGATCCAGCTGAACTTCCTCTGGAGGGCTTTCGAGTAGTACTGTTTCCAGTCGTAGTCCACTTGTTTTCCCCATTTATAGTAGATTCGGGGGTCAATGTAGCTCTTCAGAGACGTCCCAAGGTTGTAGTCGCGGGTTTCCTTCTGAGCCTCTATCCTAAGCTTCAGCTTAGCTATCGCCGCTTTGTCACGTTGCATCCGACTCTCCAGCCTCTGCCCTAACTTTTTCATTCGCTCTTCATACTTGAGCTTCAGCAGCTTGAGGCGTTGCTTTTGCCGAGTCACTGCCTTTCGATCAAAGCTAATACGTCTCTTCAAAGCGCGTGCGGATTTACCTTGTTGTTTCTCCTCGGCGAGTTGTTGTCGATGAGCATCCAGCTTTGCCTGCATATCCTTCAGTCTTTCCTCTTGCTCCCGCAGTCTCTCACTATCTTTCTCTTTCCAATAGTCGATTTTCTGCCTCAACTTATCTTCAGCATCCTTCGCTCGATTCTTCAAAGCCTTGAGGCGATCCTTCTTCCTTTCTAAAGATGATTTCCAAGTCTTACGGATGGTACGCCTGTGATTGCAGACTTTTGCAGCCTCAAGGTTTGCCATCGTAGCAGTGTGTTTCTTCACATATTCAGGGTCTTCAAGTTTGACAGGAGCCTTTTCCAAGTTCGTCTCGACAGTTTCGGACGCATAGCAAGTACGAAAAACCTTTGCCGACAGCCCAGCCATCACCTCATCAAGGAATTCGCTAACATGCTGTGAGCGGACGCCATCAAAAAGGGTGGACCTCGCGTTCGCTGCGAACTCCTTAAGGTTTCTAGTGACATTATTTGGGAGTTCAACCTTGAAGACATGAGGCACAGAATCCTTCCCGAGGAAGTTGAACGTTACACTCTCATCACTGTTGAAATGGATATGCTTCGGTCGGAGGGTTGAGGCGCCAACTGTGTCCGCCTCGTCAGGATCCTTCTCGTCGCCAACCCTGATTTTCAACCTATCAATAAGGAAACAAACGGTCGCCGTTTTCCTCCGTCTCAGATCATCAGCGTTAAGGTTCTCCCAGATGTGCTTCCGTACCCCTGCAAGGTTCCGTCGAAGCTTCCTAGCTTTTTCAAACTTCTCAATATCCTTCCTCTGCTTCACGATGCTGGAGTCGGAAAACCAGACGTATTTCGTCTTGCCCGTAAGTTTATCCCGCCATCGTGCAATCCACATGGAGTCAGGCTGCCAGACAATCTTCCAGTTGCCCCGCGGCCTAGGCGCATCCGGCGAGAGGTTGAGTTCGACATCCTCCTCGCAAGCCCCCTCCTTCCAGCATCCCCTCAACGGGTGTTTGCCTCGACCTATGAAGATGGAACTAGGTTCGACGGCGTAGTTGGCCACCTCCACCCGGGCACCGTCAACCCAAGCAAATCCGTAGCGATCCTTGTTCGCAGCTCTCTGAGCTTTCCTCTGAGCCGTCAGTTGCTTTCTCTCCTTTCTAGAGAGGTTTGCTTTCCAAGCCCGCTCCTTTTCGATTGTAGAGAGAACATCGGAGTAGTCAACATCGCCGGGCTTGACATTGATACCGAGTTTTTTTGAGAAGTCCCGGTGAAAGTTCTTGGCGAAGACAGGGTCCTCGACGTAAGGGGTTCCAACTTTTTTAGCCCAAGCGAAAGCCATTTCCTCCTGCATTGGTGTCAGCTTAATCTTCTTCCCCTTCACCTGTATAGTGAAACCTTTTCCTTCGTATCGATGTGGAATTAGGACGCCGTTGTGGTGTAGCTGCTTCATTCGGGTTCTCCACCTGATTGAATTCTTATACGTGGAAAGGAGAGGACTTAAATCTTGCTTCTTATGGGGTTCACGTTATTAAGTTTGTAGTTGTATAAAAACATCTTGATACCCTTGAAATGTGTCGAGTTACTCGATTTTGAGGGTGAAAGTGGCGAATTTAATTATTGGTCGTGTAATGGAATAAACATGCTTTTAAGGAAGATCTCCCCTTTTTCAAAGGAATGATTGAGGTGGCTAATTGGGTAAGAAGAAGGTCTTAAGTGAGGATGAATTAAGTGAGATGGTGCTTCCATCTGCAAACGATGTTTTAGGATTAGCTGTTAAATTGCTTGGTTTTGACCGTGTTTTGGTTAAGTGTCAAGATGGTCATGAGCGTTTATGTCGTATACGTGGTAAGATGAAGAGGCGGGTTTGGATACGCCAAGGAGACGTTGTTTTGGTTTCTCCTTGGGATTTTCAATCTGACAAGCGTGGAGATATTTTTTGGCGTTATAAGCGTTCTCAAGCAGAATGGCTTCGTAGGAAAGGGTATTTGACCATCTGATTGATTATGGATGGAGAAAAGTAAGTGTCTTTTAGGAAACACGTTGAAAAAAGGCTCAGTAGAAAAGAAAAGGCTTACGAAACTGAGCGGTTGATGAAGGAGAAGCGAAGTGAAGAATACGAAGTTTTGGAAGAGGTTTTTGACCGTTCAACATTGATGGTGATTTACGACTTTTTAAATAAAGGAGTTATAGACGAGATTCATGGTGTTGTTAAGGCAGGAAAAGAATCACGCGTTTATTGGGGAAAAGACAAGCAGGGAAATGAGTTAGCAATAAAAATATACTTAACTGTTTCAGCTGAATTCCGCAAGGGCATGCTCAAATACATCGAAGGAGATCCAAGGTTCAAAGGAGTAAGACGTGACACGCGCTCGCTTGTTTTTGCATGGGCTCAGAAAGAATTCAGGAATCTGCAGCAGGCAGTAGCTGCAAAAGTTAGGGTTCCGAAACCAATTGCTGTGAAAAAAAATGTGCTCATAATGGAGTTTATTGGGAAAAAGGGTGTTGGTGCTCCTTCTATGAAGGAGCAGTCACCAGAGAACCCTGAAAAAGCTTATAAAACTCTTTTAGCCTATTTGAGACTGCTTTACCGTAAAGCTGAGCTTGTCCACGGAGACTTAAGCGAATACAATGTCATGATTTGGAGAGGTCACCTAGTGCTGTTTGATGTTTCGCAGGCTGTTCCGCTTTCTCATCCTCTAGCAAACTCGCTTCTGCTTAGAGATTTGGAAAACATGAACAGATATTTTAGTCGGTTAGGTGTTGAAGTGGTTTCAGTTGACAAATGCTATAGGAAGGTTACAGGTCATGGCAGAAGCTAGCTCATTTCTTAAGATTCCAAGGGAGCGGATAGGGGTCTTGATAGGACTAAATGGAGAGATCAAAAAATACATTGAAAGGACGCTTTTGGTCAAGCTTGAAATAGAAAGTGAAACAGGCGGCGTCAAAATAGTCTTAGCTGAAAATGTTGAAGATCCATCTTTGCTTTTCAAGGCTAAAGATGTTGTGAATGCTATTGGAAGGGGTTTTTCTCCGGAACTTGCTTTCCGCTTGATCCGTGATGAAGAAGCTTTTCTGGACGTAATTGACTTGCGGGCTATTTTCGGTAAGTCTGAGTCAGATATAAGGCGTGTTAAAGGGCGGATAATAGGGATGGAGGGCAAGACTAGAAGGATAATTGAGGAGTTGACGGAAACTAACGTGTGTGTTTACGGGTATACTGTTGGCTTAATTGGAGACATTGAACAGGTTCAGGCTGCAAGAGAAGCTATTCAACTGTTGATTAGAGGAAGCCTACACAGCACGGTTTACAGGTTTCTACACAGAAAACGAAGAGAGCTTAAGAAAAGAAAGCTTGAGCTTTGGGAAAAACCAGAAGAAAAATAGTAGGCGGGCTCTCCGCACTCAAGATCTCAATCATTTTGGTTTCAGCGGGGCCAGAGTCGTCATTGCCCACCATGCAAATTAAATGTTGGACTCGAATAAAAAGTTATAGGCAATGTAACATCTAGGCACATGAATGGAAGTTTTGTCCGATAAAGAAATTTTCGGTGTTAGGCATTTGTGTTAGCCTTTAGTGGGCTAGCTCGTACTCCAACTAATTGTAGTCTTTCAAATGCACTGAGGTTGAGTGCGTTGATTACCTTATGGTAATGCTTATATATTACTCAGTGGTAATTACTTTTTGGTAATAAGAGGCGAAGCTGAATGAAGTTGAAAATTCAGTTAGTGCGGGACGGAGAGATACTCTTCGAAATACCACTTTCGCCTATGGATTGGTCGCGGGAGCGTCTAAAGAACGAGTTTAACGCTATCGAAGATGATTTTCAAAGGTTCTCCAAGATTTTTGACGCTTTAGCCCATGAAACTCGCTTGCGAATGATGAAACGGGTTATGGAGGAAGAAGATCACACGATAAGCTTCTCAGATTTCATGCGAGACTTGGATTTGAACCCCAAGCTTGTGTGGGAGAACGCCAGAAAATTGAAGGAAGGAGGATTATTGGAGAAAGTTGGGCGAGGCAGATATCATTGTTCAGCTTTCGGAGAAAGCGGCTTCATGATGATGAGCTTCGCATTGAAACGGCTTAGAAAAGCCCTAGAAGAACTGGAAGAACTTTAGGGAGGTGAAAACTCGAGATGACAACATTCTTTGATATTGACGAATTTTTCGGAGACTTCGGGTTTAACGGTGATTTCATGAAAAGCATGCTGAGAGAGTTCAATGACATTGAGAAGATGGTAAAAAGTGGAAAACTCAAAGGCAAATGGGACATCCAAAAAATTGACGAACCTGAAAGGAAGGGATTTGTCATTCAAGGACACTTTTGGTCAGCTCAACCAGTTGAGCCTTTTGAACCGTTTAAGCCTTGGAGAAGACGACCGATGCCGAAGAGACCTTTTGAAGTTCCAGAGAAAGCTTTGAAGGAGATCCGTGAACCCTTAACTGATATTTTCGAGGAAGATAAGACAGTGAAAATCTACGTTGAGTTGCCAGGTGAAGAAGAAGATGACATACAGCTAAACGTTACAGAGGGTAAAGTTGAGGTCAAGGCTAAGAAGTTTCACAAGATGATAGAGGTGCCAACAAGCAACGTTGACATCGAAAAAGCATCATCGAAATACAAGAACGGAGTGCTAGAGATTACAATTCCAAAGAAAGACAAGTCTCCTGTAAAAATTGACTAACCAACCGAACAGCACGCGACTAGCGTTCTCTGGCGGGCTACATATTTCTATACAATACGTTAACAACATACCACCATCATTTTTGCACCAAATGCTAATGCGCACCAAGGGTTAGTTTGCTCTGTCCTAATCTGCGAATTTTCGGCGCAAACAAAAATATAGCCCCCTATAATTTTCAACATAGAAATCTTTAGTGTAATTTGACTATCGGCCTTGATGATATTGTTAAGTTTGAAATAACCTCTATAATAATTCTTAACCATATTTCTCTTGTTTAGGTGTTGAAGATGGTTAACTGTCCAAAATGCGGAGACCCATTAGTAAAAAGAATTAAATCTAAATATTTCTGTGAAAACGAAAGTTGCCCCGTCATATTTGTGCAATGTCCCCATGAACCCGCTAGAATGAGAGTAGCCTTCACAGCATCAGCAAGAGAACGAACTATTGGGAAAATCGAAGAGACTGTTGCAGAAAGCAGAAGTCATGTTTTTTGAACAGATAGAGCATAACCTCTAAAACATTTGAAATACCATACAATCAACTTGTCAACGGTCAACTAAGCCAATAGCGTGCTTTGGTGTTTCTTATTTTTCTGATTTTTTCTTGTCACGGTGAAAGAAGCCTTTGAGTAGGCGTGGAACCTCTGTCGCTATAACGAAAAAGAAATCCTAAAGTCCTAGAGAATTGTATATGTGTTGAATATTATGCTGAAACATATCAACCTAGTTCCCTTGGCTGCTGAAAGCCTCGGTGTAAGATCAATGTGCACCTACGTTCAAACCCCAGACCTGAAGATACTTTTGGATGCCGGAGTTTCTCTTGGTCCAAGTCGTTTCGGTTTACCTCCTCACCCAGAAGAATTCAAAGCCATAGACCTTTGTCGCAGAAAAATTGCAGAAGCCACTGAAAAAGCCGAAATTGTAACATTAAGCCACTATCATTTCGACCATCACACGCCTTCTTATGAAGATTGGTTATGCAATTGGACAGAAGCAACAGAAACTGCGAGACAAGTTTACGACGGAAAAACGGTCTTGATTAAAAATCCGAGAGAAAAAATCAACTTTAGCCAAAGGCGAAGAGGATGGATGTTTCAGAAGACGGGTTGGGAGTTTGCGAAAGAACTTGAAGTTGCAGATGGAAAATCCTTCACTTTCGGAACGTCCACAAAAGTTAGATTTTCAGAACCAGTCTTCCATGGATCAGAAAACTCCATCTTGGGCTGGGTTTTAATGACAACTATTCAATATCAAGACGAGAAATTTTTGTTCGCACCTGACGTTCAAGGTCCTATATGTTTTTATACACTTGAACTGATCCTAAAGGAAAAACCGCAAATAATAATGATAGGTGGTCCACCGCTTTATTTAGCTGGATTCAGAGTTAAAGAAGAAGAAATCCAAAAAGGATTAAAAAATCTGGGAAAAATTGTTGAAACTATGCCTCTCACAATTTTAGAGCATCACATTTTGAGAGACAAGGATTGGCGAGAAAAAACAAAAAACGTCTTCGAGAAAGCACATAAACGCGGACACAAAGTTTTGACGGCAGCTGAATTCTTAGGAGAAAAAAACGTTTTCTTAGAAGCTGTGAGAAAAGGACTGTTTATTGAGAAACCGCCGTCAACTGAGTTTCAAAAATGGATGCGAAAAGACAGAACGACGAAAAGGCATGTTAAACCTCCGATCTAGTCCTTGAGTAGTTTTTCTATGTTAGCCAAATCTTCTGACAACCATTCATATCGTATTCCATAAAATGGTATTGAACTTTCTCTTTCTTTCAACGCGAAACGCAGTTCCTCTATTAGAATGCCAGAGTCCTTGACTTTCCCATTCTTTGACAGGTTTTTGCAAGGTTTCCCCTTTGAAGTTTCGCTCACACCGCAGCTTGGGCTTCCATCAACACCTATGACTATTTCCGTGCTTATTCCGCATTTTGCATAATCTTGTATTTGATCGACAATTTCATCAGCGATTTTTCTGCAATGACTCCTAAACATGATAGTGTCATATTGATCTTTAGTTTGAGGCTTTCTTAACACGCCAGCATAAGTTAGTTCGGGACACGGCATTTGGAGGATGCCTATCTTTTTACGCCAAAAAAATTCTACAATTTCAGTTATCATACTTGATCTTTCTGCTAAGCCTAAAACACGAGAATTCTGATTTAGGATGCAGTGAGCAACTATGGCTATTCTTCCACTTCTCTTATCCTTAAACAATTTTTTCACGTCATCTTCAGAAGTCTCTTGTAATTATTGTATAGCTTGACAATTTTTCATGAACTATATCTCTCTGATCTTCCCTAATCCGCTCAATCATGTTTTCAACCATCTCAGCTCTTTTTGTCAATATACCAATAGAGTGGTGGCTTCCATTCGTAATTGAAGCCATGACCTCCGTGACAGTGCGACCGTATGTTTCGCGACCGTACATGTGAGGATTTATGTTTACAACAATTGTATGTATTCTCTCACGCTTAATCATTTTAGAAGCGGACATTACATCCTTCACTGTCATGTCTTCATATTCTCTAACAATCACCCGAACCTCTTCTATTTGCCGAACCTCACCAGTCTCAAGGCTTCTCTTCAAGGGAACATTCGCACTCCCGTCAGTTATTATGACCATAACTGGCACGGTTGAAGGGTTTCTCCTTTTTGCCTCCTTCAAAACTTCTCGCGCCTTCAGCATTCCAGCGGCAAGAGGAGTGAAACCACTTACATGTAGATTTACGAGTTTGTTAGCTACAACTCTCAGGTTTGTTATCGGATGTTGAACGACAACAGCCCCTAGATTCTTTAGAGCTACTATTCCGACGCGATCTCTACATCTGTATGCGTCGCTATGGAGCTTAAGCAACACTTCTTTCACAGCCTCTAGATTGAAAAGCATAGAACCACTTAGATCAATCACAAAAATCATTGTCAAAGGAGCCTTGTATGCCCTTAACTTTTCACGCACATCCTCGAGACAAAATTTTAACGCTGTCTCTAAGGGTTTTTCACGGTATTTCTGTTTTCTAGCTGCTTCTCGGATAGTTGCTGGGATGTGAATGTCAGCGGGTTTTCCATGTGGAAACTTCCATCCGTAAGGTTTACCCTTATGGAGAGCCGTTATTGCCTGAGCGTGTCTGCCAGCATAAACACTCCGTTTCCTAGTTTTGATTTTTCCCATTTTTAGAAAAAATTTTGACGGAGAAACAATTCCCTTTTCTAAACTGCCAAAAATTGGAAAGCCTTGAGAAACTTTCAGCGATCCAGCAGCGTCACTGACTGTGGGAATTCCCTTTAACTTGCCTTTTTTGCTTTTAACCCTTTCTTGATAAGTTTCTCCACGAAGCTTTTTTGAGCCTATTTGGAGGCTATCAGTTGAAGGGGCGTTTTTTGGTGTTCTTTTCAACTTCTTTCCAATTCCGAAAAGGACGCCACCAAGCAACCGGTTGATTAGGAACATCAATCTAAGCTGTTGTTTTCGGAGTTTTTTCATAAGATTCTTTTTTTTTGCTTTTTCTTCCTCCTCTTTTGAAGCGTCTTTCTTAGCCCAGAAAATGGCCTTTCCTTTTAGGAATCCCCTTTTTTTCATTTCCTTCTTTGTTATTTCTCCCGTTTTTTCGAATTGAAAAACTTTTTTCACTGTTGTTCTGAAAGCTTCTATTATTTCCTGCGGCGTTGCTGGTTCAAGGAATCCCCCCTCCCTCGTTCTGTGGCTTAATGCAAGTTCAGCCGCGACCAAAACGTCGTCTAATTCTACTTCTTTTCTGTTTTCAAATGCTGCTAACGTTGAGGCTGCTTTTGCAATGATTATGTCTGGGCGTAAGCCGTCAACCTTCAAGTTTGAACATGTTTTGCAGATGGCTTCGAGGAGATTTTCTGGAATAATAACATTTTCTAACAGTTTTCTTGCTAGAGCTATCCTTTTACGCAACTCATCTTGTGAAGTCTTGCTTTTTTTATAGAATTTTTCAGGGTTCCCCTCGAACTCCATGTTTCTCCTAACTACTTCCATCCGGTCCTTAACAGAGTCTATTCTCTCAACAGTGACTGATAACGGAAAACGGTCAAGAAGCTGCGGTCTTAATTCCCCTTCTTCCGGGTTCATTGTTCCAATAAATATGAAGCGGGAAGGATGATTTACGGATATTCCTTCTCTTTCAACGATGTTCCATCCCATGGCTGCAGCGTCTAGCAAATCGTCTGCAATGTGATCTGCCAAAAGATTGACTTCATCTACGTAGAGAATGTTTTGGTTTGCCTCAGCTAGAATTCCCGGTTCCAGCGCTTCTATTCCCTGTTTTATCGCTTTTTCTACATCAAGACTTCCAACGACTCTATCTTCTGTTGCGCCAAGGGGTAAGTCAACAACAACCATTTCTCTCTCTTCTACTGGTAGCTTTTCCACTTTTTTGTAGGTTTCACTGCATTTGGGACACATGTTAGATGGGTCGTGAGGGTTACAGTTGAACGGACAATTTTCAACAACTTCTATTTTTGGAAGAATGTCAGCCAAGGCGCGGACAATCGTGCTTTTCCCTGAACCCTTCGGTCCCTTTATTAGCAAACCGCCAATTTTCGGATTAATTGCATTGATCAAAATGGCTAGTTTAAGCTTGTCTAAGCCTACAATTGCAGAGAAAGGAAAAACCAGCCTTTTCCTTTGCATTATGTTATTAACCTTCTATTCTAGTAAAAAGCAAGTTTCAACCTATTAGTTTTTAGTTGACTACGTGAGGGCCGAGGCCGGGATTTGAACCCGGGCGCCGGGCTCCACAGGCCTGTAGGCTACCATGCTACCTCACCTCGGCCACTTTTTCACTGATTTCAACTACTTTTTCAGAGATGTCTGTTGATGCTTATTTACGTTTTCTGAAGAGTTTGGCATCTTCCATTTCGCATACTTATTCGACCTCAGTTTTGACTAGGCTGTTTGCCTCGTCAACTGTTTCAACCATTTTGCGGATGCGAGACTTGTGCTTCCATTACTGCTTCTCTCGTTAAATTTACGAGCCTTCTTATTTTCCTAAAAGCCAAACATGCAACAGTTTTGAGAAAACTCGAACTTAACCGAACCTTATAAAACCATAAGAACTGGAAAACATGACGAGATTTCTCATATGTTAAAACCGAAAAGTTAGGTAGCAAACGTGCATCCAGAAAAAGAGAGACTTGAACAATGTTTTTTGATCGCTTCTCTTTGGTGCTATTACGGCTCTTTTCACGAGTTACATTGTCCTATTTCACGAACTATGTAGCTGTTTTCCAACCGGAAGCAATCCGAAAACAACAATTTTGACAACAAAACCTAAAATTCGAGGGATCCTAGACTGGAAAAAAGCTTGAAGCTTTTAAATTTATTCACAAGAATGGTCGCATAAATGTAAGGAAAAGCCGAAGAGCTTCCGCCTAGATGTATTCATGTGAACTCTTCTAGAATGGACGATGGTAGTTGAGAAGCTCTACAATAATCAGCCTTAACGCGTGAGATGAACAAGTTTTTATCTTTGCACGTATGTTGTGAAAAGGGCGGATTAAGGTGAAGCAGCCTGAAAAGGCGTTGGTTGGAGCGCGCGGTGGCTACTGTGGAGGCTGTACTGATTATCTGGCGTACATCAACAATGATGAGAAACTGAAGAGGAAACTTGCTGAAGAATTTTCCAAGCAATTTGACATGGACATTAGACCTGAAGACATTGGATGTTTTGGGTGTCACGGTTCAATACACAAACCTTGGTGTGCAAGCTGTTCTATCCGACAATGCACTGAAGAAAAGGGGATTCTAACCTGTACATTTTGTGACGAATTTCCATGTGAGAAATTGGAAAAATATTATGAGAAGGATAAATGTGGGGATAAATTCAGAGCGCACATGCTTAGGCAAAAAGAGATAGGGTTGGAAAGGTGGTTGGAAGAGATGAAGCAAAAAATCAGATTACAAGAGCTTAGTGACTGCTGAAACTGCAGAGGAAACGGAAATAAACCTCAGGGGTATGTAACTCGGAATCGCATGTCTAATACTTGAATTATGACTGTTGTTGATAAGCAATATTAAAATAATCAGTTACGTATAGCCTTTAAGGCGGAAAGAGAACAAGTCGATAGGAGGGAGGTTGAAATGAAAATAACTGAAAAGCCTTTACATGGTTGTCCAGTGTCGCCAGGAACCTATTACATCTACTGCATAGCCTATGGAAAAGTCGCTAAACCGTTCAACCTCACCGTAGCCTCCATTCCATGGACAAAATAAAAAGGGGAAAAGATGAAAATGTTTGAATATCTGATGCCTTGGCTATTATACGCAATAATCCTTATTGTTGCAATCATTGTTTTGATCCTCAGCCCAAGATACACTGTGGTTCCTGTACATCAGGCTCATGTGGTTGTCAGAAGGAAAGGAAGGACAGTCTATTGCTCAAGAAAAACATTTGCTAGTAGCTACTGGTTCATGCCTTTGTTACAGAGACGAGCAATTCTCCCATTGGAGAACATTAAACTTGATATTGAGGATATTCCTTTACGAGATAAGGACATGGCAAAATTCATTGGAGATGTCAGATGTTGGATTAGTATAGAAGACCCTGGTCTTGCAGCAGAAAAGTTGGGCAAAGTTGAGGCTGAACAGAAGGCAAGAGGCTTTGAGGCAATAGAGGCAGATGTCAAAGATCTTATACAGGCAATAACAAGGAACTCGTCAATGAAAATGGATGTATTTGCCATAATGAAGGAGAGAGAAAAATTCAGCAATGAAGTTCAGAAAGAAGTTGCTCCTATTCTAAAGGATGAATGGGGCATCAAAGTTGCAGACCTAGAAGTTATCCACTTCATTGACACTGAGGGATACCATGTTATCAAAGAT
Source organism: uncultured Candidatus Bathyarchaeia archaeon (assembly GCA_964598485.1). Classification (GTDB taxonomy): domain Archaea; phylum Thermoproteota; class Bathyarchaeia; order Bathyarchaeales; family Bathycorpusculaceae; genus SOJA01. The sequence continues at coordinate 79,431 of CAZRCD010000004.1, forward strand.
TTGGAAAAGAGACAGGCGAAAGTGATCGAAGCAGAAACAAGAAAGCAGGTAGCAATGCAGGAGAAAGATGCAGCCATGAGTGAAGCTGTTGCAGAGCAAGAGAAAGAAACCAAAAAGGCTGAAGCAGAAGAGTCTTACAGGAAGAGGCAGATTGAGAAGGATGAAAAGCTAGGAATAGCAACACAGGATAAGAATCTAAAAATTTCTAAGGCTGAAAAAGAGGCCAACATACAGGCTGTTGAGGCAAAGAGGAAAATGGAAGTCGGGACTGCAGAAGTTGAAAAAGAAGCTAGAATTGAAAATGCAAAGGGAGAAGCAGAATCCATCAAATTAAAAGGTTTCGCTGAAGCAGATGTCTCTAAGCAGAAATTGTTTGCAGAGGCAGAGGGAACAGAGAAGAAAGCTGTGGCTCTCAAGCAGTACACTGATGCGGGCTTATCCTTGGAAGTAATCAAAGCTAACATAGAGATTAAGAAGGCTCAGTTTGGTGCTCTAGCTGAAGGACTCAAAGTAGCAAAAATCAACTTAGTTACAAGTGGAGAAAGCAACATCTTAGGCATCCCAATAAGTGCAGAGACAGGAGCAGACCTTGGAGCCATGTTGGTAGCTTTGCAAAATCAGGGAATAGACATCAAAGCTCTTCTTGAAAAGCTGCCAATTTCAGAAGCAGCAAAATTAGCTATAGCTGCAAAAGCAGGAGTCGAAGTAGTTAAAGAAGCAGATGCACAGCAAGCAAAAAAGGCAAGGAAGCAAACTAAATGAACAAAATAGAACTTGACAAAATAAGCCCGAAAGCCCAAGAGTTGCTCAATATCTTTGCTAAAACAAGTGGAGTTGAGAACTTGGAGAGAGTCATCGAGGACATGACCTTTTCAGTGTATGAGTTGTTGGAGCTGATTGATACAACAAGAGACCCAAAAATCTATCCACAGGATGCAATAATAGTCATGAACACAGTGAGAGCTGTATTAGCGAAATTTACAAGGTTTGGCTCTCCATCTAAGGACATTCATCCATAACTTTCTTCCCTTTTTCTCTGTTGTTTATCAACAATGCTAGAATAATCAGTTACGCATAGTTTTAAGGGCAGAAAGAGTACAAAAGGAAAGGAGAAATTTGAGACAACGGAAAAACCAAAGAGAAGCAAAGCCAAACACGTCGCAGGCGTTATCACCACAGCAATTGTCGGCGCCTTTTATATCATAGGTTACCACCCTGCAACAAGGCAACCGCACATTGAACTATTAAATGCAAGTGGAGAAATTACCGATTCCAAAATTAAAGTGACAGCGACACTACAAAACTCTGACAACACACCTGGAATCGCAACAATAAGGTATAAGACATACTACAGCGACACAACATTCGAGACTCAAAGAAAAGAAGTTTTCATTCCAGCTCCATGGAACGCGTGAATCCACAAGCACCAACCTTTTCAGAGGGTTCACAGAAGTCTTTTGTCGAATTGTAAATGTTCTAGGTTGTTCCCATTACTGTGCAGATAACCTTTCTTTTCCTAGGATAGACATCTGTTTCCACGAAAATTAGGGATTGCCACGTGCCAAATTGCACATGACCATCAATCACCGGCAGGGTCTTGTCTGGAGGCAAAAGCATCGATCTCAAATGGGAGTGAGCATTAGAGGGATGCCTGTAACGCTCACGTTTAGGAATTACTTTTTCAAGAAAAACCTTGATGTCGTTTAGCAGGCCGTATTCCTTCTCGGTTAAGATTAGAACTCCTGTGGCGTGAGGAGCAAAAACGTGAACCAAACCATTTCTGACACCAGACTTGGAGACTGCTTCTTGAACTTTGTCTGTCAAGTCTGTGAAGTCTATCTCACCCTTTGTTGAAAAAGAAAATCTTGTGTTGAAAACTTTAAAGTCTGCCATATTCTTTTTTACTCCAGCACTTTTGTCGCTGTCATTTCATCTATATACTTGCTGCCTTTGAAAAACTTTTTCACGATCTCCTAGTCAACACTAACACAGCGTGGTTTCAAACACTTCCAATTCCACAGTACTATTGCGTTACAAAGGGAACTGTGTTGATGCTTTCGTATACGCGGCAGGTCTGGTGAACACTGGTGAAGCATCATTTTGAACGTAATATGGAGACCACTAAAGTCACCAAACAGTGAAGATCACACCTAAACAAGAGGAAAAGATCAACCGTTTAGCCTACGTAAACAAGACAACATTTGTGTGCTCATGGGAAATAAGAAAGAAAAACCGTTTTTGAACAGCTAAATCTTGACATCTAAACGCTGGTGAAATCTCTCAGATTGAATATGGCATGCAAGGCGTATACGAAAGCATCAACCAAATCCCAGTTTTTCATCGAACAGAAAGGTGGAGTTGGATGTGTTAGCTTTTTTGAATTGATGACCAGTTTCACGTTTTCGTTTATTTGATACATTTGTTTTTTCTCTACTGTTTCTGCAATTTTTCAGAGTTTTTGGTGAAATTGTGATAATTTGCAGAAAATGGTTTAGTCCTGTTTTTTTGGTGGTTTTTGTGCCAAGTCCATAGATTTTCGTAGGTTCTTCTAAGAGGCTACGATGTTCTTTCGGAAAAACATAAATGTGCAGTATAATGCATAATAGTTATGCGTGGTTCATATGAGTGATGAAGATAAATACACAAGCATCAGAGTTAAGCGTTCTACAGTAGACGAATTGAAAAGCATAGGCCGTAAAGGCGAAACATACAACAATATTATCCTTTGGCTCTTAGCCCATAGACCTAAACGTAGGATCGCCAAGAAAGACGATAAAAAAATATGGAAATAGGTTTTGCTCTCCGAGCACTACCAGCTTTTCACTCTCGCAAATTATAGCCTTTGCTGTTTGCTAAGTGGATTCTGAAATGCTGTTGATGTCTAGACTTCACCAACATCGAGAAGTGACCTTTTTACACAAGTTAGGGTTGGGGTAAACTGTTAAAAAATATCTACTTGCTAAGAATTCTATAAACGCATCAGCCACAATTTAGGTATTGTAACAGCAATTCTTCAATTTTCTCTGGATTGCTAGCCAGTTTCTTCTGCAAGTTCCCATCTTTGTAAGATTCCAGCTTGCTTATTATTCCATCTGTCACTCTTTTTGGAAAAACGTCGTCTACCTCGTAGTAACTTCTGTCTCTCTTGAGACTTTTTGCGGATTCAATGCAAGATAATGGAAGAACCTTGTACTTCCTGTTTCTCTTAACAATTTTTTCAGCGTTCAAGTCTTCAGCAATTTTCATAGCCTTTTCTGGATTTTTCAATCCATATTCCACGGCTAATGCGATTCCAGCCAGCAGCAGATAGGTATTTGCTGATGGGTCTGGGGCTCTGAACTCGAAAGTCCGCGCATGACTTCCTGTTCCTTTGATGTCTTTTCTGAAGCTCCACCATAATGGTATTCGGATTAAAGCCAAACGGTTTCTTGTTCCCCAGCAAATATACGCTGGTGATTCTTTGCGGGAAATAAACCGCAAATATGAAACGGGTGTAGTGTTTCCGAAGGCTGTTAGGCTTGGGGCAAACTCAAGAATTCCCCCAATCATCTGTTTTGCTTCAACCGTCAAGTTTCCCTTGAAATCTGTAATTATGTTCCTGTCCTTTTTCAATCCGTAAAGGTGGACGTGCATTCCATTTCCAGCGTGCTTCAAAGCTGGTTTAGGGGAAAAAGAAACGTAGACTCCGTGTCTTGTGCAAGTGTTTCTGATGATCCATTTGGCAATGGTTACGGTTTCCGCCATCTTACTCAGGTTTTGTGGTAGAAACTCTATTTCATGCTGTTCCATTATGTAACCAGTTTTGGAGTGAAAACTGCCAACTTCTGCATGCCCATATTTTGTAGCTATGCCTACGTCTGCAAGGGTGACTAAAACTTCATTTCTTAAGTTTTCAAACTTAGTAAAGGGCATGGACTCGTGGTAGTTTCTTTCAGGAACTTCTTGGAAAACGGTTTCTTCCTGTTTATGAATTATGTAGAATTCCAGTTCAGCTAAAGCTTTAAGAGTTATGCCAGTGGAAGAACGCAGCTTTTCTTCCGCTCTCAAAAGGATGTTTTCGGGGGCGATGTCCAAGGGTTTTCCGTTTTCATCAAGGTATTTGCATAAAATGTTTAGTGTTGGTATCGAGTTGAATGGATTGGTAAAGGCAGTTTCTGTTTTGGGCATTATGTATATGTCGCTGTTGTTCGGATTAATGTAGGAGAATAAGCTTGAACCGTCAACTCTTTCTCCGAATTCTAAAATTTCTTGAAGTCTCTCCTTATTTTTAACCGTGAAACTTAGGGTTTTAAGGCGGCAGTCTTCAGGGATGTGACAAAGGTTTAGGATTTTTATGTCTTCTTTCTGAACCAGTTTGAGAATGTCTTCTTTGATAGAGCCTTGCGTTTTCATTTGGAAACATCCTTTAAGACAATAAATTGGAGGAATATATTATGTCAAGTTTCTCTTATTTTAACTCTCTCAAAACGAGACTTCTGCACTGAGCAGTTTACCCGTTACAGGTTGTTTTGTTATCCATTTCTATCATATTATCAACTCTGAAATAACCTCTATAATAATTGTAAGACATGTTCTATTTTGAGAAAGGTTTGCTGACGGTTCATAAGGTAAAGGTGTCTAAATTTGCAATCTAACTACTTTGGAAACGAAGTTGAAACAATAGAACGAAAAGTTAAGGGAAGAACTGTTGGAATAAACTGGGATTGGGCGAACTTTAAAGACACCAAAGGTTTTCCAGTGGATGACAACCTTATAAACTGGGTCATCGGACAGGATCAAGCGTTAAACGAATGTTTCTTATGTCTGGACGAATTGGTGCACAAACTGAAGTATCTTGAAAAAACAAAATGGTATGAAAGCTGGAGCAGCCCAGAAAATCCGAAGCCCGTAGCTAAAACTATGATAAGTCCAGGACCATATTTAATGCTGTTGGGTGATCCTGGAACAGGAAAGTCATTAATTGGAAGGGCTTTAGCTGAAAAACTCACGCAAATATACGAGGAAAACGGCACAAAGCTGTTTGATCTTTTATGTTGGAAAAACCCTGTTTTGCCGAGCCAGCCTAAAATTTCAATTCATAAGGCTGGTGAAGGAAAAAAGATTCAGCGAAAAGAGCAGCTTAAGGAGCTTAAAAGCAAATTCATTACGAAAGTAGGCTTAAAAGCATTGCAAATGTTTCTGATACTGACAGGACTGCTTCTCTTATCTTTGGGCTTTTACTTCATGCTTCAGGCTTGGCAGACGTGGAACGCAAATGCGATGTTTCTGGGAGAACCACTTCAGGAATATTACAATGGCAACTTTTTGGATTACCTTGCTGGAAGGTTTGTTGGTTTAGTGCCGTTAACGTTCATTCCTGGTGGGAGCCTGATTTTCTTCGGTGTTTTTATATGGTGGTTCTCAAGATTAGGCGGTTTAGGAGGCCTTAAGGGCATTGGGGGAGCGCAGCAATCGGACGTTCCGAAACTGATTGTGGATAGCAGTTCTGGGCATGCACCTTTTGTTGATGCGACAGGGCATAGAAGTTCTCAGCTTTTCGGTTCAATAGCTTGGGATCCCTATCAGACTGGTGGTTTGGGAACACCTGAACATCAGAGGGTTACCGCTGGAGATGCGCATAGGGCGTCTCTTGGCATACTGTACATTGATGAGATAAAGAATCTCGATCCAGAAGAGGCTGTAACACTTTTAACAGTGCTTGAGGACGGACAGCTTCCAATAACTGTGAGAGATCGGTTTCATGGTGGAGGCACAGCTGCTATGGCAGTGTCAACGGAGCCTGTGCCTGCTATAACGTTTCTGGTTGGGGCTGGGAACTTCGACAGCATAAGCAAGATTCATCCAGCCTTGATGGATCGTATTTATGGTTATGGCAAAGTTGTGAGAATGAATAATGACATGCCTAACACGTTGGAGAATAGGCGTAAATACGTGCAGTACATAGTGCAGGAAGTTAAACGTTTTAACCTTGCGCCATTCAGTAGGGAAGCGTGCAAGGAGATTGTGGAAGAGGGTAGGCGAAGAAGTAACAAGAAAGATGCTTTGACGACGAAGTTTAGACCTTTGATTTCGATTATTAAGACTGCTGCAACGCTGGCGATGAATGAGGATTGCAAAGTTGTTGAAAGAAGGCATGTTCGGGATGCTATAGAAAATCACTGTAAGACAATTCAGAGGCAGATATTGGAGCATGAAATTAACGAGAGAGGCAAGCTTTTGGAAATTAAGCCTGAAGGAGTTAAACCTGGCCAGATACACGGTTTGGCTGTTGTTAGAGATCCGTACAGCGGAGAAATGACTGGCAGTGTCTTGTGCGTTAAGGCTAACATGGCTAAGATAAGTGAGCTTCCAAGAAATTATTCATTTAAGGGTTATTATAATGTGACTGGGGTGGCTAAGGGTCAGAGTTTCATTGCGGATAGTATAGTGAAAGTTAGAAGTGTGATTCTGCAGAAATATGGGGTTGATATAGCGCAGGACTTTTTGACGCATATTGATTTCGCTCAGTCTTATGGTGTGGATGGTCCTTCGGCTGGTGTGACGATGGCTGTGTTGCTTTGTTCGCTTATTGAGGGGAAGATGATAAGGCAGGATGTGGCTGTTACTGGAGAGATAAATCTTGGTGTTGGAGATTCTATTCAAATAACCGCTGTTGGTGGGGTTTACGAGAAGATTAAGGCTGCTGAGGCTTGGGGTTTCAAGAGGGTGGTTGTTCCTAAAAAGAATTATGAACATTCGATTGATGTTAAGGATTATAAAATTAAGGTTGTGCCAGCAGCCACATTAGATGACTACTTAAGAGAATGCTTGGTTGAAAAGCCAACGCTCAAAATTCCAATTCAAACTTACAAGCGCAAGAAACACTAAGAGGCGATATCTCCCGCAAATCCCCTCCTTTTCTGAAAGCAGAGTTACCGAGTTCCAATCCCAGATCTATTTTGTTCCAAATATCGGTGAATGTTAAAAAAATATAGGGGTAATCATTTTATGTGTTGGAAAGAAGTTTAAATTGCTTACGATTGCGTGATTTTCTAATATGGTTGGTGGCCTATGCTTGAGGACTTTTTCCTTTTATCATTTGTCGCATTTCCACCAAACTGGTGTTCTTGTTGAATCTTTCAACGTGCAGAAAGAGCAATGCTTCACTTTCTTCATTGGGCTGCAGGCTCTAAAAAGATCGACGAGATCAAAGGCATTTATATCTCCAGAAAATTCAAGAGATTTGGGTCTTACAGGGTCTAGTTATATTTTTATAAGTATAGGTAACTGTAAGATTTCTAGGCTTGAAGGAAAACCTAGTTAAAAATTGGATTCTAGAATTCTTCAGCGTGGAGAGTTCATTAATGGTTAGGGAAGTTGATAAGGCTGAAATTCGCAGATGGCGCAGAAGAGGCTTCTACAGCGAAACAGTCCTCGTAAAACTTCTACAAAAAAACGGATACAACGCCGTTCGAATCCCAGTCAGCAACCCAAGCCTCAGCCCCCTACCAGACGTCATAGCCAGAAAAAACCTACACGTCTACGCTTTTGAGGTTAAAAACGCCAAGTACTACGCTTATTTCCCAAGAAAACAAATTGAAAAACTCTTCAGATTCCTAGACGAACTAATCCCAAGACCAAACCAATACAAACACGCAGTGCTTGCAGCACACTTGGGCAAAAAATGGATTTTCAGACAAATACAATGGAAAGACTGGGAAGAAGACAAACTGCCAGAAAAAGAAAGAATCATAAAGCGAGACAGAGGAAACTTCAAAATAGAAAACGGAGGCAAAAATGAACATGAATAAAACTGTAGTCTCAGCATCTTCTTTGTGCAAGACTTACCAAATCGGCAACGTCAACATTGAAGCCTTAAAAGACATAAACCTTAAAGTTGAAAAAGGCAAATTCATAGCCATCAGCGGTCCCTCAGGTGCCGGAAAAACAACACTACTAAACATCATCGGCGGCATCGACAAGCCCACAACCGGAAAAATCATTGTTTTTAAACACGATCTAACCATTGAAAACGAAGATTCCTTAGCAGATTTCCGATGCAACAACGTAGGCTTCGTCTTCCAATCCTACAATCTCATATCCACATTGACTGTTGCTGAAAACATCGCTTTTCCAATGGAGTGGGCTCGCAAACCAGACGATCACATAAAAAACCATGTCGGAGAACTGTTGGAAATTGTAAACTTAGAGCACAGAACTGAACATTTCCCGTTTCAATTAAGCGGCGGTGAACAACAGCGTGTTGCCTTTGCCCGTGCGCTCGCAAATGACCCACCATTACTTCTCGTCGATGAACCTACTGGAAATTTGGATACAAAAACAGGCTTAAAAATCGTGGAATTACTTCAGAAATTAAAAGACAAAGGCAAAACGATTATTGTTGCAACCCATGACGAGCGAATAATCCAAATTGCAGACAATAAATTGCTTTTGGAAGGTGGAAAGCTGGTAAGTTTAGATGAGTGAAACATCTTTTCCGATAAACGATCTGCTACGAAGAAAACTTCAAACAGGCCTAACTATCGCCAGCTTAACTTTGTGCGTTGCATTAACGGTTTATCTTCTTCTTTTCGGAGAAAACATAGGCTTTGAAATTTCACAAGTAGCAGAAGGTAAGCTGACAGCAGGTTTATCAGTGGTCTTTTCCCAGTTCATACTTTTCATTGCACTATTAATCGTAGTCACTGGAGCAGTAATTGTTTCTTTCATGATTTTTGTGATGATGTCCCAGCGAACCAAAGATATCGGGCTAATGAGAGCCTCTGGATGCCCAAACGATTTGATTTTCGGCTATTTCATGACAGAACTTCTCATAATCACATCTGTTAGCTGCTTTCTCGGCGTGATCTTTGGAATACTAGCAGACTACGCTTCAATCGGCTTGTTCAACTTCCTTGGTTTTCAAATCTTGCAGAAACCAATCAATTTTTGGCTAGTTCTCTTTGTTTTCGTGCTTTTCTTTGTGCTCACTATAATCTTTGGAGTAAAACCGATTCTGGACGTAACTAAGGTTGAACCAGCTAAGGCGATTTCGCCAACCTACCATTTTGGATTGAGCAAAGAACCAGGATTTAAGGTTATTTCAAAGTCAAGTTTCACTTTTAAAATTGCTCTAAGAAGTTTGTTTCGCAGAAAATCAGCAACCATAAGAATTGTTTTGTGCTTGGCAACAGTCTTCACGTTAATTACCGTAGCCGTTGCAGGAGGGATAATTGCTGATCAAACCACTAAAAGCTGGGTTGAGAAAGCCGTAGGCAGAGACATAATTTTGATAGCCCATCAAGACATGTGCAACCAATACAAAAGTCTACTGTCAAGATTTCACGAAGCAGGTGAGAGTTCACAATTCAACTACACAGAGGAGGAGTACTTAGTATCAGAAAACCTTCTAAACCAGCTGAACGCAATGTCGGACATACACATTGATGCACGTTTAGTCATAGAAGCTCATGTGAAGGAAGTTCCAGGTGTAATCATTGATCCTGAGACTGCGACTACGAGTTCTGTTGGCGATAAGCGTGAGGGCGAATCCCTGATTGTCGGCGTTGAACCTGAAAACGTGTTAGGCGAATGGTTTATTGAAGGTGAATTTCTGGAAAAGAATAAGGAGTGGGAAGTGATGATAGGAGATTCCTTAGCTCAGAAAATGTTTTCGAAGCCCTTAAATCAAAGCATATTATTCTACGGAAGAATTTTTGACGTGGCTGGCGTTTGTCTAGACCCTATTAACAACGGAAATGTTACTTATACGTCTCTTGAAGTCTTGCAAAATGCAATAGATGTATCAAAACCCAACATCGTTATGGTTAGAGTTGACTCAACTAATCGTACAGAAATGTTAGACCAAATAGAAAAAACTATCGAGGATGTAAATCCAGATTTTACGGTTTTTGAGCTTAATGAAGTATTGGAAGAAAATCTCAGTTTTCTTGGGCACATCTGGTCTATCATAATGTTTTTGCCTTTATTCTCTCTAATAGCAGCATCTCTGTGCTTGATAGGCTATGTTGTACTTGCCATAGCTGAGCAACGCCGAGAACTAGGCGTCTTAAGGGCGTTGGGGATAAAGCCTAAAACGGTCACAAAAATCGTTTCGGAACAGAGTTTCATAATTTTGCTTTCAAGTTTCGGCGCAGGAGTTCCAATAGGGATAATCCTCACTTTGCTAATTTTAGTTCCCGAACCAATAATCACAAGTTACACAGTTCTTGAGATAGCTGGATGGCTACTGATCTCCTTGCTTGTGATGTTTGTTTCAAGCCTGTATCCAACCCTAAAATTTGCGAGAAAGTCAATTCTAGAAATCATGAATCAGCCTTGAAGGGCTGAAGCGAAACGAATTTAAGGTTTTAGTGTATCTTGTAAAGGTACTTCCACAGGTGAAAACACATGGCTCAAACGATTCAAGGAATAATAGTGAATTATCGAGTAGGTCCAGGAACTCAGAGGTCAAAAGAGTGTATAATCAGGTTTGCACACGTAACTTTAAGTTCTGAAGCAGGCAGGCTTATTGGGCGAAAGGTTGCTTGGAAGGTTGGAAAGAAGAAGATCGTTGGGAAAATTGTGGCTTTGCACGGTGATAAAGGCTTGGTCCGAGCAAGATTTAGAAAGGGTGTGCCAGGTCAGGCTTTAGGTACAACCGTTGAGTTAGTTGGCTAAGCGTTTTGAAAAATGTTTAAGCGAGTCTGCGTAGCTGGTAGTTGGTTTAGAAAATCTTGTAGCTGAAGCACGGGAACGATGGGAACTTTATTGTAGAATTTTGATCTGACAGTGGTAAGGGATAAGATGGCTGGGATAAGTTTGAATCTATTCCATGAGGCACAGTCGATTTTTTCGGTTAGTTTTGGCATTGATTCAGCTAGGGCAGATGTTCTTTCAACTTGTTCCTCAACGATTCTTTTTATTGCGGATGGGTACATTCCATGATGCCAATGCTTACAATCAGCACATGCCACTATTGGTTTTCTACATGCCATTATGTCCATTTCCCATCTTCTTCCAGCATGCTTAAACCTTAAATTTCTCGCGACGCTGTAGCCGTTCCGCTCAAAAGCAATAGCAGCAATGTTCTCAAACTCTTTCCAATCAAGAACACCACTTACACGCTCAACATCACCACCCAACTCGATGGCATGAACAGCTAATTTCAGACGTTTTAAACTGTTCACCTCTATAAGTTTATTCTGCAAATAAAGTAGCCCATCATTTTGCAACTTTTTGATCAAATCTTCAGCAATCGCGGACGGAATTTTTGCGTCTTCCCTTACTAATTCAATTCCGATAGGCCCGTTCTTGGTGAGTTTTAAAATAGAAATAATCAACTCTCTTTCAATATCCATTTAATCCTCTCCGAAGATTCTACACAATAATGCCTAAAAAAATCCGTTTTTGCTTATTGCTTAAAAGCTTTTCCATAAGATATTTTCCGCTCAGATTCCGAATAAGCAATAAATCTTTTTTTAAGATACGTTCAAAATTGTACACGCGGGTTTTCACCTTCCAGCTTTGGTTTCTTCCCTACCTCCAAGCTCTAGGGGGAAAGAAAAGCCCGTACTTTTTTTGTTGTTTTTGCATCTGCCTATAGTCAACCTTTTACTGTGAAAAACTCCGGAATAATTTAGTGGGAGACGCATACACCGTTTTCTTTTTGAAAGTTAAATATGGTAAAAAAATGTTTTGAGTTGACACCCATTTACAATTTGGTGAACACTCAAACTGCTAAGAAAATCGCGAAAAGAAGACATAGCGAAACGAAGGTTTTTTTGTCTGTCTTAAAAAGAGAACTTTCTGTAACAGATTTAGCCATTAGCTGAAGTTTATGCTGAAACCAACGAAAAAAGTCAAAAAGAAGCTTAAGTAATTTAAATGTTAAACAAACACTAGATAAACGTAAAATGGAAGTGTTATCCAGCATGTTTGATTCATATATTTCCAAAACTCGAAAATCCAAGGAACTATATGAAAGAGCAAAAAGTGTTCTTCCAGCCGGGGTTTCTTATGCAATAAGGCATTTTGAGCCCTATCCATTCTACACTGCTAGAGCGAAGGGAAGCAAGCTTTTCGATGTTGATGGAAACGAGTACGTTGACTTTTGGCTGGGGCACACAGCCCTTATTCTCGGTCACAGCCCACCAGCAGTTGTAGAAGCAGTTAAGAAACAACTTGAAAACGGCACCCATTACGGAACATCCCACGAACTAGAAATCAAGTTAACCGAGCAAATTGTCAAAATTGTAGCAAGCGCGGAAATGGTACGTTTCACCAATTCAGGAACAGAAGCAAACATGTATGCCACACGCTTAGCCCGTGCATACACCGACAGAAGCAAAATCGCTAAATTCGAAGGCGGATGGCACGGAGGATACGATGCACTTCATACAAGCGTCAAATACCCGTTCGATATTCCAGAATCCGCCGGCTTAACAACTGGAGCCCTGCAAGACACTATAGTTTTACCTTTCAACGATCTTGAAGGAGTTAAAGAAAGGTTGAAAAACAAAGAAGTTGCCTCCGTTGTAATTGAACCCGTCCTCGGAGCTGGCGGAGGCATCCCAGCGGAAAAAGAATTTCTAAAAGGGCTAAGGGAACTTTGCGATGACAAAGGTATTCTGTTAATTTTCGATGAGGTAATCACTGGTTTCAGGTTAGCTCCTGGAGGAGGACAACAATATTATGGCGCAACACCGGACATAACAGTTTTCGGAAAAATATTGGGAGGAGGCTTTCCAATAGGCGCCTTTTGTGGACGCAGAGAAATCATGGAAAGAATAGATACGCTTGCTTATGAACGTCCACACTACTCTTTTCACGGTGGAACCTTCGCAGCAAATCCCATATCAATGACAGCTGGTTTGGCAACACTGAAAATTCTCGCAGACGGGCAACTAATAAACGAGCTGAATAATGTTGGAGGAAAGATCAGAGAAAAGCTAAGAGAAATCTTCGAAGCAGATGGCGTGGACGTGCAAGTTACGGGAGCAGGCTCCCTCTTCAACACACACTTCACAAAAGAAGAAGTGAAAGATGCCCGTGCAGCCTCTAAAGCCGATAGGAAGAAACAGGTTGATTATCATCTAAACTTGATTGCAAATGGAGTCTTCGTCCTACCAACACACACTGGAGCCCTAAGCACTGCACACTCTGAAACCGACATAAAAAAGTTGCTTTTGGAAACAGAGAAATATGCGAGACAATGTGAAAGAATGTAGAAAGAACTCACCATACTACCCCAAATTTCATTTTTTCAGTTGCCTAAGCATGAATTCAGCCCTTCTCAAATCCAAAGGAGTATTAACATTAAAAAATGTTCTAAGCTTTGGGTCTAATTGCCGTAGCACAAGCGTGGAAATGTAACGTACACCTCGCAACTCATCCACCATGGAATGCATATCCGATTTTCCAACATTTAAAGCTTTTTTTGCAGCTTCTACTGCTGGTTTTGTGCAATAGACCGCTTGCAACGGTTCTATGTAACCGTTCGGCCAACGCGGAATAACCGCATTTTTGCCTATGCATAATTCATGCAAAAGCAAGAGAATGTCCCTTGAAACCAGAGGGGTGTCGCATGGAAGGAGAAGTGAATGCTTTCCGTTTGCGTTTCCAAAACCAGTTAATGCGCCTATGAGTGGACTTTGCATGTCATTTGCGTCAATAACAATACGTACGTTTGAACCAGTTACTTTCGCAAAATTTTCAGCTTGAACTTTTGAACTAACAACAATGATTGTTTCGTCAATGATACCCTGAAGCACGTTTAGAACATGTTTTATGAGAGGCTTACCTGCCAAAAGCATCAATCCTTTGTTCTGTCCAAATCTATTGGAGAAGCCTCCTGCAAGAATTACTGCTGATTTATCCAATAATTGATTGTCCCCACTGCTGTTGTGAATTTACGTGTTGAGTGTTTTTGTTGCTCTATAAATTTTTAGTTTAAGCAATATTGCGAAAGCGGAATAAGAGTATATTATCACAAACACTCAAATCATCATGTGAAAGAGATGAACGCTGAAATTAAAGAATTAAATCGCATGATATGTAAAAACTGTGATGCGAAGGACTATACTGAATGTAAGAAATGCAAAATCTATCAGTTAATAAACCAAATAGCGCAGTAACTCACACCGAATTGTTTCTTTCTATCTTGTCCGCCATTTCATCCACAATTTTGCTGAAGAGATGTTCCGGCTTTTCTTGAACGAAGATGATGGCTCCTTCAGCCTTTGCAACATCACAGAAACAAGGTATCATGCCTAAAACTGGAGTTTGATACATGTCTTCAATCTTTTTTCCCAAACTGTTTTTTCCAGATTTTGAAGAAATGTCGTATAAAACTCTGTTCATGACTATCTCGGTTTTTTTCTCGAACAAGTCATAAAGCTCATCCAGCATACGTTTTGTTCCTTCAACATCAGACCTGTCGAAGGTCGTCGCCACAATCACTAGGTCCGCGCTTACTATAGCGTTTATAGATGAGTATTGTAGTCCCGGGCTTGTGTCAAAAATGAGGTAGTCAAAAGCTTTGTCATTTAGGAGTGAATTTCTAAGGGCCAAAAGTCTTCCTAAAGCCCTCATCTCCCACTTTCTGTCCTTTGCAGACATTTCTCTAATGGCTTCTGTTGACGGATTAGCCAACACGACAGACAGTTTACCTCCACCATTGATTCTGTTGCTTATGTCTATCAAAGCCTTGTCAATTTTGCACGTTCCATTTAAATAATCGTTCAACCAGCATTCCACTTCTTTAGAACTGAAAAACGTGGCAAGGCTTGGAGCTCGGAAGTCAAGATCCATCAAGCATACTTTTTTGCCGTGTTTTGCGAAGGATGTAGCTAAATTTATAGAAATATGAGTTTTTCCGGTTCCACCCTTGTATGAGTGCACAGCTATTATCTTGTCCAAGATAATCACTCTTGATCTTCTTTTTCCACATAGAAGTAAGCTTTTCTGCCTACTCTCTCTTTTTTTAAGTGACTCATAATCACAAGTTGGTTCAAATAGCCACTTTCCACAGCTCTTGCTCTACGTGTTTGCTGAGCTACCTCATCCGCTGTGGCTCTTCCAAGTCTGCATACGGTCATTGCTGTTTTTCTGAGGTGGTCAGGCATAGAAAGCAAGGTCATAACGTCTAGCGGAGCGTCGGGAAGAGGTTGGACACCCTTTCTGCCGCGTTTTTGCAGCTCTATTATAATTTCCATTTTTTCATTTAGTTTCTCAAGGTTTTCCTTGATTTTTTCCAATATTTTTAGAGGTTTTCTCCCCAGAACTTCTTGTTTTGTCACGCTGGCTCCCCGTAGTGTTTTACATATGTACAAATGGTAGTGGAAGGTTGTGTTTATTAAGTCTTACGAAACACATGTAATGATTTACAAAATAAACGCTTGTTTAGGAAAACAACTACTTCTTACAAAGTCGTTTCTAACCTAACAGTACCAAAAAGTCTCGTGAATAATATTGTGAGAATGAGTAAAGCTACTGCGAATCTTGAAGCGGGTATTGTATTTTGCTCAAATATCCTAATTGTTTAACGCAAGAAAAGCTTGGGACAAAAGGAGTGCTTCAGAATCGAAAATGTTACAAAAAGTGGAAGCATGCCTTAAAGCCGAGAATGGTTTAGTAGGGTATTGGTATCCTGTTTCTTTGTTCTTCTATTATTGGCAGTACTTGTTTTAGTTCTCTGAAGTGTTTGAGTACTGTGATTCCTCTTTGGGTTATTGCGTAAACAACCCTGCGTTTACCAACTGTTCTTTCTTCGGCTAGATTTTGCTTTATTAGAAAGTCAAGGTATTGCTTCAGAACGCTGCAGTTTACGTTAGCTTTGTACATTATGTGAGTTAGCTTTAGTGGGCCGCGATGGGCTAACACTTTTAGTATGTCTATATACATTTCGAGTTTGGAACGTCTCATTATTCAATCCTCTTGGGCATTATCTCAGCTTTTTTGTATAAAGCTTTTATGGATTCAAACTACGTCTTGTTCTTATTTAGTCTACGTTAGTAGCTTCTTTTCTCTTGTGCTCGAATTAACACGTTTATTCTATTTTGGAAAGCCGTGACCATGTCGTCTACCAATATTTTTTGCAATTCCGTTGACAGCACGTTAATATTTTCCTTGAAAACCTTAGCCATTTTCCCTTCCATTTCTTTTCTTCGTTTAAGCGTCATGTTTTGATTCAAGAGTTTTCCTCCATTTCTAAGGATGAAATGAGTGTGAGTACTTAACTAATTTATGAACCTGAAATATGAATTTCAAATACACATTTGCTACAAGAAGAACATTTTTATTTTCAGTTATGCTATTGTTTCTTTGCCGGATGATGAGAAGGCATTAGCTTGACACATGGATGAAATCTCAGAGTTACTCGGACGGCATTTATTTCATGTGTCTACAGTTGTTTAACCATTGTGAATTAAGACTTTTATAATGTTTATGCTTAAAGAAGTATTCGGCGGTTTTATGTCGAAGTTCTCTCGCGAATTTGACTTAGCTTTCTTAGAGTCGGAGCTTAAGGGAAAAACCCTTCTTGTTTACTGGCATTTGCTTAAGTCTCCAGATTTAAAGGTTGGTGTGCGTGAGGTTCAGCGGAAACTGGGTTTCTCAAGCCCAAGCGTCGCGGTCTATCATCTGGATAAGTTGATGTCATTAGGACTTGTTGAAAAGACTATGACGAGTGACTATGTGCTTGTCAGCGAAGTCAAAACAGGTTTATTACGTTTTTTCACGAGACTTGGACGTTTCCTCATCCCACGTTACCTGTTCTATTCCGTGTGGTTCACCACCATGCTGATAAGCTACATAATATTCTATGTGCCACAAACCTTCAGCATCCACAGCATCGCTGCGTTACTTTTCGGATTTGCTGCATCAAGTATTCTGTGGTTTGAAACTGTAAGAATATGGAGGGAAAAACCCTTTTGACGACGGTGTTCTAAAGTGTAGAATTAAAAGCCTTTAAGTTAACATGTTAGGTGGGAGAGCATTGAGGAAGAATCTGTTTGCGATAATTTTGGCTGTTTTCTGCGGAATCCTAGCTATGCTTATACCTTTATGCGTGTGGCATCAGGTTAACTTTTCATATACTCCCTTTACGCTCTTTAACATAAGAAAAGAAGCAATAGAAAGTTTAGAGGCTTATAGGATGTCACTGGAGGATTTGTCGATGGCTCCTTTCTACGTAACCTTAATACTGAGCTTCATAGCCTCTATGGGTGTTTATGTTTTCTTCAAAAGACGAGTTTAAGATTTGTTCTATTATTAGAACACTTTGTTCGAAAGTATAGCATTATAAAAAAGGAATCCCCAATACTTTTTGGTGGAAAAAGTGCGGATAAAGAAAAAAGAAATATGCTTGGCAGCTATGTTGAGCATTCTCATGGTTATCTTTGTGGTTTATTCAAACGTAAAAAACGCTGAGGAATATTATCCATCTGTAAATTTTCTGGCAGAGGAAACACAATCCAGAAGTTATGGAAGCTCTTCCAGCACCGAGGGTCAACAATATTCCAAAGTGATTTCGGAAACAATCAAAGGTAAATTGAATAGGGGAGCATTTGAGGGCGTAATAAGTGAGCTTGAGATTCTGACAGAGGAAATGGAAGGTTACGTTAAGTCGCTACGTATGACATACGCAGACAGAGTCTGGAGTGGCACAATGATCTGTAAAGTGCCGCCAACAAATGTAACATCTTTCACGTTCAGCGCAAGGGCGATAATCGAAGCCAACGGGACAGTCACTTACATAAACATCAGCGTAGAAAACGTAAATGCATCACAGCAAAACCAAGAAGACGTGTACTCAACAATTAACCTATATTTAACAGAGATTAAACCAGAAAATGGGAAAAACGAAATTTTATCTTCGATTATGTCGGCTTTGCCGATTTTGACCACAAGTTTGGTGTGGATTGCCGAGGGATTAGTCATAGGTGTACCATTATGCTTTGCGTCTCTTGGCATAGTAATACTCGTTAACAGAGGCATAGTCCCTTTATGGAAAAACATGCTAAAAAAACCAAAATAACCTTATCAAGCAAGGAGATTTTTCTCTTGGATAAATGGAAACTGCTGATGTCCTTCGCAACCATAGTATACGTGATAGCCTTCTTCACGCCGTGGGTTTGGGAACATTATGTCTTCAATGTTATGCAGCCTGAGATTTATCCTTCTCCCGGCGTTCCACGTGAAGGCTGGTTTTTGTCTTTCCTAGCTATTATTCGCACTACAAGAAACGATTATAGAATTTCGTTATTCCGGGACTACTGGTTTGATGTAAGCAGTATACCTTTTCATGGATGGTACTCTGGATGGATCGGAATTTTCATATTCCAGTTTTTAACCGTACTTATGGCTTTAATCACTGTCCGTCGAAAAAATAGGGATAAGCGGTTGGGTACAGTAATGACGGCTGTTTTATCCATCATAGCACCAATTTTATGTATTTATCAACAGCCCCTGCAATTGTCATATAGCGTGGTTAGCTCTCAGTTTTTCATTGGGTTTTGGCTAGCCCTCATTTCATCTATTTTATTCTTTGTTTCATGTAAGTTTGCAAAATAGACTGTTAACCGATGGTTAACGCGTCTAAGTCTCTCGGATAGTACGTGATGATTTCTGCGCCGTCTTCGGTTATTAAAACAGTGTCAGAGTGGCGGAACCCTGCAAATCCAGTCTCATAAATGCCGGGTTCGCAGCTTACGATCATTCCTGCACGTAGAGGCTCTTCGTTGCCTATGTCTAACCATGGAGGTTCATGTCCTTCGAGGCCCAAGCCATGTCCAGTGTGATGCTTTACCAAGTGCTTTAAGCCAGCCTTCTTGAACACTTTGATTGTTGCTTTGTCAATGTCGCTGCATTTGGCTCCTGGCTTAAACGTTTCGAATGCGGCTTCTTGGGCTTTGACCATCACGTTGAAATAGCGTTTCTGTTTAGCTGTTGGTTTCCCGACGATCATTGTTCTTTCCAGTTCACAGCTGTAGCCGCCTACGTCTGCGCCAGCACCCGTAACAACAACATCGCCTTTTCTTATCATGCGCTTCGTCGCAATAGAATGTGGTATGGCACTCATTTCACCTATTTGACCTCTAAAGCCAGCGCCTACTGGAGAACTTCTACGCATGGGTTCATAATCGGGTCCAAGAGCTTTCTTCATGATAATAGATGCTTCATTCGAAGCTGCTAGTGCAACCTCAACATCCCATAACCCTTCAGCTGTATACTCTTGCAGCAGGTTATGTGCCAGGTTTGCCCATTTGGCACTTTCTTTCATTAGAGTGATTTCCTCTTCAGATTTGATGAGACGCATAGAAGGCACGAAATCCTTCACGTCCACAAACTTTGCTTCGCGCAGTTTTTTCGTGATCGGTGGACCTTTGTAACCCCATATTCCGGAAGCTCCAGCCTTGTTGTCGGTGCCTATGCGTTTTTTAGCCAACCTCATCTCCTTCAAGAACTCAGCGAAATGTTCAATTGGATGCTTTTCTCCAGGATAATCCACGTAGGTCTTCACGTCTTCGATGATTCTCGTCTTCAACGGGATATGATCTTTTTCCAAAAGGGGACCCATAAAGGTGATTTTTCCGTCAACTGGTATGATTAGCGCTGCTGGTCGCTCGGTGGAAATGAATGAGTAACCTGTTAGGTAGAACATGCTTGTACCATTTGTCAGGTATGATGCGTCAAGCTTCCGTTTCCTCAAGTACTCTCTAACTTTTTCTATGCGACCTCTATGTTCACTTTCACTTATCGCAAATTTCATTACCGTATTTCTCCAAAGATTTTGTAAAACAGTTATAACAGAAAACACATAAATGCTTTTAACAGTATAGCAACAGAAACTTTTGGGATGCTGTTATGGAACATTTTTCCATTCGCCCATTCAAAGATGAAGATATCGATTTTGCGTACAGACTGGACGTGATTGAGCAATGGGACGACACAAGAAATGACATTAAACGAATGCTCAATTATGAACCAAATGGCTGTTTCATCGCAGAGATAAACAGTAAACCTGTGGGCCATGTTTTCTCCATCAGCTATGGAAGACTCGGATGGATAGGATTGCTGATTGTTAAGGCTGAGTATCGAAGGAGAGGCATAGGCACTCTTTTAACAAAAAGGGCAATGAATTATCTGTTGAGCTGCAAAGTAGAAGCAATAAAGCTGGAAGCAGTATCTGCAATAGCAGATTTGTATCGAAAACTGGGATTTGTAGATGAATATGACTCCTTAAGGTTCATAGGGGTTAGTGGAAAAATCACGCCTTTATCAAGTCATTGCGTGAATTCTTTGAAAAAGGAAGAAATAACGAAACTTGCAAAATTTGATGGTGAATATTTTGGAGCGAACAGAATCAAGATTTTAACGAGACTTTGTTATGCTCATCCAAAGCTCTGTTTTGTTTCATATGAAGAGGCTAAAATTGTAGGCTACATTATATGTCGTGAAACACAAACAGGATATAGGATAGGACCTTGGGTGTGTAACCCTAAAAATCCACAAACTGCGCAAGAGCTTTTAACCAAATGTATGACAACTATGAGACGGGATGAAAAACTTTTCGTCGGTGTTCCAGCTGTGAACATGGCAGCCGTTGAGATTTTGCAGGACTTTGATTTCAAGCAATATTCCAAGAGTATTCGTATGTATTTCGGAGAAAAGCTTGAAACTGAACGCGTAGATGGTGTTTTTGCCATTGGTGGTCCAGAGAAGGGATAGATCAGGCTTTAGGCTTTGTTGCCTTGCGTGCAAACGTTATGTAGCCAGTATGCCCAGTCATCAAAGTGTGAGGGCGTGTTCTTCCTCTTTCAGTTTGCATTCCACGCATTAGGCATTCAATGGTTTCGATGTCTACAAAGCTGTTGTCTTTCAAGGCTTCAACTGTTTTCACAATCTGGTCCATTGTTGGACTGAACGAAACTATTGTTCCGCAAGGCTTCAGGGCGGAGTAAGCGTGTGGAACAACAAGCCAAGGAGTTGCTAAATCCAATATAATTGCGTCAACGTCACTTTCGTCTATGCCAACTGTCACGTCCTTATTCTTCAATACGACAAAATCAATTAAGCCTGCACGCTTCAGGTTTTTCTTTGCAGTCTCAAGGAATTCTTCCCTTAATTCGTAGCTGTAGACTCTGCCATCCGGCTTAATATAATGAGCTAGAGCTGTTGTTAGCGCACCCGTGCCTGTTCCAGCTTCTACCAAGCAACTTCCTGGACCTATTCCGCTGAACATAATCATTAGAGCCACGTCCTTCGGGTAGGTTATCTGAGTTTTACGCGTAGATTTGAAAATGTAATCACGCAGTAAAGGTTTTAACGCTACGAACTCGATTCCTAAGTTGCTTAAAACTCTGACGCCGTATTCTTTTCCGATTATGTCGTCGAATTTTATGAAGCCTTTATGTGTGTGGAAGGTTTTGCCCTTTTCAACTTTAACGAGGTACGTTTTCCGTCGGCTTAAGTGAAGGAGCACATAGTCGCCTTCCGTTATTTTTTGAGTTGCCAACTTCAGTCACTAAGGTGTGTATTTGAACGGGTGTTTTGACCTATCCTTGTTCTCTATTAATTCGTCTATTGTAGGTCTTCCTTCTATTGCCCTGCGGATGGCGTGGCGCATAGCTTTGTAATTGTTTATGTATACTCTTTGTCTGTCAACTGCCGTTGGATGAACGAACACGTTAGTGATGATTATCAGATCTTCAGCAGCCTCTTTAGGAATCATTCCATCTGCAACGCTGTCAATGATTGCCTTTGCCACTGCTGTTTGTGCAGGACCATAAACCATGCTTGCTTGGCGCATACTCCTAATCGTAACCGTTGGAACTATCAAGGTTACAGGTTTAACCGCTAGATTTGGTTCCAAAATGGCTAGTAATGGTTCATGTCCAGATGTCGGTGTAGATTTAGCCTTTGCGAAGGCTTCGCCCAGAGGTCCATCTTTCTTCCCGATAAGCAAGTCTATGTGGGCTACTTCTGCACCTTGTCCCGCTAGGGCTTCCCCTACACGCAAGTTGAAGTCTCGTATGATTTCCGGTGTTACGTCAATTGCTTTGAAACGTTCTTCTACGGGTTTTTCGCCGATTTCAAATGTTATGGTTTTTGGCTTTATCTTCCCTGTCTTCTCTAGTTCTATTCGCAGTTCCTCCCTCGCCTCGTATGTTAGTTCTCCGCCTACGCTCAGCGGCCTTCTAACTGGTCCAACTTTGATTTTCATCATGTTTAGGGCTGCCTTGGTTCCTACGGCTCCGCTTCCAGCGATGATGCGAGCCATTTTCTGAATTTTATATTGCAGTTCACGGGCTTTCTGCAGTTCCCCATTCTTCACGTGATTATAAATTTGAACCCAAATGTCTGGTATCACATTCGCACTTGCAAGAATTGCTCCTGAGCATCCAGCAGCTAGTGCTGCAACAACGACTTCGTCGTGTCCACACATGACGTTGATTTTGTCGCGTACCTTCTCCAAGACGGCAAGAATGTAACTTAGTTGTCCGCTGCTGTCTTTCAAACCGACAATGTTTGGGATTTGAGCCAAGTCTTCAACCATCTGCCAAGAAAGTTGAACGCCTGTGCATTGTGGGATATTGTAAAGAATTATCGGCAAGTCCACTTCACTTGCAATCGTATGGTAGTGTTGGTAAATGCCACGGTCTTTAGGTTTTAAGTAAAAAGGTGTAACAATTAAGGCTGCATCTGCACCTGCATCCTTCGCGTATTTCGTCATTTCCAAAGCTTGATCTGTTCCACTAGCCCCTGTACCTACCACCACTGAAACTTTGCCGTTGACTTCGTCCATAACTACGTCAATAACCTTTTTTTTCTCTTCTGTTGTCAAGTTCACAAACTCGCCCGTTGTGCCGCATGGAACAACCCCGTAAACGCCTAACTCGATGCAATGGCTAACCAAAGCTCGCAGTCTTTCCTCATCTACCGCCTTTCCGTCGTCCGTGAAAGGAGTAACCAAAGCTGGCAAAATTCCCTCAGGTTTAAACATGCTTTTCCCGCCTTTTAGTTAACCATATCTCTTGTATCATTTAAGTTTTGATTTCGAAAATTTCACGGAGGACTAGAATGGTTTGCCAATTCGGGTTGTTCTGGCTGTCTTCAAGGTGGAGGAATGCCAACTTGCTAAGTTAGGAATTGTTGTATAAAAAAGGGTTTGAAAAACTGTTATTTTTGCAAAGATTTTCTGAACTGTGAAAAACTCAGTTATCAAAAAGAAACCTACAGAATTGATGAAAATTACAGAAGGATAAAACAGATTGGCTATGAGAACTGGCTGGAAGAACAAGAAGAAAAGCGGAGACAAAATTTTGACAACATCCACTTCTTGAAAAATAGGAAAATCGTCCGTTAGCTATGCTGTTTCCCAAATTGAGTGAGCATCATCTGAACTTCTTAAATTTCTGAAAAACGCTTAAATCACCTAACACTCCAATACAAATATCCGGGAGGACAGTTTAGTGAGTGCCGTTAGAGAAAGATTAAGAATCAAAGAGGAAAATCTGAAGCAGATCAATAATTTTCTTCTGAGAGAAGATAACCCTCTTATAAATGGCTTACTAGAAATCGTTGAGAAATATGGCGGCGTTGACGAGATCAACCGCAAAGCCAGAGAAGCCCGTAAACTCGAAAACCTCATGGAAAGACTTAGGAGAAACAATTCACCTTATGTGAAGGATCTTGAATGGCTGATTGAACAAAGGGATAATGGAGCGTTTATCAACATCCTAGAATATCGCAGAAAAATTTTGGGATATAAGGCTAGTTCCATGAAGTTTGATGATTCTTTTGCGGTAACTCTTGAAATTAGTGCATGTAACTTCTTCCCGTGGCTTATCGAAGAGGCGAAAAAAACCATTGAACAGCAGAATCTTATGCCCGCCCGTTACATTCGAGTCCGATCTATGAAAGAACAAGTTGAAGACGATCACATTCTCGCTTTTGCAGCAGCCATGCAGATCATAGGTGCTTCCTACGTGGAAACGTTAGATACAAAAGGAACAATGCCTGGACCTGATGGTCAGCCCATTAACGTTCATTTGGGCGGACCAGAAACCATCACGGGTTATTTCGGAGGAGTAGGAGTGCCGAACGAATACGCTTTGAAGTGGGTTGACGAATTCCTTTATTACTATACTGAATATGGCATTCGACAAGTTTTGAATGTGAACATAGGTACTGTGATGCTTGGGTATTGGCTTCACAAACTTGGAATTGACTTGGAATTTAAGATTTCAGTTTATCTTGGTAATGACAATCCTTATGCGTGTTTTTGGACATTGATGACTGCGAAACTCTTTAGCCGAGATGATGGGACAACACCTCTCATAGGCTTTAACCTCTCAAATGCCGTCAACAATGAGACCATTGAGTTGTCAGCTTATATACGGAAAGACTTTGGCTTCGAAGACATTGTACGCATCGAACATCACATCGTGGAAACCTACAAGAGCATTGTGAGACAACCATACAACAGACTCGACGAACTTGTGGAAATAGCAGACCATGTGAAAAACGTCAGTGCTAAACATGAAGGTGCTTTCCCAGAGATTGAGGCAACTCGAGAGCATCCTTCGGATATTTTGGAATACTTCATTCCAAAAAAAGACATAGTTGCACAAGGATTGATGCCAAAGCTCCTAATCAACTACCTTGATAAACATGATTCGGTGAACAGAACAGCCAGAGCCCTCACGGAACGAGGCTTAACCTTTATTGCAGCTCAGAACTTGCACAGAAATAGTACTTTTTAGATGTTATAAGTCAAGCATCAAAAAAGAGAATAAAGGGGAAATAACGAGCTACCAATATTGTTTAGGTTTCCGCATCATCAGGTAGATTGTTGTAGCTACAAAGCAAACAGTTGTTATCGCTAGAACAATCGCCACGTTTGTCGTAGTGTCAAGTCCGCCTATACTGCCTTTAAGATCCCAGTAAGTTTGATTCAGGGAAGTGTAGTTTTGATGAAGCTCCCAGAAAGTCTGGTTTAAGAGAACAAAGTTTTCTGCGGTGAGGTTCATTTGGAAACTTTCCCAAAAAGCTTGGTAAAGCTGCTCAAAAGTGCTGTTTAATCCCCAATAAGTGTTATTTAACTGTTGATAGCTTTCGTTCAAATTTTTAAGTGTGTTTTCAAGTTCTTCCAAATAGACATTTCTAACGATGGTAATCGAGAAATTCGGGTTATATTCAAAAGGCGAGTCTACAATGGCATATCGGAGATGTAGTTCAGCGTAGGTTGCATCCCAAACATCATTGGGTATGTGCACCGTACAGTTATATGGGTATGTATGATTGAAGACTAGGGGAATGTTTTCCATTACATATGTAGAATGCAGCGGAGGTTCAGTCTTTTCTTGACCACATCTGAAACCGTAAACTTTGAGGGTGAGGTAATCCATGTTAACACCGTCGGCTGTACAATTAATCCACAAATTAATTGTTATATTTTCGCCGGGCGTCGTCTCTTGTGTAGCACTGAATTTGATTGAAATCCCAGCATAGCTTTTGGAGAAGAAGGTTTGCATCTCGTCCGAAGTTGGTGCTGTGGCGTTTTGAATAAGTGCTAGTGTAAGAATTAGCATAACGGAAATTGTTGTTAGAGTTTTTAATTTCTTCAATACTTTCACCGTTTTGAGAGAATTATTGATTGTGTTTTGTGCAGATCTAGTTTATTTAATTTATGCAGAAGATGGAATGCTTAACTCAGAGATACCAATTGAGTCGCAAAAATTGTTTAAAGCAGCTTCATTCTCGTTTACTATTCAACCGCTTTCCAAAAAAAGTTTTCGAATTTTGATGCGTGAAAACGGTTATTTGATTGAGCGGATGAAGCGTTGGTACATGTAGATGAAGTATATGAGGGCGAAGGCAGTTAAGCCGATTTCGAATGTCAAGATGGCTGGATTGTTTTCGACAGCCATGAAATATCCATGTTGCAATATGTCAGTGAAGACTAGGATCTGGAGGAATATTGCTCCGCCTAGACAGCTTAAGCCTAAGCTGTGAAGCAGCAATCGTATTCGGCGGTCATGCGTTGTAGTTTTCATTATTATCGTGAATAGCAAGATGCAATACGTCAACTTATATGTTATGAATCATCACACACGACAAAACCTAATTATTACACTTTCTGATTTACAGTTATACTTCTAAAACATGACATATTCAAACTAGTTTCAACATGAGAACTATAAAGGCGTCTAGTTTTTCTTCGTGTAAATTTTGCAGCAGCTATACTCCAACCATATATCCCTTATCTTTCTCAACAAGCACGGTTTCGCTTTTCAAATCTTCCATGAACTTGGCGAATAAATCTGCATGTTCCGTATGAACAGGAAAAACCTTACGTGCGTTGATCTCTCCTAAAATATTTTTCAGTTGAAGCGGCATTATATGTCCAGAAACGTGCACATGATACTGCGGCAACCCATAATGCCTAAGCCAATTAACCAGCCTCTCAAAGTCAATCTCCATCTCCTCATTGAACGGCTCAGAAGCAGACAAAACATAGCAGCTGCCCGCTTTCGGGTTGATTTCCACAAGCTCCTCCAAATCGTAAAAAGACATGGCTAAAACTATTTCCCGTTGTCGCTTCGAAACTTCGAACACATCAACAATTTTGTCTGAATACTCCTCTATAATTTGTTTTTCCCATTTGCGATATTTTTTCTTCGATTTTCGAAATATTAATAAACTTTCATCACCCAAGCTTGGAACCTTCAAGTGTTTATCCTTGCGCAACGCTTTCAATATGTAAGCCTGTCTAAGTGAAACAGCAAGACGTCGCCCATTCTTCTTGGCTGTTCGATAAAAAGAATTCAACCTGTCAACATCAGCATAAGCAAAATCAGCAAGCACCAAACCGCTTGTCTGCCCAACAATAATACTTAACTTGTTTTTGACTTCTGCTTCGGAAGAAATTGATGCACCAGTCATGTTCGTAGCTTCGGTGACAACCGCAACTGGGTCTGCTTCTTTTGCCTTTTCAACAAAATCAGACGTCATCTCAGGCTTCGTTCCATGAGCCCTAAAATCTCCAGTATAAACAACAGCGCCATTAGAAGTATGAATAATGAAGCCATAGGCTCCTGGAACAGAATGATCAACATGAACTAGCTCAATCTCTAAACCATCCACAGTAATCGAGTCTCCTGTTCTAAAAGACGTAAACAATACGTCTTTAACGTCAAACTCCAACGCGGTAGCACGCATTTCACCGCGCCTGCAAAATAATCTTCGTTGTCTCTCCACAGTACACTGGAATTTCACGGTTTATGAAAGATATGTAAGCTGAGTGATCCATATGGGCGTGCGAAAGGAAAACAGCATCAACTTCTGCAGTCTTATCATCAAACCTGTAAAAGCCTTCAAGTTTCGGCAGAATTCCAAGCTCTTGCAAGCTTTTTTCGCTTCTAGGCGAAAGGAAAGGCAACGAATAATACTGCTTTTTCAAAGCAAAGGACATGCCAAAATCCAAGAAGATTTTTGTGCCTCTGTCTTGCAGTAGAATTTTGTTTCCGCCAATCTCATCTACTCCACCATAAAACGTCAACGAAGTGTTTAGCTTCACCAATTCATACACCAACGACAAAGAAACTTTCTGTGTCGTCTATCCTGAATAGGCTTTTTGAACACATAGCGCATGCTAACAATTATTTGAAGATAGTAATATTTTTTAGTAAGTACCATGTGGTTATGCCATACAATGGAGGTCAAAACGTGGCTAGAAGAAGCAAAAAAGACAAAGCTGCAGGTCGGGAAAAACATAAACAATTAAAAAAAGCTAAGAAGATGCAGAAGAAACAGAAAAAGAAAGTTGAGCTTCCTACAAGACATAAAAAAGGAAAAAGATAGTATTAATCGCACTCATTCCTTCAGCTTACCCATCTGTCTACAAATGCTTGAAATAGCGAAAATTACACTTGGAAAAGTGAATATACTGAAAACCTTCGTGTACTTCGGATTCCCAACCTTTCTAACAAGTTTAACATCCCCTCCAGCCTCTAAATAACCTTCAACAAATGCTTTTGTAATGAGCTCTGCTGGGCGCGTTCCCACAAGAGGTGGAAGGTAATGCCCCGTGAAATACAGAAATTCGGCAATATCCCAAACCTTGTCACCTTTCCTGGATCCTTGCTCCAGATCGAGCAGGCAGATTTCACCATTTTTTTCTCTAACCATAATATTCTCAGGTTTTGTATCTCCTAAAGCTATGCTCAGAGCGTGCACCTTTGCGAATTTTTCGCCGACCCTGCTTATGATGCCCAATTCATTTTTCAAACTTTCATCCGTTTGTGATTTCACGATCCTTTTTATTGTTTTATCGAGTTTTTCTCCTTCAACGTATTCCATGAAAATTAAGCGTTCACCATGGCTTACATGCAGAATCTTAGGAACATCAAAACCCATACTGTTCAACTGCTGATTTATAGCACATTCCCTTTCAAGCCTCAAGCGTCCCAAAACAGCAAAAGTTCTTGTCCCCAGAGTCCATAGATTGAGAGGGAACCATTTAAAACTTGACCAGTCCTTAAACCTTTTAACGACAACTTTCTCTCTGTCATTATTTACAGAAGCACTAACTAAATAGACATCGTTGAAAACACCACCAATCTTCTCAATCTCGATTTCAGCTGCCTCGCCCCTTGAAAGCACTCTCCTTGCAAAAGCTTCTATGTCCATTTTAGCTGACAAAGGAACAAGCCCACGAGCCGTAGGAATACACAGATATTTCAGGGGATCCTCAAGTTGATGGATAGATTTCGAGTTTTCTCTAACATCCCACTGAAAGCTATTCATTCCTCTGTTTTGCGACAGAAAACCTAAAGTCTTTGAAAAAGTGCCCAGCAAAGAATTGAATAAAGCCCTTTCGGCAGTCTTGAAAACATTGATAAAACGAATTTTCTTGCTTTCAACCTTCTCCACAAATTTTTTAGAAATTTTTACGTACCCATCTGAAAAAGTAATTACATCTTCTTCCTCTAATTCCCTTAACGCCTCCAAATATCCGCGCATAACCAATTTGACATTCTCTTTTTTAGCATCGTTTTGCATGAAGTTTAACACGGTATAAATCATCGGCGGGAAAAGCCTAGCTCTGCTCATCATGGTTTCATACATAAAATACTCTGGTTTTATGTGAAAATTGTAGGATAATTCCGGAAAATCCAAAACGAGATTTTCGAAGAGTTCAAGAATTAAACGCTTTTTCAATTTAACCTCTTGAAGATGCAAGTAATCCTCGTTTTTTAGGGCAACATATGGAAAGATTATTCCTTCAGCCAACGCCTCGCCTAAAAATCCTCTATCCACATCCCTCTCAAAAACCCATTCGTCAACAGCAAAAACAATAACACTTCTATCATCCAAAACTTTAACATAACTCATCAACCTAGGCTGAAAACCGCGAATTACAAGCAATACTTCAAGAACTGTTTTCGCATCAGTCAGTCCCAAGGCATAATCACCAACTATACATGCTGTCGTAATTTGGCACGAACCAGCAATACGCCTGCAAAAACTGACAATTTGCCTTTTCAATTTTCCATCCGGATGCTTCAATTGCCTAGACAAACTTCCACCTGAAGCGACATAATCATAAACAAAATCTGTAACTCTTCAAGATATAGTTAATGCTTTTCAAGAATTTTGCCATAAGTTCTCAAAAACCTCAATGCCATGACTGCCTTTTCAGGTAAATTATACAGGGGTACGCTAGTCTTCCCTAAGACATTATATACGAGTGCGAAGTCCTCCCCGCCTGCTGGCACGTCAACAACTGGTTTATTTGGATATTTTGCTGCCACGTCTTTAATCACTTTGGCATCTTTCGGTTCAAAGAAGCAAGATTTAAGCATGTTTATCACTAGGACGCCGTCCACGTTTTTGTCAGCGAGCACTAACTCCAAAACCTTGGAGTATCTTTCAGCTCTAGCGTCAGCTATCATATCTATAGGGTTTGTTGCATCCACGCCCGGGTAGAGGCTTTCAATCTTCTTCTTGGTGTGCTCAGACAAAGCTGCAAGCTTCAGATTGTTTCTTGCAACAGCATCTGCAGCCAGTATTGCTGGTCCACCCACATTGCTTATAACTGCCACATTATCTCCGCGCATTGGAGGCTGTTTCGAAAATGCTATGGCTGCGTTCATCAATTCTTCAATGTCTTCAACCCTTATTATTCCAGCTTTTTTGAAGGCTGCATCAAAGATTTCGTCCGATCCTGCAATTGAAGCTGTATGTGATTTTGCTCTTTTTGCTGATTGCTGTGTTATTCCGCCTTTTAGAGCTAGAATAGGCTTTTTCTTCACTATTTTTCTCGCTTCTTCTATGAATTTCCTTCCTTCTTTTACTCCTTCCATGTATAGGCAAATGACCTGTGTTTTTCTGTCGTTTCCATAATACCGTAGCAAATCAACGTCATCAACATCTATTTTGTCTCCTACGAAAGCGAATTTGCTTATGCCAACATTATAAAAGCATGCCCAGTCAAGAAGACAAGCGCCGACTCCGCCACTCTGGGATATGACGGCAATACTTCCCTTTCTAGGCATGACGTTTCTTTCAAAGGTTGTGTTTAATCCATTGGCAGTGTTTATGACGCCCATAATCGTGTTTGGTCCTAAAATTCTAACGTCATGCTCTTCTTTAATCTTGAGCAGCTGCTGACGCTGTTCATCTTTGAACCCACCAGTAATCATTACAAGAGCTTTCACGCCCATTTTCGCGCATTTTTCTGCGTGTTCAACCGATTGTTTTGGCGGAAGCATTATAACCGCAAGTTCAGGAGTTTCTGGCAACTTACTTAGCTTGTTGTAACCATGTTTTCCATCCGCATCTAAAACGTAAGTTTTTTCACGAAAGAATTTTCTCATATTGTAAATGACGCTTTTGAAAAGCTGGGGAGAAGCCATTCCAACTCTTTCTCGGATCTTACTTGAACCTACTAGAAGAACCCTTTGCGGTTCAAAGATAGCCTTCACTCCATTCATAGATTTAGCCTTCAAACCAAACTTGTTGAGGAAGGAAAAAGATGGCGTTTCAGGTTCATAAATTTAACCGTAGAAAGACTTGAAAAACCAGAGGATTTACCGTGCTAACAGATCGAACGCTGTTTTTTCAGCCCTTTCCATAACAGCTTGCTCATCTAAAGTTTTCACGTGCCGATTCTCCATCACAATCTTTCCGTCAACAATAACCGTGTCCACATCACTTCCATGCGCAGAATAAACGATGTTTGCGTAAATGTCATGTAAGGGTTTTAAATGAGGCTTTGAAAGGTCAACCAAGATTACGTCAGCTTTTTTGCCAACCTCAAGTGAACCAATGCTTTTCCAAAGTCTCAAGGCTTTAGCCCCATTTACTGTCGCCATCCTCAAAACTTCATACACTGGTAAAATCTTGGGATTCAAATAGACGAGCTTCTGAAGCAAAGTGGCGATTTTCACTGTTTCGAACATGTCAAGTGTATTGTTGCTGGCTGGGCCATCTGTTCCCAGACTGACATTAACATCTAAATCAGTCAAATCTTTTACTTTTGCTGCACCTACACCGAGTTTCATGTTAGCGACGGGAACATGAGCTACATTGACGCCACGTTTGGACAAAATCTGCATGCCCTTTCTTGACAGATTTGTGCAGTGAGCAGCAAGAACGTGACCGCTAAAAAAGCCTATCTTTTCCAAAAATTCAACTTCACTAGAACTATATCTCTTCTCGAACTCCCTGAACATTTCTTTCGACTCAGCTAAATGAATATGAACGCCAACGTTTAATTCCAAGGATTTGTTCTTGATTTTGGTGAGAAGCTCAGGGCTGCAACTGTTAGCCGCGTGGGGCCCTAAAAAAGTGGTTACTCTGCCATTGGCGTATCCACGGAATTTTTCGGCAAAATTTATACTTTCGTTCAGCATTTTTTCGCCTAGTGCCTTGTTTCCAGCTTCAATTATGCCTTCCGCCAAAACACCTCTCAATCCGCTTTTCTCCACAACCTTTGCAACCATGTCCTCATGGAAATACATGTCAGCAAAACAAGTTGTTCCATTTTTTATCATTTCTAAGCAGCCTAAGAGGGTTCCAACATGAACATCTTCTGATTTGAGCTTAGCCTCTAAAGGCCAAATGGTCTTCTTCAGCCAAGTTTCTAAGGGTTGGTCTTCAGCTATTCCGCGGAAAAGGGTCATAGGCACGTGTGTGTGACAGTTAATCAAGCCGGGCATGGCAATTTTTTTCCTTGCGTTTATCTTTGTTTCTGCCTGTATTTTGTTTGCAGATGCACGTTTGCCGACAAAAATTATTTTTCCGTTTTTTATGGCTAGGGCTCCATTTTCTATGAAATGCTTTCCGTTCATCGGTAGGATGGTGCATCCGTAAATTAGGATGTCTGCTTTTTCCAATGCTGCATCCTTTGTACAAAAAGCGAAGTGTACAATAAAAAGTATGCTAATTGTTGCTAAGAAACTCAGTGTTGTTAGTCTTCGTTAGGTTGAAAGATTGGTGGAGTTAGAAGCTAGATCCGTGGTTTTGCGCTTTCAATTTTTCTCAGGAATGGGTGCAATGCTGGTTTTAGATTATTATCTTCTGCTAAGAGTCCTTTAGATATTCCTGGTGTGCCTATTTTTCTGCATATGAAGTTGAGCGAGTCTTCTGTGAAGTTTAGTAAGCCTTTCCCTTCGGTTGTCAGCGTGTACACTTTTCTGGGTCGTTCGTTGCTCATGTCCCATTCGCTTTTTACATATCCCTTTTTCTCTAACGTGTTCAATAGCGGATAAATGGTGCTTGGTCCAAAGTACACTCCAAAGCTTTTGCGGATTATTGTGATTATCTGGTATCCATGCATTGGTTTTGTGTTCAAGAACTGTAGCACTATGAGGTCTAAGAGGCCCTTCATCAATTTGACTTGGACTTCTTTCGAGTTGTTACCCATGTGTTTACTTCCTTTGTGTATTTTTGTCCAACAGTTTTACTGTTAGACATGGATACAATATGTCCTTTTTAAGACATATCTCAAGACTTTCTATTGCATAAACGTGAATATAAAGGTTCATACCTACTAGAAACATAAAAAAGCATACCGAAGCATATGAGAATATTCTGTTTTGTACATAATTTAAATAAGCTCAAACATGAACCAGTTCAGAATAGAACATGTTTAGAGAGTGAAAGATTGACAGAAACTTTCAGAAAAGAACTTGTTCAACGCATGACCAGAAACTTGCTTGATATTCAAATTTTAAGGCTTGTTCAGGCCCAACCTATGTGGGGTTACAAAATAAAAAAAGTAGTAGAAGCGTTGTTCGGTGTAAAGCTAAGGCACGGCGCATTATATCCACTGCTTAATAAACTGGAACAGAAAGGCTTCTTAACAAGTGAAAAACAAAAGCAAGGAGGAAGAACAAGAAAAGTTTACACAATAACCAGAAAAGGAAAACAGTACATAGACGCATACGCTGGTATACTGAAAGAACAAATAGAAGGCTCTGACATCAAATAGTATGTCGTTTTTACTTTCGCTTTCGGAAAAGCATTATGTCATCGTAGGTGCAGGCATATTCAAATTCTTTTGCTATGGGCTGTTTTGCCTCTTCAACTGTTTTAACGTTTAAATTATGAAACTCGTCGTTTTTCTCATTTACATGTCGAATTGTTGAACGTGTACGCAAATTTTATTATTTGCAAATTTTTGTATGCAACCAGTATCTAAATCAAGATTTCAGCTAGTTCTTAGAGTTTGAAAAATGTTTGATCCTTGCAAGACGCTTATTCAAACCAGTGGGACGTTTTATGCAACATTCGGAGTTTTCCGTAATATTTATATCGTAAGAAACAGTATTACGTAGGTAGATATGTCTCCTTTGAGACATATTGTATAAGTGTAAGACACAGATACATATGGTGAAAAGCATGTTGGAAATAATAACGTCCATGTTGGAAATGCTCAGCCCCATGTCGAAAATACTGGTGCCCACGTTATGGTTATGTTTCGTAGCCTACGCTGCATGGTATTATACGTCTGCGAAAAAGTATGCGCCACTAACCCGTGAAGAGGTAAGAATACTGTGGAAGCTTCACAAACAAGACGTCGGATGCGAAGCCAAGAAATGGCAGGAAATAAGACGTAAAGATAAGATAGTCGGCTTTGAATGTGAATGTGGATACAAGCACGTACAGAAGCGTCCGATAGCAGCTAGCATGCCAGTGTCGCATGTCGGTCAGGTGTCTCCTGTGTTCTATAAGATGCACACCACTTATGAGTCAGAATAATTCTTTTCTGTTTCAGCGGTTGTGCTGTGGAACTTGTCGTTTCTCTCGTCAAATATTGCTTGCTCAAGGTTTCTGTAAATGTCTGCATTCTGGATGTTTTTATGTCCGAGGAGATTCTTGACGTAGTTGGGATCCTTTGTTCTGTGATATTCCAGGGTGGCTTTCCGATGTGTAAGTGTGTGGAAGTGAATTTGCAATAAGCTTGGATTCTGCAGTCTTCTGGCTGCCACTTTTCGTCGATGATAGAACTTACCGTATCGTGAAAGAATCATTTTATTTTTTTGAAAAAAGAGCCAAACGGACCTCCCCCCGGCATTTTTCAAGCTTTTTATATTATGCAAGCTCAGTATCACATTAACTCGTAACAGTTTTGACACGCGCACGAAAACGACCTTAGAGAAACTTACAACTTTTAGAAGGTAAAATAACTATTTGCAGTCGAAACTACTGACATAATTGTTTTGCTTGGGCTTTAATCATTGCGACGGCTTCGGCAAAAGTAATCTTGCACTGTTGTTTCAAGTTAAAACTCATCCTCAATTTTTCAACGATCCATTTCTCAATTATATCTGTGCCTTCTTCTCCGAACATAAAATTAAGCCCTTTCATGAATATTTCGGGTTTTTTTGGGATCTCCTTCCGTTTTAGCCCAGAGTTCTTTTCGAGATAGTAGTAGATGGCCTTTTTACCGCTATCCCCCAGAACTTCTAATCCGTCATCTACGCACTGCATAATTCTTTTTTCAAGCTGGGATTCGGCTGTCATGGAACTTACTTCTAGAACAAACCATATATAAGCTTTATTTTTGTTGAAAAGATATGTTTATTTACGACAAATCTAAAAGGAGGTGATGCTGTTTGAATTGGAAAATGATGATCGCTTCCCATTGGAAAATTGCACTAGTGCTCAGTTTGCTTACATTAAGGATGATTTGTGGGACAGCGTTCGCAGAGCCTATCGACTGCCCAGGTATGGGATAAGAATTAATACGATCATCGCAAGAAGCTCTGTAGTAGTCTGCAAAGTGATGCGGGAATGCGCAAAAAACTTGATCTGCTTGATGTCAAAATCTTGGAAGGTTTAGGAAAATACTACCCTAGAAACATAACAGAAGTTGCAAAAAAACTAAATATGCCTAGAGGAACTCTGTTTTCGCGGATAAAAACACTGTCCTCCTCTTTTTATTTGAGATTGGTTACAAATGTTTATATTACAAACTTAGGGTTGAAGAAAGGGGTCGTTTTTGCAAAAGCAACTCCGGGCGATGAGGATCTACTCTTTAACTGCATGAAAGTCAACAAGTTTTACACGTACCTAAGCCGATGCTACGGCCCTTTTGAAGGCTGCCTTGGAATATATGCTATTCCTAAAGACCATACCACGAAGTTTGAACAGTTTGTGCAAGAGATAAAAGGACTTGGAGTAGCCTGTGAGGTGCAAATTCTTTGGTCGACTTCCTTTTATACAGTCAACCGAACAAGTAACTGGTTTGATAGTTCGTCTGAAACGTGGACTTTTCCATGGGACAAATGGGTCAAAGAGATTCAAACTGAGGGAACGGAGTTGCCGTATACACTTGTGGACCCTGAGGGCTTCCCTATAAAAGCTGATGAAACGGACTTATTCATAATAAAGGAATTGGAGAAAGACCCAACAATCAGCTTGACTGCCATAGCCAATAAGCTGGGGACAACTTTGCAAAATGTTAGTTATCACTATAACCTTCACGTCATCAAAAATGGACTGCTCGAGAATTTTCAAGTATTCATTTTTCCCTTCGATAGAACCACATCCGACACGTTCTTCTTTACCTTCAAATTTGACAGCACAGGAAAAATGGCCAAATTTGTGTTGTCACTTCTCGACAAGCCATTCGTATACATAGTAGGCAAAGTGCTAGGCGAAAACACCATAATCGCCCAAGTATATCTTCCTAGGCCTGAGTTTAGAAATTTTATCGATAATTTGTTAAAGCTTATTAGAGCCGGCTTTTTGCAAAACTACCATTATGTAATTCAAGACCTACGTTTAGGTAAATGGTCAAGGGAAACAATTCCATTTGAATTTTTCAAAAATGGGTCATGGATATACGACCACAGTGAGCATGTTAGAAGTCTGCATGACTTAGTCAACAGACTAGCTTACCATGAAGTTAAGCTGGTTCGATAGGAGCGCACCCCGAAATCCGATGGGCTGTCTCGTTCTAGCCCTTGTTTTCTTTACGTCGAGTATGCATTAGGGTTAGTTTGAGCTTGTTTAGAAGTAGTAGTCCGACGCTCTAGGAAAAGCGGCAACTACTTCTGAGAGGGGCGTCGCTCTATTTTCTTCCCGTTTATCTTCATGCCTGCGGTTAGTGGCAATTATGGATTTTCGATGTTGCTTTTTGGGTATCGGAAAGTGTTGTTGTATGTTTACCTAGGGGGGTCACAACAACAATTCTAGTTGGTGCCATTAGCGCGTGCTGTATGGAGTCCATAAAAAGGGGAGTTTGCGGGAGAAATCTCTACGACAAGCCTAAAAGAACAAATACAAATGCAGGATCTTGAAGTTATTGCTCGATAAGTTTCTCTCACAAAATCATTGTTATTAATTTTAAATAGAACTAACAACAAAAGCTAACACATGAGCCCTAGAAAACACAAAAAAACTTCTGAAATGCTTTTAGAAAACCTCAAGAAAAGAAGCAAAAAAGGGCTTGAATTTGCAAGAAGAACTATTCTGACAGAGAAAATTGAATGCAAAAAAATACGTGAAGCATTAGAATACTATACTTCGAACTGGGAAATTTTCACTCATCTTGGATTATTTTCAATCGCTTGCGAAGCGGTGGGTGGTAACCCGGACAAAGCTGTAGAGATTCAAGCAGCCATAGCTATGATAGCAGCCGCCCTTGATGTACACGATGACATTATTGACAAATCAGACATAAAGCATGGAAGACCAACTGTTTTTGGAAAATTTGGACATGATATGGCGCTTCTTTTGGGAAATGCATTCTTGGTGAGCGGGTTCACTCTCCTCAACAGATCAACTGCAAAATTTCCAAGAGAAAAAAGGGGGGAAATCTTTCAAACGCTCAAAAAATCACTGTTTGAACTTGGAGTTGCACATGCTTTAGAATTAAATCTAAAGGAAAGAATTGATGTTGTAGCGGAAGAATATATGCAAATTCTGAACATGAAGGCAACAAGTGTTGAAGCAGATATGCGAATTGGGGCCATAATCGGTGGAGGAACAAATAGTGAAGTTCAAGTTCTAACAAGGTATGGAAGAATTTTGGGGATACTGGCTACTCTGAGAGAAGAATTCATAGATATTTTTGAAATCGAAGAACTATCTCAACGCATACAAAATGAATACGTACCTATTCCAGTTTTATTCGCTATGCACGATAAGAACTCGGAGAAGAGAATACGAAAGTTGCTTGCAAGAAAACATGTAACAAACAAGGATGTTGATGAACTTCTTGACATAGTTTTCGAAGCAAAGAGTGTGAGAAAACTTAAAAAAATGATGAATTATCTAATAGAAGAGTCTACTCATTTAATCCCAAGAATAAAAAATGTTAAAATAAGAACAATATTAGGAAAACTGGCGGTGTCCGCGTTGGAGGATTTACAGTGACGGCATTTATACAGGAAAAACTCGAACCGGAACTTTCCGTTTCTTTACCGTTTTCATCTTACCTCTCCTCTCACGATTATACTTGTACAACACATCTACTACTTAAGTTTTGTTGTTGAACATGAATACAGAAACATTTGAACCAAGAAAATGTTTTATCTTGCAAAACCATTTTTGAGTAATAGGTCGCATTGAAAATGCAGTCTGGAAACGCCCTTAAACCAAAGATCGTTTGGAAGGAATTTCTCCCAGCATTTGTTCTGGTATTTAACAGTATTACATGGTACACATTAACGTATGCAATGTTTAGTAATTCCGTAAACGACCTGCCTGTTTCTGCGACTGAGACTTTGGTTTTCTTCATTGTCTACTACGTGGGAGTCACTTGTTCCGCCATCTTAGGATCAATAATTTTTCCACGTGCGAGAGAAAATTGTCTTCTTCTGTGGATACTTACTGGAACCGTTATGTCAGTGCTGTCAACTACCATCGTCAACAACAGTACATCCGTAAATATTTTGATTTCACTCTTTTTGGGAATTTCAGTTGGAATCGGTCTTCCATCGTGTTTAGCTTATTTTGCAGATGTAACGTTTGTCGAAAACCGAGGGGTTCAGGGAGGAATAATATGGAGTGCCGTTGGCTTTAGTACTCTCCTGTTTGCGTTGCCATTGAACATGCTCAATTCTGTCTTAGCCTTTCTGGCACTTGCGGTATGGAGGGGATTCGGTCTCGGTGCTTTCTTCTTTATGAAAAGTGGACGAGGAATTCGACCAACACGTAGCACCTATAGCATTTCCTCAATCCTGAGAAGAAGAGATGTTATTCTGTATTTGGTTCCCTGGACTATGTTCTGTCTCGTGAACTTTATGGAGGCGCCAATATTGGAGAACCTCTTTGGGGGCTTCTTCCTTTTCGTTGGATTTATTGAATTCGCAATAGCAGGAATTTTTGCCTTGGTAGGAGGTGTAATGGCGGATCTTGTAGGTAGAAAGCGAGTGATAATAACTGGTTTTGTCGTGTTAGGTATCGAGTATGCTGTTCTAAGTCTTTTTTCTGGAATGCCAGTTTCTTGGTACATGTACACAGCCTTTGATGGCATCGCTTGGGGAATGTTTGCCTCTGTTTTCTTTATGACTTTGTGGGGCGACCTTGCAGGTGCCAGTGAAAAGGAAAAATATTACCTTATGGGTGGGCTTCCTTACCTGCTTGCCGGTATCTTACCGATATTGGTTAAACCCCATATGGAAGTAATTCCGTTAGGCTTGACCTTTTCCTTGGCTAGTTTTTTCCTGTTCTTGGCTGTCATTCCTTTGATATATGCTCCTGAGACCCTGCCTGAAAAGAAAATCAAGGAAAGAGAACTCAAAAAGTACATTGAAAAGGCTAAGAAGACTAGGGAAAAATACAAGTGAATGTTGAAGTCATTTTCAGGTTGAGGGAAAGGTTAGGTTCTTTCACGTGATATTGACAAATGAGTATAATCTTCGATGTAAGCATTGTTTTGGTGAAGCATTAATGAGCCTTATGAAGCTTTACCTGCAAGAGATATTAAGAAAAAATGCTCAAAGATACATAGAAGAAGCCAAGAAAAGTATGAAAGAAGGACTGTGAGTATTTAGTGAATGAAGGAGAGAAATCTACGAATGAAACTGTCGATGACGTTTTGGTCAGGGATTTCCGCAAATCCGATCTACACGACTTATTGGAAGTCCTCCGTCTGTCTTTTGCCGAAGAATTTGAGCTAACTGGTTTTGATCCAGACCACGTGAAAAAAATGGTTGATCAAATGTTTGGAATCATCGGTAGAATCTTCCTAGGCTTCTCCAAACTATTTGGAAAGGAGCCTATTAAGTTCCTTGTGGCAGAAGTTAATAAGAGACTTGTCGGCACAACTATAGTCAATAACCGAGGAAAAGTAGGCTACATATCGACTGTTATGGTACATCCTACTTACAGAAGAAAAGGCATAGCTAGGAAACTGATGAAGAATGCACTCGACTATATTCAAAAGAAAAAAATGGAGAAAGCAGTTTTGCATGTAGTGTCAACAAATGTGCCAGCGAAGAGTCTGTACACTAAATTGGGCTTCAAAGAATTTGAGAAAACAATGTATTTAGTTGGTAACGTAGATTCTTTCTCACAACCTGAGAACGTTAAAGGAATTCAGATCAGAAACTTCCAGAAAAATGACCTAGATGCAGCCTATGAACTAATAAAATCTTCAGAAGACCCGAAGCATCTCGAGACCTTTAACTTCAAGAAAAACGACCTGAAAACTTCTTTTATCCAACGAGTTTTTCACTTGTCCACGGAAAATAAAATCGTTGCCCTGCATGATAACCGCATAGTTGGCTATGCTCAAGCGATTTACACAACACCCAATGAAGCTGGGCGGATTAGGAACGTCCAAGTCAATCCAGATATGAGGTCAAAAAGAATAGAAGAAATGTTGATATGTTCAGGAATGAATGAAATTAGAAAAGTTGGAACTAAAAAAGTCCAAGGGGCAGCCTCTCTTAAGAGGCCAGAATTGATCGCGGCGATGAAGAGATTGGGATTTGAGAAACATCTAGAGATGGAAGGAATGGTTCGAGAACTTCTTTAAGCATGCCTTAAACATCGTATCGCCTTACTTTATGTTGAGAGAAGGCGAAGAAAATCTGAGAAAAATCCTTAAAAGTTTGTAGTTTCTTTCTGATAAGGAAATATAATATTCTTTCATGTGATACTTACCACTGAGTGTAATCTTCAATGTAGGTATTGTTTTAGTGAGGCGTTGGAGGATGTGGATGCTGATTTTCCGGATTTTGAAGTTGATTATTGTTTGCCTAAGAGAATAAGTTATGACGTTGATTCGTTGGACAGGTTTTGTAGGCAAGACCCGGATTGTGTGTTGACTTTTTACGGTGGTGAACCACTACTTTGTATTGACCACATCAAACAAATTATGGACCATGTGAAGGTTAAACATTTCTTAATTCAAACAAACGGACTACTTTTAAACCGTTTGGAACCTAAATATGTTAACCGTTTACACACGATCCTCATTTCCATTGATGGTGACGAAGCCTTAACAGATTTTTACAGGGGAAAAGGCACCTTCAGAAAGGTAATTGACAATCTGAAACTGATTAGGCAGAACGGCTTTAAAGGTGAATTGATTGCCAGAATGACCGTTATGGAGCAAACAGACGTTTATAAACAAGTAAAATGGCTTCTTGACAATGATGAGTTCTCGTTTTCTTCGGTACATTGGCAACTAAACGCTGGCTTCTGGAATGATTTCGCACGGAGAGATTTTAAAGAATGGCGCGAAGAAAACTATAACCCTGGAGTCTGCAAACTTGTCAGGTTCTGGGTTGATCAAGTGGAAAATAAAGGTGAAGTTTCAAGGATTTACCCATTTCTCGGAATAGCCCGATCACTCATTTTAGACGAAAGGCAAAATCTGTTACGTTGTGGTGCAGGATGGACAAATTACGCCATACAAACAGACGGTTACATTATTCCATGCCCAGCCATGTGGGGAATGAAAAACTATTATCTTGGACACATAAACAGCACTAACCCATTGAAGTTGAAGAAAATTTTCGTCGGCGAACCATGCACGAACTGTGACATTTTCAATATTTGTGGCGGTCGATGCTTATGTGCAAACGTAACAAAAAGATGGCCTCCAGAAGCGTATAATCTGGTGTGCAAGACTGTACGAAATCTTATAGATGCGACATCGAAAGAGATGCACAGGATAAGGAAACTCATCGAGGATGGAAAAATCAACCTAAGGGATTTTGAATTCATGAAGTATAACGGGTGTAAAATAATCCCCTAAAAAGCTGCTAATTCACATTTTCGGAATGTTCTGGCATAACAACCAACACAAATATTTTCAGGTTAGCTGTTCCTCAATCGTTCATTGAAGACAATCTTAATTTAGCTTCAGCTCCAACTCATACGCGGTGAATTGCATGTCTCTAACTCTACGTGACGCCCAGCATGTTTGTTGGAAAAACTTCAGGAAAATCAACGATAAACTTGACCCTGTACGGGGTAAAGGTTGGACGCCCTTTGTTATGGTTACAGATTTGCTGGAAGAGGCTGGA
This sequence comes from uncultured Candidatus Bathyarchaeia archaeon, assembly GCA_964598485.1. Lineage (GTDB taxonomy): Archaea > Thermoproteota > Bathyarchaeia > Bathyarchaeales > Bathycorpusculaceae > SOJA01. The sequence goes on from CAZRCD010000004.1 coordinate 121,412, forward strand.
GAGGTAGCCGCTGTAGTCAAAGGATTGGAAGGGTTTAAGCCTCCTGAAAAGCCTAAAACAAAGGAGATGTTAGCCACAGAGCTTTCAGACCTGCTTTACATAATCTTTGTTTTGGCTGAACATTACGGCATAAACTTGGAAGAAGTCTTTTTACAAACGGTGAACAACTACATACTCAGATTCATATGACATTAAATTTTACATTCTGACACGCACACTTGATTGAAATCGCTTTTTCACCTGAACAGTACAAAGATTCGAATACGGTTGTTCTTCTAAAGCATCGCAAAAACTCGTCCGCCATTTGGCCTTTTCTAGCCTTCACAAGCTTTCCTTCACCTAATTCTAACGTGCCCCGAAACTCTAGGAGCTTCTGTTTCTGAAAAACAGCTTGAAACTGGCTTATCAAAAACCTAGAGGGGGGCTAGATCCAACGCTTGAATAACAAATCGATGGGTTTCCACAAAACCACTGTATTTTAGACTATGCAAATCTTGAGGTTTAAGGCATACCCACGCGCAACATGATGAGAAGACGCTATTACAGTTTCTTGTATACTATGTCTTCTTCTCTTACCCGTTGCTCAGTCTTCAAGCCTATGCTTTGTCCAGCTTCAGCCCTCTCGATGTTTTCATGCTCAATCTGCATAGACTCAACAACTTGCTCGAAATCCGTTGTAGGTCCTTTAATGAGTATGGTGTCGCCAACAGCCAAAGTTGCACTTAGCTCAACAACGGCAACACTGATTCTTGTGAAGAAATGGGTTATATGTCCAACCTCAACAACGTTCTCTTCACTCAACTACTTTCACTCCTAAAACACATAACAACGCATTAGCATAAAAATATTTATTCAACTATCTTGCCCTCCAAATAAGTCCCGAATGCTTTAACATTTTTCACATGAAAAGTTTTGCCGATTAAGTCGCCAGAACCGGAATTCTTTAAAACTATTGGTTTGTAGGCGAAGTTGCGTCCAATCCAAGAGCCCGAAACTTTGCCAATTTCGTCCACAATAACTTCTCCTGTCCAGCCGACCCAACGCTGATTTCTCTCAAAGGCAACTTCTTTAGCTAGTTTTGCTGTTAGGCCGCTTCTACGCTTGATCTCTTGAGAAGATACAAAGTCTTCATGCATGTCAGCTGCGGCAGTTTTCGGCCTTGCAAAAAACTTTGAAACATTTACTATGTCTGGCTGAACATCCTCAACTAAACGTAAAGTCCTTTCAAAGGCATCTTTTGTTTCTTTGGGAAAGCCGCAAATAACATCCGTGGCTATCGTGGCCTCAGGAAACCTAGCTCTAAAAGCATTTACTATGTCTTTGAAATCCTTTACGGAATATGATCGTCGCATGCGCTTCAAAACCTTGTCGTCACCGCTTTGCACTGGCAAATGGAGAAACTTGAAGATTTTTTCGCTTTCAAAAGCTTGAATCAGGTCTTCTAGAATACTTTTTGCCAAATTTGGAGTCATCATACCGACGCGAATCTTAAAATCTCTTTTAATACTGCATAAGGCTTCAAGCAGATTCGCAAGAGTTGTGCCAATATCCTTTCCATAACATGCAGTGTCTTGCGAGGTTATCCAAAACTCTCGCACCCCAGAAGCCAAGTCCATTTTTACTTTCTCGATAATCTCTTGAATGCTATAACTTCTCAAACGACCTCTGGCAAAAACTACACAGCAATATGCGCATGAGCCTAAGCAGCCATGATTTATGGGAATAATGCCTATAACAGGATTTAACCTCAGTCGGGGAAGATTTAAGCTGGGTTTTGCATTCGCAGATCCTTCTAAGGCAACAACTCCCTCACCATTCAGTACACGCTTTACAACATCAACGATTTTGTCGCCTGCCACTGGACCAACAACTCCGTCAAAACGCACTTCTTTACACAATCTTTCAAAGTTTATTAGAGGCAAACATCCAGCAACAATCAATTTCTTATCTGATGGAACCCGCTTCAAAATTGCAATCATGCGATTTTCCGTTGGTCCTTTAACCGCACAAGTGTTGTATATGACTATGTCTGCAGCCTCAACAGTCTCAGCTAGTTTATGTCCAGCCTCCGCTAAACATCCAGCCAAAACCTCTCCATCAGCCAGATTTGCCGAGCAACCGAAACTCTTAATGAAAACTTGCATAGTTTTCCATCGCAGTATATTAAATGCTTCAACAACGAATAAAAACATGTAGTTTTGTGGAAACCAGAATTTACACAAATGTGAAAGGAGACAAGGGCAAGCTTTAAGTGTACTAGAACCAGCATGATTAGAACATATTTGGTGCATGTTACACAGAACTATAACTTCGGAAACGAATTCTGTAGCACTATTGGAGGAGGGAAATTTAATGAAGATGATTACTCTCTACTTGCCTGAACCCTATATTGAAGCGTTGAATCAGCTTGTGAATGAGAAGTTTTATCCGAATAGGGCTGAAGCGATTCGTGTTGCTATCCGTGATTTGATAAGTGATGAGGTTTGGCGGAGGAAGACTGTTGGCTAAAATGAGTCCGGCAGAGCACGCGCTTAAGTATGCTTGGCATGACTCTGTAAGTGAGGGAATCCGTCCTCTAGGCTATTGTCGCATACTTGTAGTCGGTGTGGGAGGAGCAGGCAACAATGCAGTGACAAGGCTGATGGAGAAAGGCATGGATGGCGCGGAGTGTATAGCTGTGAACACGGATGCGCTTCATTTGAATGCTTCGAGGGCTGACGAAAAAATTTTGATAGGTGAAAAGTTGACAAGGGGTCTTGGAGTTGGTGGGAATCCGAGGCTTGGGAGGGCAGCGGTTGAAGAGACAAGGAAGAGAATTGAAGATTTGCTTGTTGATGTGGACATAGTGTTCATAACGGCTGGTTTGGGTGGTGGGACAGGAACTGGAGCTGCTCCGGTCGTAGCGGAGATTGCTAGGCGGAAGGGAGCGATAACGGTTGGAGTTGTGACTACGCCTTTCCGGATTGAGAAGGGGCGAATTGAGTATGCTGCTCGTGCTTTAACTGAGATGCGGAGGCATTGTGACACTGTGGTTGTGATAGACAACAATAAGCTTATGCAACTTGTGCCTCAGCTGCCTATAAATGAGGCTTTCAGGGTTGCAGATCAGGTTTTGGCGAACATGATTAAGGGTATTGTTGAAACGGTTTCAGCTCCAAGTCTAATTAACCTTGACTTCGCTGATTTCAAGACAATTATCAGACGGAGTGGAGTGGCTGTTGTTGGAGTGGGAGAGTCGGATGCGCCGAATCGGGCAGAAGAAGCTGTGAAAAACGCTTTGAAAAGTCCACTTTTGGATGTGGATTATATGGGTGCAACAGGAGCATTGATCCATGTTTCAGGTGACAACCAAATGACCATTGAGGAGGCAAATCGTGTGGGAGAGATAATAACAGAGATGATGGATGACGACGCCTTGGTTATTTGGGGTGCAAGGGTGAATCCAGAACTAGAGGGCATGTTGAAAGTTACGCTTGTGATGACTGGTGTGAAGTCACCGCATCTCTTAAGTGGATTCGGAACCATCGCACCGCAACTGTTCAACCTAGAACCTTATGCTGAACCGGAAAAGCCACTGGATATAAAGCTTAACCTATATCAAATGGAAAACTTCCAATAACCTTCTCTCTAGCCAAACTTTCTTTTAAGCAGCAGAAGTTCCTTTTTAAACCTCATTGTGAAAGGTATGGCTCTGCCATGGGGTGAGCATAAACCCTTTCTTATTGATTTTACAATTTCATCAACTCTAGATTCAGCATTCACAAGCGTGTAAGCGTAACCTATTTCCGGTCCATAATGAGCGTCGCTTCCAGCAACACGCACAATTCCAAGCCTTGAAGCAATTTCTTCACTATGCTTTACACTGTAATTAAAAGGAAACGCTGAAGAGTTTATCACTTCTATCGCATCAAACCGTGCACTTATGTGTCCTTTCAAGCTCTCCTTAAAAAACGTTACAGGATGACAAGCCACGGCTAAACCGCCAGCCTCATGTATTCTGCCTAAAGTCTCGTCAACACTCAGTTTAGGCGGAACCAACTCGTTAATGTTAAGCCCTATAATATGTCCATTTAAACTTGAAATTTCTATTCCAGGAACTATCAAAAAGTCTGTTTCTTTAGCTATTTTCAATGCTCCGTCGATTCTGTCATGATCTGTTACGGCAACTCCGTCCAATCCACGTTTTTTGGCATAAAAGATTAGGTCTTTCGGCGTAATTAGAGCATCAGAAGAATAAGTAGTGTGGACGTGAAGGTCTATTTTAAGCATCACATTTTCACAGGCTCACTCGGGCTTATACAGTTTTTCTCTAGCATTCTCTGTCCTACTGCAATTGTTAAAGGAAAAACCCCATTTCCTAAATAGCTCAATGATTCCGCATGGTTCTTGTCAGTTAATTGCTCATGTGAAATACCCAGTCTGACAGCTTCAACTTCTATTGGTGTTCCATGCTCGTCTGAACCGCTTACTAGGACAATATCTTCGCCTTTCAATCGATAATATCTTGCCCTAACATCAGCTGACAAAACCTGCACTAACGTACCCAGATGGGGACCATATTTTACACATGGCCATCCACATGTAACTAAAACTTCTTCGAGTTCCACGAAACCTCCAGCATCCTAGTTATATGATAACTATTACAAATTATATCTATTACTTAAATAAAATGGAAAAAATAGGAAAAGAAAGAGTTTCGCTATTCTACTGCTTTTTCCTCTGGTCTCCACCTTACTTGCGGTCTGCGTGCTGAAAGGAATATTGTTGCAGCTATTATGATTGTACAGACAATCAGAAGCACCACTTGGATCGTGAAGAGTGTAACAACTTGCTCCATGTACTTAGGCGTTTCAGTAACAGTTATGAAATGATACTCGTAAATATTTCCAAGCTCAGTCGTCTTGATTGTAATCGGAACGTTTACAGATTTGGCTCTTCCATCAGTCGGCACCGTAAACGATATATCTTTTTCATAGACTCCTTTACTTACAACAGCCTGATTGATTTCTATTGTTTGATTCCCTTCCCATTTGCCATTCCGATATGCTCGCCACCCGTCGAAAATTATTGTGATTTTTTCAATTGTCACCGCAGAGTCTTCGTCGTTGTAAAAAACAATATGTAGAGTTCCCGTCTCCCCTAGAGCATACTCTGATTTGTCTGTCCAAACCGTTAATGTTTCAGGTTGTGCATTCACTAGACCCGCTAATAAAAGCATTGAAACGGTCATCATGATAAAGGCAAATACTTTCTTATTCAATTTTGTCACCTAAACCTTCAGTTCTACTACTCGAAGTTATTTAAAACTTACCACTTGGCTTTCACAATTTTGAATAAAAGCTCTTTCATATCAGATGCGGATGCGTTAGACCGTATTCCAGTAGAATTGAAATGTGTTAAAACTGCTTGAAAGCCCCTTTCGTTTAAGGCTTCGATAACCTTCTTGACCGGTGGAACCGGTAGATTTAGTGTGTCACTTAGTTTGTCAACCACGTAGTACGTGATAGGAGCTTCGACCTCATTTTCTATTAAAGCTAAGATCTTCCGGATTTTTCCTCCCTGCTTAAATGCCCTCCGCTTCGCTTCTTTCTGGACCAGTTCACAAAATTGCCTATCATATAGTTTTCCAAGCCACAACGGCCCAGCCACATTAATTTTTGAGCCGCACTCTATACATTTTCCCGCATGTTCAATGAGAATAAGCCCTTTTGCCGGTTCTCTGTGTAAGCATTTAAAACAATGAAGTATGTATCCCATGTTTCTGACGTTTTCATCAGCCTTTTTTGCGCCGCATTTCGCGGTTGCATAGATTCTGACGTAGTGATCTGTACTATGGCTGAAGATTATGTTTATTCCCATTTCATATTTTGCTGCTGTCATGGCTAAGCTTCCAGCTAGAAGTCTAACAGCCAACTCGTGACAATACTCGGTGCGTAAGGGTTTTCCACCATACTTTCTGATGCAAGCTTTAGGGTGAACCCCACACAACGGAGCCATGTCCGTTGCTGTCAAAATCAAGAGACCACTGTTGCGTAAGGCACGAATAGCAGAGTCAAGATAATGCACTGGAGAGCCAAAAGGGTCTATGTCTATGATGTCAAATCTTTTGCGTGGTGCTCCATAACTGCTAAGGAGAAAATTTGCATCTTTGTTTTTTACGTCTACACGTTCACTTAATTCATTCATGCGCACGTTGTAGCTGGCTAGTTGAAAGGCTTTCGCGTTTATATCATTAATAACTACTTTTTCAACTCCTTCAACCTCGGTTGCAAATCTTATTCCCCTAATACCACAGCCAGCCAACGGCTCACAAACGCAAATTTCACGGTTAAGCGTTCTTTGATAAGCTTGTGAGGCTAAAACTGCGATGTCACGGTTCAGCTCCATAACTGGATTATAGAAAACAGGAGCCTTCGAAGGAGCATATTCAGAAGGCGACTTTACAAATGCCTTAAGCCTTGGAACCAATACCTTGACTTTGCCTTCTTGTATAATTTCTGTTGGAAAATCTATCTTGCTTTCTTCTTTCATATTTTTCTTTTTCACCCAAAACATCTGCTTAGCTTGAGCAAGCCATAATTATGACAATTTATCTTAGGGAATATTAGGCTTCTGTTTAAGAAGGGAGACGTGTTGAAAAAGCGATTACTATTCATGACTGGCAGTCCTGGTACAGGAAAGACATCCGTCTTGTTGAAAACAATTGAAGTTCTAAAAGCTAGAGGCTATAGCGTAGGTGGAATGGTGAGCCGTGAAGTTCGCACATGTGGAGCACGTGTTGGTTTTGAAATTTTAGATATAAGCAGTGGCAGAAGAGGCTGGCTTGCCCATGTAAATCAAAAGTATGGTCCACGGATTGGCAAATACCGTGTGAACTTGGAAGACCTTGATAACATAGGCGCTGAAGCAATAGTCAATGCTGTCGAAAACGCTGATGTAGTTGCAATAGATGAAATTGGACCTATGGAACTTCATTCAGAACGCTTCAAAGAGGCTGTTAAGAAGGCTGGTGAAAGCGGGAAGCTTGTGATAGGCACTATTCACTGGAAGGCAAGGGACAGGCTAATCCAAGAAATAAGGATTAGAGAAGATGCTGAAATATATAAGGTGACATATGAAAACAGAGGAAATCTGCACGAAAATATCGTCGAAAAAGCTGCAGAGTTTCTAGCGAAAAACAACTAAAGAATAAGTGTTATAACTTTTGAGGTGAATTTAATCTAAAGAAGGAGTTTCTATGCTGGTCGCTGGTGTTGATGATGCAGGACGTGGCTGCGTAATAGGTCCACTGGTTATTGCCGGAGTTCTAATGAAAGATGAGGATCTGCCAAAGCTTGTTGAGTTAGGTGTTAAAGATTCTAAGCTTTTGTCTCCACGCAGACGTGAGACGTTAGCCGTTGAGATTAAGCAAATCGTCTTGAAATATAATGTGATAAAGCTGCCGCCAAAAGATATTGACAAGGTTGTTGAGACTGGCAGAAAACTTCACAAGTTGAATAGGTTAGAGGCCAAAACCATGGCGAAAATTATCGAGTTACTTGCGCCAGACATAGCCTACGTTGATGCTTCGGATGTTTTAGAAGAACGCTTTGGACAGCACATTTCAGAATTGCTACCTTTCAAAGTTGAAATAGTTTCGGAGCATAAGGCTGACAGGAAATATCCAATAGTTTCAGCTGCTTCAATAATTGCCAAAGTTGAAAGAGACAAGGAAATTGCAAAGTTAAAGGAAAAATACGGGGATTTTGGATGCGGTTACCCATCAGATCCTAAAACTATAAGCTTTCTCCGTCAATGCATTGAAAAATTTGGGGAATATCCAGATTGTGTCAGAAAATCGTGGAAGACAGCTAAAAAGGTTAAAAGTGAAAAAGATTCACGTCAGTCAAGGCTTACTTAAAGTTTGCAATCAGGTCTTCTGGATCCCTGATTTTAGAAAGTTCTTCGCTATGGATGCAGAGAATGTCCTTGTTCAGGGGTTTTTGCCCTTCTGTTATGAGAATTGGATGCGCCTGGACAACTCTGCTGACACTTAAAATTTCGTTCACCCTTCGATCTAATTCCTGTTCTTTGTTAGTTGCAACTCCGCCGATAATCTTCATTTTTCCCTCTTTAACATCAATTATGAAGTCGAAGGGAGCCTTCTTGAATGCTACAACATTGTAGCGGGCAAGTTTTCTGAAGATTTTTTGAAGAAGTTTGTTTTTGATGATGGCACGTTTGGCAGTGGTTAGGAAACGTTTTGGTTGATTTTTCGATTCTTTGAATAGGTTCATTGGTCTGGCTACTGGGATTCCTAAGATACATATGAGGTTGTACGCTGCCGAAACAGAAGCCTTAGCCATCCCTCGTTCATAACCATAAAGGGTTCTCCTGGACGTACCCATCATTTGAGCCAGTTCACCAATTGATAAGTCTAGCTCCTGTCTTCTTCGCTTAATTGCTTCCGCATCAATTTCAACGTAGTAGCCTCCTGGACCAGCTTGGATTAGGGGATAAATCTTGTGGAGCATTATGTTCTCAAATGTTTTTTTAGTGACCGCCAAGACGTTGTATCTTGAATAAACCGTATCGTCTTCTAATGGTTTTTCACGCACTTTCTCACTTATCAGAAGCGAAGAAGCTGATACACGTTCAGACATAACTGTAAGCTCTAGAGGGTCCATTGGAGAAATGTTTCCGATGTCTGGTTGAATTTTTATGAAAACTAGAGTTTCGTTTTTTCTAGCTGCAAAATCGAAGCAACTGGGTCGAGAACAACATCTTTGAGAAACGGTGAAACCTGCTTCGTTCAACACGATTTCTATGGACTTCTCCTTCTCCACCTTCACATAAGTCATCGAAAAGTCACACAGAATATCATAACATTCTGGAATATAAACTATACTCAGTTCTACGTTTGCGACACATAGAATGAAGAGAAAAATGAATAAGCCTCCAAAGAACTTATTTCTCTAACGAATCATGTGCGGGTAATATTCGGTTTTTTCGTTTCGAGTTCAAAAAATGCCAACTCTGTCCATACGCTTGGACACACGTGAAAAAATGGGATGAAGCTTACGAATTTACGACTTTCGTTTTTAGACATTAAACCATCCATATATTTATGCGGTTGTTAAGATGTTTGCATAATTTTTGTTTAATACGCCTGGTTTCCCGAATATTGATAATTTTACACCTTACGCACCGTTATGCTGCCGTTGGGGTTTCGCTCGATTTTAAGCGGCACGCGTTTTGTCATGCCCAAATCTGTCATTCTTTCCACGCGAAGACAAAGCCGTAGTTATTAATTGTGCTTTCAGCTTTCTTTATCACATGTAGCGCGCGCAAGTACCCAACTAATTCGACTCGAGTGCTTCTTGCCTAGAAATGCATGCGCTGCAGTTACCACATGGTTTACCATTTATCGGTGTGTAGCAACTCCATGTCAAATCAAAGAATTCTCTGTATTTTTCATGAGCCTTCAACAATTCATTTTTATCTCTGAATTGAATAACTGGAGCCTCTACTCGCACTCCTGTTTTGAGAACCTTGAAAACATCATTTATTGCGTCAACAAACTTGGGTGAAGTATCTTCCCATTCATTTCGAAATCCAGTTACAACAATGGCTTCTTCATCGTCTCTTTTCACAGATTCTGCATATGATGCGACAATGGATATTAAAATCATGTTGCGGTTCTCAACATAATCACTGGCTTTTCTATCTCCAGTTATGAGCCTAGACTTACTCCAATTGAAGATGCCGAATTCTTTTTCAGATCCTAAATCAATCCTGACTGGAGATTCAAATTTTAATATCCGATCACCATAAAGACGTTTCATGTTTTCAGCCACTTTCAAGACCGAATTCCATTCTTGCTCTAGCGATTTTTGACCATAATTAATAAACACGGGAATGATACGTGTACAATCTTTCCTTTCTACCATCTTTAGTGCAGCAATCGTAGAGTCTATTCCACCTGATAACAGCACAAGATAAACCTTGGTAGCCAATACTTTTTATCACCAAACTAAAGAGTAAGGAGCAGCCGAATAAAGCTATATGGTAGTTTTGATCTGCATTAAATCTAATACGTATGCCCACTGTGTGCATGGATTCATTTTTTGCGCGCGCTCGCTACAAATTGCGTAAAATAATGTTGATATGGTTTTCTTTTACATTTCCTTAATGCAAAAAGTTTTATTTGTGAGACGCCAACTTATATCATTTCATGGAATCTTCTATCCTCTGGAATCATATTGACATTTTCGCGGGCTGCGGCGGAATCTCTCTGGGCTTGCACGATGCAGGCTGGAGAGGCATCTTTGCAATAGAGAAGAGCAAAATGGCATTTGGGACTCTCAAGTATAACCTGATAGATAGGCTTAACCATTTTGATTGGCCCGGGTGGCTTCCAGTATCCGAGCATGATATCTTGGATGTGCTGGGTGACTACAGGGGAGAGCTTAGTGGATTGCGGGGTAAAGTAACGCTTGTCGCTGGGGGACCACCTTGTCAGGGTTTCTCTTTGGCAGGAAAGCGAAAGGAAAATGATGAACGTAACTTGCTGGTGAACTCGTATGTTGAATTCATCGAACTGGTCAGGCCTAAGCTTTTGTTTTTTGAGAACGTGCGGGGATTCACGGCTCCCTTTGGTGAGGCGGACAATAAGGGGCAGCCATACTCGGACTTTGTGACTAGAAGCCTAGAAAATCTTGGTTATGCTGTTAAGGGTTTCATTGTTGATTTTTCAGATTTTGGCGTTCCCCAAAAACGAAAAAGGTACATTCTTGTTGGAAAGCTAGGGGGGAATGCTGAGATTTTTCCCAAAATTCTCTACGGGTTAAAGAATACGTTTCTCGCGGAGAAGGGATTGCCTGAACGCGTGAATCTTAAAGATGCAATTTCCGATCTTGAGCGGAGTCATGGGGAGGTTCCTTCCGAGAGTTTCAGGTCTTTCAATGAAGGAGTTTATGGGCCTGTAGAAAGTGTCTTTCAGCGTTTCATGCGTAGAGGTGTGGACAGGATGGTTCCGGATAGTCACAGGTTTGCCAATCATCGAGAGAACACAGTAGAGCGATTCAAGTATATTCAGGAGAACTGTCCCAAGGGACATGATATAGGTAAGAATGTCAAGGATAAATTCAACTTAAAAAAACAGGTTATTGTCCCGTTGGCAGGGGATGAGCCGTGCAATACTTTAACAACCCTTCCTGATGATTATATCCATTATTCCGAGCCTAGAATTCTAACTGTCCGAGAGTGTGCTCGCATCCAGACTTTTGATGACCAGTTCAAGTTTAGAGAGAATTATACAACAGGTGGATCAAGAAGAAAGGAACAGGTTCCGAGATATACTCAGGTCGGAAATGCGGTTCCCCCTCTTTTTATGGAACTCGCTGGCAGGGTTTTGAAGGAGATAATAAATGATTGAGAAACTCCAGTTTACGATAAGTTCAGAATTGAAAAATATCATTGGGAGAGATTTAATTACTGATGATTTTATTGCCATTTTTGAACTTGTAAAGAACGCGTATGACGCGAAAGCAAAGAAAGTAACACTAATTTTTGAAAACACTGAAGAAAAATCAAAAAAATCCAGAATCATTGTAATCGATGACGGCTGTGGTATGTCCCGGAAGGACATAGATGATAAATGGCTTCTTGTTGGTTACTCCTGGAAGAGAAAAGAAGAGGGAGAACCACAAACTATCCGGAAGGATTACAGGGACAAGATCGGGGAAGAAAGATTTTTCGCGGGTGCTAAAGGTATTGGTCGTTTCTCGTGTGACCGCTTAGGTAGCAAACTTAGACTGTACACAAAAACAGAAAGCAAGGAAGATATTCATGTTCTCGAAATGGATTGGGACAAGTTCGAGAAGGACCCGAAAAAGGATTTCCAAACAGTGGACGTTAACTATTATACGATTAAAAGATTACCTACTGAATTTGATTTAAAAAAGTTCGATAAAGGAACCGTTCTTGAAATCTCTTCTTTAAGATCGAAATGGGACTGGGATAAACTCATCAGACTGAAGCGTCATCTCCAAAGGTTGATAAACCCGGCACAGGTCAGTCCTGAGCAAGAATTTCAAATCTATCTGAAAGCTGAGGAATTTCTTGAGGATGATAAAGAAGAGAAAGATGATTACAATATCATCAATGGTTTTGTAAAGAACATTGTTTTTGAGAAGCTTGAAATTAAAACAACGCGGTTGATCTCCAAGGTAGATGAAGGAGGAAAGAAAATTTATACAGAACTATATGACAAGGGCGAATTTATTTACCATATTGAAGAAGAGAACGAATATCCCCCGTTACGTAACATAACCATTAAACTATTCTACCTTAATCCAGAAGCAAAACGAACGTTTACTAGAATAATGGGAATACAACCTGTAAATTATGGGTCAGTATTTTTCTACAAGAATGGTATTAAGATTAATCCTTACGGGAACTTTGGAGACGATTGGCTTGGCTTGGATAAAAGAAAAACTCAAGGTACCAGAAGATATTTTGGTAACAGAGATGTAATGGGTAGGATAGAAGCTACCGGAAAATTGCCTTATTTTAAGGAGGTTTCAAGTAGGGATGGAGGGGTCGTAAAAACCCCTGAGCTCAAACTACTAAATGATTTTTTTAGAGATAAAGCATTGAAGAGGCTTGAAAAATATGTTGTAGAAGGTATTAATTGGGATTCCGAGAATAAACCAAAGGACCCTGAACAAATAAAGGTCGATAGTTTCAAGTTAATTGGTAAACTTATTGATGGAGCTAAAGATTCCGGAAGAAGAATTGAGTTCAATGAGAATATATTAGAAATTTACGCAGAAAAGCAAATTGAAAAAACACCTCAATTGTTGAAGAATATTGAGTCTGTTAAAGAGCACATCGTAACAAAAGAGGCAAGGGCCTATATTGAACTGCAAACGAAAAATGTGAGAAACGTTTTTAGAAATCTTCGTAAACAACAAAGAGAATTGGAAAACGAGCTGGCCAAAAAATCGTTTTTTCTAGAACGCCTTGAAAAGGAAAGAAGAGAGGTAACTATTCTGGACCACCAAATAAGTCTAGGAGTAGACATCATAAGGAATCAACTAAGACAAATGAAAGATAGAATTAAGAATGGGGAACAAATTCCAAATAAAAAACTAGATGCAGTAATTGATGTTATTTTAATACAAACTGAGATGCTGAAATCGATCGCTTCGTTTGTCACTCGAGAAAATTTCGAAAATCCTGATCTGGATCCCATGTCTCAAGAAAATGAAGGAGACATGGTGGAGTTCATTAAACAATACATCGATAGGTTTCATGTTGTTAGTGATGAAAAGACCCCTGACCAAGAAATAGTGCCTCTGACATTAAAATGTCGACCCAACATTGAATTTAAACGCGTTTTCAACCCATTCAAGTTTAGAATTGTTATTGATAATCTTCTGAGCAATGCTAGAAAAAAAGAAGTAAAGGCTAAACACGTAGAAGTTACGATTGATGTTCCAGATAAAAATACTCTGGAAATCCGAATAAAAGATGACGGGGTTGGGATATCTGACGAAGATCTAAGGAGTATTTTTAATTTTGGATTTTCCAAGACTGGAGGATCAGGAATAGGTCTGTACCATGTTAAGAAGATAATGGAGGAGTACGGTAGCATAGAAGTGAATAATCATCTTGAAAATGGGGTCGAATTCATAATAAGGGTGATAAAATGACTCAAGAATACAGAATCTTGTGGTTTGAAGATAGCCCAGGTTTTGTCGAATCCTTGATAGACCCCATTGAAGAGCATGTTGAGAGCATGGGATTCAAATTCTCTTATGAAATTAAACCCGATGATAAAGAACTTGACGAAGAATTGTTGAAGAAAGTGGATCCAGATCTAATAATAGTCGACTATGGTCTTGGTAGTGGAACAAAAGGTGACGTGGTTGTGAAGAAAATTAGGGCTATTGAGCCATACGCAGATGTAATTTTTTATTCCGGAAAAATGGAAGATTACATAAATAAGATTAGTAGAGAAATTGATGGTGTATTTTTCACAATTAGGTCAAATCTATTGGAAAAAACCCGCAAATTGATAAACCGTTCTGTAAGAAAACAACAAGAACCAAACAACATGAGAGGTGTAATAATTGCGGAGGCCGTTGATATTGAAGGGAAGATGGAAAAACTTATTCTGATCGCCCTAGGTCCGGATGCTGAACGAGAAAGCGTCATCAAGAAAATTCTGGATCCAGAATGGCAGGTTCTTACTTTTAAGAAGAAATTTGATATTGTCAACAAGATTTGCAAAGAAAGGGTTAAAAATTTGAGATGCAAAAAAAGGGCAAATCCAACAAAAGAAGATGAAATAGATGCAATAATATCCGAAATCAACCAAAAAAAAGAAGCATTTATTGATGCGGAGAAAGAAGTTATCGAGATCAGAAACATAATGGCGCATGCGTCATATGATCAAAAAACTGGATGCCTGATTAGTTATGTACGGAGTTCGCCAGTGATAGTTGATGATGATTTTTGCAAGAAAACTAGAAAAGATTTACGAAAACACTCTGAAAATTTGGATGAACTCATCAAGTTGATATCCACTGAAAGTTAATCATTTTGGGAAAGTCTGCAGTGATTGATGCCCTTCCGTGAAATACTCATTACCTTTTATACATATGGATTTAATACAGCAACGCGAGCATCTGGGTTTTTTACTCTTACAGACTAGTGCTCCAAGGTCTAGGAGCGCATAATTGTATTCTTTCCAGTTTTTTTCTGGGAGCATTTTCTCTGCTAGTTCCCAGATCCATTCTTCCCTTGAATCTTTTGGCATTTCCAGTCCGTGGAAACGCGTCAACACCCGAGATACATTAGTGTCCACAATGGGCCTTCTTTGATTCTGGGAGAAACACAAGACAGCATTGGCAATATAGCGACCAACATGAGGAAGTGATATCAATAAATCATAATCTACCGGAACTTTACCATCATAGACGCCAGTGATTTTTTCAGCAATCCGCCTGAGTGCCACCCGCCTTTGCCACTGTAATCCCAGAAATCTCAAATCGTTCTCCAATTCCAAGTCGCTTGTTTGCACAACAATTTCGGGACTATGGTATTTCGCGATAAACGAGGGAAAGAATTTCTCTACCGTCTCAGCTCTTGTCCTCCTTAGCAAGAGTTCAAGGAAAAGCCATTGCCAAGGACTAAGAGTTTGTGTTCTCCAATAAAAATTTCGACCTTCCTTCTTAAACCAGGAAATTAAACGCTTCTGGAATTCTTTTGATGAAGGACTCCGTGGCAACATCGAACACCAAGCAATTTTAAGAACTGTAATCTCTCTTCTTTAAATCTATTGAACTGGCTTTGCATGCCGTTTAATAGTGAAGTTGCTAATTTGCAAATTATTCAGCAAAACTCATCTACCCTATGAAGCTTATTAAAAAGAAGATGGTGAACATGACAGATGGAACGCGCGCTGTAGTAACCAAAAGTTTTCGTTCCAGAATCTGTTTCGTGAGCTTATACAGTTTAAAGTGTCTTTTTAGTTCTGCCCAAATGAATCGCAATTTCCGTGCCTTTATCTGTTAATGAATAATGTGCTTGTATTGGCTTGGTTGTTACAATCCTCCTTTGTATCAAACCCTCTTCACTTAATTCCTTAAGGTTAAGGGAAAGCGTTCCCCTGCTTGCTATCAGCTTTGTCAAATCCGCATATCTTACCTCGCCTTTTTCATGAAGGAAAAGGAGGATTTTAATAGCTGGTTTCTGAAGTAACGAGGATATCTTCACCGTTCAAACCCTGATTTATCATGAACTTCGCTCTACTCATAATATCATAACACGCATAGATGAGCAAGGTTCAACCAAATGAATTATATGCTAATTTGTCTGATTATCTATGCGGTGGGTTTTTGGAAGCTGAGGTCCACATTATCGACCGCTACATGCAACTTGTAAAAAAATGTCTTACGATGACAAATGTTGTGTTAAGCGGAGGCAAGGAAATTGATTTGCTCGCCTTTAACCCGGTGTCAGGAGAGAAATTCCATATCGAAGTGAGAATAGCCACTGGAAGAGGATTCCGTTTAAGGCTGATTGATACGCAAACAAAAAGCGGGCGTAAACACAGGAGAGGACTAGACACGCTGAACGCAATTAAATTTACGCATCCAACCGTAGTCAACGCCGTAAAAGAAATCTTTGGCAGCAGCGAATACAAAAGGGTGCTGGTTGTTTGGGATGTTGAAGACAGCAGTGTGATTGAACAGGCGAAGAGCATTTACAACATTGATGTTTGGAGAATTTCAAACATTATAAGCGAGTTGATGCAGGAAGTAGAATCCAAAGCCTACAGAGACGACGTTTTAAGAACAATACAACTGATTTCTAAAAAAGCTTAAGCTTGCTTTTTAGCTTCGTTTGCTTGGCTTCACGAAGAATCTGGAAGAACCTCTGAACATTGTTTATCTGATGTCTGAGCAGAGACGCCTGCTCACAAGAATCGCGGAAAGCTTAGGCATAGGAGAAAGCGAGGTTCTGCGTCAAGCGTTCATGGAATACGCTAAGAGCATAAGCCTAATAACAGAAAAAGTACACGGAAAAATTTAGCCTGTGCGATCTGAAACTGTTTTTCTTCTGTAGACCATGACTGCTAGTAGTGTCGCTATCATGAATAGCAGTAGAATTATGAATGATGGAAACTCTGGAACCGTTGGAGTCTGTGGGCTTGCTGTTTCGGCCGGGTCAGCGAAAATGTAGCCGTTGCCCATTCCTACGTAGATTTTGTCGTCATAGTTTTCGAAGCATAAGGCATAGTAGGCGCCTTCTGTGGCGTTGAATGAGGTTTCCCATGTTGCGCCGTTGTACGTGAAGATTGCGTTTGCCGTTCCAGCGTAAAGTTTATCATCGTAGATGCCAAGCGAATATATCCAGTAGTCATGTTCGAAGATGGTTGTCCAGTTTTCCCCGTCATATTGGATTACTCTTCCGCTGAAGCCTGTTCCGCCTTGATAGACGGGTTTTCTCCAAGCTTGATCTCTCATTGCAAAGTAAAGCTTGCCGTTGTAGACTTGCATGTCAAGAAAAGCGTAGACGTCGGCGTAGCTGGCTGCTATACTCCAGCTTGTTCCGTTGAAAGAATACAGTTTTCCGCCTGAACCCGCGTACATTTCGTTGCCATAGACTGCAAAAGAATCTATGCTGCCGAAAGCACCAGAAAAGTTCAGTATCGCTGAAAAGCCTGTGTCCACGTGCCAGTCTGCTGGATTGTCTCCTGAGCCCTCGCAGTAGTAGAGAGTCGGTGGGTTGTCAAGCATGGTTCCCGCATACAGCTTGCCATTGTAGGTTCCTAAGGCTTTGATGTATGTTGGAACCGTGAAAACATGCGTGAAACTCGTTCCATTATAGCAGTACAGTCCGCCTTTGGCGCCTGCGACAAGCTTATCGTCGCAAGTTTCAAGCGAGGTCACGTAGGCAGGTGCATCCACAATGCCCCAGCTATTTCCGTCATACAAGTAAAGCTTGTTGTCAGCTGCAGCGTACAGGCTTCCATTGTAAACAGCAAAATCAACGATTGGATGGTTGGTGGGTCCAATAAAGTCGTGTTTCCAGCCCTGAGAAGTTATCAAGACCCATCCATCGATGAATGTGTTATCATCGATGTCGGTTTCACCTGGAACCGGCTCTGCATAGGCCCATATGCTGTAGTTGCCATAAGTCCATCCTGAAGTGGCAATCTCTTGGGTGAGAACCATTGAATCGTTCCCAGCTAGAGCGATATTGGTGAGGCTAGCGATGACTGTTGCATTAGCGTAGATCGTGAGGTTAAAGGCCTCCGCAAAGAACCCTTCATTATGCAGGGTCAAGTTCACTGCGAGCTCATACCTTAGGCCCAAGATGCTACTAGAGAGACTAGTGTTCATGACTGCGATGTCGTGGGGACCGACTTCCAGCGGGAGGGTGACCATTCCCTGAAGGAAACCAGGAGGAGGGTCTCTCGTGAAAATTGTGACGTTATAGAACCCTGCAAGGCCTACCGTGTCTATCGTAGCATTATAGAATCCGTCTCCTTGGTTTTGAGCCAAAATGGCTTCATTGGCTATCGACAATACCACATCGCAGTCGCCGAAGGGAGTCCCCTCGTCGTCTGTCACGTTCATGCTCACTTCCACCAGTTCGCCTGGTTGAGGATTTGGATTAGAGAGGCTAGCCGCAACCGAGAGGTATGACGTGTCCAGCTCATTGTTGGTCAAGTTGAGACGGGTTGAGCAGGACTGCTGCGGATCTAGAAGGCCACCGGTGACTATCGTATCGTTCTGTGTGCAGTCCCAAAGGATCATGGTGTAAGGCATTGGTGTCACAGTTGTCGGGGTTGTGGTTACTGTAAAATTGTAGTCAAGGCCTGTTCTTGAGAGGATGAGTATCGCCGAGTCATTGTCCGCGCTGTATATCCCATGTTCAAAAACGCATATGTCTTCATCCAATGTGTGGTTATGACCTATTAGCAGGGTCTGACCACTCGCGTCAAAGAGCTGAAGGACCACTCTGTCACCTGGGGGATCTACCGCCATCACCCAGAGTTTGACCAAATCCAGAAAATCGCTTTCCACATAGTCAAAAATCAAGTAGTCGAGTATGAAATTTATGAGCTTAACACTTAATTCGAAGGCGATCCCAGCAAAGCCTCCTTTTGCTATAGCTGTAAGTGTCAATCCTATGATTGATGAGGCAGATATGAAGAGCTCTTTGAGGTACTTCCGTGCACTTGCCAATCTCTCTGATATAGACGCAAAGTCAAAACTCAAACTAGCAGTCACCGAGTCAATGCCTGTCAAAGTGTAGAACTCCACGTCGAAGAGATTGATGAACCTAGTGATGGCGTCAAATGCTAGATCAGGATGCACCATCGACTTCATCAATTCCCATGCCGCTTTGAGGACTTCGATGCCATCTAGGTCTGATCTGATGACCCACAGACTTCTCCAGTGCCCATCGGCGCAGAGGCTATTGAGAGCTTTGTTGTAGAAATTGGCTGATACAAGCCCATGTGTCCTCAACCAGCTCAGGACCCCATAGACGTTGCTTACATCGACGACAAAGACACACATTAGCCTCTTTATGGGGGTCTCTTTGACCCCCCATTCATGCAGAGCCGCCATCATCTGACCATAGTTTAGCGAAGGGAGTAGGCGTGTGATCTTTATCGGCGTGGCAACAATCCCAAATGCGCTAGCAGACTGCGCATCAGACTCATCGAAGCTGAAAATGCCTGAATCCAGATAGTTCAGTATACCATCATTATCATCGTCACCCCACATCCATTGAAACCCGCCTGTTGGCTGCATCAACGGGTAATTGTCAACATTCAGCGCGTCAATGATGTAGGGCGTATCGCCTATGCCATCGCCGTTGCCGTCTACGCCGTCGTAATCGCTCCAGTAGTTGCCGCCAGAAGGATAACTGTCGTTCCAGAAGTTGGGCATCCACTTCTCAACATATCTTTGTACTACATTGCCGACGAAGTTGTTGTGGTAAATCCTGTTGTCCTCGGATAGCAAATTCGGGTGAACCCAATGTCTCTCAAGGTAAATCCCATAAGAGTTCCCTGCTACATTATTATAGGTAATGACGTTTTCTGACGATGCATAAAGAAAGATACCTCGCTCATTGTTCATCAGGTCATTTTGAGACATTATGTTGTACTGGGACCACCAACACCAGATGCCATAGGTACTGCCTTCCACGATATTGTCAAAAATCATGTTGTGCCCGTTCGTTACATCGGTAATAATCCCGTAAGTGTTCCCTCTTAAGCTATTCCCAGTGACGTTGTAGTAACCCGGCGACGAAGACCCCAAAAGACGCATGTAGATGCCGTATACATTATCCAACAGAGTGTTTCCACATACTTCACTTTGGGACGAATCAATCAGGAAAATACCTTGCCAGAAGCTCATGATTTGCGCATTCCTGAGCGTGACATTGCTTAGGGAGAATACATATATTCCCGTATCCGCATCACCAGAACCCATAACCGTATAACCTGCTCCATCAACCACAATGTTGCTTCGTTCAATCACAATTCCATGAGTATCGCTATTGATGTTGCCAGTAAGAGTGTAAGTGACATTGTCGACGGTTGAAATCGGGGCATCTGGCGGGTCGATGCTTCCGTCAGCCCTAATATAGACTGTTCCAGTCCAACCTTTAGCAGGTTGAATGTTAAACGCCAACGTTAACATGCTTATTAAAAGCAGTGTCAGCATTATTGCAGAAACAGTTTTCCTCAACAACCCTATCCCTTCTCCAAGTCTGAATAATCAATCCGAAAAAATAAAGCTTTCGAATCAATCTTCTATCGCTATTTCGTAGTTTGTGTATGCGTGTGTGTGCGTGCACGCTTTCCGCGTTTAATAGTCTCTCTTTTCCTTTAAGGAACCTGTTTCTTCTTTAATGATAATAATAGTCTCTCGAATGACCATTTTCGGAGGCACCTTCTTTCTTTCCGTGAGCACATAGTCTTCTTTTAGCAACTTATGGTTAGTGCGTCATTAGGCCTTCTTTCTTTTGACACGATGTTTCACCTTTCGAAACCTCACTCCTATCCCTTTGAACCCACTTTGGCTGTGTGGTCGGAAGCAATTTTCACTTTTTCATACCACACCTCAAAATCATCAAACGTTAAGATTCGCTGTGAACGGCATTGTTTCATTGTAAGTTGTGAATTCAAAGGTTGTAACGTTTAAGTCAAAAGTAAACGCTGAGTCAAGCCCGCTTGTTAGCCGCATCACGTTTATCGGCATGTTGCTGAAAGTGCGTAAAAAGAACGTTTCCGTTTTGGCTGGATTAGACTTATTGAAGTCACCCTAATTCCATGATAATATTCTTATCCCTGAAGTTTTTTCCACCTGCACTTCTTTGTAAGTTACGATTGCCACGTGATTTTCCACGGTGTAAAGCCATAATGAATACGCTAACGCAGCAGAAACCATTAACAACGCAATCAGCAAAACCAAGCTCGTTTTACCGCGTTATTGCATTTTTGCCTTTCCTTTTTCCTTTATATCGGTTTATCCCGACGAAATAAGGTTATGCGCCAGTTCCGTTTAAAAAATTTATCCGTCTGCGGAATTAAGGCTGAGTTCGGGGCGATTAATGTTGTGATTTTATCACGCTCTATTTAGCATGATAATATAATTTATCAGTCACAAATTAATTCAAATGCGTCAAAAATGGAACGAATACGTTTAAGTATGACGATTTACACTAAATATTTAACGAAAACGAAAAAGCTTCAAAAGGAGTGATTTTTGATGAAAAATTTGAATGGAACAACCACTGATGCGCGCGCTTGCTCTGTTTGCTGTCCGCACTTTCAACCTATCTTTTCTTTTTGACACCTGGCGTCACTATGCAGACCCGACGTCAATAAACAGGAGGTGAAAAATGATGAGTAAAAAAAGACTTTCGGTTAGAATACCTGAAGAGTTGCATAATTGGTTAAAAGACAACATCAAAGATAAAACCATGAATGATTATATAGTTGATTTAATCAGGAAGGACATGGAAGCCGTTAAAGATGCAAAAGCAGCGAAAGCAACTGAAAAAGCGAGACTTCAATTAAAACCTCAGATACGGGATTTATTGGATATGCGGAAGTTGCTTACTAAAGGGAAGCAAAGGGAATGTAACTCATGGGGAGGCGTCGAAGACATAAAAACACGTTTTTCATATTTAGATGCTTTCGAGAGGTTAGAAGACTTCTATTTAGGAGACCGTATGTTCATGGAAGACGAGATTGAAGCCATGAAACAAAAAATCGGCGAAACGACTTGGAAACAGTATTTTGAGGTTGCACTTAAACTCAGCTCAGGTGACCACAGTGCTTTACATGATGAAATCGAGAAAATCGCGGAGTATGCAATATGTGAAGGCGACTCAGAGGAAGTTGTATGCAAAGGCGTAACGCGGGGAGACGTATATGAGGCATTCAACAAAAATGAAAAATACACGATTTCTGATGTGGCTGGTAAACTGGGTTTAACTTACATGCAGGTTTACAGTAATGTCGTGCCGTGGATGAGAAATCAAGGGTTTACTATTGAGCAGAGAAGCTAAACCTAAAGTGCTTTCCGCGTTTATTAAATCTGAACTTAATGCTTTGTAAAGTGAAGTCGGAAACCTGACGTCAGTTCTGCATAGCGACGTCAGACGACAAAAAGAAAAGATACCTTAAAAGAGCGGAACACAAGACAAGCAATTCTCAACCTGATTTTTGTAATCTTAGCCATTAGTTACGCTGAATTTTTGTAATGGTCGCCCGAGAATTTCCAGAAAAAACTGAAACGCCACATGAAGAGAATGAATCGTTAAAATTCTCTGGACTCCAGCAACCGCTTTTTTGAAAAATTAATTAAGAATTTCGGAAAAATAGATCCAGATTGTGCGCGCAGTCAACAGGCGGCTGCGATTCCAGAGAGTTGAGCAGTCCTTTTTCCCTTACCGGGCGATAAGTGAGCACTTTCCCATCAAGCAATATGCAGAAAGCGCGCGCGTAATGAAGAAGAAAGACTGACTAGTTCTTGGATTGAATGGATGATCGGCTATTTTTCTACAAAGATATCAACAACTGAAATATTTCCTGACAAAGCAAAAGTCGGCCCAGACTAAATTTGTCAAAAAGAGGAGAGAAATTAGAGACACGAATAGGACTCAATACGAATAATACTATTCCCGAGGCCAAATCTTAAGTGCTCTTTCTGCTAGGACTTTCGCTCTCCCTTGGATGCCGTCGGGTCTCCACTCATCCCATTTTTTGTTTATTTCCTTTGTAAGACTGACGTTCGATTCTTGGTACCATTCTTTTTTCTTTTCGGAGAATATTTTGTTCTTGATCGACTCATTTAGACTTGGTGCTATAAGCGTCAGATTTCCGATAGTGTGTACATAAGTATCGTAAATATCTTCCCAGCTTTCACCCAGATAATCTTTCCAAGCTTGACTAAGTGTTTCAGGCATCACGTGCTCGATCCAAAGTCCGCTTAGATCCACTTTCTCAGGATGCTCTAAACTCTCTTCAAGTGTTTTCAAAACAAAACGGCACCTTTCAGGAGATATACTATAGATGGGAAGCGTGCTGAAAGACTCCTTGAACTCTGAATCGCTTGGCCAGTACTGCGCTGCCCATGATTCTTTTCCTGCAAATTCACTCTGGAGAGCTTCTGCAATGTCCTTCTGGGGTAGCTTGCAAAGGTCAGCAAAAAGCCTGTTTAAGGAATGCGTCGGCAACCTTTGAAAAATGCGTCGAACAACATACGATTCGATTGTTTTTAACACTATCAGGAAATCTTCTATGTTGATTGTTCCATTTTCGAATCCGTTGTACACCTTCAGGAGGAACGGATAATGAACTCCGACTCGCAACCTATTTAATCGTTCAATTCCTCGTCCTATGGGCATATTGCTCTCTCTTTCGGGAAACAACAACTTCTCATAGTGTTTTGAATATGTGCTAATGGTTTTGAGTTCGGAAATAACCTCATCTTGAGTTGCATACTTGAGACGCTGCCTGACCTCTCTGTATGTCTCATCTTTCTTAACGGTTGCGTGTTTGATCATTATTACATAATGCCGGATGAAGTCCTCAAGATTTTCTGCTCGTTCTAGTGTGCCCTTGCCAAGGTTCTGTTGCATAGGGAACCAAATGCTTTTGTACAATTGATCTGCTATGCTCTCATCTTCAACTGCCATCATGAAATAGTTTCTAACAAGGTCTGCTTGGGCAAGTTCTTTTCCTCTAAAGTTTAATGTCTCAAATATACGGTTTGGATTATCATCTTCTTCAAGCCTAATCGTGACCATTTTTAGTGCTCGTATACAATTCAGTAATCCTTCAAGGTCGAACCTATCTTTTTCTTCTTCAAATTTATACTCAAAGAATGCATAGGCTGCAGACAACTGATTATCTTCACCAAGCTCCTCTGAGCCTTCCGCGCTCAGAATCTTATTGAAGATCTTTCTGTCAGCTTCCGTGGGGCACAGTTTTGGCTTGTCTTCTGTCTTCTTGGCGTATTCATTGAATAGGAGGTGGTCATCTATTTCTTCAGCAAGTTTGTCATCTCCGTTACCCCTAGCTTTGTCCCTTATTAAAGCACAGAGAAGTAGCAGAGTAGCAAGTCGTTGCTGTCCATCAATGATCACTCGTCTTGTTATCTTCCCAACTTTTTCTTCTACTGTCTTAAGTACAATAGGTCCCAAGAAATGATTGGCCGACTCACCCTTGCGTAATCTCTCGTATAGATCCATCAGGTCTTCCCAGAGATCCTGCCACTGGTCCCATTCCCAGCTATATGTTCTCTGCCAGATTGGTATTACAAATTGTATTCGTGATGGAGACATAATCGCATTAAATGATGCCTCAGTTACGTCTTTCAAGACTACCCCCTGAAGATAGCTACTTAATCGCAAGTATTTTTGATTTGTGGGATATCGCGCGC
This sequence comes from uncultured Candidatus Bathyarchaeia archaeon, assembly GCA_964598485.1. Classification (GTDB taxonomy): domain Archaea; phylum Thermoproteota; class Bathyarchaeia; order Bathyarchaeales; family Bathycorpusculaceae; genus SOJA01. The sequence continues at coordinate 145,882 of CAZRCD010000004.1, forward strand.
GGACACATGGAAATATCTCCCGCAAAACCCCATTTTTTGGGCAATATGAAACTTGTTTGAAGTATAATCTAGTTTTGATAGAAAACATGGTGAGGACGGTTCCTGCATACCTTTTAATGCGTGCGCTGGAGTTGTGGTAGAACCATCCATTTGTCTGCACTAACCAATATGCAAACTCTACTCATGTTGGTAATGATAATAGACTTTTAAACGCAGCAAAGCATTAATAAAAGATGTGTAGGTAATCCACTTTGGTAGACTTCAAAAAACTTCTTGGAAAAAAGGAAATTGCCCAACTGATAGATCCGATTGAAATCTTTAGCAACTTAGACAAAGAAAGTGGAAAAGAGTATCTTCGACCTCCGCAAAAATCTGTGCTGGAAGAATGGTATAGGAATTTTCACACACAGAAAGATATAATCGTAAAATTGCACACAGGACAGGGCAAGACTCTTATTGGCCTGCTGATTCTGCAGTCATGCATAAACGAAGGAAAAGGACCTGCAATATACGTCTGTCCTAATAATTACCTGGTCAACCAAATTGTAGAACAAGCTAGCTCTTTTGGGATTAAGACGACGCAATTTACTGACACTAAACCTCCTAAAATGTTTCTAAATTCTGAAGCCATTCTTGTCACTAACTGTAAAAGATTGTTCAATGGAAAGTCGGTTTTCGGTGTTCGTGGTTCCCGAAGAGAGACAATACAACTTGGTGCAATTGTAATCGATGATACCCACAAATGCTTGGATATTATCCGGGAGTCATTCTCGATTATTGTGAACAGGCAGAATAAAGAAGGCGTTAATCCCATATATGAACGATTATGGGCGCTCTTTGAAGGCTCACTAAGAAGGCAAGCGCCTGGAACCTGCATCGATATTATCAATGGCGCAAACTGTCTAATGGCCGTGCCTTTCTGGACTTGGTATGATAAGCGTGATGAAGTGCTTAAAATTCTATCAGAATACAGAGAAAGCGATGATTTATTGTTTGTTTGGGATCTGCTAAAGGACCACGTTGGTGAATGCGTTTGTATATTCTCTGGGGATAGACTGGAGATAACTCTCCGACTTCTACCAGTAGATCGTATTCCCTCCTTTTCGGAAGCGAAGAGACGCGTCTTCCTGTCGGCCACGCTAACTGAGGATGCTTTCCTTGTAAGAGATATCGGAATATCACCTGAGAGCGTTACTAACCCCTTGTCTTCGAGGGATGTTAAATATAGTGGTGAGAGGTTAATTCTTCTACCTTCCTTAGTAGACACAAATTTTCAAAGGATGGAGGTAATTTCTTGGGTCCAGACTCTCGCTGCTAAAAATGGTACCTGTGGAGTTGTTGCGATCGCACCATCATTTAGTAATGCCAATGACTGGAAGACCTTCGGAGCAGAGGTCACGAACGTTAGAGAACTCTATAACAGCATTGACAAACTGAAGACTCAAGTCAGGAACAAAGAAGCTAAACATGTGTTAGTTTTAGTTAATGAATATGACGGTGTCGATCTTCCCGACAGCACCTGTAGAATACTTATTTTGGATTTGCTTCCATCATACACCACCTTAATGGACAAATATTTACAAGAGATGAGACCATCTTCTGGTATTATTCGTCGCCAACTCGCTCAAAGAGTAGAGCAAGGGATGGGGCGCGGTATAAGAGGCTCTAGTGACTGGTGCATTGTCGTAATTGCCGGAAATAACATTACAGATTTCCTTTCTGAAAAATCAAAAAGAGCATTTCTATCCAAAGAGGCTCAGTTGCAGATCAAGATTGGAGAAGAACTAGTCCACGAAATGAGGGAAGAAGGAGGACAGATTAAGACAATTGAGAACTTGATTAATCAGTGTTTGAGTAGAGACGTTAGTTGGAAAGAGTATTACAAGGATCGAATGTCCAAACTTGAATCTGATGAGCCTAAAAAAGAGCATTTAGACCGTGCCACATCTGAAAGAAACGCGGAAATCCTCTACCGCCAAGGACAATATAAGGAGGCCGTTGATAGTCTCCGAAATATCGTCAATTCAACCGATCCAAACGATAAAGGATGGCTTCTCCAATTGATGGCTACTTATCTCTACCCAATTGATAGCAAGGAGTCTATGAATAAACAACTCAGGGCTCACATGGAGAACTCAAACCTCTTCCGACCTGAAAAAGGAATCACTTACTCAAAGTTAACATCAACCGGCACAAGGGCATCTCGAATATTTGATTGGATTAAAAAACACGAATCATATAACGCAGTCATACTGGAAGTAATGCGAATTATGGATGACTTGTCATGGATTTCGCCCTCAAATTCATTTGAGCAAGGAATTTACCAACTAGGTCAAGCGCTAGGTTTTATTTCGGAACGACCTGAGAAAAAAACTGGGAAGGGCCCAGATAACCTTTGGATCATACAAGGTAAAATGTACTGGGTAATTGAATGTAAAAATCAGGTTAGAAGTATCAGAACGAAGATCTCAAAGACTGAAGCAGGTCAATTGAACAATTCAATTGGATGGTTCAAAGAATACTATGAAACAGAAGAAGGATTGCCAATACTAATTCATCCAGCAAAAGAACTTGCGCCTGGAGCCTTTGTGACGGAACCATTTTGGGTGATAACGGTGGGCGACCTAAAAAAACTGCGAGACAACACGATGAAATTCTATAAATCGTTTACAGGAATCCTATTTGACAGCTTATCTCCTAAAACAATTAAACAAAAATTGAAGGAACATAATCTAGATACAAACGATTTAGTGAAGGAATATCTTCAACGTGGCGAAAAAGAAGAGCTCTAGCGCGCTTCTTTGCCTAGTGGAATTAATACAGTATTTCGATTGCAAAGAAAAAGGTGTTCAATACTCTTTGAAAAATCTCCTCGAATTTCTCATAGAGAAGCTGCAGGCTTTCAAGCGAATGAGCCGCAAAATTTCGGAAGGCATAAGCAACAATCAAGTATTCCTCAATTCCTTTAGCTTCCGAATAGCTCGAACTCAGCAATCTTCCTAATACACCAGGAAAATCGCGATCGAGATCTTCTCTAATTCTCCTTAGTTTTGAGCTATCCAAACTAAGACTTGCCTTCCTGAATAGAAATGAGATTCTTTTGGAAAAGTATATTGGTCGATCTGCGGGATATCGAGTGTCATAGCGCGCTAGGCTGTTTAGAAATTAATTTGTTGTTGGGCTATTTATTGTTAGGA
>CAZRCD010000005.1:0-128886 GCA_964598485.1 uncultured Candidatus Bathyarchaeia archaeon
GATGAAGATTGGTTCTCCAAATAAACCTTAACTAATTATTTAATTCGCCCGCGCGCGATATGATACATCCTCAATGCTTATACTTTCTCGTGACAATAACTCTGTTTTACACACACATTTTAGTTGGATCGGTAATTGAAGGTTGGAGTTGCTGAGCAATCCCGCAGAAGGAAGTGACGAATTAGATACCACTGGTCTATATCTCCGTTTCCAGAGACCTTATTTGGAAACATAAAGTCACAATTAGAGGCTGAGGCGTAACGAGTTCACGAGCCCACGACTCTCCAAAAAAGGTTAAATATGTGCAATTGCACAAAAATTATTGGTGATAGAATGCTTGGATTTCCCACCCATCAAGACTGCGCTAACTTTAGGAATGGACTCTGCACATTAAACGGTGTTGCCGTGAACCGTAATGGAGCCGCTTGCCCGAGGTTCACACCGAGGAGTATAACGGCAACACCTCAAGCAGTAAGAGCGTATCCGGGAGCTAGGCGACCATACCAGCCATATCCACCGCAGACTGGGCACAATTACCCTACGCCGCAATACCGCCACGAGTACATCTATCCTCTTCCATACATTCGTCCAGCACAGACCGGTTATGGCTATCGCACACGCTATAGCTCCGTTGCCGTCCCTTCAGTTCTTACCGCGCCTAGGCAGGGTGGTGCAGGCTTGCTCTATATGTCGAGCGGTCGTAGAGGTGGCGACAGAGGGGGTGGAGGTGGCGGAGGTAGAGGAAGGATGGGTGGATTCGCGGCAGGGCCTAGAGGATCTTGCGTGTGCCCACGCTGCGGGTATAGTACACCTCATGTGATAGGTACTCCATGCTACCAACAAATCTGCCCCAAATGCGGAAGCAAGATGACAAGGGGAAGCTGAACAAAAACTATAAACTAGATTTGGCAGGTGTCACTACTATGGAAAAAACAACAATAAGCATTAAAAAAACAACTTACAGAAGAATTATTGAAACAAGAGGGAAACTTGAATCTAGAGACGGAAAAAGACACATCTTCAGCATTGAAGATGTCATCAACGAACTGATAAACTATTACGAGAGGAAAACAGAGTGAAAGTTATTTTAAGGTGATAGCGATGTGTCTGGCGATTCCAGCCAAAGTCATGAGCGTTGAAGGTGACGAAGCCCGAGTGGACTTCGGCGAGGGCGTTTTAAGAGAGGTGAACGTAACCCTTGTGGACGCCAAAGTTAGTGACTATGTTTTGGTTCACGCTGGCTACGCCATTCAAGTGTTAAGCGAACAAGAAGCATTGGAAACTTTACGTTTGTGGAACGAGGTTCTTGAAGCGGAAGCAGAAATCCGCAAAAAATGATAATCCTTAAGTGCTGATGTGGAATGATTAAAAACTTAAGATTTAGAGACGCAGCCTCAGCAAAACGTGTCACAGAAAGAATAATGGACGACCTAATCCACATAGCTGAAGACAAGACTGGAAAATCAAAAAGGCCCAGGCAACCGTTGACCAGTTTGAAGAGAAAGCGTGAGTATTATGGATGAAATAGCCAAATCAAATCTCGAGACGATGATTGAAATATATAAAGAGAGGAAAACCGACATGGATTTCGTTAATTTTCAGGAAACGTTAAAAACTATGAAAGGAGAAGTTGAGGAGTTTAAAAAAGGAAATCCACGGTTTAATTCTATGATTGATGGAATAATTCAAGAGATAGAGAAATACCAAACTGCTAGATATGCAGGTTATATCAAAAGATTTTATGAAGGTAAAATCTCTGAAATAACGGCGATGATTTCAAGACTGAAAGCGTTTATGAGCACGGGTGTATCGAGGGAATATCATGAGTGAAGTTAGAAAACTATTAAAGAAATCAGGATACTCAAGCAAAGCAATAGAATACTACCTGAATAAAGTAAATGTTGGACGTATAGAAAACCCAAGCGTCCACTTAGCTTATACCGGACCATGCGGCGACACCGTGGAAGTCTACCTAAAAATCGAATCTAACGTAATAAGAGACGCAAAATTTCAAGCAATAGGCTGTGTGGGAGCTTTTTCATCAGGATCAGCCTTAATGGAAATGGTGAACGGAAAAACTTTGGAGGAAGTTGAAAAAATAACAGAGGAAGATGTAATTAATTTCCTCGGAGGTCTCCCAAAACCGAAAATCCATTGTACTTGTCTAGTTAAAAGGACTTTACAAAAGGCCATTGAGAAGTACCGGGACTCTAAATGTAATAACTATAACAATAAGGTTTAAACATGGATTGGAGAAACGCGCGCGTTCCGTTGCTTTTACTAGAAAATCAGGAGAGGAGAACGTGAGTGGTATTGTTTTACTAGCGTTGTTACTATCTTTTTTGGCGGGAATCTCAACAACGATAGGAGCCGTAGTAACATTCTTCATAAAGAAACCTACGCACAGAATTTTGGGCTTGACTCTCGGATTTTCCGCGGGTGTAATGATCAATGTATCATTCGTTGAACTTCTGACAAAATCGATGGATGAAATAGGATTTCTCCATGCAAATCTCGCATTCTTTGTAGGAATGGCAATGATCTTTGCAATCGACGTTTTGATTCCGCGCGCGCGTGCTAAACTGGGAAAAATAAAGTTAGGTAATGCCTAGCAAAGTTGGGTGCGCTCCTGGACGTAGGAGTAACAGTTAAAAAGGAAGTAGGATTCGAAGGGGGATTGCTACTGGACACAGCAGGACAAAAAGTTGGTGTTAGAAGATCTGTGGCAGCCAAAGTATCGGTGGAGTTTCACAGGTGATAGGAATAGCCCTAGCCAGACCGCAAAATTCTGCAAAACCAGTTGAGCATCATTAAGTGAGAAGCTTTTTCTGCAGTTTTTCGATTTCTTTGATGCGCCTAAGTTCTTTAGGACACTTTTAAAATGCGCCGAAACTTTAATATATTTAACAAGTTTAAACTTGTATAAGAGAGTTAAATAATGGAAACAAATCCAAGCCTTCCAAAACTCGGTGAGAAAGAGATCCCGCTAAGTTCCATGCCGCTCGGACGTAAAGGGATAATCACAAGAATCCTCAACTCTAACGCCCACCGCAGGATATTAACGCTCGGTCTTCTACCAGGAACCCTTGTAAAAGCGATTAGTCGAGCGCCTCTTGGAGATCCCATCGTTTTTCAGGTTAGAGGACATAGACTCGCTTTACGTGGAGCGGTAGCTAAGACAATATTTGTTAACATGTCAAGTAAAGAGGTTTAGCCTAGATGTTTTTTAGGCGTCACGTTGCCCGACCTACCCGCTTAAAGGCGGATTTTACTATTGCTCTGGAAGGTAATCCTAATACCGGGAAGAGCACCATTTTCAATGCTCTGACAGGGTTAAGACAGCATGTGGGGAACTGGCCGGGTAAGACCGTTGAGTGGAGAAGTGGAATCTGCAAGTCTAAGGATGCGACCATAGAAGTAGTTGATCTGCCGGGGACATACAGTCTTATCGCTTGTTCAGTTGAAGAAACAATCGCTAGAGATTTTATTCTGGATGAGAAGCCAGATGTGGTTGTGGATATAGTAGATGCGTCGAAGCTTGAACATGATTTACTCCTTGCGCTGCAGACGTTAGAACTCACCGATAATGTTGTTATAGCTCTTAACTTGATGGATGTCGCTGAGGGGAAGGGTCTGAAGATCGACGTTGATAAGTTATCTGAGATGCTGGGCGTCCCTGTCATTCCTACAGTGGCAAACAGGGGGATCGGTATAGACGAGCTTCTCTTAGCTGTCACGGCTGTGGCAAGAGGAGAGAGGAAGACAAATGCTGTGAAGGTTGACTATGGAAAGGAGATAGAAGGTTACATCAGAGAGCTGCAACGGATGACGAAGATGGAGGAGTATCCTTCTAGATGGATTGCCATCAAACTTCTTGAGAACGATTCTAACGTCGCCGACAAGGTCAAGGCTAGGAATGAAGGCGAAATCTTGCGGAAAGCTACTTCCATAAGAGTATCGAAGGCACCTCAGAAAATGGAGATTGAAGTGGCGAAGCAAGTATATGGCTTTATTGACAAAATTGTTAAAGAGGCTGTAAAGAGGACGGCACCAGTCAAGGTGGGGCTAACCGAGAAGATTGATAGTGTTGTCACCCATAGAGTGTTTGGGCTTCCAATTGCGTTAGCGGTGTTAGCTATGATCTTCTGGGTTGTGTTTACTGTGGGCGAACCATTTGGAGCTGCCCTTGAAGGCGTTTTTGGCTGGATTGCAGTTGCGGTTAAGACTTGGATGACATCTGTTAACGCCCCAGAACTTCTTATCAGCTTGGTCGTAGACGGCGAAATCGTGGGTGTCGGCACAATCATCATATTCATGTTACCACCCGTCACCCTAATGTTCCTTATATTCAGCATTCTAGAAAATAGTGGCTATTTCGCTCGACTCGCCTTCATTCTAGATAGGATCATGGGCTTCTTTGACTTGCAAGGCAGAACATTCATTACCTCGCTAATGGGCTGGGGATGCAACATTCCCGGCGTAAGAGCGACCAGAATCTTCGAGGTTGGAAAAGATAAAGACATTGCGGTGCTGACGAACCCTCTAAACACGTGTAGCGGAAGACTTGCTGTGATGTTCGCTTTGATATCAATCTTTTGGAGTGGCAGTACAGCTACCTTAGTAGCAATCTCTTTGATTTTTATATCGATGGCAGCTGTAGGATTTGGAGGGCTTATCCTAAGCCGTTTCGTGTTACCTGGAAAGACTCAAGGCTTCATCATGGAGTTACCCGATTATCGTCGACCCATGATAAGAGACATAGTGATGCCTACGCTTAGAAGAATCAAAATGGCCATGGTAAAAGCCGTCAAGATAGGCGCACCAGCAGCAGCTGTACTATGGTTCCTAAGTCACTACCCTAGTGGAGCGGTTGAGACATCCTACGCTGCAATGCTTGGTCGTTTCCTTGAACCAGCCGGTTCGCTATTAGGTTTAGACTGGAGGATGATGCTTTGTCTGATCTTTGCAATTCCGGCTAAGGAGATTGTTCTAACGACGCTAGCATCGACTTATGGGTTAGAGGTGTCACTTGGAGCTGGAGCCGCCGAAAGCCTTTCCTTCCATAGCCTACTTTTAGCGGGTTGGGCGCCTCTTGCCGCCTATACCTTTTTGGTTTTCTACTTACTTTACATAGGGTGCCTACCCACCTTGATAATGCAACGTGAAGAGCTTGGAAATTGGAGGCTGACATTATTTGGTGTAGTGTATACGCTTATTTTGGCTATCATAGTCGTGTTGATAGTTCGCGGAGTAGGACTGTTGCTCGGTTTTTAGGTTTAAATATATATGAGAGATTTAGATAAGTTGATGATGGGATCAATAAATGCTGCGTCATGATAGGTTGAACAAAGAGGACTATTTAGAAGTGATATATGTATTGATAAAAGAGAAGGGTTACGCTATGAATGTTGATGTAGCTTCCCACCTCCACGTGCAAGCATCTGCAATTACTGCAATGATGCGGAGGCTTGACGAAGATGGATACGTAGTCTACGAGAAGTATAGGGGAATCACACTTACCCCTAAAGGGAAGAAGGTAGCTAAATCAGTCGTAAACCGACATTTGATAATAAACCGGTTTCTAAGAATGTTAGGCGTTGATGAAGAAACAGCACAGAAGGACACAGAAGCCATTGAGCACAATGTCAACCCGAAGACACTGCACAGTATAAACGCGCTCCTGAAGTTCGCTGAAGAGAATCCAGAATGGGTAAAGAAGTATCCACCCTTTAAGGAATATCATAAAGAGATCATCGGGCATGAAAAAGAAGAATTAACGCTCTCCCATCTGAAACATGCACATAAATTGCGGAAGGGCTAACGAGAATAGGCATACTTGCCACTACCACGCTCGATCTCCAAAATCTCGGATTCTTTGTAGGAATGGCAATGATCTTTGCAATCGACGTTTTGATTCCCCACGAATATATCGCTGAAAAGGCTGAAAGCAAAGATCCGAAACTCATGAGAACTGGGATTTTGACGGCGTTGGGAATCGCAATACACAATTTTCCAGAGGGATTTGTCACGTTCGCAGGCTCGTTACATTCAATAGAAACGGACATTCTCTTAGCGGTAGCCATAGCTATTCACAACATACCAGAGGGAATATCCGTGTCTATACCCATTTTTTATGCTACTGGAAATAGGAGAAAGGCTTTTCTGTATTCTTTTGCTTCGGGGATATTTGAGCTGATCGGCGCAGTAATAGGAGCAGCTTTCCTCTTACCCTTCATGACAGATTACCTACTTGGTTGTGTTCTAGCCTTCGTTGCTGGCATCATGGTTTACATAAGCTTTGACGAATTATTACCAACTGCTCACAAATATGGTAAAGAGCACATGGTAGCCATAGGAATTATTTCTGGAATGGCTGTGATGATATTAAGTTTAATCATGCTCAGGTAAAGCATTATGATAAAAATAAAGAATTTGTCCGTAAAAATACATGAAGAAAATATTCTAAAAAGAGTTAACCAATTTAACCACGTGGGAGCCCAGGTGCACACTGATATTTAGACCTACTTAAGTTTTAATTTTGGATAAGACTTGTTTAACAGATTCTGCAACTTTTGTGTTAAATTTAGCTGAAGCTTTCTTTATGTTGTGTTGCTCAAGCAAACTTGAGGCACCAGGACCAAGCTCACCAGAGATTACTAAGTTTACTTTAAGATCTGCTAACGTCTTTACCGCAACCGGCCCAGAACCATATTCATAGGACGCAGCTGGATTATCAATCACTTGCACATTTTTGACTTCCCCATCTTCAATGTCCACTATAGTAAAAGTTTTGGCTTTGCCGAAAACTTCAGAAACAACATCTTCCAAACCTTTGTGTTTTTTTGTTGCAACAGCTATTTTCAACTTTCTCATATTACTCACTCTCAACCAACATCTGATTTGGGAATATGAAATTCTAATGGCAGGGAAGGTTAGAGTGAAGAGCTTTCCCATGGAAACTCTTCACATTCTGGGCAGTCAGGCGGTTTTGGGACTTGTTAAGTAACTCTTGTTATTTGTGGGCAGTTGGCGCATTAACTTTATTGGTGAGTTCGATAGTTTCACGGTCCAGATGGTTGCTGTTTTCCCTGTTCACTTCGCGTCTTTAACTCTTTAATTCTCGCTTCAATTTCGTTCATTTCTCTTTCGAGGTCGGCTTTTTCTGCTTCTAACCCTTTCTTGTATTCTTCTATTGCTGCTAATTCCCCTTCTGGAGACTGCGGTGGTGCCGGCGGATACATTTGCGGTGGATATGCGTATTGCTGCGGTGGATATGTGTATGGATATTGCGCCGGGTAACCCCGCCATCCTCTGCCCCATCCTCTACCGTAGCCTCTACCAAAACCTCTACCGTAGCCTCTGCCCCATCCTCTGCCGAAACCTCTGCCATATCCTGGTATTGGGTTCATGAATCCGGGAACGGGATAACCTGCGCAGTAGCCTGCTGCTCTTCCAGTCATGGGTCCTAAACCCCAAGGTCCTGTTCTGTCTCCTCTTGGCATTTTCATTTTTCACCTCTATTTTCGTGTTTATGCACGTTTATCATTTATGCGAATATGCACAGAAATATATAAAAGTTGCGCCTAGACATACATAAACAGAACAAGGGAAAACTGATGTGGCAACAAGGGCGCAGAAGACGCGGCAGAAGAGGAAGATTTCCGAAACCCGTTACGCTAGGAATGACTCCGCCAATAACAGGCTTGACTCCAAACCCATCGAGAAATCTAGCACCAATTTTCATAGACAGAGCAGAACTGGAAGCTTTTAGACTCGTAGACCTAGAAGGATTATCACAGGAAGAAGCAGGACAAAGAATGGGTGTCTCAAGAGGAACAGTCTGGAGGCTCCTACAAAGTGCAAGGAGAAAAACAGCCCAAGCACTCACTGAAGGAAGACCCTTACAAATAGTTTAGCGCGCGCAGAAACTCATCGTAATCATTAGTCTCTACCCGTTATCTTCTCTTGCGTGAACTCTATGGCAGCCATGCCTATACCGATCTTGTTGCATGACTGGATTTTGATGTTTCCAGCCCATAACCATGCAACAGCCAAGAGATATTGCGACTCTCTCCGCGTTGCCTATGGGGAGTATAGTATCTCCTTGTAAAATCTGTGATTGTTAATGTGAATTTCTGACTTGTCAGATAGGGGAGAACGAACCTGGAAATAGAGAAGTTATAAAAAAGGGAGCGTGTGGGAGACATCTACACACTCACGATATATCTGAAGTAGGTAGTACATCGTTGGATCAGGGGAATCAAGATGATGGCATCATAGCCGTTCCACACTTAGGACATTTAGTAGAAAGGCACGGAGTTCCTCTTACATGGGGTGCCTTGTATCCACATTTTGGACAAACGCATTGAGATGGTCCACCAACTCCTTGACGCCGTCCTCCTCTGCCTCTTCCAAAGCCTCTTCCGCTCACATTAATAACCTCGTGTGCTTGACAAAAGATATTGTTACGTTTGATCATTTAAATGTAAGGTCCATACCGAGGAGGTAAAAAAAATTTGGTTGCAGCGCGCGACCCCGGAACGGTGTTTTCTCAGTTTTATTTGTAGCAGAGATGTTGCAAACGATCCGGCGATCCCAAGTTCCTATCGCGCTAGCTAGCAAAAATAATTCTTTTAAGCTGTGGCGTTAAACCTGCATTTAGCGCGCGCTCTTGCCCTATTTGCAGATTGAAAACGTAGTTCAGAAAACCATAAAAACCAGACAGCTTTTATTTGTATGTTCTAGGTGTTGTTCATGTCTGTAGATAAGGAATATGCTTTTGATTGGATCGAAAACAATAAGGAATTAATTGTTGAAATAAGCGATAAAATCTGGGATTTCGCCGAGTTGGGCTTAATTGAGTTCAAGTCCTCAGCACTTCTAGCAGACGAGTTGGAAAAGAATGGGTTTAGGGTTGAACGTGGAATCGCTGGAATGCCAACAGCCTTTGTAGCCACTTGGGGTGAAGGAAAACCAATTATAGGAATAATGGGTGAATACGATGCGTTACCGGGGCTGTCGCAGAAAAGGGTTCCATGGAAAGAAACTTTAGAAAAGGGAAAACCGGGACACGGATGTGGACACAACGTTCATGGAACAAGCGGCATGGCGGCAGCAATCGCAGTGAAAAAAGTCATGGAAAAACACAACAGGAAGGGCGCCATCAAATTTTTTGGATGCCCAGCAGAAGAGAACTTCTCTGGCAAAGTGTTTATGGTTAGAGAAGGCTATTTCAATGATGTAGACGCCGTAATTAGTCATCATCCAGACACCATGAATGACGTTTCCTTGATGAGCTGCTTGGCTGTTAACTCGGTTAAATTTCATTTTTACGGTAAGGCTTCCCACGCTGGCGGTTCACCTGAGCAGGGAAGAAGCGCGTTGGACGCAGTGGAACTAATGAATATCGGTGCAAACTATCTGAGGGAACATGTGATCCAAGACGCAAGAATACATTATGTCATTGAAAAAGGCGGAGACCAACCGAACATTGTGCCACCATACGCCAGAAGCTGGTACTACATAAGAGCACCAGAAAGAGACCAGATGGAATTCATATACAACTGGATTCTTGAAATAGCAAAAGGAGCAGCAACCATGACAAGAACCGAGGTAAAGACAGAGCTCCTTGAAGGAAGCTACAACGTAATTCCTAACAGAACAATCTCGGAACTCATCGTTAAGAACATGCGAAAAATCGGACTTCCCAAATACAACGACGAAGATCTGAAGTTTACTGAGGAAATCGCTAAGACGATCGGTCCTGAAATGAAGATTGCCCAATTAAAGAAATCCAAGCGTCCAAGATGGGAGAGACTTGTGGATAAACTGATAGACGATGAGGTTCCTGATCCTTGGGGTGAAGGTGAAGTCAGCCACGGCAGCACAGATGTAGCTGACGTGAGTTGGCACGCACCCACTGTAGAATTTGGCACCGCCACTTGGGTTTTGGGTACACCTGCACATTCATGGCAAGCCGTAGCGCAGAACGGAGTTGGAATTGGACATAAGTCATTAGTATTTGCAGCGAAGGTGATGGCTGCTACAGCCATTGACCTCTTCACAAATGAAGATGCTTTAAGCAAAGCGAAAGAGTAACATAAGCAAAGAATAGCTAATAAGAAATATAGATCGCCGATACCTCCAGATCATAAGCCCCCCCTTGATGCTTGGGAAAAATAATCCCTATCCTCTTCACACACGCTCTGATAAGATCCACCTAACCTTTTTCACTGTAAACAATTTCCACATTTTAGGCAAAGATAAAAATTCATTTCTTTCCAGTAGACAGAGTTACATGAATTTTTGATTCTGTTTTTAAATTCATAAGAGTTTAATGCTTTAGCGTCTAGCTATTTGATTGCAGGGTGAAATTGTCTTGAGCGAACAAATCCTTCAAGCTTCCAAAGAATTGATTGACGACGCAAAAAATGGATGCGCGGACCTAGTTTTTAAAGAAGTTTGCCTTGAAATTTTGTCAAGAGCAAGCCATGTCCTAACAGAAACACAGTTCAAACATCTAGTCGCCTATGCTTCCGAGAAAATGCAAGAAAGAATTCCTTTTGAACTACAGCAGAAATTAATGGCACACAGGTAAAAAGCACAAAAGCTAAAACACAGCTTTTACGCTGTCGTGCATTGATAATCATCCGGGGCTGACGGCAACATCCAAGGCAACTTCACCCTGTCGTCTATTTCTCCAAAAACTGCCTAACCGAGTTTGTAGCCTATTTTCCGTAGAAATTTCTTTCTTGCCTTAATGTCTTCTTCGGTTTCTATGCCTTTGCTCTTCAACCCATCAACTACACCAATTATTCCTCTGCCTTGCTCGGTTTCTGCAATGATAACTTCCAGAGGATTTGAAGTAGCAGCGTAAATCGTGCAAACTTCTGGAACATTCTCAATTTTGCCTAAAACATTTATGGGATAAGCGTTCTTCAAGAAAATTATAAAGCTGTGACCACAAGCAATTTCATAAGCTTTCTTCGCTGCTTTTTGCCGTAATTCCTCGTCATTTCCCTCATGCCTCACTAAACAAGGGCCAGAACTTTCACAGAATCCTATTCCAAACTTTATGTCTGGCACAGAGTTAACCAAGGCTTCATACAGATCTTCAACTGTTTTTATGAAATGTGCCATGCCCAAAATTACGTTGCAGTCTTTCGGCACTTCAACTTTTACTGTTTTGAAATCAAGCATGGTTAAGCCTCATGCCAGTTTTAGTGTGAACTTGTTCTTAAGATTTAAGCAGTTTTGCCTTTTAGCTTTGCAACCTTTATAGCGAATAATATTGTGCCTAACGCCACTATGATTGATGATGCATAGAAAGTGTTTACATACGCCGTGTGACGAGGCAGCCCAAAACGTTGGGTTTGGATGTCTGCAAGCGGTCCACCCACCAGAAGCCCTGCAGGACCCCAACCTAAAGCCATCACTGTATTGTATCTGCTAAAAAGTCGACCCCTTTTATCTTCTGGTATTATGTCTCCGGCAAACGTGAACCCTACTGTTTGCATCGTCCAGAAACCTACTCCATTTACTCCATAAATCAAGGCCATAGTCAAAACGTTAGAAGCTAAACTGTACAGAAATGGTGTTAGGACTGCCAAGCTTAATCCAACAAAAATAGTTTTAACTCTTCCAATTTTGTCTGCAAGCCATCCGGATAGCAGGCTTGTTAACATCCCACCCAAAGTCCAAGCAGTTAATATCAAGCTTTGTTCGGAATCACTTACGTTTAATCCTTCTGGAAGTCTAAGGAAAATGAGGAAAACCTGGCTTATACACGCCACTCCCATCACTATTATAATCAGCGATATGAGAAACCACTTGTAAATCTTCTCATTATGATCTACAGAAGTTTTTTCCACAGTGTTTCTTACAACTGGTTTTTCTTTTTTTGCCTGTGACGCTTTTACAGACCTTGAAGCTATCCACATTATTGTTGCGCTTGCAAATAACATCGCTATGACAATGTAGAATATTGTTCCGTGGCGGAAGCCTTCTCCGTTGCTGTAGAGAGAACCAGCGAAAACTATCCCTATCATCCTACCTAGTGAAGCGATAAAGTTTAGTGAGCCAACGATTCCCCCTCGTGTTTTGCTTGTTGTTACATCTGTCAAGAGTGCAGCCCATCCAACATCTGACATGGACCAGAAAAATTCAAGAAACGCAAGCCCAAGAATTAGCGATACTCCCGCTGTAAAGTTCGCTTGTGCGTCTAGAAACGATTTGTGTATTAGGAAAACAACGAAGTACGTCAGTGCCGCTATGGATTCGCCTGCAATAATCAGTTTTGTCCTAAGCCTGTAACGATCGGATATTTTTCCCCACAACAAGTTTTGGCCTAGTGCAGAAGTCATCATGTTAAGCGTACCCATCAACGTTGTCCAAGTCACAGTCTGCATCAAGTCGAAAAGATAATTTATCATAAAAGTGTAAAACACGCCTCTTCGGACAAAGGAGAGAAAACGGAATAGGCTTAGACTCACAAATGTGCCTTTTTGAGTTGGTTGCTGCGTCGTGTCCACTCTTTTCCTACCTCTTTTAGGGTTAATCTACAAAAGGTTTGCAGCTCTAAAGCGTTTTTGCTGTTCCCTTTTTCTTTTTGAAGAAAAGCCAGTTTTTGTCTCCTCTAAACCTTATTAATACGTAGTCTCCGCTTAGCCTTTCTCCGTGTAAGATGAACTGTATTTTGTCTTTGCTTCTGTGCTTAAGCGTGTATGTACCTTTATCCCATATCTCAACTTTTCCAGCACCGTACATGCCTTCAGGTATTGTCCCCTCAAAATCCATGTAGCTAAGCTCATGATCTTCAACTTGAACCGCAAGCCTTTTAACACCAGATTCTGCTGGAGGCTCTTTCGGCACAGCCCAACTCTTCAAAACACCATCCATTTCCAACCTAAAATCATAATGTAAATGCTTAGCATAGTGTTTTTGGATTACAAATCTTCGAGATTGAGTTGCTGACATTTCTTTCTCACTTATGAAGTTGAAAAGGCTGAGAAAGTGAGTCCTCATATGAAAACATTGGCAAGCTTGTTCTACACTAGAAACTTTCCGTTTTTGTAAAATAGTTTGCCGTCTGCGTAGATTTCCCCGTTCTTTTTCATGTCTTTAAGGATGTCCCAGTGAATCGCTGACTTGTTCAAGCCTCCTGACTCTGGATAGGAATTTCCAAGGGCCATGTGTATTGTTCCACCCATTTTCTCATCGAAGAGCATGTTTTTTGTAAATCTTGTTATGCCGTAATTTGTTCCAATGGCGGCTTCTCCAATGCGGTCTGCGCCTTCAATCTTCAACAGTTCTTGTAACAGTTCGTCGCCTTTAGCCGCTGAAGCCTTCACAACTTTGCCATCTTCAAATGTAAGCTTTATATCCTCAACCTCTCTGCCAGAAAAGATTCCTGGAAAAGTGAACCTCACCGTGCCGTTTGCTGAATTTTCAATGGGAGCTGTGAACACCTCACCGTCTGGCATGTTTTCTTCTCCGCTGCAATTTATCCACTTTCTACCCTTCACATTGAAAATTAGGTCTGTGTCTTCGCCCACTATGTGGATTTCACTTGTTTGATTCAAGAACTCGCAGATTCTCTCCTGTTGCTGATGAATTTTCTTCCATTCTGCAATTGGATCTTCCCTGTCAACTAAACAGCTGCTGTAAACGAAATCTTCGTATTCTGCTAGCGACATAGCGGCCTCTTGTGCCTGAGCGTTTATAGGATAAGGTAAAATTGTCCATTTGAGTTTTCCTTCGGCAGTGCGTTTATTGAAGATTTCCGAAAGCTCTCTTCTAGAGGCACCATACATCTTTATTCTTGAGGGATCTATATTTGTTAATCCTTTAGGGTTTGGTTGACACCATACACCTATTCTCACGTCCATGTTTTCAACCATGAACTTGTGGAAGGGTGAAACAAATTTTAACTGGTGCTCTTTCGCATATTTGAAAAACGTGTATTGAACATCAAGACTTGGCATGATTAGTGGATATGTGTCGCTTAACAAACATTCTTTATATATCTCGTTAATTAATGGGAATGCTAATTCGCTTCCTTGTATGAGCACCTTTTCCTCTGGTTTCACATTGACACTATAATGAACGCAAAGTTTTGCAAGTTTCTCAATTCTTGAGTCAACCATTTAAACTCACCGTTTGAAAGGAATCCTAAAGAGAGAAGTATGCACGTAAAAAGTTTGCTGTTAAAGAGGTTTTCACTAAAATTCCTTTTTGAACAACAAATTTTCCAGATGCTCGGGCGGGTATGCCTCTTCACTCACGAAATCGAGGAACGTGAGGTAAATAGTTTTAGCGTAAAGATTAAAAGCAAATAGTGTTTCAACAAGTTTGAGTTAGCCTGGGCCGGTAGTTCAGTTGGTATGAATGCCTGACTTGCACTCAGGAGGTCGGGGGTTCAAGTCCCCCCCGGTCCACATTTAATCTATTTGAAAACAGTTATTGCAAACTCTCGAATAGAATCTAGTTAACCAACATTTTATCAACTTTGAAACAGCCATGAAAAGCCTTTAACACTCAAATAAATACGCAAGATAAATTAAACCAATAAGAAAATAGAAGAGTATGAACTCATCAAAGTTTGAATTTTTGATAGCAGACATACCAGAAAAAGTTCGCTACCTAGAGGAACAAGGATTTTTCAGGGATGCAATTCGTCTAATAAACAAAATCCTTGCCGAAAATAAGGGGCTTCCGAGCATGCTCAAGTCTAGACTTGAATGGGAACCTGAAAGAATTGAGAGAATAAGAAAGGATTATGCACTGAGCCGAAAAGAAGCTTTCGAGTCACTTAAAAAACAGATTCCAGATTTAACAAAGAAAGATTTTGAAAAATGGATGCAGGAAGGCTTCATAGAATGCAGAGAGATAGAGGGTGAAACAAAAATCTTCAACAATTTTTTGCCAAATTTGTTGAGGGATAACGCAGAAATTAAGAAAAGGGTTAAGCAACCAGATAAAGCATCTGAGCATATGACGAAACTCATTCACAGACACATAGATACTATTATAGAGAATAGAGGAACTGCGGGAAGCCGATATTTAGAGCCTGTCAAAAACAGAATCTTGATGAGGCTGAAAATAAAGCCCGATGCAGTTCCGGAAGGAGAAATCATAAAGGTCTGGATGCCTTTCCCCCGCAAAAACCCGTTGCAGCCGAAGATTAAGCTAATTTCCGCATCGCCCAACGAATATGTTTTAGCTCCTGAAAACAGCCTTCAACGTACAATCTACTTTGAAAAAGAAGCCACTAGAGAGGAAGAGCTTGAATTCCGAGTTGAATATGAATATATAACATGTGCCTCTCATCAAAATATTGATCTGGCAGAAGTGAGGCAATACAGCAGAAATGAACTATTCGAGAAGTACACCTTAGAACAGTTGCCTCACATATCTTTCACGCCGTACTTGAGGAATCTCGCAGAAGAAATTGTCTCTGAGGAGTCTAACCCGTACCTTAAAGCATGGCGTATTTACAAGTGGATAACTGAGAACGTTAGGTATGCGCTTGTTCCGGAATACTCAACAATCGAATGCATCAGCAGTTATGCAGCACTGAACCTTAGAGGAGACTGTGGAGTGAAAGCCCTACTCTTCATAACCCTATGCAGAATCAGCGGAATCCCAGCTAGATGGCAATCAGGATGGTTTCTCAACCCAATTCGACCGAGCCCCCATGACTGGGCCCAATTTTATGTAGAGCCTTACGAATGGCTTTATGCAGATCCATCCTTCGGCGGACACGAAAAATCCGTAGAGAAATACCATAAATTCTATTTTGGAAACATAGACCATTTCAGATTGATTGCAAACATAGACATTTCTTCCGATTTTACTCCGCCGAAAACTCATTATCGATCAGACAATGTGGATAACCAGCGTGGAGAAGTGGAATGGAAAGGAGGAAACGTTTACTACGATGAATGGGACTACGAACTAAAAATTTTAGTCCATGAAAGCATTACCAGCATTCCATCATAAGCCTCATTCTCTTTCCTTTTGCAATAAAACAGACTTCATAAAGCTTAAAAATGAATCAGCAACTGTTAAGAATCAGATTACAAAATAACATATACAAACTATTTCTTGTGAAAGCTTATGAAGATTCAGAAAACAAAGCAAGGTGTAATCTTGGAATTATATGTTAAGCCAAGGTCGAAAGAATTCAAAATCGTAGCTGAAGGAGAAGAGACTATCGTTTTCTGTAAAGAGGAACCTGTTAAGGGAAAAGTAAACAAAGAACTGATCAAACAGCTTTCAAGGCTATTCCATAAAAACGTGAAGCTCGTTTCTGGCTTCACTTCTAAACAAAAGAAAGTGTTGATAAAAGACGCTGAAAAAACCGAAGTAGAACATGCTTTATTGCATAAATGAGAACATTGTGCACATTCAAGTTTTGTATTTCTTTGATCTTGAATAGAGAAAAGTCTCGAGCATCTAGAGAAGCTTGATCAAGAATTAAGTTTTGTCGCGCGCTGGCTTGTCCCGAAATTGGCTGATTTATGTAGGGTCTTCTAGGTGAGTTTGGAAAAGTCACGGTGAAAAGTCCGTGCACCGGGTGCACGGGTCACAATCAGCCTCTTTCCTATTTTCCCACTTTATTTAGCCGTAATTCTCGCCATAAGGAAAGAAAAGCCAAGATGAAGCTGACTGGCCGAGCGTACTATCTGACAAATTCGCCTAAACCTAGGAATTTAGGGACAAACCAGCGCGCCGATTAGGGAAAGTCAACAGGGAACTCATCAAGGAGTTTTCAAGGCTTTTCCCAAAGGAATGTGACGTGTGTTCTATTAGTTTTGAAGTTTGAAGCGCAGTATTGCTGCTATTCCGCCGAAAGATTTCTTCAACATTTGTCCTTCTTCTGTTTCGTCAGAAATCATTTCTATCTCTGTGTTTGCTTGTTCTGCTAGTTGAGCGAAATTCTCTATAAGGTCTTGTTGTTCAGCTATGCTTAAGGCTGGGGCTTTGCAATTCGGGCAAGGTTTTCCGAGAAGATCTTGCTCGAAGTTTGTCAGCATTTGGCTCTTTAAGGTGTGTTTTTTCTCGTAGTCGCAAGCGTTGCATTTCACGGTAACTCGCAATATGTCTAGTCCTTCGGAAAGGAGTAGGGTTTTCACGGTGCCTGTTTCCAGAGCATTTCTAACTTCTTCTTCACCGTATGTTGCTAATCCTGTGTCGTGTCCGACCTCGTAAAGGAAATGTTGCATCACCTGTTTTTCTTCTATGTAGCGTATTTTTCGCATTATCTCTGGAGCTTTGTCAACGATTTCTTTGACGCCTTGTTCATTCACGTAAGCCGTGTCAATTATGTCTATGATCTTGTTTTTCAGCACGTAATTTAGATAGTCGCCTTTATCGAAATCGTATTTTGTTGGTCCTGGACCACCAACTATCAATCCTTTCAGGTCTTCAATTGGCAAAAATATTTTGTCGGCATGTTCGCCCACCCTTCTGAAATATTCCTGCAGCCGCATCTCTCTCAGTCTTTCGTATCTTCTTGCTGATTGTCCGCCTGCGCGTGTTTTCCCAGGTACGCCTGATGTTTCCGTTCTGACTATATCAAGTCTTCTCCCTTGTAATGTTGCGAATGTAGCTGCTGAAGCATCTATGAGGAGTATGCCATACGTCTCCTTTTCCCTCAGCATTTCTTGCAAATGTTCAGTGTGGAATCTTGAATTGCATCTGTATAGGTAGATGCTTATAGGTTCGAGTGGAATGATCACATAAGTTTCGATTCTTTCGCTTCCAGCTCCATTCTGTGGAATTGCACCGCAGAAGATTACAAGTCCGTTTTTTGGAAGTTTCCTGAAAAGTTTGAGGCGTTGCTGTGTCTTCACAATGGCGTCTTGAACGTTTTTTCGTGTTGTTGTAGATTTTATGTTTGAAGCTGTTCCATATTCTTGTCTAAGCATGGTCATAACGTCACTTATTTGTTTTCCAGGCGGAATGTAAAGTGAAACAAGTTCGGTTCCACGTCCTTCTTTGCTGGCTAGAGTATCCAGTGTCTTTTTTAACCTGAATAGTTCCAGTGAAGTTCTTTTTTTGCTCAACTTTTTTCACTTGGGATTTTGGCTTTAAAGCTACATTGTGGGGCATCAAATAAGAGTTTGGGAATAAATGCTATGTTATGTCTAAGACCTCTTTCAAAAATGCCTTGTATGGACCGAGTCTGCCTCCGTAATTGCCAGCCGAGATTCTAACAACGCCTGGAACCCTTGCAGCAGCCTTTACTCCTTCACCCATTGCTCTTTTAACCGCTTCGACTGTCAAGCCGTTGATGACGATTTCGTAGACGCAATTCACGTCTTCTGGCAACTGGGAATCTGGTACAAGCTTTTTTAGTTGTGGGCAGAAAGGATGATTCGTGGAAGCTTTAAGCTTGTACTTTAAGGAGCCGGCTTTTGAGCCGGAACGGCAGATTCCACCTGGAAAGGGCAAAATAACTTCGCTTGTTTTGTTTTTGATGGCTTTCACTGCTTCTTCTGCCGCTTTAAGCCCTGAACCTCTGTCTTTGGCAAACATGAGAAAGTTTCCGCCAGCTACGGCTTTAGCTGCACCGAAAGTGTCTTCAACAATAAACTCGCCATCCATCACAGGTATTCTCCAAACCCTTTTGCCTCCGACTAAGCCTTTTCTTTGGAATCCATCACCGAACAGTCTTATGCTCCTGCCAATTTTTAGTTTTCTTTTTGCGTTTGGCATTGCGTCGAAGGCTGATGTTGTTGGGCACGTCATTATACACTGTCCTATGCGCAGTATCATCTGCTTTTTCAATTCAAACCTGTCTCGAGTGTATATTTGGATTAAAACGCCTATTCGGTTGTCTGGAGTTTTGTCAGCTGGCACTATACCTTCTATGGCTGCTTCAGCTGGAGATAAAATTACGCTAGTAGCGAAACCAGTTGCAACTGCTGCTGCAGTCAAAGCCCACTTTTCACTGTCAGACGTTATTAATACACGGCCAGCCCACAAAGGAAACATTTCAGCGAAAGTGTCCGCAATTTCACAAGCGTTTCCATTTTCAGCATTATACGTGAAAGTTTCTTCACTCATCGTTTTCTCTTCCTTTGCCTAGACTCCTATACAAACAGTGGGATGAACTTAAATTTTTCAGCTACCACTATATTGCTTAGTAGGGCAGCCAATATTTCTCCTGTTCAACTTCACCGCTTTTTTTCTCTTCAAGCTTTCCAAGAATAGTCTTTTTAGCTATTTCATAAGCTATCTTATAGTCAAATATTCCCTTTGGTTCCTCCGCAGCTCTTTTGATTAATTCAACTTCAATCTTGTTTTTGAGTTTCCCTATAGTCAACGCACCAATTCCGATGATGTTTGATACAATTTCCTCGCCGTCAGCCTCTGATTTTAACCCCTCAACCCCAAACGGTGGAATAGCGTTAATATCAGCCACCATCCTACATTTTTTCCCATACTCTTCAAGCGTTTCCAGTGGCAGAAGCTGAACCCCGGCAGCTCCAGCCGAAAGAATTATTTCCGCATTTTCTATAGCTTTCCCAATCTCTTCCGGAGTTTGAGCCCCAATACCTCGAGCTATTTCAGTTTCAAACTCTTCGTTTATCTTTGTTGCCACGGATGAGGCTCTCTGAAGCGAACGAGACGTAACAATAACATTTGCTTTTTCCGATGCATAAAGCCTACCCACTGTTTGTCCAACTGGTCCAGTTCCAGCCAGCACCGTGACGGTTTTGTTCTCTAGGTTTCCAAACTCTCTTTCGAGGGAAATCTCCAAAGTTTTCGCAACTGCAGCAGTAGCCGTTGTATAAGCCCCTCTAGGGTCTACGATTACTGCAAGTTCGAAAGGTGGAAACATGCATTCTCTGATTTTTTCCTGAATCTCGTTTACACGTTTGAAGTCGTGTCCATTAATGAAGATTTTTGTGTGTTTTGCACCTTCCGGACCTCTTGGAAACATTGCATCGTAAACAATTTTTTCAGCGTCCTCAGCTGTCACGTTTTCGTATTTTAGTATTGCAGCATCTGGGAAGGTGTCTATGGTTGTTAGTATGTCGAAGGAGCTTGCATGCTTGTCTGTGTCTAAGAAAATAAAGACTTTCTTAAGTTGTTGTGACAAGGTTACACCTCTTAGTTGTTTATACTGCATTAAACGTTTAAAAATTGTCATCCTCTATAAGTTTTCGATGATTTAAAATATCAAAGAGCATCATCTGTGCGGTTAAATGTTATAGGAGGGTTGGATATAGTTTGACAAAGGTTGTTGAAAAAAGGATTAAGGAAAATCGGGATAACAGTTTCCAAACCAGTTCTGGCTGTGTTGTGTACAATCTTCGGCATAATCGTAATAGCTTGGAAGGAATCTCTGAACTTAATAGTTGGCATCTTCTTCATAATAGAGGGCGTACTGCTGTTCACGGAGTATTTAGAGCTAAAAAAGCAACAACCACCGCCTCCACCATCGTAAAATTCATCTATCCCTCATTTTCATTTATTCGGCCAGCAATTTCAATTCGAGCAGGGGCAAAAGTAATTGTCGAAAACTGAGATTCAAAATCTTTTGGTGGTTGGAATTGATATGGTTTCTATCGCTAAATCTGCAAAAGAGGCAGGTTACAAAATTTATGCGGCAGATTATTTCGGTGACATAGACCTTCGACGCGTCTGTTCTGGGTGTGAGGCGATAATTGAACAGAAACGTGGAAAAAGCTGTGGAAGAATGGAATCAAAATTCAAAACAGAAGCTTTTTTAAAAATGACGAAATCTTTGCTTCAAAGATGCAAAATAGATGCAATACTGCTTTCTTCCGGTCTAGACGACTACTTTGACGTTCTGTACGGGTTAGACGAATTGGCTCCGATTTTAGGGAACCCTCCCGAAGTTATCGAGAGAGTCCGGAAAAAGCCAGGATTTTTCAAAGAGCTTAAACGTTTGGGCATAACCCATCCTGAAACTGAAATTGTTAAAAATGTTGACGAGGCAAAAGCTGCAGCCGGTGAAATAGGGTATCCAGTTGTGGTGAAGCCTATCAGAGGCTTCGGAGGACTAGGCATAAGAACTGTGCAGAACTCTAACGAAATAGAAAGAGCATTTTTTGAAGTTTCTTTGGTTTCCAAAGATGTTTTGGTTCAAAAATTCATCAATGGAATTCATGCAAGCGTATCTTTTCTAGTCACTGACAAAGATGTCGAAGTTTTGACATTAAATGAACAATTGTTAGGGTTGCGTTTTCTTTTTCAACAAGAACCTTTTGGGTATTGCGGAAATATCATCCCTTTACATTTCGCTAATCCGATTCTTGAAAGTTGCAAGCGTGTTACAGAGAAGATTTCTTCCCACTTTAGTCTCAAAGGTTCAAATGGGATTGATTTAGTGATTTCTGAAGATGGTACGCCTTATGTGATGGAAGTGAACCCGCGATTCCAGGGAACTCTTGAATGTGTTGAAAGGGTTCTCGGAATGAATCTAGTGAAGTCACACATTGATGCATGTCTGCGTGATTCTCTGCCAACCTTAAAGGAAAAAACATCAAACTTCTGCACTCGATTAGTCTTATACGCACCTGAACGTATCGTAGCCCCTGATCTGACTGTTTTTCCGGAAGTGAGAGATGTTCCTATTCCAAGAGTCATAATCGAGAAAAGAGAACCATTATGTTCAATTATAACCGAAGGGAAGAATCGAGAACTCTCATTCCGGAAGGGTAAAAAGCTAGCTCAATCGATTTATGGCATGGTCCATCCGGCTTAGTCTTCTGAAAGAGCCAAGCCCATTTTTCGGACAGCCCTGAGGATAGAAGGCGTCACCATCACGCTTACCAAAGTAGATAACGCAGCCTTTGTTGATGTTTCAACAGCACCAGCAGCCCACCACAACTGCAGCATACTTACATCAAGCGCATAAATGATCTTGTAGGTTTGGCAAGGTACTAAAATGAAAATGCGAAACAATACGTCAGCTTCTAATCCGATAAAAGTGCCCAGTGCAACTATGTATAAAAGGGGTACACCAACAGATTTGGTGTTCCAAAAACCTTTCCATTTTTTCATAATTACAATTGACACGAGCAGACAGCCGAAGGCGAGATAAACGTCCCACATACCCCAAAAGGGCAGTTGCCACGAAACTGGTGTGGCAAAAAAAGCTCCCAACAAAGCCATATAATAGACCAACGCTATTTTCCATTTTCCCCTAAAAATAAGGGCTGAAATCATTGCGCCAATTGGAGCGCCAAGTGTGAAAAGGAACTCTGCGGAATCTCGGACATAAATGGAGTGGCCAACCATCACTCCAATGAAGGTAGAAAAGAAACTTGCAAATGGCCCTAATATAATTCCGCTGATGGGTTCAGCTATAAAAATCCAGCTATACCATACACTAGAGATGCCTGGAAGCGGTCCCATTAACAAGTCGCAAACTATGTTAAATGCTGCGAAAACGGCAATTAGCGAAATAAATGATGATTCTCTCAATTTTTCCATTCAAGTTCACCTGCTGAGTTTGTATTTGCTTGGTTAGTGTTGATTTATCTTTTAAAATTAATGTACTGAAAGGCTGTTTTCAGTTTACTTGTTAGGCCTCTAGGCGCCTGCGAGTAGTTGGATGAGAAAGATCATTAATGCCGTGAAGCCGCCTACAATGAGCATTGCAACACCATAGAGCCAGCCGTTTTCCCTCGCCACTTTTCCGAGGTATATGCCTAACAGAAAAAGCGAAGCCAATGAGAGTGCTAGTGAAAGCATGTATGCATTCTCAATTAACATCCATCCCAGAGACGCGAAAATGAAGGGAATTATTGATATAATCCCTGTTAAAGCTGGAGACAAGCCGTCAATTAAGGCAACGTAAACTTCGACGAAACGTGATGCCTCATATTGTATTGGGTCAACATGGTTATGCGTTGCTTTTTCCATTTCTTTCAGGTGACGTTCGCGTTCAGCTTTTTCAGCCATGTAGGCCCCGAAGAATCCTGAAAGCCCCATTGCGAGGCATGCGCCCAAGCTGGCTAGGATGAGTATTTCTGGTTTTTTAACGTGTGCTATCCATGAACCTAAAACGATGCCGAAAGTCGTCATCGCGCCATCAAAACCGTTCATTACAAAGTATCGTCTAGCTATACCAGTTGCCTTCGTGACCTTAAGGTATACACTAACCTTTCTAAAGAATGATTCGAAAAGTTTACTCAACTGTTGTCTCTACACCCTGAAAGGGCGGAGTATTATTGCCCATATTTAGTTTCAAGTATTATTTACCGCAATTGTTAATATAAAGCTTTAGGATTCTAAATGTCTCTAAAAAGAGGGATGTTATGACGATTGTCAATATACTGGAGAAACTTTCAAACGCTTGCGGCGTGTCGGGCAGAGAAGATGAAGTTGGAGGTTTAATGAAGAAGTTCTTGAAACCCTACGTAGACGAAGTTACAGAGGACAAGCTTGGAAACGTCATCGGAATAAAGAAAGGAAAGAAAAACGCTCCGAAAGTGATGCTTGCAACTCACATGGACGAAATAGGATTACTTGTAAAAACAATTTCTAAAGAAGGCTTCCTGCAGTTTGCAAAAATAGGTGGAATAGACGACCGTGTCCTACTAGCTCAAAAAGTCAAAGTTTACACCGAAAAAGGACCACTCCATGGAATAATCGGTTCAAAACCCCCACACATACAAAAAGAAGAAGAACGCAAAAAAATTGTCACATACGACCAGCTTTTCATAGACATTGGAGCAAAAAACCAAGAAGAAGCAAAGAAAATAGGAGTAAAAATCGGAGACCCAATAAGCTTTGACATAAAATTTGCGAGAGTTGGGAAGGACATCGTAATTGGCAAAGCCTTCGACAACCGTATTGGATGCGCAGTCATGATTGAAGCAATGAAACAATTAAAGAAAACCAAATGCACAGTCTACGCCGTTGGAACAGTACAGGAAGAGGTCGGCTTAAGAGGGGCAGCAACAGCCGCCTTTGGAATACATCCAAACGTTGGCATAGCGATTGACGTAACAGTAGCTGGCGACATGCCTGGAGTAAAAGAAACTGAAGCACCGATAAAAATGAGAAAGGGCCCATCAATAACGGTTGCAGATCGTGGATTAATAACGCATCCGAAAGTTCTGCGATGGTTAATAGATGTAGCTGAAGAAAACAAAATTCCATACCAGCTTGAGACAGGCTTACCGGGTTCAACGGATGCGGCTCGCATAAGCTTAACAAGGGAAGGCGTTCCAAGCGGTGTCATATCAATACCTACACGATACATTCATAGTCCAACAGCCTTGCTTAGCATAAAAGATGCGGAAAACTCGGTAAAACTAGTAGTGGCTGCCATTCAAAAAATTCCAAAATACTTCTGATAAATATCCCCCCCTCATTTTTTTAACCATTAAGAGAGATGGTTTTTGGGTTTCTACAGAGCTTCATTTGTTTATCGAAAGTTTTGAGGATCAACTGAAAGAACTGAAAATGTATTCCCCACTTGAAGATTTTTACAGCAGACTTCGATGGTTTTGAAAAACACATTTCCCACGGCGGAACCCTCGAAACTTTCGCCAAGAAAATACTACAATATTACTAAACTTCTCTTATAGATCTCGACACTAAATTTCCTTCACTAGGTATCTTATGAAAAGCAG
This sequence comes from uncultured Candidatus Bathyarchaeia archaeon, assembly GCA_964598485.1. Taxonomy (GTDB): domain Archaea; phylum Thermoproteota; class Bathyarchaeia; order Bathyarchaeales; family Bathycorpusculaceae; genus SOJA01. Next base: position 24,624 of record CAZRCD010000005.1, read on the forward strand.
TGTCAACACTACAGAAACTATGTACGGTAAAATCCATGCTAAACCCTGATATGACGGCGAAATTGTTTGGAATACATCCAATGCCGACTGGTTTTCCACTATTCCCGCTGGAACGCTGTCAAAAAGTCCATGCGCAAACATTAGAGGCGCCAAGTTTCTGGTCTTGCTGTAGAAATAGCCAAATAATAGACCAACTAGAAAAGTGAAGCCTACATATGAAAGCATGTAGACAGGATCGAAGGGATTAAGACCCCAAACGAAGTGCCAAACTCCAAACAAGATTGCCTGAATGAGAATGGCTTGCTTGGAAGTGTAAAACTTTTCAAGGTGCGTTTGCATGTAGCCTCTAAATAGTCCTTCTTCGCTTATGCCTACGCATAATGTCATGAACGGCATTGTCAAGATGAAAGGTAAGACATTGTAGGATTGAACAGGTACTTGACTGGTGAAAAAATAAATCAGAAGATAGAAACCTAGAGAGGCTAATCCATCTAAAATGATGAAAAATATGAAACCAAAAACCAGTGATTTCCCAATGTTTCTAGTTTTAAAACCGAAAACTGAAACATCTGCTTTTTCAACAATGAGTATTGTTAGAATTGTAAGGTAGATTAGAGGGGTTTTCTCGTATGGCATGCCGAACAGAAGTACAGATGGAATGCGAACAGATAGAGCTAAGACAAAAAGCGCGAAAATCCAAGAAAGAACGGTATTCTTGTCTCTTCCGTTTGTTTCTTTCGAGAATTCTGTCTTTTCGTAAGAGGTTTTGCACCATATATAAATTGGAATTATTAACAGAACTGAGAGAAGAACGGGAATAGAAGCTATAGATTCGTTTTCGGCTCTGGAAAAATATCCGCTTGAAAAGATAATTACTGCAACGGCGAAATATACTAAAAGAATTTTTGGAACAGCACTTGGCAAATTTTCACCACCCTAATAATTACGTCCTAGTCTGTTTACACAATTAAGTTTTTTACATCCCCAAGAAGGACAAAACGATTTAAGATGAGGAAGCTTTTAGTACTTTTATGGTTGAAAATGACTGAAGGAACAGGCTATGAGTTTCTGGAGCATATGGCAGATGCTTACGTTGCTGCTTACGGGAAAGACTTGGCTGAAGCCTTTGAAAGTGCAGCCACTGCAATGTTTGATGTTATGACTGAAGTTGAAAAGGTTAAAACAGAGGTTGAGGATTGTGTTGAAGTTGAGGCAGAAGATGAGTATGCCTTGCTTTATAGTTGGCTTGAGAATTTACTTGTAAAATCTGACATAAACGAAATGCTTTATTCCAAGTTCAAAATTTTGAACATAAATAAAACTTCAGACGGCTTCAGACTTCAGGCGAAAATTTGGGGAGAAAAGTTTAATCCGAAAAAGCATCTCCAGAAGGTTGGTGTAAAAGCTGTTACATATCATCGTATGGAAATTCTGAAGCAACCAAATAAGGTAACGTTAAAGTTTATTCTCGACATATAAATGCTGTCCCTCTGCCAGAAAGGATACCATGTGTTACTTAAGGATATTAACAAGAATTAGCTTATCAATGCTCCCAAGGCTTCCGTCTCGATTGACATAATTCATTTTATCAAATTTTTATTATATATTGAGGAATTAATCTTCCCAGTATTTCTCCCAGATGAAGTTCAACGGTTCTCAACACCACATTTTTTCCCCTATAGCCAAATTCCATTTCTCGGACATCAGAGCAAATCTTATGTCCTACATCTGTTTGCATATCTAAAACAAAATATCTTTCATCATTAATTTCGATGACCTCTCGCACGTTAAGAAAGTCATTAAAAGAATATCCTCCCCCATGTGGCAATATGTTCGCATTTCTTAATCGATCAATCACACCCAATTTTTCTGCTCGCTTGGCAAATCCTAGAACTTCGATAATTTCATCATTCAGATTATTAATACCCTTCATTAAAAAGGCAGGCAAGTCAGCTCTCAATGCTATTGGAAAAACAGAAGTATTTTGGTCTTTGATGTTTTGGCAACCTAAGAGAAGTTCATTGTAATTCAAAAGCCCCTGATGTGTAACATTACATATCTCCTGAAATTTTCCAAATACCGCCTCTGCAACCATTTTTCTTTTTTCTTTTGCAAAAAAATCAGCATATTGGTAAAATTTGAAAAATTCTTCAGCATCAGAATCAACTAAAACATGCAGGTTTCCGAATTTTGTTTCAATAACCTTTGATCTCTCTTTAAGACTTTCGCTCTTATCAAAATAAAGTCCTAACCCTTTTCCAGTTTCCCCTCGTAGTTCTGGTACAGATCCATGTATAATAAACGCGTACTCTGTTAAATCTAACTCCAATGACTGGTTTACAACCTTAAAAAGGTCGATAAAATGATTCCCTTTACAAAAGTCCCAATCAATTTTAATATCATCGATATAAAAATCCTTCTTTACACTTTGAATCTGCTCGATTAATTCTTTGGGTTCTGTAAGTTCATCTAATCCTCCCACCAGCATACCACAAGCGTTAGGTTTAGTATCTAAAATAATCAATTTATCCGTTCCAGAACCCCAAATAAGTTTGCCTCCATAACCAAATCCTGCTTTCCACCGAGTTAGATTTCTCGTAATTGTTTCGTCAGGGGTTGAAACGAATGTTGCATTAGGGTCCAACCCAAATTTTTCTTGGACGATGTGGATCTTTGCCAAGCCATATTTCATGTTTTCACGGCATAAATAAGACGCACCATCACCTAACCCTGTTGAAAAGAAATGCCTAGCTGCCCTTTTCAGTAATTCTATTTTTGTGATTTCCATTTCTTTAATCCCCTATGATCACACACAAGTGTGTGCTAATGGTAGAATTCGAGCCTTACTAACTTCCCTGATTCCCTTCAAAACTATGGGTTGATTCATTTCAAGCAGTTTCAGAACTTTGAGTGCTTTGTCGAATCTCCAGAAAGTTTTGTTTGTTTGCCTACAGCCAACAATCCTTAAACAAGTAGGATGGTAGGCTTCTATTACTATATTTTTTGAACCCTTGTACACTACGTAGTAGATCATGCAATTCCAGCAATAAATTGCTGGAGTATCTCACCATTAGATAAAGTTTGCTACGTTACCTCTCACGCGAATTGCTAAGTACAATATTATGCATCATCAGATAGACCCGTTACTTTCTGAATTCTAAACCATAATGATGTCCGTATATTTCACAAGTAATTTTTTCATCGTCAAATTTTAGTTCTCTTTTGGCGGATAGAGAAAGAAACGCGGTCTCTCTTAACCTAAGGCATCAAATTGTGACCTTGCGGTCAAAAGATGCTCGCTTTGCCTTATTCTCTCGACAAAGTTCGTTTTTCGGTTCTGTTTTTCCGTTACGCAATTGTTATTTGGATACTGCAAAGCTACAGTCTCTCTGGAGGGATGAGAATCATGTTCGTAGAACAAAAGCAGAGTGGTAGGCGACCTCCACATCATGTGAAACTCAATGAGGAGGTGATAAGAATGTCGAAGAAGAAGCGAGCCCCAAAGAAGAAGAAAGAAGAAAAGAAAGAAGAGTACTAGACTAACTGGAGGGATTGACTGCTGCCGTATGATACCCTAATTTTTATTTCAAATCTCCGCTTAAAGGATGTGATTGCAAATGGCCAGGTGCCCTAACTGTGGAAAAGAAATCCAAACACCGAGTAAGGAGTGGAACTTGGGCAAAATTCATGTTAAGCAATACGAGTGCTGCGGAAAAAAATTCCGTGAATACGAAAAGAAAGTTTAGGACAGACATGCTAGTCGCTTGCTACACAATTCCCCCATTTTTCTATTTCTATTGTTTTCATCCGAATCCCAAATTCACAAGTTTAATTTCAACTCGGTTTGAAACTTAAGGGCATGGCAACCCTACCCCAATTCCTATTTCTTTTTTAGAGTCCAAAAAAAGTTTAAGGTCGAACCACCAAAAATCGAGGGTTACGGAAGACACATCATTTTTTATTCTTGACACACACAGAAAGCCAGAATCCCCTTTTTTATCGAACCAGAACCATGATTTCCTTAATCAGTGTCTCTGGAATGAGATCCCTCCTCTTCCGCTTAGTCAATTTCACAAAGCCAAATCTGCTTAACACTTGTAAATCTTGGTAGATGTTTTTCACGTTTCGCCTCGTCTTTTTAGCCAAATCGTTTATTGATTCAACACGCATAATGGCAAGCTGATATAACAACTGTATCCTCTTAGGAGTTAACAAAGCAGCTTGCTCAGGTTTAAGGTCTTTGATCTCTTCAACAGCATAGTCGAGTTGTCCATCTTCAATGTAGCCTTTATAGCTTTCCAAAAGCTCAGCCCACTCAAAATAAGTCCCTGCAAACTTAGAATCAAGCTTATCCCCTAGGAAAAGCTCCTCAAACTTTTCAAAGCTCATACCAAATTCTTTCTCAAACTTTCGGATTTTCTTCATAACCTCTTCAAGAGCTAAGTCTCCCACAATTCTGAGAAGCATAAGGTTTCACAGTAAAAGGTGCTTTTAACCTGCTTAAAATTCTTGGCGATGAAAATGTTTAAAGCAGGTGATAACGACTTTAACATTCCACTTAAACGCAAGACGGTGCAAAGGATGCACGTTACAAAAATCGGTGAGCACATCCATTTAATCGACCTTGAACTCGCTGGAATGGAGGATTTCATAGCTAGCTACGTTTTAAAGGGAAAGAATACGGTGATAGTTGAGACAGGTCCTGCGTCAACAGTGCAGAATCTGCTTTCTGGCTTGAAGGAGCTAGATGTTAAACCTGAGGAAGTGGCATATGTTGCTGTTTCACACATTCATCTTGACCATGCTGGAGCCGCTGGAACACTATTGAAGTATTTGCCGAAGGCTAAGCTTATTGTCCACCGTAGAGGGGTACCTCATGTTGCGAATCCGGAAAAACTTTGGACTCAAGCAAGGGGAGTTCTTGGAAACATAGCTGAGATGTATGGCAAACCTGAACCCGTTCCAGAAGAAAGGATTATTGCGGCAACTGATGGCATGGTCTTTGATGTTGGAAACGGTGTTAAGTTAAAGGTTGTTGAAACTCTTGGACATGCTTCGCATCACTTGAGCTATTACGAGGCATTAAGCCGAGGGATTTTTACGGGGGATGCTGCTGGCATTTATCTGAACAGATTTGACGTTGTTGTACCGACAACGCCTCCGCCCTTCCGTTTGGACATCGCTCTAGCATCTTTGGAGAAGATGATCAACTTAAAACCCAGATTCTTGTATTACAGCCACTTTGGCAAAGCACAAAATGCTATAGAAAAACTTCAGGTCTATGTAACGCAGCTTAAACGTTGGGCAGAGATTGCAAAACAAGGGATAGAAAAGGGTGAGAACCTAGAGGCAATAAGTGGAAGGATATTAGAAAGCGACATGGCTGTGCAAAAAGCTGCAGAACACATTAAAAACCACCCGATTCTCAGCGAAACTGTTCCGAATCAAAGCGTGAAAGGCGTTATTAAATTCGTCGAAAAATTTGGAAATGTTCAAGAGTGATTTCTCTAAACAATAGCTGGTTTGTTTTGGTCTAGACGTTAAAATCGTTTATATTTCAAAACAACTCTCCTATTTGATAGGTGAAAAAATGCGTGGAGACAAAGTTCCACTTGAAAAGATAGACGATTACACTTGGCGCATTCCAAAATATAAGTCTGGCATGAGAGTTCCCGGCGTGGTTTTTGCAGACAAAACCTTATTGGAAAAGATTCAGACGGACAGAACCCTTGAACAGTGTGTAAACGTGGCTCATTTACCAGGCATCTACAAATACGCTATAACTTTGCCTGACGGCCACGAAGGTTACGGTTTTCCAATAGGCGGCGTGGCAGCAACAGACTACGATGAGGGCGTAATTAGTCCAGGCGGGGTAGGCTATGACATAAACTGTGGAGTTCGCCTATTGACAACAAACCTCTCAGAACAAGACATCAGACCGAAACTCGCTGAATTGATAAACAGCATTTTCAATAATGTTCCGTGCGGACTTGGAAGCCGACGAAAAGACTTCACAGTTTCAACGCATGACTTGGACAGATTACTCATGGATGGCGTCCAATGGGCTATTGACCAAGGATTAGGTTGGTCTGAAGACGCCAAACATCATGAGGAACAAGGATGCATGAAGAATGCAAATCCAGATAAAGTTTCGACAACAGCGAAAAACAGGGGACTGCGGCAAGTCGGCACTTTAGGTTCGGGAAACCATTTCCTTGAAATCCAAAAAGTAGACAAAATTTACGATGCTAAGACAGCTAAAACCCTTGGGATTGAACATGAAGGACAAGTAACAGGAATGATCCATTGTGGCTCAAGAGGCTTTGGTCATCAAGTATGCTCAGACTATTTGAGAGTTATGGAAAGGGCTGTTCACAAATACAAGATTGTGTTGCCTGATAGAGAACTTGCGTGTGCACCTGGAAACAGCAAAGAAGCTGAAGATTATTATCAAGCAATGGCATGTGCTGTTAACTATGCGTTTGTGAACCGTCAAACAATAATGCACTGGGTTAGACAAAGCTTCCGCCAAGTCTACAAGGTGGACCCAGAAAAATTTGGGCTAAATCTTGTGTATGATGTTGCCCATAACATTGCGAAGATAGAGAACCACAAGGTCAATGGAGAGCATGAGAAAAAAGTTTGGGTGCACAGAAAAGGCGCAACGCGTGCCTTTCCACCTGGGCATCCAGATGTCCCAGCGGAGTACAGGACTGTGGGGCAGCCTGTGCTTATACCTGGAAGCATGGGGACTAGTTCGTGGCTTCTTGTTGGCACGGAAAAAGCCATGCAGTTAACTTTTGGGTCTACTGCTCATGGAGCGGGAAGGATGATGAGTCGGCATGCTGCCAAGCAAAGATTTTGGGGTGGAGACGTGAAGAAAGCTCTGGAGCAACGTGGAATTCACGTTAGAGCTGCGAGTGCGGTTGTCTTAGCTGAGGAGGCAGACCCAGCTTACAAGAACGTGGATGTAGTTGTAGGTGTAAGTGATAGCCTGGGAATAGCGACAAAAGTTGCCAGATTCGTTCCTTTGGCGGTTGTGAAAGGCTGAATTCACCTCATTCTCTTTTCTTGGTTTTTCTTGTAAGTTTCAATTCTTCCGTGCTTTGCGCCTTTTGCAGTTCCTTCATGTACCAAGATCTCTGCCTTGCATAGTGAATGCTTAAGGCTATTCCTAAGCAAATTAGTACAAGCCCTACGGTTGTTAGAGACAACCCTAAAAGACTATATGCGTGGGGTGTTAAGTGATAGGGAATTATTAAAAACCATTCTGGATTTTCAACGGTTATTACGGTTTCAAGTAAGCCTCCTACAAGAAATATGGAGCCAATTACGATCAGAAAATACCCAACTGTTTCATTATGCCTTGATTCTTCCGCTTTTTCATGTAAGTACTCGCTAAAAAACATTAGATTCACGATTTGATAAGGTGAAAGTTATGTATAAATGTTATCGCAGATTTTGAATATCCGCTGCAATTTCTGAATTATGAAACGACATTTATATCAAGGGCTGAACAATAATTCAGTGAATTCCATGCATTTGCCAGTGGTTTAAATGACGTTCAAAGATGAATGCGGGATATGCGGTAGGGTTTTTCCGAACAGTTATCTCAGGCGATGTCAGAGGTGTGGACGCTTGTTCTGCAGAGACTGCATGGTGCCAGATGTTTCAACAGGTGATCCTACAAAAATGCTTTGCCTAAACTGTGCAAGAAGAGTTGTTTCACGCCGTTCCATTGGCAAACATGAGGCGCTTAAACGCTACTTACAGTACAGAGCTGCCTTCACAAACGTCGTCAAGCTTTCTTTTGCCAAGATGGACGGGGTAATGGGTGACAACTTACCTATGAGTGCCTTTCGTAACGAAAAGTGGTGGAGTAATTCACAGAGTAGTATCCATGCTAAGGCTTGGTTGGATGCGGGATGGAAAATGCAAGAGGTGAACTTGGAGGAAGGATACGTTGTTTTTCAAAAAGTGAAGCGTTTGCAAACTAAAAGTCGTGGAAGGAAAAGGTCAAGAGAGAAAGTTAAAAAGCCATTTACGCCAGCGCCTTACCGTGCTCCAAGAAGTAGGAAGCCGTCAAAGACTAAAGTAGCAAAGATTTATGCTAGATTCAAGAACTTAGAACGAAAAAGAGCATCCATGCCCAAATATCGAGGTAGTTTTAAGCCGAAGTCAGCGTATGAGAAAAGGTTGTATAAGCCGGAAGAAAAACCGAAGTAGCTGAAAACAAATTTTATGTAGCTCATTCTAATAGATAGCTTGTGAAGGGCGGTCGTCGTCTAGTCTGGTTTAGGACTCAGGCCTTCCAAGTCTGCAATCCCGGGTTCAAATCCCGGCGGCCGCACCATGAGCAAAATAAGACTTCGGCAGAAGCTAAAATCTCTACCCCTTATAGTTTTCTGTTAATGAGTGAAGTTTTCGAAAGTTCACAAAAGTCTTTTAAAATCATGTCTGGCTTCTGTTGGCTTTCACTTAAATGTTTCACTGAATAAAACTGTGAGGAGACGAAGATTGTTTTCATATCTGTGGCTTCTGCTCCTTTTATGTCTTCTAGGGGGCTGTCTCCAACATATACGGTTTCGTGAGCTGAGACTCTGAGTCTTTTCAGGGCTTCGTTGAAGATTTTTGGGTGAGGTTTGCGCCAGCCAACTTCGTGTGAAACTAGAATGGCGTTGAAAAACTGGTTTATGTTTAGTTTTCTGAGCCCCGCGTGGATTACTGGTGCGTATGTGAAGTTTGAAACTAAGCCCAGCTTGTAGTTTCTTGAAAGTTTCTTCAGTATGTTCTTTGCACATGATCTAAGCTCAAGAGAATTTAAGTAGTCTTCAAAAGAGATGTTGATGGCTGTTTTTACTTGAGGGTCGTCTGGTGTTGTTTCATAGCCTAGGTTGTTGAGGGCTTCTGAGATCCAAACAGCGTTGGTGACCTCAACTAGTTTTTCGTAACGGATAATACGGTATTTTTCGTGAGCTTGAACATATGCTTCTAAAAAACTTTTGGCGTCAACCTTGAAACCTGCATTCACAACGGCGTTGTACAACTTCATCTTTGATGTCGTCCTTGAGGCTTCCAAACTGTAGCCTCTAAGGTTTGTTAACGTGCCGATGAAGTCGAATATCACTGCTTTAATGGGTGACAAGGCAAGTCCTTTACACTATGTATTTGTCCGTTTTTTCAAAGTCTCTAACGATCTCCATGACGTGTTTCGGAGCATTAACGGCTCTTAGTGGAATTCCTTTCAGCAAAGTCCATGGGCTTTTTTTCGCAATTAATGTGGCAATGTGGTTTTCGCCGAAGCATTCTTCGGCAATTTTGTAAACAAGTTGCCTAACCCTAATTTCGGAGACTAGACCCAAGGCATGTAAATACTCATGGAGCAATAAATTGTAGATTAGGGCGTTAACCACACGTTTTGACTTGATTTCACCTTCCACCATTTGGACTAGGGTTCTGTTTAAAACGATGTTGTTTGTTCCTAGTGGATGGTACGCGCCTAACCTGATAGGTAGATCATCTAGAAAAAGCATCATCCCACGTCTATGTCTGTGTAAAGTGAACTCAACAGTGTCTTTAACAACTTCCCAAATCTCACCGTATTTCGCAGCATTTTCCAATCGACTACGAAATTCTTCAACAATCGAAAACTCATCCTTATTCATCAGCATCTTCTCTAACACCCCTAAAACAGATTGCCCTTATATGAAATACGGAAAAGCCTATCTCAATCGACCAAATCACTCGTGCGCGTCAAACGCTCAGAAACAAAACTACGTCTTCAGCTAACACCTTACACATCTAACGCGCTATAGAATTTCCAAATCCAACGAGAATAATGATTGAAAATATTTATTGCGTATAAAAGTTTCAAAATAGCAAGATTTACGTACATGTTCAATAATTCGACATAATGAAAGCCATGTCCTTCAGAGACTATTTACACGAGAAGGCAGAAGAGTCAAGACACAACGAAACCCTAGCCTACCTAATGTTTCTAGCTGGTGCCATATTTTTTGTAGGCGGCATACTGGAAACCTGAAGTCTAGCTGGAAACCCAGAATGGTTCCTGTTCATCCCATACCACACGGAGCCTCTTGCCGGAGCAGTTCTAGGTTTGGTACTGACAGTAAGTGGTTTCACCCTCATACTCTTCGGCATTGCCTCTGGGTTAAGCCGGTCCCGTAACGGAAACTGGTACATGCAAGAACTCCGTAAAGCAACTTCACTAGAAGAACTATCCCTAAAACGCAGTAAACACAACAAAAAACCCCACAGAAAAACGCGAAAACCTGACCTTCTAGCTTCTAAGTGCAGCCGATAGAAATTCGAAGACATTCACTTCAGAATCCAACTCGTTGCAACCTTGTGAAGCGATTTTTGTTCTACGTCTTAAATCTAAAGCTTGGCCTGAAAATTAGATAGCTAGTGCGCTGTTACCTCTCCTCTAAAAGGAGACATTTGCTGCATTTCCTTTTTTATTTTCAGAAACAGTTATGTAGAAAAGTTTCAATTTCAATCTTAGTGAAAGACGACATTGGATTTCTATTACCTGCTCGAAGCAAAAACCGAAGGAAGAATCATTACACTCAGATTCTATCATGCTCAAGCAAAGGAAACACTGGAGATAAGAGACTCAGACTACAAACCATACTTCTTTCTTTCACATCCACTGTCCAAAAGTGATGAAGAAGGAGTCCAAAGTCTTCACGGCGAGGTAGAAGTTGTAAAGAAACGTGAATTATTCACGGATGAACTGAAAGAATTAACCAAAGTCACGGTCTACACTTCAGATGCTTTAAGAAGGGCCAGTAAGACATTTGAAAAAGTATGGGAGACCGAAATAGAGTACACTCGAAGCTACGTCTACGATCATAACCTAGTCTTTGGTGCACCGTATACGATAGTAGAAACCCAGCCAGTTTTGCTAACCAACGTGTCAGAAGAGCTTGAGAACAAATTTGAAAAAACGTTCGCATACACAAAGACCGCGGACCCGCAAAAATACGCGCAGATTAAACATTGGTTCAGCCTTCTCCATCAACCTGTACCGCGAATTGAGCCTGAACTTTTGGGTTTGAAGGAAGCTAGCCTTGATTTTCTTCATAATACGTTCACGTTGGCGAGAATAGCGAACATTCCGGTTACTGAGGCTTATCAAAGCCGAAGAGTAAGCGACTGGTTGAAATCCGTGATTTACACTTACCTGAGAAAAAACAGTGTTTTGATTCCTACATCGAGAGAACTGCGTAGAGGATTAGAAACACACAGGGTTCCAGGCGCGTTGACTGTTCAGCCGAAAGCAGGGGTGTACTTCAACACAGTCGTCTGCGATTTTGAAAGCCTATACCCAAGCCTCATTGACAGCTACAATCTTTCCTACGGAACCGTGAACTGTCCACACGAAGAATGCAGAGTGAACCGAATTAACGAGTGCGCACAAAATTGGGTCTGCAAGAAGAGAAGAGGCTTCTACTCCGTTCTTGTCGGCGCGTTGAAAGACCTTCGCATACACTGGTTCAAGCCTCTTTCCAAAAACACGTTGGTCTCGGAAGAAGAAAGAAAAAACGCGGAAGCTTTGGTGACGCTTTTGAAGTTGATCAGCGTTTCCAGTTACGGCGTGACTGTAAGGATTCACGGGCTTGCATGCCCGCCGCTGGCTGAGTGCATTACTGGTTATGGACGTTGGGCGTTGCAAACTACTTGGGACATGGCTGAAGCGAAAGGGCTTCATCCCACTTACGGTGATACAGACTCCATTTTTCTAGACAATCCGCAACAAGCTCATGTGGAATGGCTGACAAAAACAGTTAAGGAAAAACTAAAACTTGACCTATCCATAGACAAACAGTATTCGCTTTGCGTTCTTCCAGCAGCAAAAAAGGCTTATTTTGGCATTTTACCAGATGGAGAACCTGACATTAAGGGACTCACAGCCATAAAATCCAACTCGCCAAACTTCATTCAAAACGTGTTTCAAAACTGTGTTAAAGAATTAAGCCATGTAGGAACCTCTGAAGAATACGAGTTAGCAAAGAAAAGAATAGTCAGGGTTGCTCAGCATGCAATAGGTGAGCTTAAGAAGCGTCGAATTCAGCTTGAAGATTTGGTGTATTCGATAAAGCTGTATTTTGATCCGAAGGAGCGTATGGAAACAGATGTGAAGGTGACCCCGCAACCATACCAGTGTGCTGTCCAGCTTTTGGAAACAGGGAAAAAAGTTGGCAGAGGTGACACGGTGCGTTTCATCAAGGTTAAACCATTTAGCTATAAAGGCAAAACGTTCACTGTAAAACCTGTGGAGCATGTAGAAAGTTTGAAGGAAATCAAGGTGGAAGACTACATTAGAAACATGACAACCGCTTTAGAACAAACATTCGCTCCAATGGGTATAAAACTGGAGCAAAAACTGGAAGCGAAAATCTCAGACTGGTTCGAAAAATAAACAGTTAACCAATGCGCTGGACAATAGCGTGAGTTTATTCTGCTGTCAAAAGGATCAAGAATACTTGATTAATGGAAAGATTCACCGAGAATACGACAGAATGAACCTCAAACACTCCCCTTTTTTCTATTTCGAATTCACAAACATTCTAGGGGTTCATAGAAAGAAATATTCACACAGGAAAGAAGTGCTTGGTATTAGTGTATTGTTATATTTGATATTTGTATTCTATCTCTCGTTCGTACTCTGCCGCTCAATCTATGTAACGGGTTGATCTTGTCTTTCTAATTGGTGATATACCTAGCTCTCTACGGAGAATACAGCTCACTAGCAGAAAGCCTCTTCTGACAAGACCTATTGACTCAAAGAAATTATGCTTTGAAAGACCATCATAATATATAATCTTTGAAAGCCTTATTCTGTTAGGCGCCTCTTTAGGAAGAAAAGCATATTCGCAGCCTATGGTTGCTAGGTCGACAATAATATTCTCTCGAATTTTCTCTCTTTTATCATCACTCATACTTGAGAATGTTCCAGTACCCTCTTTTCCAAAACCGAGGAAAAGGAACACTATAATAGAATCAATCTTGTTTTTCAGCTGTAAGACAAAGAAATGGAGGTCTCCGGCACGAGTGAAACTGTAGCTGAAATGACTCCTCGGGTCATTGATTTTTTTGACATCATATCCTTCATCAAGAAGCCATTTTCGTATTTTGTTTTCAACATTTTCTGCTGTCATCTTGCTTTCCTTTTCATCATCTTTAGTACCTTTGACTCTGGAAAAGACTCGTCTTCTCATATCTAACAGGAACTCCATGTACAAAAATAAGTGTTTCCATAAGTTGAAAAATAAGAAGATTATTCTCGTAACCCTATACCTCGAACTGAACCCACAAACATTCTATAGACTTCATAGAAGGAAACAACAAAGCTAAACTTCTCTCTTTTTATCCCGAGTTTGATGTTTTCTTCTATACACTATGACTGTTAGTAGTGTTGCTATCATGAAAAGTGGTAGAATAAGGAATGATGGAAACTCTGGGATTATAATTACTTCTTGTGTTGAATGGTTGTAGGTGAAGTATAGATAGGTATGTGTGTTGTTAGAGCATGGCAATGGCAACGGAGCTGGTAGGATCTCAATCCCGTTAACAAGGACTTTGTACGTCTCATTCATCAAAGCTTTCGGAATGCAGATTCTACAGAAGCCAGCAGTATCATTTTCACCTGTAACATTAAACTTGATTCTCTTCTTTACGTCAGGTTCACCAATTACAATCACTGCTTCAAAATCAAAGTCTGAAATTGTAGAATTGCTAATAACATTCACATGATAGGTTTCTTCTCCCCAAGTAACCACCTTGAAGTCAGAGAACATGCCCTTAAGAGGATAGTTGTCTGTATTGTTTGCATCTATGATGCGTGGTGTGTCGCCTATTCCGTCATGGTTTGCATCAGTCCTGTTGTAGTCACTCCAATAATTACCTTCTAACCCGTTATCCCAAAAGTTAGCATAGCCAGACCCAATGATAGACACTTGATGCGTGTTATCTACGAAATTATTATGGCGCATGTTGTTGTTTGAAGAAAATTCGACATCCAACCCCATCTCGTTGTTTGTTATGTTGTTTCCATAAATTGTGTTGTTTGAAGAAAACCAAATCTTAACGCCCTTGTAGTTGTTTGTTATGTTATTTCCATAAACATTGTTTGTATTGGAATTGACGAGTGTGATACCAGAATCGTTGCTGTCTCTTATGTTGTTTTCATAAATAGTGTTGTTTAAAGAAGACTCGTAGAGCCCGATACTATCGTAATCGTTTGCTATTATGTTGTTTTCATATATGCTATTGTCCAAACACTGCTCAAACACAATTCCGTTCTCGTTGTTTGTTATGTCGTTTCCATATATACTGTTATTATTTGAAAAATAAATAAGTCCGACACCTACCTCGTTGTTTGTTATGTCGTTTCCATATATACTGTTCGTTGAAGAATTCCAGCCCCCAATGCCGACACGGTTGTTTGTTATCGTGTTTCCATATACATTGTTATCGTTTGAAGAAAAGTCGAGAACGATGCCCTCATTAACATTGTTTGTTATGTTGTTCCCAGAAATAGTGTTTGCATTTGAATTGTAGAGCCAAATTCCTTTAAGGTTGTCTGTTATGACATTGTAACTTACATTGCTGCTACTGACACCCCACTGAAAGCAGATGCCATACGAGCGATTATCAATCGTCCAAACTTTTCCACTTCTTTGCACAGTGAAGCCAGTGATTTTGACGTTGTTTGCTGTTATGATGATTACATTTCCCGTACAGTTTCCGTCAATAATAGTGCTGAATCTATCCTCCCCAATCAGCGACAGAGACTTGTTCACAACCAAATGCTCGTAGTAGGTTCCTTCATCAACGAATATTGTGTGCCCATTCAGAGTTTGAGGGGCATCTATTGCTGCCTGGATGGTGTCGTAGTTGAAGGTTGTGTTGACGTTGTGGATAGTTGCTGTCCAAACTGGATAGCCAGCAGCCTCCCACGCAAGCATTCCCCCTAACATGTTGAATACCTTTGTGAAATTTAACGAGTCCAGAGTTTGGGATGCATTTAGGCTCCTGGCTCCAGATCTGCAATATACTATAATCTCATGATCTTCATGTCCTTCCAGCTCCGCAATTCTCACCTTCAATTCTGTATGAGGTATCCAGACAGCTCTGTAAATATGCCCATCATCATACTCACTCTGAGTTCTAACATCCAAAACTACAAGGTCAGGATAACTGCCGTTCGTTATCATATTGTAGGCTGTTTCGACATCTACGTTCACATAAGGCGAAGCAGATATTTTTCGCAAATTTGGTGCTATAATTAGCATAGCCGTAACAGCAATTAAAATCATTATCAAAACAAGTTTTCTATTCATGTCACATCATTTGTTATTCTGCTGCTTCAGTTTTTATGACTTGTGGAAGAAATTTCAATCTAACAGACTACATCAGTTGTAGACTAAGATTGGCAGACTTTGCTATTTTTCCTGTACATTATGATTACTAGTAGTGTTGCCAACATGAATAATGGCATGATAAGGAATGATGGGAATTCTGGAATTACAAGTTGATCTGGATATCCGTCATCCATTACAGGGTGAGGATAAGCATCATTTTCTGGATAAATTCCGATGTCATGATATGATTCCAAGAACTCTGGAACAGCAAAAACGGTTTCATTCATATATTGTTGTACTAAGGGTGTTGAAAAATTGAAGGCTTCCTCAATTGAGACAAATCCATTGCTATCCAAATCTGCAGTTGAATTGCACAATGCGTTTGTGAAATAGTAGTTCCAGACACTTCCTATTATTGGAAGCCCTTCTTCTTCAAGACCAGCCCAAGAAACCTCATCTGCGGAGCAACAAGCTAAGGAGATGTGAGGTGATGGGTCATTTTTGATGGGTTCAATAAATTCTTCTGCAGAACAAGTATCAACCATAAGAATCTTTTTTGACGTATTCAGTTTTTCCCACTCAGCAGGAAACCAACCATTCCACAGAAGAACGTTACGCATCCACATTCCATGTGTAAATATGTATAACAGGGCGATATCGGAGTCTGTGTTGTTAACTAACCATTCGACTGTTTCCTGTACAACTGAGATAGTGAGATTGTCATGTACAACGTATATATGGTCACTTTGCCAGCCTAAGCTGAGTAGAGCTGTTTGCATTCTTTCAGAATTTATGAACTCAACGGGCAAGTCGGACCATCCTTCAGGAAACTCGTTCATCTCTAGTAATACAGCCCATCCACCTACACTTGCGTCATACGTTGTTTCGGCAAGGTCACCCTTAACAGAGAAATCTCTTATACCAGAAATCTTGGTGACAGCCTGAGAAATTGATGTTAAGAACAAAGCAACGATGACTATTGCAACAATTTCTATCTTCATCTTATCTCTATTGTACTATTGAAGACAGGGAATAATTAGCGTTTCTCCACTCTCCTGTTAAATGACCTATTCGTCAATAGCGAAATTCTTGACTAGATTAGTTCTTTTGATCCTACTATAACTTTTCCGCATTTCTTTTTGTAGGGTTTTTTTGCTGGTTGGGTAGGCATATACTTGACTTCTAAAAGAAGCATATGCACCAGCATCAAGCCTTTCCACTTATTCTGATTAATCCTTCTTTTTTGTGCGTTCAGTCCTGCTTAGAAATCCTATAATTGTAAGGATAATCCCAATAAATGATAATACCCACGCCCATGGGTGTAATAAATTTTGAAGGGTTCCTCTGAAGCCAGAGAAGAACCATGCTGTTGATACAAAAATGAAACCTAATAGAATTGTGAAAAAGTGTGGTTTAGTGTAGTATTGTTACTTTGTATAACCATCCATTGGGTGTTCCGAGTTTTTTGTGTAGCTTGTGGATTTCTGTGTTCCATTCTTGCAAAGTTGCGAATCCACTGTTTTGTACGTATGGTTCTAGTTCTTTTCCACTTTTCACTTGCTTAACGAATTCGATATACACATCCGCCATCTTTAGTTTGGATCTTTTTCTCTTTCTTATCCAGTCTTTACCCACACGCTTACGCTTTCGTGTTCTGAATGTATAGACAAATCCATTGGAAAACAAGAAATCACGAACTCGCTTAACACTAAACGAAATAACCATTTTAAAAACCACTTGTTTTTTTCTTCTTTGTTATTCTAGCTAGTTCCTTTGGTTCTGCTATAACTTTTTCTAAATATTAGTTCATAAACATTCTATAGGCTTCATAGAAAGAAAACTTCACAATTGGTTAGGGCTAACTCAAGTTTCACTTTCTTTTTCCTTTTTTACACCAGACTTCATCATGTAGAACCCAATAAGCAAGAAAACAACCCCTCCGAAAATCCATGGAGTAGCAAATCGCCAACCATACGAAGAGTACCAATAACCGTAGTTGAGTGCAAACGTATACCAAACAACACAGAATAATTCGACAATAGCGAGACCGAAGATTATTAAACCCCACCAGAAAACTCGAGTCTTTTCGCCTTCAAACATAATTCATCATCTATTATGTCTTCTGCTTCAGTTTTTATGATTTGTGGAAGAAACTTCAATTGAATATTAATGTTATAATCTCTAAGATTTTACAGTTGTTGAGATCTCAACTGTATCCATCTGAAAGTGTGTCATTTCCTCAGTCGAGGGATGAAATAAACTATGACTGCCATGATAATCAGGGCAATGGATATCAGCCATATCCATCCTGACTTTAAGAGGAATTTGTTTAGGATGAGCAATGCTAAGACGAACAACACCAGAATGGTTGCAACTGTTCTAATGTGCAACTCTACAACCCTCGTTCACTGAGCTAATATCAGGTCCTGAATAAATGACCTATGATTCCTAAGATTTTGCAATATTGTGATTCTAATTAATTCTTTTGGTTCTGCTATAACTTTTCCACATTTCACAATCTTTTACTGACTATATTAATTAACGTCAACATTGCTGTGATAGATATTGTAAGAAGAGAAATGAATAATGTTCTGTCAATTTCTCCTATCACGAAACCAACTGTCGAGAATAGAATAGTTATTGCCCCGCCAGTTACAATTAGAAAATGATTCTTGTAAGTAGCCAGAACTGGAAAACGAGCTGGAGACATCACATAGTTAACAGATTCAGGAATCAGTCGGATTTTTGAATCTACACACACAAAGACGATGTAAAGTCTGGAAAAAGGAAAGTGTCTTGGAATAGCTTCTACCGCATCTTCTGTTTTCGTATGCAGTATGCATATATCTCTGGAAGCAGAAGTTGCAGTTCTCTTCTATTGTTTCTGATATGCATACTGCGTATTCTCTATAATCTTTTAGCCGTTAAACTTGCTATAAAGGAAATTGCTTTGCGCTAAAAGAAGATCGTGAATACCACCATGTCCGAATATACTTGCTTTGAATTAATGGTTACGATTAAGAACTCGAAAGATAGAACCAACTTACCGTTGGAATCGGCTTTGAGATATATCCAAATGTCAGCATGTCCAAGTCCGGACATTTCTAATGCAATATTTTCATCTTGAACAATGGTGCTATTATCAACCAAGATTTGACTGTGCGAGCTGTCTCTAAAAAGGAGGATCAACTCCGTCAAATCAGAGAGACCTGTGCTATCTATGAAAAGGAAGGTCACAAGAATATCTTCCTCAATCCGGTTTCTAAGAGTCACCAGTTTGCATCCATTGAAAGAACTCGAATCATAATGAACTAAAAAATCGTTAGGGCCAGAGACCGGTATTGGTTGTTGCAGAGTGCAATTTGGGCCAGCTTCGTAAGAGAATGGTACGATCCTTCCTGTACTGATGTATTTGTGTATGTAAGGTACAGGCATTGGTACAATGAGGAGACTGATAAATGTTAATATTGCAAGTATTAGGACCACGGCGACAAGTTCTATTCGTCGACTTCTTTGGACAAGAATTGTCATGGGATAGATTTATGATTGAGGTGTTCAAATACTTTATGGAGATAGCCATGGTGGACAAGTCAGATGGGCAGAGTGATATAACCGTTCCAGCAGTTTTTGTGATTTACTTCTTATGCACTTTTTTTATGCTTGAAAGTCTGTTGTTTGCATGGGCCTCACGTGTGAGGTGGCAGTTATTCATACTAGCATCAGTAATCCCAGTTTTTGGGTTCGTTTTCTATTGGTTTTGTTGGCCTCTAAGACTGTGGCAGAGAACTATAGAATTGCCTAGGAACCGACGTCTCTTTGCCAAGATCGCTATAATCTACATTCTGCTTTGTCTTGGTCTTGCCTCCGCAGCGGATTTCATGACAGTGAGATTATTTGGGTATCACTTTGATGCAGAGTTAGGTAACTTGGTAATTCCATATCAATTTCTCTATTTCTTTTGGCTTGCCGGGACGACTATCAGTATGTCTGCTCTCTTATGGGTTGCCCTTTCGCCACTAAACAATGAGCCGTATGAGCAAAACCTCCATATAATGCTCACTACATGGGGAGATGTCATGATTGTGTTTTTCTGGGTATTAGTTTTATCTCAATTTTGGTTCTTTGGATTCGAGTTAGTGTTTTGGCTTTGGTATCTATTAGTATCTATGTTACTGGTGCTTGCATTTGTTGGACTTTTGCGGGTACGGTCAAGATACAGAAGATCCGAGAGAATTTGGAAAATTGCCAGAATATTTCTGGGTGGTTTTAGTTTCCTTGCTTTTTATAAATTCTGGGAGAATACTTGGCAGTTCGTTGTTCAGAGGGACCAACCAGGCTTATACAGCACTGTGCCAATCATGTTCTTTTCCATGATTTTGATATGTTGGGCGATAGGTGCTGGAATTGCCATTGTAGGTGTCCCTTCAAAAGCGCACGCGCTGAAGTAAGTAGGGGAGGAGTCATCGCTGTTAGCCTAGCTATGTTTTCCTATCGTTTTTATTAACAGTTAGATGTAGATACTATTTGAATCAAAATGAACGTTGAATAAATTTTCCAAATAGCGTTCATTTAGGTATCTGCTTCAATCGGTTATTTTTGATATCAAAAGTCAGAAAATACAAGCCTTACGAGAATATGCAACTGAGACGGTTAAAGACGAATACCCAGCACTATTTTCTGAAATAAAAAAAGGCAGTGGAAAGTTATATCCACGCAACTTTTATGAAGTCTTGTGGATAAACATGAGTTAAAAGGATTGTGATTGAAATGAGTGGAGCGATACCCTTGCGAGAAGGAGAAACTCAAGTGGGTGCTGGACAAATCTCAGTTGATTTTATCAGAGTTTTTAGTGGAAGACCTAAAGCGTGGCATAGAAACGTCTCTGAAGAAATCCCCTCGTGACATTTTGAGAGATACGATAGAAAAGGAAGAGTGGTGGAAAGGAATCGTTTTGTCGGGTGCATTCCTTGAGCATTTTGGTTCGAGGACGCTCAAACAGATTACTGGCAACAAAATTAAGAACGAAATAATTAATTTAAGATTGTTCCAGATTCTTAGGCTCCTCTTCGATTTCGGTATATTTGACTCCTCAATGTATGGCAAAGTCGATGAAGTAAGGAAAGAGAGGAATAAGTGTGCTCACGACCCTTTTGCTGCAATAGACCCAACAAGGGCTGAGAAGCTTATCAAAGATACAATCGAATGTCTTGACTTCTTGGGAGTTGCAGACATCCCCACACCATAGGTTCTTTTCATATTTCATAGAAGGTGTAGTAATTTGGAGATAAACTTCTAACGATTCATATATGGGAATAAGGACTTTGACTTTTAGGTCCTATACTGTCCTGTTCAATGAAAAGCTTGATTACCAATACTCTCTTCTTCTAGAAGTGAAGTGACATCTGGAAAACCAATGGTTCTTATTTTATATCGAGCGATACCTTTTCTCAATCTGGGAAGATTTAGAATTCTTTTTACTTCATCAGAATAATCCTCCAAATCATAGTTATAAACAAGATAAACTTTGTTTAAATGAGTGGCCTTCCTTTAATAGAGTTTGAACATGGGTTATTAGCAGATTCAGATCTTGTTGTAGTTGACCTTCAAAGGAACGTTCATCTTTAGGAATGAAATGCATCTTGCACTCAAAAAGAATCTTTCCATTCTTTGTTTCACAAATGAAATCATTTTCATACTTGTTATGTACAGAAAAATCCCATTTAATCTTCTTTTGATCAAAAAGCCATCCTAGTGCAACAGCAAGCAGACCATCTTTAAACAAAATGCATTCTTTTAGTGAATTATCAATGTTGTAAATAGAACTAACTAACATTTGTTTTTTACATTTCAAGCATTTCATTTTCAAGTGATCAGGGTCAATTCTAGAAGTAGTAATAAAGATTTGAGGAGTATCTAGGCAATGTTCACACCAGAACAACGTCTGAGAATTGGCGATCAGTTTGAGAACATAGAGTTCATTGATTATATCCGTATATTCGTCAAAATTCATGTCAGTAATTTCAAGTATTTTATTCAAATAAGGAATACCCATTAATGGCAAGGTGCTTGTGATTCCAGAAGTTGAGGAAAGAGCTTCTATAAGCTTTAGAGGGTCAAAAGTTTTCATAAATCTCGCAAAACTGGCTTTCACAATAGAATCCAACTCTGGGATACTTTCAATTTCTTCCTTTTTTAGAACATCAAAATTAATTTGCTTATAGTCTCCCAAATTTTCTTTCATCTTTCTAAACGAGAATACTTCGTCTAAAACCAGTTTTTTGATACTGTCATTTTCACGAATAACTTTGATTGCACCGTAAGCAATGAGGTCTTTGATCCCATTCAGTAATTTTTCAAAACCTAGTTTGCTCCAAGCTTGTTGTCTCTTTATCTCTTCTAGCTCTGTGGTGATATCCAGTATGCTTTTTCTCTCCCTCTCTTCTTGCACATTTGACCAAAAAATGTAAGGGATAATGACTTTTTCCTCAAAAGGGAACAGTTGCTCTCTGTGAAGAAAGAAGAGTCTTGCTCGAGTCGGATCCTCTTTCCAAAGGTTCGTAAAGAATAGAGTCAATTCATTGCTTTTGTTAATTTCCTCTAACAATTTCTTTAAATTTTCAACCATTGAAATCCCAGTTTAGAACACAAAATAATTGCAGATTTTTGGCATTTAGGCTTTTCTTAAAATCCTAATAAGTTCTTTTGGTTCTGCTATTTACTTCATCTATATTTTTCTTGAAGAATGCTTTTTCAACAGTTCTTGTTTGGAGATCGTATCTCGTTGCCATTTCCCTCAATCTGGAAAGTAACCTAATGTAATTCTTGGCAGTATATTGAATCTTTTCGTCACCAAAAACTTCATTCCACACATGAAAATCGAATACTCCGTAATTGTCGGGATCATAGAAGGTTAGTATAGTGCTTGCGACGGCTCCTCCTATGCCATTAAATATGCAAAGGAGTCTGATTCTGTATATGTCTTGATGTGTATTTAGGCTGAAAACAAGACTAGAAACTCTCTTTAGGACCTGCTCATCGATGTCTGCAACAAGGTTTAATATTCTCTTCTTTCTTCCTTCTAAGCCTTCAAATTTCCACTCAATTATCTCAATTAAGTCAGCTTTTATCAGTTTCTTAGAGGCTCTCAGTTTATCACCTAGTTTCTTTTCTTTTTGTGTGTCCTCTGGGTAATCCTTATCATATTTCTCGCTCCAATTCAGGATTTCTTCTTTCTCCATTCAATCACCTACTTGTCGATTCTTTTGCTGATTCTAATTAGTTCTTTCGGTTCTGCTACAAGTTTTCCGCATTTCTTACATTTAAAAAAATGCAGAAAAGGTTTATTTCAATCTTTAGATAAAACCAAATAGAAAATTAGGTTAGAGCAATAAAGGAAAGTGAAAAGATGTCTTGGATAGATAAATTTTGCAAAGAGTTACCGAAAGAAGAACAAATTCTATGTTATCAACTTGCTGACTATTTTTATGACATGATAGTGGATTTAGATAAAAAGGGTTATCTTCGTTCTGAATTAAAAGTAAAGAAAGGAGAAGAAGGAAGAGTGAACTCTGAGTATGTCATTAAGAATGTGAGAAAAGTAACCGATGCTTTCAACAAGTTCTCAAGCATGTATAGTGACAAGGAGAGACAAAGGAAGTTTATAGAATTAAACAAGCCATATGGAATGACCAAAACGGACTTGAATTATCTGTTCTATTCCGAAAGCGTGTTTGTTTTTTTACAAAACATTGAGGCATTTAGAGCCTTCTTGTTATTTATAATGAAACTCCCAATTCATTATGAAGTTAAAGGGAAGAAAGAAAAGATAAACAGCAAAACCACATTAGGAAAATTGTTGAAAGGCTTCAAAGAATTGGGAATAAGGAAGACTGACGCACTGAGCGATATTGACTATAACTTACGTAATGGGTTAAGCCATGGTCTATTCTGGCTACATGAACAAGGAGACTCAGAACACTCCAAACCGCATTTACACTATTCAAAAGACATAACATTCAAAAACATAAAGCCGATAACCTTTGACGATTTACTCTCTAAGGCGAGAAAGCAAGCCATCTATACAATTTGTTTGTTATATGTGATAGGAGACTGGTTCGGCTAAACCGAAATGATTGAGAAAAGAGAGTTCGCTAGTTTAAGCCATGCAATAGAAAAGGCTATTTCTGAGCTTAGAAAAAAGAGAAGTTAAGCTGAATTCTATTGTTTACAACCGTTCGCTTTTTCTTTCGCCCTACATTCATTGCAGAGTTCGCCATAGCTAGGTCTTCCAGTATAGACAGTTTTCTCGTCATAGTCTGACGTTGGATAGTTGGAGCAATTCTTGCACCAATGCCATGTGTCTTTACCCTTTCTTTTACGATAGGCTGTCATAAGTTTCACCTCTCTTTAATTTGTAATTAGTCCATATGTTGGACTATAAGCTTTTCGCTATTCTTACATTTAGAAACTTAAACAAAATAGGAACTAAACATGCCTATCGCTTTTCTTTTACCTTTTCTTTTTCTGCTTCAACTATTCCTTCTTTGATTGCATCTTTCATTGTGTTCTTGAGTTTTCTAAGATACCATCTTACACAATAGACAGTCGCCAGTAGACTTGTTGAAAATATGCCAATGGTAATCAAATACGTAATTTCGACCCAACCAAAGCTTATCACTGGTTTCATCCATGGATTTGTTGCGTATATGCTAAGATACAGTAACCCCATGGTTAAGATAATCGTTAAGCCAATAAGCATCAGTATTTTATCTCCTTTTGACAATTTCATTCTATCACCTCTTCCAACGTTTACATGCCACGGAAGTATGACTAGAATGTTATGAATTAGAAAACAAAATAGAAACTAAGTCTTAGGAATCATAGCCTATTTCTTTCATTTCCTTCTTTGTGTAGTGACCTACTAAAACGTCACACTTCAGACATTCAATATCTCCATATTGGTCTTTATCTAAGATTATGACAATATGCTTAGAAGAACCACTTGAGGACACACTAAAGTTTTTTCAAAGATTCTCTTCCATACTTTCTTAGGAGTGAACTTCTTAGTCATCTTCTCATTGTATTTACTGACTCTATTTTCTCTCAAAACTTTTTTTATAGTTCTCAACAAGCCTTCCAATTTTTTCCTTCGCAATCTTCTTGTCAATGTATGGAACAGCCAAACAGTATCTACCAACTCTTGATATTCGTTAGGAATGTAATATGTTTTGCTTTAATGACTGTGAAGAAATCTTTGAATGGATTATCAACAAACAATTTGCTCTAAGTAGTGAACCTATTGTAATGTTGAAGATAAAAAAATTAAGACAGAGATAAGAACAAACATATAATCTAAGCGTTTTCCGAGCTTTATAGACTATTTGAAACCCCCTTTTTCTATGGATGAAGAGAATAATAGTCTATTTTTTAGAAAAAGTGCGTTTATCGACACTATTTTAAGCCTATTTTTCAGATTTTTAGAATAAAGCTTGTATTAACTCTCTAATAGCCTAACTTACATGAAAGTGATGGTTGAGGTTTGGTTCCTGTTTTATGGTAGAGAGTAAACCGTGAAATTGTCGAAGAAAACATCAGCTCTTTGTTCACGCAGTCCAACTTGTCCGCTCGTACAAGTGTCATCCGTAACTGTGAGAACTTTCTCACCATTTAGGAAACCAGTGACCCCATTCAATGCAAATTTTAGCAGGTAGTATTGAGGAGCCGGGGATGGGAATTGAACCCACATATAGCAGCTCTGCAGGCTGCCGCCTGAACCGTTCGGCCACCCCGGCACCGCATAGAAATTCTGTTAATTAGACCGTTATAAACGTTACAGTTCACAAGTAAAGATCTCTCCCGCAAATCCCTCTTTTTCTGTTCTCTACAAGCCTGTTAGGGCATATTTTATACCGCACATTCACGGTTCCAACCCCATCCGACATATTTTGGTGGACTCCGAGAGATTTCAACCCACAGCTTAACGCTCGGCTTAAAAGTAGTCGTCCCACATCCTAAGAGCACGCCAGCTACTTCGGATACTGAAACGATTGGCAGTTGTGGTGGTGAAGCAAAAACTCCACACACAACCACAAATGCAATTACGGACAAGGCATTACTCATTCTTCCAGCTCCGACTTCACAGATTCTGCTAGGTTTCTGTGTTAAAAAAGGGCACTCATGAACACGGCTTGAGACTCACCTCTAAAGCGTTAAAACCGCTAACACACCAGAGGAGATTAAAGAGCTGCTTGAAGTAGGCTTGGAATATGTCTGCGAAAAAGACGGTTTACTGTTCCTTCGAAAACGGAAATAATTAGACGGCAACAACAAAAATAAGACTTTTATCAAACCTTATCAGCTGACTTTATATCTACCTTTTTTCAGAAACTGCTTCTCGTAAATTTCTCTGACCATTTGTATAGTGTCTGCCTCTTCAGCAGCCTTATCTTCTCTTATGCGGTTTATCCTTGCAAAACGCAAAGCCATACTACACTTGTATTTTGGGCTCCTCTGAATCTCATTGTATAATACCTCAACAACTATTTTAGGAACCACAACAACTCTTCTGTGCTCTTCTTCTATGGCAAGTTCCTTAAGCCGCCGTGTCATTTCGATAATCTCCACATCTGTCAAACCCTTGAAGGTCTTGCCAACCATTAAGAACTCACCTGTTTCAGCATCGCGAGCAGCCAAGTAATAATCTGAAAGCCACTCATGTCTTCTTCCATAACCATATTCAGCAGCAACAATAACCAAATCTAAGGGTTTGAGAACAGGCTTTATCTTAAGCCAACGTTTTCCGCGTATGCCAGGCGTGTATTCACCGTCAAGTTTCTTAGCCACAAGCCCTTCATGACCAGCATCCATTGCTTCTTTCAAGAATCGTTCAGCCTCTTCCATCTTGTCTGTAACCAACTGTTTTGTTAACTGTATTTCTCCAGTGTGGTCAGCTAAGATTTGCCTTCGTTGTGTGTACGGAAGAGAAATCAGGCTTTCTCCATTAAGATATAAAAGGTCAAACAGATACAGTTTGACGGGGATTTTTTTAATCATGTCTTCTATTGCGTGAACTCTTTTGAATCTTCGCATTACGTGTTGAAATGGAATGGGGTGGCCTTGGCTATTAACAGCGATAACTTCGCCTTCCAAAATTGCTTTTTCTGCTTTCACGTTCTTTCGAACCATTTGTACGATTTCTGGTAGACTCGGCGTTACGTCTGTTAGTCTTCTACTGAAAATCTTCACATCATTTTCACGTTTGTGAATTTGAACTCTTGCTCCATCCAGTTTGTGCTCGAAGGCTGTTTCGCCACCATGTTCCTTCAACGCCTCAGCAACATCACTTGCAGTCTGAGCCAACATAAGCCCAACAGGTCTAAAAACCCTAAACCCAACCTTCAACAGTGCCTCTTTCCCTTGGTTTTTTGCCATGGCTGCAACATCTCCCACATCACCAATGGTCATGGTTGCTTTTTGCACGATTTCCAGCGGAATTTGGAAGGCTTTGGAGACTGCTTGCTCCATTAATCCCTCGTAGAAGCCAGTTCGCATTTCACCTATGAATATTTTAATCAAGTATTTTGCTTCAAGGGATGAAGCTAGACTTAATAGAGCTTCTATGAGCCTCTCTTTTTTCTCCCTAGATCCTGATCCAGCGGGTTGCGCAATGGCTTCAAAACCGCGTTTAACCTCCAATATTGTTAGCTTTCTCTCAAAAAGTGTTGACTGCTTGTCAATTTTACTGCTTTCAAAGAGTACCTTTGTGGCTGAACCTACGTCACCAGTCTTGCCAAAAGCTTCCGTGAAAACCTTCCAGTCGGCTTTCGTTAGGCGTCTTATGATTCCAGTCAAGGTTGCCCAGCTCACATCAAGAGTTTGCTGACTCCATTTTGGAAAAGATCGCCCAAGAATCATAGACACAGCGGGTTCAATCTCTTCTGCTTCCAAATTGTTTAAGAAATCTGAAACAAGGTCTATCATACGAAGCCTTTTGGTTGTGGCTTCCAGTTCTTCGCAAAGATCTGCTAAGGCTTTAAAGGACGTAGGCATGACATTAACCTTTAATTTGCTCTAGAGTTTAGAGTTGTCGCTTAGAAAATAAACGTTATTTTTTAGAAGCTTAACAAAAAGAGTTTGAGGGATGAACTCCCTTTCTAGAATGATTCAGCCAGTTTTGCTTTCACTTCTTTTATCTTCTTTTCCGTTTCTTTCGCTTTCTCTTTGTTTTTCAATGCTTTGTAGCAGTCTCTTGCATATTCCAGTGCGCTCACTCCAAATCTATCAAAGCCTTTATCGAAGGATAAATCAGCGGATTTCAGGAAATTTTCAACAGCTATTTTGTAATCTTTAAGCATATAGTCGCATTCGCCAGCTTTGTAAAGCATGGACGAAGCATCGAAGAAGTTGTTCTTTTTCAAGTAGAGTTCAGATGCTCGCAGAAATTTTTCTTTTGCTTCTTCGTATTTGCCTAACTCGTAAACCACGTTTGCATCCTTGTGCAGTTTAACAGGGTCTTCCTTCACTTTCTCTTCGCTCATAATGACCAACTCTCAATTTGCCATTATTCAACAATGAACTTCCATTTAGGTTTTCCCATTCTTAAGCAACAAACGGTGCTGTATGTCGAGTAGAGAAGCCTGCTGTAAACTTCCTCTTTTTTCATATATCTATTAGTCTCCAACTGAAGATTTGGCTGTTCTGAGAAGTTAAATAAAAGTGTACGTATATCATACGCGGTAATTTGAATGTTTGAGCTTGGAGACATACGATTCAGACCTGTAGAAAAGGATGATTTGAAGCTTCTGTATAAATGGGAGAACGATTTTGAGCTGATGATGTATTCAAGAAGTAAGCCTCTGAATTTTGTGAGTATGGAGCAGCTTGAAAGGCAGTACGATAAGTGGATGAAGGAAAACAAGGAAGTTCATTTCATCGTTGAACTCGTTGATACGAACGAACCTATTGGAACAGCAGTTATACGCAAAGAAGAGTGGAGCAACGTGAAGAACGCAGACATAGGCACTTACATTGGAAAGAAGGAGTACTGGAGCAAAGGATATGGAAAACAGATCACTGTTGCCTTGCTTGAAATGTGCTTCATCTTCCTGAACATGGAACGTTGCGAAGCTTGGAGCGTAGAGTATAATACCCGCGCCCACAAAACGCTTGAAACATGCGGATTCAAAAAGGGAGGAGTCATGAGACAAACTGTACTAGTTAATGGTAAAAAATGGAACTCCTATCACTTTGACATGCTCCGCGAAGAATACACAAACATTCGACAAGGTTTGCTTGGAAAGACACTGGGAGAAAAACTAGATGAGTATCTCAAAAGGCATTGTGGTTTAGCCAAGAAACCCTAAATGAGTTATCTACTTCTTTTTATTGAGATAATTATGTAAGTTTCAATAGTGCCAAATAGGCGAGATTGTGTTTTCTGAACGTGAATTATTGCAAAGTTGTTTTCTTTTAATATTTTCTCTAGCTGAGCCTTTGGAAATATCCATTCAACTTTTGACGTCACGTGTTGGAGTATACGAGTGATTATGTCTATAATACGATTAGATGAGAATGCGTCTATTATGCAAAGCGCTCCGTTAGGCTTTAATGTGTCGTAAAATTCTCTCACAGCCTCTTTTCTACCCGACCATGTCTTAATCTCATGAATAACGCCGCTGCATAGAACTATGTCAAAACTGTTATTTGCAAACGGCAGGTTTTCAATTTTTGATTTTGTAACATTTAGAAGCTTATTTATGCTACGTCCATACTTCAAAGAGAATTCATCGATATCTACACCTACCATTTCAAAGTCTTTGCTATAATAATCATGGAGCTTTAAGACTGATCTTCCCCATCCACATCCAGCATCAAGTACAAAGGGACTTCTAAACTCCTCAAGTTTCTTTCCCATCCATTCCACAAACTTCAACGAGGCGCTTTGAACTCTACTAAGCGTTTTGGCGTCTTTAAATTGCGATTTGACAAATTTTTCGGGTTTTCCAAACTTCTTTACAGCGTCATTAGTGTCAACTTTCTCAACTACACTTGATCCACGCTTATTTGCGTGTTTAATACTGAAAAATCTAAGATAATGTTCGAAATCAAACATTAACATTCGAAGATATTTAGGCTTAATTTCAAATCTTGAAATTTCATCCCTAAAATCCTCTAAATAACTCTTGATAATCTGTTCCGCATCTTGATTAAACTTAAACAGGTTTTTTCACCTAACCCTATATTAATTCAAAACATGTTATGAATTTTTGTGATTGGATACGCCAGCTGGAATGCTGTGTATCGAGGTTCAGCTGTTTCAGAACTTGTTCAATCAAAAATAGAATAAGGAACTGAAAACACTGATCATACGGAGCAATATCATGTCCCTTAAATGTGTTCAATGCGGTTCAAAATTTCCATTTTATCCTCCAAAGGACAAGTGTGAAAAATGTGGAGGAGCATTAGGATACGCGGTCAATTTACCTAAAAATCGTGAAATCAAGTTTTCTGGCAAGCTTCGTTTTTGGAGATACAGGAGCTTACTCCCCCCAGTGCAGCATGTTGTAAGTTTGGGTGAAGGCGGAACACCACTACGTAAAGCGGAAAGACTTGCTGAAAGACTTGGCTTAAGAGAATTGTATCTAAAGGATGAAACCAGAAACCCCACAAACTCTTTCAGAGACCGTGCCGCTGCACTTCTAACTTCAAATGCTATAGACCTCAAACATGACACGCTAATATGTGCAACGAACGGAAACTTAGGTGCTTCTTTAGCTGCTTATTCCGCAAAGGCTGGACTAATCTGTCACGTAATCGTGCCGAAGTTTGTTGATGTTGGAAAACTGGCTCAAATGCTTGTTTACGACGCTGTTATCGAAGAGTTTGGAGAAACAGTTGACGATTCGATACGCAGAGCTGAAGCCTTAGGCGACGAAACTGGCTGGTATCAAGCAACGGCAGAACTGAATCCCCTTGTGATTGAAGCACAGAAAACAATTGCCTATGAAGTCTATGAACAGTTCGGTGTTCCAGACTGGTTTATAGTTGCTATGGGAGGTGGAGGAACAATCTATTCAATATGGAAGGGCTTCAAGGAACTTAAACAACTCAGAATGACAAAAGGCTTACCGAAAATGATTGGAGTGCAACCTGAAGGATGTGCACCCATAGCCAAAACGTTGTTAGAAAACCGTTCCGAACCAATAAAAATTGCGAAGCCGTTTACTCGTGCACTTGCTGTCTTAGTAGCTAATCCACTCCAAGGCGAGCTGGCAATAAATGCAATAAAGGAATCAAAAGGCTTAACTTTAACCGTTTCTGACTCCGAAATTTTCACGGCAGAGCGTCAGATGGCGAAACTTGAAGGAATGTTTGCTGAACCAGCAAGCTCAGCCACAATAGCAGCAGTAAAAAAGCTTGTCAAGGACGGAAAAATCAGCAACAACGACAGCGTTGTTTGTCTCATCACAGGAAGCGGATTAAAAGCCACAGACGTACTCCAAGCACTGACCAAAAAACAGAAGACAGCGGTTATAGGCTTGGAAATAAGCACAAAAGAAAAAATACTACGAATCATAAGCAGAAAAGACACGTATGGCTACGACTTGTGGAAAAAGCTGGGAAAAACCATGACAAGAGCAGCCATATACCAACACCTAAACGAACTATCAAGAAAAGGACTGATAGCAGGCTACGCAAAAAACGGGAAAAAATTCTTCAACATAACAAAACGTGGAAAACAAGTCTTGAGAGCCTTCGATGACTTGAGAGTTTCGCTCTAATTTGATGGAAAATATTAAATAAGAGATAGTATAGTCATAACTTTACTAATTGGTGAAAGGAATGGGCGAAGCAGGTCAGGTAAAGCGTGGACATGCTCTATCAGTTTTCGGTGGGCTCATAATAGGTGTTTCCTCTGTTTTTGAAGCTGTGTTTGTCCTCTACACTTTGGGTTTCCCCATTTTCCAAAAAATCGAGGACTCTCAAGTTAAAATATTCGTGAGCCTCTGCATTTTCATAGGGCTAACTGCCGCGACCTTGACATTCGCTGGAGCATATTCTTTCTGGAAAGGCTACACGCGAACCGGAGGCTACCTGAACTTCATCGGAAGTGTTTTAGCTTTGTCAAATATAATTACACCGTTTACATACGGTTACAATGTTTCCCAGATTTTTTCAACAGGAACTTTGCTGGGTGTTTGCCTTATAGCAGCAGGTACAGCACTAGGAGCAAGTTCACCATTAGCTAAAAAAATGAAAGGGCCTATTTTAACAAGTGTAGAGGTTGCGGTAGTCGCTGTATTATCAGCGCTCTATGCAGTCATGATAAGCATTCTAAAATTTCCTTCGCCAACTGGCGGATATACTCACATTGGAGACCTAATTGTATTTATCGCTGCGCTCTTGTTTGGTTACAAAGTTGGAGGGCTTACTGGAATAATTGGTTCGGTAGCCGCAGACTTTTTTATCGGATATGACCGCTGGTTTATATCTATTCTTGCTCATGGGCTTGAAGGAATAATTCCCGGATTATCTAAAGGAAAGCCCTTTGCAGTACAAGTAGTATTTTGTGTGATAGGTGGTTTTCTGATGGCCACTACATATTTTTTCATAAATATATTCATAAAGGGATATCCATTGGCCCTAATCTCATATGCACGCGACTTGTTCGTCCAAGCTGGTATATCCATAATAGTTGGCTTGATCATTGTCAAAGTAATTAAAAGAGCAATCCCTCGATTAAGGTAAGGCTATCTCTCAGCTAAGAATGAAAACTAGAAGCGGCTATACTATGTTTTCTTTGAAAAACAAAAAAACGAAACTGTCTTTTGGGAAAATTCCTATGGAAATACTGGAGAAAGTTGTTTTCAAGAATCTGGGTGTAAAGCGTCAAGAAGTTGTTTTGGGTCCTGCTGCTGGATTTGACGGAGCAGTCATAGATGTTGGTGACAAATCCTTAATCGTCTCTATGGATCCTATCACTGGTGCAATAGAGCGGATAGGTTGGCTCGCGGTAAACATTAACGCGAATGACATTGCCACTTTTGGCGTCGAACCAGCATTCTTCTCCTCATGCATCTTACTTCCTGAAAATGCGGGCAGGAAAACCGTTGAGACTGTATGTGTTCAGATGAATAAAGCTGCAAAAAATTTAGGAATAGCAATCGTCGGGGGACATTGTGAAGTGACTCCCGGACTGACTAATCCGATAGTTATAGGCTGCATCATGGGCGTAACAGAAAAAGGAAACTACGTGACAGCGGGCGGAGCTAAACCAAGAGACAAGCTTATACTAACCAAAAGCGTTGGAATCGAAGGCACAGCCATTTTGGCATCGGATAGAGAAAAACAATTGAAGAAAGTACTTAGCGCTTCAGTGTTAGAGGACGCCAAGAAATTCTTCAACCAAATAAGTGTCGTCAAGGAAGCAATAACTGCCGTTGAAACGGGTGGAGTAAACGCTATGCACGACCAAACGGAAGGCGGCGTGGCTGGAGGAATCCATGAAATAGCAGACGCATCAAACCTTGGCGTAAAAATCTTCGAAGAAAAAATCCGAATACGACCTGAAACCGTTAAAATATGCGAATTCTTCCAGATAGATCCTTTGCAACTCATAGCCTCTGGAAGCTTGCTGATCGCCGTTAACCCAAACTTTGCTGATAAGGTTGTGAAAGCTTTGGAGAAAAACGAAATTGCAGCAACGGTTATTGGAGAGTTTCTTTCTTCTCCAGAAAAACGATTCATAATATTTGAAGATGGTAGATTAGAAAATTTGGTTAGACCCATATCAGACCATCTCTGGCGAGCTTTGGAAAAGCCCAACTGATCTTGCAGTTTGAAACGTTACTTCAATTGTCTAGCTTTAATGTTGCGTAAAAGATTTTGATATAGAACGATAGCTGAGTAGAAAGCATATGATAGTAACAATTGAGGACGGCGAATAGCGAATTTAAGATCGCTGGCAATTAAGTCAATGCTTTTCTTGAGGGCCCAAACATTTTCTGGCCTGTAATGAATACAGTATGGTTCATAAACAGGGATGGCTTTGTAGCCGTTTTTACAAATCCATGACTTGATGTAAGAGTCTTCGTAAGTATGCAAGTGAAAGGGTATGCGGATGCCTTCAATTGCTTTACGTCGCACCAACAAATCATGGGTTCCTCCTCTCTTCTCAAAGATTTTCATTGTAACTCTTTCAAACAATTTTAGGATTCTCGAGTCTTTTAATACAGACCAAATCTCCATTCCCCAGATTGCACCCACGTTGCCTTTCATCAGTTTTTCCGCCTTTGTAAACCAGCCGCTGCATAGAATCACATCGCTATCCACAAAAATAAACCAGTCAGTTTCCACTTCGCTTATTGCTTTTTGTCTCGCACTGCCTCGTGTTCCTTTGTCTTGAATTAAAATAACATTTCCATGTCTTTCCTGAACCTCTTTCACTATTTCTAGAGTTGAGTCAGTTGAGTAACCATCAACAACAATTAACTTGTTAACTGGCACGTTTTTATAAACCGATGTGAGGCATTTCTTTAAAATCCTGTCGCTATTTTTTGTAAGTACGACAACATCAATTGGCATGTTTGTCAATTGACGCCCGCCTTTTCTCCTCTACTGTGCACATGTCGAACTGTAAAGATGCATTCACATTCCTTTTTAGGGATAAAAAAGTTATTATAAGCTTCATATTTCACTTCACCGAACTTTTCCAGTTTTTTAACCAAAATTCTTTTGGCAAAAGTCTTTCTCCCCAGCTTCCCTCGTATTTAAGATTGGTAAGGGAGAAACGGAACGGCAAAAACAACTTCCACCCTTCTAACGGTACATCTATGATTGTAATGTTACAAACTCTGCTTGACTCCTTCAGAAGCGTTTCTATGTCATCATCGTTAAAGTGTTCATATAGTCCTTGACTAAAAACAACCTCAAAAGATTTTTCTCTGAAAGGTAACGCTTTCGCATCGCAAACCATGAAGTCGTATATACGAGTATACTCTTGCTTGGCAAATTTCACATTGTTTTTTGATAAATCCGAAGCTATCAC
The DNA here is from genome assembly GCA_964598485.1 of uncultured Candidatus Bathyarchaeia archaeon. Lineage (GTDB taxonomy): Archaea > Thermoproteota > Bathyarchaeia > Bathyarchaeales > Bathycorpusculaceae > SOJA01. The sequence goes on from CAZRCD010000005.1 coordinate 59,058, forward strand.
CATGTCGTCTTTGCCGATGTAATCGCTAATTATGGCTCGCCCACATCCTACTTCTAATTCCGTGCCTTTGATTCTACTCAATATCTTTGCAAGTTTCCTTCTTATGACTATTTCTAGGTGATAGTTAAGGAAGGCGTATTTTTTTCGGTACCTTTCATGCCAGATGTCACTTTTCATTTTTTATCACCCTTCTCTTGGAGGAGCCATATAAAGGCAAAAATCGCCGCATAGATTAAACGTTCCTTCATTAATCTTATTTTTCGAAGTTCAAAAATTGTAGAGAGCCTATTTTCCTTAGACAGCAAGCTCTCCATTGTCTTAAAATGTTTACAGTACGACGTGTAACTAACGATCACTTTGTAGTTTTTCGCGGTAATCCATTCTTTTATGTAAGCGTCTTCTAAAACGTGCAATTCGCTTGGAATCTTAATGTCCTTAACAGCATCATAGCGTATAAGTATGTCGTGGCATCCTCCTCTGATATCAAATACTCTAGCTTCCATCCATTGCAAAATCTTCGTGATAAATTTGCTTTCTACATCTCCCGGAATATCAACGCCCCATATTGCACCAACATCTTCTCGAATGTATCTACTTGCTTTTTTGAACCAATCTTTGCATAGGGTAACGTCGCTGTCAACAAACATAAACCAGCTTGTTTTCACCTCTTGTATACCCCTTTCCCGAGCCTTTCCCCTTGAACCCTTTTCAGCTATAACCTTGACGTTCCCATATTTCTTGTTGAATTCACCAAGTATTTTTAACGTGCTATCCGTCGAAAAACCATCTACCACGATTAAACGTTTAATCGGCACATTTCCATAAACTGATTTAAGGCATGCTTCAAGTAAGCGTTCGCTGTTTTTTGTAAGTATGACAACGTCTACTCTTTCCATAATTGTTGATCTCCGCTATTTTTTGAATAGGATTCTGAGGTCTAAACCGAAATAAGGTATCTTTAATGATTTGAAAAATAATAGTTTATCTGCAACTCTTAAACTTGCGTCAAGAAACGGTTCAACCTTGAGGAAACTATAGTTTAAGTTTCGGCTTATAGATTTTTCCCATTCCTTCTGAGTTTTAACGTTGATATGTGTTTCATCAAGATCTCTTATAACTTTCTTGATGGGGGTTTCCACGATTCTATTGGGTGTTGTGCAAATCATTGTGTCTTTGCATGAGACAAACATGTTCTTCAGGGCTTGTAAAGGATTCGCAAGATGCTCTATAACTCCAAAGCATGTTAACAAATCAAAAACGTTCTGCTTAAAAGGAAAACCTTTTTGCACATCGCAGACAATAAAATCTGCTGAATGAAGTTTCTTTGCTTTTTCTACACTGTATTTTGATACGTCAACGCCGCAAGCATCATAACCGAATGATTCTAAAACATCAATACCATATCCATAAGCACAACCTACATCCAGCGCAGTTTTCCCTTGGCCGTCTAGAAGATTGGAGTTAGAAACTTTTGATCCCCATTTAAGAACTTCTGAGATATGCCTCTTTATCAGGCGTTCTCTCTGTGAATATATGCGATTTCTAAAGTATTCCTCATCGAAACACAACGGTTGCCGCCTTCTACTTGGCTACTTTAAACCTTATTTTCTGTATAGCACTTCTAATCTTATGTAAGTAATAAACAATATTAAATATGGGTGTGCACTTTGCATTATGGGCCTTAGAAAAAGTATAATACGTTATGATGTTATCTAGCTGATGTTTTGGTGTGGCGCTCCATGATTCTGAAGAGAAAAAGCCTGTTCACGAGAACCATTCCCTTTGTACTTCTTGGATTGTTGGCTTTCGTGTTGTATCTGGTGTTTTTCGTCAACATCGGTGAAATGATGTTCATAATAGGGCGCGCAAACTTTCCCATATACTTGCTTGCAGTAGTCTCAACTGTTGTCGAAATGGTCTTCTTCGCGTTGGCATGGCACTATTTCTTGAAACCTCTCTCAGCCAAAGTTCCTGTCAAGAAAGCTTTCATATATTCTTGGGCGAGCATCTTCGTAGATTTGCTTGTGCCTGCAGAATCTGTGACCGGGGAAATATCAAGGATTTATTTTATCGCACATGATGGTGTGGATACAGGAAAGGCTGTGGCGTCCATCGTCACTCAGAGAGTTTTAGGTATGCTTATTATTATAAGCTCTTTAGTGGTTGGCGCGTTGCAAACGTTATTGTTGAAAATTTCTTTCCCAAGTCTGGTGCAAAGTCTGATGTTTTTTGTAGTGGCTGCAAATGCTGTTTTTCTTTTTCTTATTCTTCTCCTATGCTTCAAGCAGAGTTGGACGTATAAGCTGATTGAGAAGCTAATTGCTTTCGCGGAGCGAATAGGTCATGGACGATGGAACATTGAGGAGTGGAGAGACAAAGCAAGAAAAGCCATAAGTGCATTTCATGACTCGCTCAAAGCTTTCGCTTCAGATCCTAAGAAGCTTATTCTGCCTGTAGCGTTCTCTATTTTTTCGTGGTTTTTTAGCATTCTTGTCTATTACTTAGTTTTTGCAGCCATAGGCTACACTATAGACTGGTACATACTCATTATTGTTTACTCTCTTGTTATAGCGTTAAAGTCTATTCCTGTTGGAGTACCCGCAGAAATGGGTGTGACTGAAATTGCCATGACAACCCTTTTCACGGCCTTCAGCGTGCCGCCACACATCAGTGCTGCAGCGACCGTTTTGATAAGAATTGTAACGGTCTGGTTTAGACTCGTGATAGGCTTTGGCGCCATCCAATGGGTTGGAGTCAAAACTCTTACGGAAAGTTAAAACCTTGTTGAGCAGAAGAAAGAAATGTGACATGAATACGCAGAATGTTTTCTTTTGCAGAGAAATCAGTTTAGAGGGCAAATGCTTTGCCTTTCTGCTGAAGTTCTCAGCTTGCTTATGTTTCTTTATAGTTTATATAGTTTCTTTGATTCTATTAAATAACTACGACATGTGAAAAGCGGTGCATGCTGATTGGTTATGGATTTAGAGAAAGCTGTAAGTGTTGCAGTTCGTTCTCTGATACCTAATAGGCCTTACCATGTGCAGTGGTTTGTTACAAGAAAATGTAACTATCGTTGCAAAGGATGCGACGTTTGGCGGGAGCAGGATACTAAAGAATTATCAACAGAAGAGATAAAGAGAGGCTTAGATATTCTCCGAGAACTAGGCGTAATTGAAGTTGTCTTATCTGGAGGCAACCCTCTTCTAAGGGATGATATAGGTGAAATCATAGAGTATGCCTCACGATTCTTTATAACAACAGTTTATGATAACGGTAGCATGGCTGTCAAAAAAATCGATGATTTACACGATGCAGATTTTGTTGCAATCTCCATTGACAGTTTGAACCCAGAGAAAAACGACTACGTAAAAGGTGTTAAAGGTGCATGGCACAATTCAATGAAAGCTATTGAGAAACTTCGTGAAGAAGGTATTTCTGTTAGCGTGTCGCCTACAATTTCACAATTTAACTTGCACGAAATTTTAGATTTCACTAATTACTTTATAAATAAAGGCATTCCAATCTGGTATTGCCTATATTCCTATGACTTTTCAAATGATCATCTCCAGCTTTTTAAAATAGGCAAGAAAAACGATGAATTCACAATAGTTGACAAAGAAACAATGGTCAACCTTTGTAATTCTCTCATTGAAATGAAGAAGAAAAACAGTAAGATTCTCATGACAAAAAAGACATTAAACGCTGTCAAAAATCTTTATTTAACGGGCAAAAGAATATGGGAATGTCGTGCGCTTCAAAACTTCTTTGTTATAGATCACCTCGGTAGAGTCGCCGGGTGCCACCTCCACAATCCATTAGCGTCAATCTTCGATTTGCCCACGGTCTGGAACAGCCCAAAGTTTAACGCTATGCGCAAAACCTATAGCAAATGCACTCAATGCACCTACATGTGTTACATTTTCTATTCCATTCATGGAACTGTCATCGGCAACTTCCAGATAGCACAAGAACAATGGAAAAACGCGAAATTATTTTTGAAGAAAAACAGTGTTACGCCTCTAAATTTGGCAAAACAGCAATGATACTCGCTATTTTTTGACGAAGTGCTTGATCTAACACGATCTTTTCATCTTCCATAATTGTTGGAAGCTGTGGTATGGCAATAATGTTATTCATTATTGTTCTTGGTCCAGCGTCCCTCGGTTTTTTCAGTTCGACAAAAGCAGGTAAAAGCATGATAAATATGAATGTGGAAACTCCTAAAATCAGCACGATAAAGGTCATTGGATTCGGAGTTGGAAACATTCTTATCTTTTAGAAAACTTTGCTTTAGTTTATTATATAACTATTTCCATTTCCAGTGTGAACCGTTTTATCCCAGTGATTGCAGTTCTTTCCTAAGATTTTTGATATAAGCAAATCTGCAAGGGCCTTAGTGCATATGGGGACATTATATAAGAAAGTAAAGATCAACAATGGAATCAGCCAGTATGCTCTGGTTCTACCATCTAGATATGCTCCTATTCCTACTTCGAAGAATGGCGCGAAATTTCCGACGAAACTGTAGAGAGAAATTGGTATCAGAGTCCAAAAAATGCTAAACCATTGTGGAGGATGAAAGAAGAAGAGCAGAACGCCCACAATCCATGAGAGCGGAACAAGGACCGGCATGAAATACACGTTTAACAAGAGCAAGCCATCGAGTTTCTCTCTAAGCCGTAGATTGCTGCTTTTCAAGACTTTCAGTGAATGTTTGAAGGCGCATTGCATATGAACGTTAGCCCGTTGTGTTGACCCATCCGTATTTTGTGTACTTCCTGAGACTAGGCACTATAAGCTTGATGTTGTTTCATGTGTGGGTATACCCACGTGAAATGAACCCGCGGGTCAATATTATGCCAAAGTTCGCTACCGAAGTTTCCAATATTTACTTCTAGGAAGTGGGTTCAAATCCCACCCCTGCGTCCCTGCTCCTTGCACAAGGTGACCGTAGGGGAACCTGCATTTACTTTACAAATGTAAAGCGTGTCCCTGGGACACGTATATTTTCACTTTAACTTATCTCTCCGTGGGGTGTGAATGTGTTGTTTGGGCAGTGGGTTTTTATTACTTGATGGTTTATCTTGAATTTTACTGTTGAGAGGTGTCTGTGTTGGGTGGTTCGTATCAGCAGGGTTGGGATGATTGTTTAGATGCGGTTTTGAGTATCTTGGATAAGGTTGAGAGTACTGAGGAAGCTAAAAAGAAGATTGAGGGTGTGCAGGTTTTGGTTAAGGCTAAGAAGTTTGAGCAGATCAGGTTTGAGCTTGGTGTTGTTGACGATCTTTTTTAGCTTCTAAGACTGCATTGATTTCTTCCAATTTTTCAGCTATGGCCTTGCCGTCGCCTGTTAGTTGAATGTACCGTGTGTATGGGCGTTTGCGTTCTTCGTCTATTAGTTCTAGTTTTGCGAGCCTGTTGAGAACTCGGTAGAGGGTTCCGCTGCTTGCGTCTATTTCTATGTCTGTGACTTTGGTCTTTCCGTGTTCGAGCAAAAATAAGAGTAGTTGCAACATGGCCTTATTTTCTAGTTGTTTTATCATCATAAGATTCACCTTTCAATTTGTGAAATGTGGAAAGTTTTATAAATAGTTTGTGAGGATATATTGTATTTCGAAATGTGCAAGGTGAAATATATGGAGGAAGAAATAATAAGCGTGATAAAACCGATAGCTCAAGGCCAGCCGAACCCAAGCCTGTACGTTTTGGTTCCTCTGAAGCTTAGAAACAAGCTGAACATCACTGAAGACACTGAGTTTGTTGTGTTGCTTGCTGAAAACGGCGACATAATTTACCGGCAAAAGGAGGCATAGGCGTTGTCTAAAGAAGGCTTTGTTGATGTGGAAATCAAGAACGTGCCCGTTAAGTTGCTTGAGGAATTTGATGAGACAGTAGTTAAACAATTTTATCCTGGAGGTCGCAGCGAAGCAATTCGAGATCTAATGCGGAAATTTATTCGTGAATACAAGGAGACTTAAGCTGTGCAGCGTGATTTTAAGGTTCTTTGTAAGGGCTTGAAGGGTCGGAATAAGGATACGCCTTTTGTTCAGTTTGTCAGCGAGTATGGTGAGAAGCTGGAGATCCACGTGCCTAGCAGGAAGGATCTGGACGATTTTCATATTGAAGAGGTTTTCACGGTGAAAATTGTGCAGGAGCAGCAAACCATTGGGTAGCGAATTAAAGAAGTACAGAGAGATCGCTCGGAAACACACGGAGCACGGAGAGAAAGGCGGCTTTATAACTGCGTTTCTAAACGCTTTTTTGAAAGCTGATGATGTCAACGCTGGCTTAATGCTGCCTTTACTGAAGCATTTCTGCAGGAAATTCAATCTTTCGTGAAATGGGGGATGTTGCTGAGATGAGTTATCATTCGTGGCTCTGTATAGTTAGGAAGTCTTGCAGGCACTTTTATCTTAGGAAGGTAAGGCGCCTCTTCGGCGATCACATTCTTGGGCTTGTTTTAGAGGATAGAGTGCAACTTCGGAGACTTTCAAATGACTAAGCATTTTGAAAAGGATTATGATCCAGACGCGCCAACTTTCATAGACCTGTTCTGTGGATGTGGTGGTGCTACGCTTGGCCTTATTCAAGCTGGCTTCAACCACTTGTGCGGAATCGACATAGCTAAAGACGCACTGAAGACGTACCAATTTAACATTGGAAATGCCATAAGAGCAGATGTTCGATGTCTGCCGCTTCGTCCAGATTTGAAGCCTCATCTTGTTCACGGTTCGCCTCCATGTCAGGGTTTCAGCCGAATGAATTCCCACAAATCCAAGCCGAAATACGCTAAGCAACGGAAGTTATTATTGTGGTTTGCAGCTGCAATAGAGTATCTACAGCCTGAAACCATCAGTTTCGAGATGATCCCAGAAGCAAGGCGCTACCCAGAGTTTCACGAAATGCTTAGGATGTTGAAGTTTGAGATCTGCATGCCTTATAGTGTTAGCTGGAAAATATTGGACTTCGCTGATTTTGGTGTTCCTCAGCATAGACATAGAATAATTCTCATTGGAATTAAAGTAGACAAGGTTATCGGCTTGGTTGAGATGCCTTTGCCCCCATACTCGCCCCTAGCCCCATCGTCAAACGTTGACCTGCCTAGAGTTCCGACACAGGCCCAGTTACTTGAATATCCAATGGAGGCTTCTAAATAATGTTTGTTTGTCCACGATGTGGTTTCAAGGATGATCCTTGCTGGCGTGCCCATCGTTACATGCTCTATGTAGTGTATACAGAGATTGACACGTTAGCACAGTTTCGCCCTAAATTAGCTGAGCGACTGCGTCTGAAAACCGATGTTGAAGAAGACCCTTATGCGTACCATTTAACCAGCAGCGGCTACGTTTTACGCACAACCATTGAACTGAAAGATTTCATGTACAAACGAGGCTTAATTGAACGTCATAAAGCTGCTACCGATCGGAAACAGGTTAGGTTGCTACCGCAAAAATCGGAGGCTTCTGAATGAGACGTGTTGTAGTTAAGTGTGCAATAAAGAATTGCGAATCTAATAAGAGGGGCCATTGCACACGTGAAGAGATCTACTTAGACAAGCACGAGCCCACCGGATTTGCAATTTGCGTCTTTCAATACACGCTTAAACCTAAGGAGGCATCTTCTTGAAGTTTCGGTTTAGTAAGGATTTTGTTGTTGATACGTCTAAGGAGCCTTTCAATCGTGAAGGCTTACGAATCACAATGTTAGGTGGGCCAGGGTCCGGTAAAAGCTATAATAACTGTTTGTTCGCTGAGCAGTTCTTAACGCAGCATGGCACAATTGTTGTTTTTCAGCCGCGTGACGAGTATTATACTTTGAAGGAAAAGTTTGATGTGGTTTGTGTCGGCGGAGTTCACGCTAAGGACATTGATTTTGCTTTAACTAAGCCGAAGATGTATGCGAAGCATGTTGTTGAAGATGGAATCAGCATGATCTTTTACACTGCTGATAAGGATGAGGAGAAGCTTGTGCAATGGACCAGCCGGTTTATTGAGCATGTTTTAACCTTGCAAGAAACACATCACAGGCCGCTATTAATTATCTTGGAGGAAGCTCAAGAGTACGTGCCAAAGAGTGCAGCAGGACATAGTGCGCCGCCATGGGTTTTTAACCGAATGATCCGCACGTTTAAAAAATGCTTCACTGAAGGACGGAAACTAAATGTTATTGCTATTGGTAGTAGCCAAAGACCGCAGCTATTAGACTTTACGATTCGTCAGTTGGCTAATGTTAAGTTTTTCGGGAAATTCAGCAGCCAAGACATTAAGTATGTGGATAAGGAATGTTTGGCCATTATTCGGCAGGAAGGCGTAGAAGTTGAAGCGTCTAGGCTTTTGCATTTAAAGAAGGGTGAATGGCTCGTTAACTGCGAGCTGATGACAGACTACATTATGGTTACTCATCCACGTTTAACGAAGCATGGCGCGGAAACTCCTAAGCTGGAATACATTGCTCCCAGGACCAATGAAACTAAGAAGACGGTTAGCGATCTTGCAGCAGCAATTAAAGAGGCTCTCGAGAAAGAAATAGCTGAACAGTCAGAACTTGAAAAGGCTAAGCGTAAGATTAGAGATCTTGAAAAGAAGCTTGAAGCAGCTGAAGAAAAGGCCCGAATCAAGCTGTCAGTTAAGGACATGCTCAAAGGCGACGGAGACGCGGAAGAGTTAGCTGAGAAACTGGCGAAGACTGAAAAACAAAAGGCCCGTCTCGAGGAGCAGATTAAGGACCAAGGGCTTATCATTTCGGACCTGGAAGGTCAAGTTAAGCTCTTAAAGAAGTTTGAGCTTTTCGACCAAGCTTTAACAGGGCTTATCGAGGCGAAGTTACATGCTAGTAATATACCGCAAGGTAAAGCGGTGAGTACTCACAAGCCGGGATTGGAACCCGGGTCTCAGAAGGTTCAGTTGCAAAGTACGAAGAGTATTGTCGACGTGCCCCCTGTTATGAAATCGGTTACGATTAATGACGTGAGTATCCACGGTAAGATTTTGACGGTTGCTAAGAAAGGCTTGCTTGACAAGTGGAGAAAGCTTGGAGAGATTGTTAAGGCGATTATAGAGGAAGGATGGACCGTATCGCCTCAACAAGTGAATAATGGTTTGAATGACTTGGTGAAGCAGCAGCTGATCGCTAAGAAGCACACGGACCGGAATTATTTCAGGTTAGCGAAAAACGTGGTTTTCAAAAAAGAGGTTGAAGCCTAATGGTTGACAAGTTGAATGAGCCTAAATGGAAGAATGACATTGTTAAGGCGATTTGGAAGTATGCCCGTGAAAACGGTCTTGTTGATGATGACGGCCATCTTCCGAAAGGGCTTGGTGATATTATTCTTGATGTTCGGCGCCGGTGTGATAGATGTGGTAAGACTCCGGAGAAAGCTAGGGAAGACTCGGACGCGGATATAGGTATCTGGCCTTATCAGTGTTGTTGGGTTCACACAGAAACCGAAGACTATTGTCCACATTATTGTTTGGAATGTCACCAGGAGCTGCAGAAGCAAAGACCTCACGCGGTAATTTCAGTTTGAGATGGCGATAGGTATGAGTGATCAAGTGAAAATCGTTAGGAAGGGCACGAAGGAATTTCGTGAAGCTAGAGAACGATTCTTAGCTCTCTTTCGGAAGGATCAGCCTGAAAACATGATTTGTGCCGGTAATATAGGAATGACGACAAGACAGATGGGTAAGCTGAAAGAGATCCCTATGCCGTTTGGTTGCCCAGACTTGGAGCTTTATGTGTGGCCTCCTAACAAAGATGGAAGCCAAAGCGTAGCTTACTTCTGTGGGCGCGTAGGCTGCTTATGTTCGTGCTGTAGAGAAGACATGGACGGCGAATATCCGAGTTATTGTCCAGATCCAGATGAACTTGACTTCGAGTACGACGCGGAGGATGATGATTTTTATGAGTGTTAGGTTGTTTGATAAGACGCCTCCAGGTGTTGTGTGTCCGCATTTCTATATTCTAGCGTGGGCTCGTGGCTGCCCTTATGACTGCAGCTATTGCTATTTAGCTCTCACTCACAGGTTCCAAGGTAATACGCCGCACTTCTACACCTGGGCTCGAATTGAAAAAGCTATTGAGAAATTCTTTGAGACACACGAAGAGCCTGCTGTATTGAATACTGGCGAGCTCTCTGACAGCTTGATGAATCCTGGGTTGATGGAGAAGATTTGCGACAAGTTTGAAACACAAGACACGCATAAGGTTCTGTTGCTTTCGAAAGGTTGTCATTGGCCGCTGGAACAGTCGCTTAATCCTACAGAGGGCACGTCGATTGATTTTCTGAGACGTAAGCGGTACAAGCAAACTATTGTTAGCTTCAGCGTTAATGCTCACGAGTTCGCTGAGATCTACGAGAAGAGAGCTCCTAACATATACGAGCGTCTAAAGGCAGCTCGCACTCTAGGCAATTTCCTTTATGAAGTCAGAATACGCATCGACCCTATAATTCCGTTGAAGCCTCCGAACGCAACAGGTTATTCCTGGAAGATGGCTTACAGAGATCTCATCAAATTCATGCTGGACATTATGTATGTGACGCCTACACGGATTACACTCGGAACACCAAGATGGTTTCCAGCTTTGCCCTACTGGCTTAAACGTGCAGGTCGCACCGATAGATTCTTCGATAACTTCATCGGTAATCGGGAGCTCTGTTGTGACAGGAGATATCGTCTGAAAAACAGGGTACAAGTCTATGTCTATGTGATTCACTGGCTTAGAAAATACGGTTACAAAGGCTCGATTGCTCTGTGCAAGGAAACTGTCGACGTCTGGAACGAATTGCGGTTTATGCTTGGAATGTTGCCTGAAGAGATCCGCTGCAACTGCACTTTATAGGTGATTTTTAGTGAAGTGGCGTTTTTGGAAAAAGAAGAAAGTGGAACCTGAAACGATTTTGCAGATTTCAGCTGGAAATGCTGGTATTCAAACGCTTTATGTTAAAACTAACGATGCAAGCAAAGCCCTTGAATTAATTCAAAAACTGAAAGAACTAGCGAGAGAGTGAAGTGATTTTTTGGCTGGGGCTCGTAGGCTTAAGCGCAAGTCTTCTCGAAGTAAAGAAGTTTTCAGTTCAAAGTCAAAAGTCAAGTTTTACTTTAGGACTGTGCGTACCCGGGTGATTCCCATTCTAAAGCGAATTGAGGTTGGCGATTATCCTAGTAAGATAGGTCGTATCTATGGTTGGAGTAAGCAGCATGTTTTTTATTATCTCCGGAAGCTGGAGAAGGCTGGTCTTGTACGCCGTAAAGTAAGGTCAAACGTGGTTTTCTACGAGCTCACAAATCAAAGTCAAAAACTTCTCGGTTCATGTGAGGGTTTGTTGTGGAGTTCGGGTGTTTATCGTTTGCATCGTTGTTTTTTTAAGTTTAGGATTGTGCGTGAGGGCTCATATGGGGCGGGCGGTTTTAGGCGTGTTGAGATGGTGAATTGGACGGCTTTGTTGGGGCTTGAAAAAGGTGTTTCTGTTCGTAAGACTAGTCGTAATTGGATTGTGCATGTTGAGACTTTGTATGGTCGGCATCCTGGTGAATTGTTTAATTTGGCTAAGAACTTGGCTGAGCGTGTTCGTAGGAGTTTGATGTTGAAGTATGGTTGTTTGTTGGATGAGGGGAAAATTGGGCGTGGTTACGAGTTGGCGATTGATGATCCTGTTGCGCAGCTGCTTAGCCGATATTTCCAAGTGTCGACGCCGAAGCGTAAGATGGATCACAGTCCGGGAGAGTTGGAAGGTGAAATTGATCATCTTAGTCGTGATGCTGCTATTGAGTATTTGTTGATGCCTGAACGTGTGAAGAAGCTTGAGGGTAAGGTTGACGCTTTGCATTATGATTTGGAAGAGTTGACGTCGCTTTTGAAACGAGCCCTGCAGCCTCCTGTGCCGAATAATGTGAAGAGGGATGTGGATTATGTTGCTTAGGGTTTACAAAGTAGCTACTTTTTACGAAGAGGCTCTTCGTGTTTTGGAATGTTTTCATGTTAAAATCGTTTTTGAATGCTGTTTGGGGAGGCTTGTTTTATGGTTGTTTTGTTGAAAGCGTTGTTTTCTAAGCGTTTCTTAAGACTGCATATTTGTGATGCTGTTTGGTCTAGGCAAATGGCTCTACATTTGCTACATTCTATACATTGTTTGTGGGGGGTTTTTTGAAGTTTTGACAGCTGCCAACGCGAAGGATGTTAAGAAAAGACGCCGTCCAGAGGAAAAATATGGTAAATACAAGTGGCAGCGCATCCTTATTGACCGTAACAGCAGGGAACTTCGAGAGATCAAACGTATGCTGAGGGGCTTAAGTTTAGGTCTCAGCCATCTCATGGATTATGATTCTGAATATTTGGTTAACATGGTTTGCCGTGACAGTCGAGATGAGATGATTTTAGATGTGCTGCACGAGTGCGGGCCTGCTGGCCTGAGCCCTAAAGAGATCTTTTTGAAGGTGCGACGTTACGGTTTGAAGTATCATCATATTAGTCGCAGGATTAAACGCATGAACAAGCGGATGCAGAATGAAATTGGAGAGCGAGTAGCTGATAAGGTTGGTCGTAACTGGGCTTTGAGTGATTTTATGCTTCGGAACTTGGATGTAAAGACGAGTGAGATTAGAGATAATGAATAATTTTTCTACGAGCCCATATGGGCTTCATTTGGAAACTAGAAAGTTACGGGATTTGAACCCGCGAGCTTTTTCAGCTTATAGTAAATCTTTTATCTTGAATCTCACTAAAGTACTGTTTGTACTCGGCAGCTGAGGAAAATAGTAGGCTCTTTCCCTCCTCAGCTGCTTGAGCTTGCTGTTTTTCTCGGCTGACCAAAATTTAAGGTCTGGCCTTGGTTGCCTGTTCACAAGGACTTTCATTCGATGCTTGATTCGATGACTGGACAGTATTGTGACGGTGAGACGGATGATACAAAGAAAGATCAAGATGTTGAGGGTTACGCGAATAAGACGTGTAAGAAAGCTTTGAGCGTTTTTTATGCTACGTGTAAAGAAAAGGGTTTGGATTACACGAAACCGATGCCTAAGAAGGCAGAAGAGGGAAAATTCACTTTTCTTGTTGATAGCTTAATAATCACTGAGGGAGTTGCGGAAGGAGTCTATAAAGCTCATGGTTTCGCGTTACACCCCATTATTACACATCATCCGGGTGAACCGCCACGTGTTTATTCTGCGGTTAAAGAGGAATTGATTAAAGCGGCTCCAACTTTGAAAGGCAAGCATCTTGATATTGACCATAGTGATGTGGCCGTTAATCCAAGTGTCAACGTAATCACAGATGCGAAATGGAATACAGAAGTGGAAGCGGTTGAGTTTTGGGCGCAAATTGATGATTACCTTTATGAGTTAATTCAAGGCGGATGTCCCGTAAGTGTTAGCATTGATTGGCTTATTCCTGATCAAGGCGGTATAAAGGTTGTTGAAGTTGATGGGGAAATAGGAATTGCGCCTTATGGGTTTGAGTTTGGAGACCCGGGTTTAAGCATTTTGCAAAATATGACTCCTGGCGACCCTAACGCTATGATAGAGTTGCTGATGGAGTCAGTTTCACGAGCATCAATTAATAGAAATAAAAAAATGAAAAAGAAATTGAAAGAGCAGCAAGAACCGGTGCAGCCGATAGTTGCTGGTGAGTATGTTTTAGGGTTCTATCAAGACGTGTGTTTGTTTTTGCCTGAGCATTTCAGGACGGTTTGGCTTGACAAGGAGAATGGGATTCTTGCTGTTTTTGGAAAGTTAAGCGCTGAACCTGAAACGGAAAGGGTTCAATCTATTTTCTTTGCGAAGGAGAAGATGTGGGACCAGACTAAGATTCAGGATTGGCTTTCCATTCATCCTGATTATATGGCTCCAGCAGGCGATTCTGCTGTTAGTAAGGCGCCGCTGATAGAGCGTGGAAACATGAAGAAAAAACCAAAAATAAAGGAACAGAATGGAGGAGAGCCTAAAACAGACAAAGAGCGTTTCATGGCCCATTTCGGTATAGATGCGGACGCATTCCAGAAACTCTATGACATACTTGGTGACGAATTATTCAAGCTGCTTCCTGAAAGGGGACAAAAAATAAACGAGCAAAATGGTCAAGGAAACAACGGAAATGATGGACAAAATCTTACAGTTGACCAGATAAAAGCGAAAATTGCCGATCTGAGTAAGAAAAATGCGGACATTATGGCGCAGCTTTATCCGGAGGCTGAATTGACAGACGAGCAAAGAGCAACATTGAATGCGGAATCAGAAACTATTTGGGCGGAGATCAACGCTCTCGAAACAGCTTTGGCTGCGGCGATTACTGCGCAAGTTGGGGTAACGCTGGGCGAAGGATACAAGGTAGTTCTTGAAGTGAAGTTGAAAGAGGCTGAGTGGGATGCAGAGTACATTAATAATCTTCCGGACAGCAGTTTTGCGTTCATTGAAGAGGGCGGCGAGAAAGATGAGGATGGTAAGACTAAGCCTCGTAGTTTGCGTCATTTGCCTTTCAAGGATGCTGAGGGTAACATCAACAAGGCACATTTGAATAATGCTTTGGGTAGGCTGGCTCAAACGGATTTGAGTGATGGGGCTAAGGCTGCTGCGAAAAAGAAGTTGTGTGCAGCGGTTAAAACGTGGAATGGGGCGCATTCGGACGATCAGATTACTAGTGATGTTTGTGGTGTTGAGCCGTCAGGTCAAGGGTCCTCAAATAAAGAAGGGCTGCTGGAAGCGAAAGTTACAGAGTTGTTAGCTCGTGTTGGCAAGCTTGAGAAGGCCCATGGTGGAGCCCAAGGCAATCTTAGTGAGAGTCTTCTGAAAAATTCGAAGGAGCCCACTATCAAAGTGACGGACGCGATAAAAACCCTCGAAGGTCTTTTGCTAAGCCCTATGCTTGAGCGCAGTAGCATGATGGAACAACGGCATCATCAGGATATTCGTAAAGCCATCTTCAAATACAAGGAGATGCTGAAAAGTGGATGAGAACACGGTAAAAGGCATTTTAGCGAAGTATAGTCCGCCTTTAAGCCCTGGACAGATGGATGAGATCGCTGAAGCTTTTCTGCACACGGTGAGAAGTGAAAGGGCAAAGCGTGCGCGAAGGAAAACTAAAGAGAGTAAGAAGGTTGCCGAAACTCCTTCGCCTGAAAAGACTGTTGAAAAATCCGAGGCTAAATCTACTTCGAAAGGTGAATCACAGTCACTTAATGTGGCAGGGAGTAAGTGAGGACGAACTCACTGAAACCTAAATAGATTTTGGAGTGATGTCTGATGGCTGATAAATCTGGCAAAACTTGGATGGCTATTGGTGAAACTGACGATCCGAACGCTATTATTGAGTCTTATGAGGCTGCAGTTGATATCACGAAGGGAGATCCTGTTTATCTAAGCGCTGACGATAAGGTCAGTCCTGCAGCTGCTTCCCAAGAATGCATTGGTATCGCTACGAAGACTGTTTCGTCTGGT
The DNA here is from genome assembly GCA_964598485.1 of uncultured Candidatus Bathyarchaeia archaeon. Lineage (GTDB taxonomy): Archaea > Thermoproteota > Bathyarchaeia > Bathyarchaeales > Bathycorpusculaceae > SOJA01. The sequence goes on from CAZRCD010000005.1 coordinate 74,489, forward strand.
GACTCGTGTCCCGTGCTTACCCGTGGCCGGGTTAAAGTGGCTGTTGGAGTAGTAACATCAATTACTCTTGGAGGACCTTTGGAAGGTGCGGACGCAAGTAAACGGCTCATCTACGCAACTGCTTTCAATAAGGCTTTTGGATATGCATTACAGCTACCAGCGAGCACTGGTGATTTAATTTTCGTGAAAGTGGTGCGGTAAATGAAACCTAAACTTTTTGAAAGCCTAATGGAGAAAGACAATGAACATAAGCAGTTCTACGAGAGTCTAAAGGAAAAAGCAGTTGCGCATCCGTTTTTCAAGCGTTACGCGGAGATCGGCGTTAAGGAAGGCTTGTTCAGTGACATGGTTGGCGCCCTTGGGCGTATGCATGATACTCTAGTGGAAGCTGCTTATCCAGAGCTTATTGGCAGGAACATAATCAATGTTAGGCCAACGACTGAGACTATGGAACGTTTTCCGTTGGACGTGAAAGGTGTTGCTTACAAGTATGCTGAAGGCGCCGTTACGAGGCTCAGTGGCAAAAAGCATAGTACGGTTGACATTCACACGGATCAGCTTGCAGAGTCTAGCGAGGAATGGACTAGGGAGTTTGTTGAAGATGCTACGTGGAACGTCATGGATAACATGGTTGAAAAGACTGGCAGGGCTTTAGGCGAAAGGGAAACAACAAAGGTTCTTGATCTTTACGGGGCAATAGCTGACGCTGACTTAGCAGGTGGAGATGATATCGCCCAAGGCAATGCGGTTATGGATTGGGCTGCTATACTTAAGCTTCACAACGCTGTGCGTGGCGAAGATTGGCGTCCAACAGTCATGGTGGTTCATGAAACACAGCTGCATCAACTGTTGAATGATGACAAGTTTATCCATGCTCAGTATTTGCCTAGTGCACAGACAAACATTGAGCAGGGAATTGTTACACGGGTTCTAGGCATGAACGTTCAAGCCAGCACTTTAGTGACTAATGGAACCGCTTATGCGATTGATACTCGCATCGCAGCAGCTATGCTACTTCGTAGAGACGTTACGATTGAAGATTGGGAAGAAGTGAAGTCAGGCAAATTCGGCGTTCGAGGTACAACACGGTTTGGCTTAGGTGTTCTCCGAGCTGATGCAGTTGCGAAAATGACTGGGATAAAGACAACGTTGTAAGCTGTCCAGGTTAGAAGTGTATTGCCAAAATTTGAAGGAAAATGTCCCAATAAAAGCTGCGGAAAAGTTCACTACTCAGACCGTAAAGGCGACATTGTTGTCTGTGACTGTTGGAAGTACTGTCCGGTCTGTGGGGCTCTGATGGAGCCGTATACTCCTGATTTAGCGCCTAAGACGTATGGCATGGATGGCAAGCGTGACTTGAAGATTCTCAGGGTTTGCAATGAACATTCTCCTCCTTTTTTTAGTACTTTAAAACCTGTTGAGGTTGAGATGGTTGAAGCGTAGGACGAAGAGGATTGATCCGGGTCTTGCGAAGGTTGTGTTAGCGGAGCTTAGTAAAGGGGCTCTTCGTAGGAGAGATTTGCATACGAGGACGTTAAGGCGGTGTGGGACTCCTGCGACTTTCACTAGCATTCTTAATTATTTGAAGCAGCAGGGGCATGTTGAAAAGACATGTGCGAAGCATACTGCGCCTTACAGGATTACTGAGAAGGGCAAGCGGTTTTTAGGGGGCTTGTAAATGTCAAGTGTTTTGGGTAAGATTCATGAGGCTATTGTTAGGCGGAGTGTTTCGGGTAGTGCGAGCCCTAAGGGCTTAACCGTTTATGAGACTAGGCCAAATATTTCGCTTGTTGATGTTATGAAGTTGTATGAGCGGGATCCTACGTGTAAGTCAAGTGTTGACTTGTTAGCTGCTGCAACTGTTGGCATAGGCTTCTACACGACAGCCAACAAAAAGTATGAGAGGGTTGACGAAGCTAAGGAAGTTGTGGACAAGTTTAATGCAGACGTGAATCTAGACGGTTTGCTCTGTGACATGGCGCGTCCGCTCATTGCCTGTGGTAACGATTTTTGGCTTAAACTTAAGCCTGAAAGCCTCAAGGATCTGCATAGGCTTCCGATAGACGCGGTTGACAAGATAGAGCAAGGCGTTATTGGCGAAGATCTCAAAGTTCCGTATAAGATTGAATCGTATAAGCTTCGCGCGAGCCCTTATGGTGGCACAGAACTTGACCCGAATGCCGTGATTCATTGGCGGATAAATTATCTTGGTTCTGCAGGTTTCGGCATAGGTATTTTGCAGGTCTTACTTCATACTTTAACGATTAATTCTGATAAGCGGCCAGGGTACGCTTGGATGAAGAGTAAGATTGAGAGGATTTTGCCTAAAATTTTTGAGAAGTATGCAGGACCAGACGTTTTAGCCTTGTTGGAAGGAGCGAAAGAACCTACAATAAAGAAGTTTGAAGCTGCGATTAAGAAGCGTCCTGAAGAGGGTGCTTGGCTTTTCTACAACAAAAAAGGTGACATCAAACCTGTCACGATAGACCCTAGGGCACGTTTTGAATTTTACATTGAGCATATTCTTAACCAGTTTTATCTTGGTTGCGAAACTCCTTTGCCGCGTCTTTTTAGTACGCCCGGCTTTACTGAGGCTTCAGCTAATGCTGCGCTTGAGCTTCAAGAGATGTTAATTAAGCCTATTCAACGTTATGTTAAGCGTCAGGTTGAAAGAGATATTTTCAGTCCTGTTTTGCGTCAGGCGGGATTTGATCCCGCGGAGGCTCGGGTTCGCCTTAACTGGGGCACTCCTGAAACTCCCGAGGTGGTTTTAGCAGACATTCTAAAGGCTGCTGAATTAAACTTGATTCGTCCTGAAGAGTTCCGTAAAAACGCAACTAAATTTGGTTGGGAGCTGTGGGAACAGGAATCTGAAGGGGCTGAATCGGGAGAAACTGCATAATGAAACTGTGCATACTCACTTGTATCATCGGAAAGGGTGAGGGGAGGTGAAAAGCTTGGCGAAATATTCTATGCCTCAAATAATCGCAATGACATTGGCGATAACGGCTGTTTTCTGTGCTATCTTCCTTGGAATCTATGAAGTCTTCGGCATGATTGAAGTAGCCGAAGTAAAAACGTGGCCGTGGTTTGCCCAAGACCTCTATAGATATCTACGGCTGTTCTTCCTTTCAGGTATAGGCGGATTTCTTATAGCATGGGTTAGAAACAACCTTGGGTTCTTTGAAGAACGGGCACGACAACGAGCAGAAGGGTTAGACGTGGAATACAAATTGCCGAAGTATTGGAGCACTGTAGGGCGTTATCTCTCTGTCTGCATTATAACGTTCGGTATGCTTCCGCCGCCCTGGAACGGCATCGCAACTGTGTTGGCGTTCTTCGTGGACTTGATTGGCACAGAGCTGAAGCGAATATTCAAAAGATAAACACCGCTGAATGAGACTGTGAACCTAGGTAATCTACCTCTTTTTTAATATTGATTTTCTCGTTGTTAATTTTCTCGTATCGGATTTTTCGTCACGGATTTTTAATTACGAGTTTTTCGTATGTTTTTTTGAGCAAGATTGTTTAAATTTGTTTTTTCACGTATCTTAATATTAGCTATAGGTAACGAGGCTTAACCTTTGGTTTCTGTAACGCCCGACAGCGTCCGAGATCTTATGCATCTTACAGCTGATGATGTAGCTGACGATAAAGTTACCGCGTTTTTGACCCAGGCTGCAGGAGAGGTCAGTCTTGAAACTGATTTAACGATTGATTATAGCGATTGCAGTGACGGTGAGGCTGCTGCTGTTCGGCTTTTAGCGGCCTTGTATTGTCTTTGTTATGTTACTGGGGGCTCGTCTGTTGGTCGCAGTTTTAGTTTGGGCGATTTGCGAGTTGAGGTTCAAAACCAGGTGCCTCCACTTTCTATTTTGACAAGTCGATTAGACCGGATGATTGAAAACTTAACTGAACCGTACGTGGGAGTGGCTTAAGTGGCTGCGCTCGAGGCTTATTTGCAGTTTATCCTTGATTATGCGCCTTATTTCTATTACATTCCTGGGTCTGGCGTGGATCTTACGTTTGGGCGTGGTGTTGCGGCTGCCTCTTTCAGTATAGATTTTCTTTATGAAGCTTACCAGGATAAGCAGTTTGAAAGTCAGAAAACCAGCATCTATAACAAAACCGTTTCACTTGCCGATTTTATTTTAACTCAGCAGTGCATAAACTACACGAAAGATGCTTATGGCGGGTTCAAAAGCAACGAAACCAGCACGTTTTATTATAGCATTGATGCTTGCCGTGTTGTTCCTAGTCTTTTGAAAGCGTACGAGCTGACAAACGACACTGATTATCTTGATGCTGCTGTGCTTGCTGGGAAAACTTTTCTGAAGACTATGCAGGACAAACAGGCCCATGGCGGTTTTGCAAGGTTCGTGGATATTAACGATGTTTGGGATCTTAAGCTGGACGTGGAATGTCTCTATGGGCTTATTGGTCTTAGGATGTTGTGCAGTTATGACGTGGATGCGAAGAGTCAATATAAAGCGATGATGGAGAAAGCTGTTAGTTTTCTCCGTGAAGGCTTTGAGAAATTGTGGCTTTATTATGATCCTTCTGACTCTTCGTGGCATCGGGTTGGCTTGTCTCAGAATGAGATTTATGATGATTGCATTGCTTATGCTTTGCTTGGCTTGTATGTTTATGAAGGTTGGAGTTTAAGCTGCGAAAAAGTTTATGAGCTCATCAACACGATTGCTGCTAGTGCTGATTATTCAGGCTATAACTCGAGCATTTGTTGGGCTGGCTACATTGATGTTCTGAAACGTAAATCCGCTTCGGACTATTATGATGCTGTGACATCTGGCATTCTGTACTCTGTGAGGGCGGTTAAGGATAAGCTAAGTCTTTTGTTGAGCGTGCAAATCCTGAATTTGCATTACGAAGAGTTCATGTTTTGGGGCGTCAAATTCGTTGATTGGAGCCCTGTTGAAAATAAGCAGTCGATTATCACGGTTTCGTGGCTGGGTCTTTTGCTTTTGCGGTATAAGCCTGTTAAGACGCTTTTTACTCCTGTTTTGAATGCTGGGGGCGAAAACGTTACGCTTTACAGTATTGTTCAATCTGGCGAGACTGTTTCTTATGGTGAAGGCATAACCATTAAAGCGGTTGTTAGGCTTGCGTTGCCCGATGAAGTTGTTATCGAGCCCGGTTTTATGGTGACTGATTTTGTTAAGGTTTACACTCTGATTCCAATCAGGCATCATGACAAGATCATGCGTAATGGTGTATACTACGAAGTGGGGTCGCCTCAAGTGTTCCGTTTCAAAGGTGAGCCTCAATATTGTGCTGTTTTGTGTAGGAGGCTTGTTAGTTAATGACTAGCTTTGAGGATCCAGTGGCTACGGTTGTTCGGCTTCTGGATAAAAATATGCATCTCGTGCAAGATGACGGTGGCTTGGCAAGTGTTTATTGTAGCAAGGAATGGTATGACCAAGAGCTTTTGAAAAATTATGATGGGCAAGTGACTGTGGGTCTTCAACGTGCTGACGATCAAAAATTGAGTCTTAATGGGATTAATCGTAGACGTCTCAGCTTTTTGAAAGTAAATGGTTGGTCTAGCAATAGGGATGTTCGTGAGAAACTGTGTGAGGAGATTAACCGTATTATTCGAGAGAAGAGAGCTGTGCCTAATGTTACGGGTTACGATTTTGTTGGTGTTGGGCCTCCAACGGGCACTCATAAAGCCTATCATGCTGCTTCGGATAGCGAGTTACCTCCTGGAAGCGTAGGCTGGACTGAGCTTTTGGCTGAGGAATATCAGAAGTTATGGTATAGCGATGATAGTCGCTATAGTAAGTCTCAGTCTGAAAATGGTAAATACAGCATGGTTTTGTTCCGCTTGAAGATTGAGTCTAAAGAAGCTGTTGTTAAGAAAATTGTTTTAGCTTTTGAGGGTTATGGCACTGCTCCGAGTGGGAACGGAGTTACGGTTAAGGTCTGGGATCATGTTAATGAAGTGTGGGAGGAGGCCCAGACAGGCATCGGCGGAGCTGATGAAACAATCACTATTACGCTCACCTCTGATTTGACGGATTATATCGATGATGACGGCTATGTTTGGCTTCTCGCAAGAACAACAAACCCAAGTGATGGAACAACTGCAGCCGTGCTTTATTGTGATTATGCCTTATGCACAGTCACGGTTAACGGAATTACTTATTGTGATGTTGTGGGTTTTCGGGATTTAGATCAGGTGCGGGTTAAACCGTTTTTGTGGCGCACCGAGTTCATAGTCAAAACATGGATGTTTGAAAAAGTGTTAGGAGGTTAAGAAAGAAAATGGTTGAAACGTATGGAACGCATGAGTTCCGCGTCTATTTTGTGCAAGAGACAAATTATGGAGAAACGCCTGATACTCCAGCGATGCTTGGCATTAACACTCAAAACGTGGAGCCCCTCTTGGATCCTCAGTTGATCAAGGTTAGAGGTGTTGGTTCGCGGGATCTGCAAAGCATTAGTAAGGGCTTGCGAAGGGTGACGTTGAAAATTAGCGATTGCTTAAGCAGTGAATCGCCTATAAGTTTCATTCAGCATGCTCAAACATTGAATAGCTTGAGCATTCAACTCTTGTATTATAAGGGCTTGTGGGTAAGTGCCACAGACATCATCAGTTTTCTCTACACGGGCTGCAGAATTGACAAGTTAAGCATGCAATGTAGTATTGAAGACGTGATAAAAGGAACAGTTGATGTCATCGGCAAGGACGTTGCTCTGGGCACGGCGAAGATCAGTGGAGCCACCTACGGAGATTATGGTGGTGCCGTTCCCTATTATGAAAGCTACGTGAAAAAAGGCGATGCGGACGGCGGAAACTTGGTAGCGGTTAGCACTGTGACGGATTGGAAATTCAATGTTGAAAACAATTTGAAGGCTGTGCCTGTTATCCAAAATTCAAATGGGCATCTTCTGAAGTATTTGCGGGAACGTCACCGCAACATTTTCGGCGAACTATTGTTTGAGTTTGAAAGCAAAACAGAGTTTGATGACGTAATAAATGATAGTGAGTTCAGCTTGTCCTTCCGACTTGGCGACAATCCAGCAAATGGCGAGCACACTGCAACCTTCAAGTATTGTAAATGGCAAAACGTTGCTACGCCCTCAGGCATTGAAGATCTTGTTAGTCTCAAAGCGCCTTTTGTTGCGAGAGACCTCTTCATAACCTAAGGTGTCAAAGATGAGAACTCAAACGGTAAAAATCAACAAAAGCTTTGGCGAAGAATTTGAAGGCGAATATATCTTTGAAGAAATATCTTGGGCTAAACGCAGCCGTATAATTCAGAAATACACGAAATACAGTCAAATGACGGGTCAAGTTCAAAGCAGCGACTATGTTGCAATTCAAGCAGAAACAATATTTGCGAGTTTAAAAGAGCAGCCTGAAAGTAAACCCGTCACACTTGAGAAGCTGCTGAGCGAGGAAGACGGTGTTCCAGTGGGCTTGGGCGAGTTGTTCAGCAAATTAGTCAACAAGCTTAACGGTTTGACAGTTCAAGAGAGTCGTTTTTTGTTAGAGCAATCCGAAGAGGCAAGCCTAACCCAAAACTTACGGAGTACAAGTTCTGCAAGGAGTTCGGGTGGACCCCAACGCAGCTCAGAAGGCAGCCGGCGAAAACGATCCAAGAGTTCATCGTGATAATGAATGAGATTGACCGGCAAATACAAGAGGAGATTGATAAAGCTAAGCGGGAGGCACGAAAGCGTTGAGCATTGAAATAAGCTGTGACGTAAAAGGCATAGAAGAGTTTCAAAGGGCGATGCATAATTTTGATTCTGCCATGCAACGTCAGGTCCATATGCAGTTAGCAAGTTGGGCTGCTGACGTCAAGGCCCTGGCCCGTCAACTTGTGCCCGTTAGAACTGGATATCTACGAAGTACAATTTATGCTAAGATTAGTGAATGGGTTGCTGAAATCGGTGCAGAAGCAACCTATGGACTCTTCGTTGAGCTGGGAACACATCGCATGAGGGCGCAGCCTTATCTTTATCCTGCTATTCAACAGCATTTGCCACGTCTTGAAGGGATTATTCTTGATGCTTTAGACGCTGCCAGAGCGGAGGTTGGGTTATGAGTTTCAGAGAGTTAGCTGTAACTATAGCAGCGCATAATGAGGTGAGTGCTGAATTTGCTAAGGTGTCTTCTGACGCTGCACATATGGCTTCGGAAGTTGCAAGTCATCCCATAATTCTTCAAACAGAAAATTTGGCGACTGCCGAGATCCATCGAGTTGCTGAAGATGCGGCACATCTAAAAAGTGAGGTTGAAGCTACACCGATTAGGGTCGCTTTTGAACCCATTGAGGTTCCACCTATCCCGCCAATTGACGTTTCACCCATCCACGAAGCAAGCGTTGCGTTCAGAGAAGCCGCTTCTGCAGCAGCCGAAGTAGAAGCAAGCGTTTGGGGTTCAGCAGCAAGTTTTACAGAGTTTTCAGAGGCTTGTAACGCATCTGCTGTTAGCATGGGTGGAGCGGTTGTTCAATCACGTGAGTTTACGGTTTCGCTTGGAGAAGTGAAGACAGCTTCAGAATCTACAGCTGTTAGCATCAGAACTGTAGCATCAACGTTAATGACGTTTGCTGGTTTGAGCACTGCAGTAATCAGCTTAGCTGGAGACTTGGGCTTAGTCGATAAGGAAAGTGCGAAATGGGCCAGGACAATGCTTTCTGTCATAACGATTACTTCCACGTGGATCCGCCTCAAATCTTATTTAACAACCATTACAGCTGGGCATACGGCTGCAACAGCTGTGAACACAACAGTTCAGTCGGCTAACGCTTCAACAAGTATAGCTTCTGCCGTAGCCCATAAAGTCTATGCGGCTGCCTGTTCTTTCGCTACATTAGTTCAAAATTCATTGAATATTTCCTATGCGACTTTTCTGGCTTTGACTGGTGTTGGCTTAGCAGTTATTGCCGCGGCGGCGGTTGCAATGTGGAGTTTTGCAAGTAGTATGAACGCTGCTACATCTTCAGTTCAAGGCTTCAACGAAGCTACGAGTGAAATGCCATCTCGTGGGCGTTCGATAACTCGTGCCGGAGAAGAGGAAATGTATCGGCGGGGTGTCGAGTGAGCGTAGCGATTCCTAAGGCTGCCATTGTTTTTGGTGGTGTTACTCCTCCTCAAGGCGACATCCTTGTCCTTACAGTGCATTTGGGTTGCACAAAAGAAGTTTCTTCATTCAGCTGCTTACTTGAGAACTGGGATAAAAAGTATAGTCCGGGCGGGACTTCGCCGATAAGCGTGGGCATGGATGGACACATTGACATTGGAAGAGGCATTGATGTTCCGCAGATAATTACTTGTCGTGTTGAAAAAGTTCAGTGCGAATCTCCGACGCCTAATGAGCATTATATCCGTGTTAGTGGTAGGGGCTGGGGAGAGCGGATCTTCCGCAGAGTAGTCACTAAAGTTTATGAAAACAAGAAGGGCGAGGACATTGTTAAAGACATCATCGATTATTATGTGGGGTTAAGCCATGTTAGAGATGAAGCAGAGCTGATTGAGGACACTGACACAACTTACACGTATCTTGAATATGAGAATACGCCTGTTTTTGACATTTTAAAATATATAGCTGAAAGTAGCGATAAAGCTGGTGTTATAGGCTACGATTTTCGTGTTGCACCGGATGGTAAGTTTGAGTTTTTCCCGAAGAACAGCAAAACATCGCCTGTTAGCCTTAGCGAGAAAATTGAGGTTAGCGAATACCGCAAGGATATTCATCGTGTTCGCAACAAAATTATGATTTATGGTTTGGCTGATAAAAGTGTGCCCGCCGACAAGGATGCATGGACTGAAAGTTTGACGCCTGCTGATGGTTCTTGGAGTGCTGCTGCTGGAGAGGTAAGTCTTGACACGGATTTTAAAGCGAAGGGTTCTGCCAGCATTAAAGTTCACTCTATAAGCATGTATTGGGTAGGCGCGATATTCACTTTAAACGCTGGAAAAGAAGTTAACTCTAATCTTTATCCGCTTCTCAGTTTCCTTGCGTATTTGGAGAAATCTTACAACGGAAACGTTAGCGTGTTTCTCTATGACACAGCAGGCAAGTATGCTCGAAAGAACATCACGGCTGCTCCAGGGGAATGGCGGAAAACAGATTTGAGGGCAGGCTTAGCGAATGAACTTGAATGGGAAGAGGTTGAGGCAGGCTTTGATTGGGCCAACATAAAAAAGGTTAGAATAGACGGGTGGTTCTCTGGTGTTGGAAGCGGTGACTTCTGGATTGACCAATTATTTTTTGGCGGTCGCCGATACTCAGCTACACGTGAAGATTCAGCAAGTCAAACTAATTATGGTTTAAGAGAGCTTGTTGAAGTTGACGAAGAACTTGTATCTGACAACGAATGTGATTTAAGAGCTAGGGCTTTGCTTGACTATTTCAAAGACCCAGCTGAATATTTGAGGATAAGCACAACCGTTTTGGATTATGGAAATACTCCGCTGCTTGCAGCTGACAAGATTCCTGTTGTGTTGCCGAATGAGAATGTTGACTGTGATTTTCGCATTGAAAGCGTTGAGTATAATGTGGATGCGAAAACTCAGACGCTTGAGATAACGCTTGAACTTGGAAAGGTTCCACCATTTCTTGCTGATTACCTTTATGGAATGCGTGCTACAACTGTTACGGTTGAAAAGCTTGCACGCACAAAACTCGGAAAAGGCGCCATTCCAACCGCCTTAGGCGGTGGCTTAGGTGCTCATCATGTTGGACATGAAGCAGGAGACGATAATGGTGTTCCCTGGCCAAGCGAAGATGATGGTGGCTGGGATAAACTTACGGGGTGGGTCTGTCCGAAGCACATTGGACCATATGAGGATGAGGTTGCAATAATTAAGTTTCGCACGAAGAACAAGGCGGGAACTGGCGTTCTGGACCATCGGTTTCAGCCAAGCGATAATGAACATGGTGTTTTAGGCTCTGAGATAGCTCATTGGAAAGAATTACACAGTAAACGCATGGTTTTGTATCATGGTGAGGCGTCGCCTTATGGTGATTTCCGCATTAAAGTTCAGGGCGAAGATAATCCTAAAACTAGATTAACTGAGGAGTTGCTTGAGTTTGGACCGGGCGATATTACAGCTCCAGACGTGTATTTGAAACGCACTGCCGCTGGCAAGCTTGAGTTGAAAGCTCAATACTTAGATTTATTGACTGATAACCTTCTTGAAATCGGATCTGAAACCAAGCGAGTTCATAAAATCTTCACGACTTATTTGACATTGTTGACAGATGGCTATATGCAGATCAAAACGGTTGCAGAGGATAATCCCAAAGCCAAATTAGACAAAGAAATGCTGCAGTTTGGTCCTGGAGGAGCAACCGCTCTCGACACGTGGCTTAAACGCGTAGGTTCTGGACAGCTTGAATTGAAAACTGAGTTGTGGCCTCTTTCGGATAATTCTGGAAAAATAGGCACCTCCGCGAAAAGCTTCGCTGAAATCAACGGATATCAGTATGGAATCAAAGGTAACATGATCCCAGCAAGCGACAACGCGAGCAATCTGGGCGCGGCTGATAAACGCTTTGCTCATATCTACGCAGTTGAAATCCATGTTTCAAACATGCTTTTCAATTTTCACCTGTTGCCCGATGCTGATGCCACTTACGACCTGGGTGCAAGCAACAAAAAATGGAAGGACCTCTACCTCTCAGGCGCACTCAAAGCCTTAGATGCTGGTGTTGCAGTTCATCTTTTGCCGAATGCAACTGGCACTTATGACCTGGGCAGCTCAACGAAGAAATGGAGCAATTTGTATCTTAATGGTGTTGGCTATCTCGGATCTCTTAATGTTGGCGCTTTTGAGGTTATAACTGCAGCTCGTGTTTTGCAGAATGTCACGGCTGCCGCAAGCATAATCACAAGCGGTAGATTTCCCTTAGCAAGACTTCCTGAAGGCACAGCACAGTATTTTCTTAAAGCTCAAGGAGCAGGGTTTAACCCTATGTATGCATTGCTTGGCGATGGTGATATTCCGAATCTTGCAACTTCTAAAATTACGAGTGGTCAATTCCTTTTGGCAAGACTACCGAGAGGCACAAGTGGTTATGTTCTTGAGGCTCAAGGTGCTGGCTTTGACCCCATGTATGTTGAGCCGGATGGGCGTTACACGCCTAAAAGTCACACTCACAGTCATGGAACTTTAACGGGTGTAGGACCTGATGATCATCATGCTCAGGTTCATAACCATGCTGGGGAAACAATCAGTCCTGCTACTGTAAACTGCAATAACATAAGCATAGCCGCTAGCTGCAACAGACAATACAGTCATCCGAGTAGTCAGCAGTGTGTTTATGCGTCAAGTGTTGCATGGGAGAATTGTCCACACTTTGGCTGCGTGAATTATTCCGCGGGTGATTTGTGCATCAGAAAGGGAATGAGAATCCCATTTATCAACGGTATGGCGATCACGGAAGCTGAATCACGCGGGTTAGGGCCGGGCTTCGCTTTCCTAAACCGGAAAGGTAAAGTCATAATGGTTCTTGATGAAGACGGAAACATTGAGATCTCGGGTAAAATCAAGGAAGGTGTTGCTGTGTGAATGAGGTTCCATATGGACAGTATGATAAGGCGTATCAAGCTATTCATAGTGCTTTGTCGCAGATTGCAGCTCCGCCTTCTGGTAAGCGAATTACTAAGCAGGCTTTTACATGGAATCCAGAGGGTTCTCTTTCAACTTTGAAGGCTTATGATGGCGAGACATTGCTTTTCACGCTTAGTTTCTCGTGGAATCCAGATGGTTCTTTGAAGGAGGTTGCTCGTAGCGATGCTTGACAAATCTTTGGTGGTTCGTGATGATAAGGGCAAGTTTAAGGATTTGGGTGATGTGCTTGCTGTGGCTCGTAGCCAGGGCAAAATGCTTTTTAGGACCAAGAAGAATGTTTTTGTTAAAAGGGTGTCTCGTGATTTTGAGTTGGGCTGGATAGCTGTTGTTTCTCTTCAGCCTCTCAATTTTGGGTGTTCAAATCGGCTGGTTGTAAGCGGAGGAGAAAAGAAATGAAAAATGAGTTTGAGAGTGCGGAAAGAGCCGAGAATACTGGTTGGGATGCATAGACGTTTAGAAGTTTGGCGACCAATCAACAACTTAACACCAGCGCAAATGAAAGATGCGAAAGCATTCAGAATATTCGGCTGTGTTGAAAAGGCTTTAATCGATGTTGATGAGCGCGAACTTGATTTTAAGGACTTGGTTGTCGATGGCGGACTTGATGCTCTCTGCGGGCAAGGTTTTGACGTTAGCGGAAGTCGTCCAGCAGTTTTCAATTACGTAGCAATAGGTGAAGATGACACTGCGCCAGCTAATGGTAACACTGCTTTGGGAACGGAATCGTATCGTGAACTGGGCACATACGCGAAGGATGGTCCTACTGGCGAGTGCAGTATGGATGCGGAATTTAGTATTGATGCGACTAAGGCGTTAAACGAATGTGGCTTGTTCAATGCGGCTTCTGAGGGGACAATGTATTGCCGAGACACTTACACAACGAAAAACGTAGTTGACGGCGACACGGTAAAAATTTACTACACGCCTAAAATGCAGAGACCAGCATAAAAATCTCCATTTTTCTTTTGGAGATGTTGACAAGTGGCGTCCTTCAAGTTTCCTAAATCGTGGGTTAGGGAGGTTAAACCATAAATGGCTGCTGAATGGACTACGCCTACGGCGATTCATAGTTACTGTGGAGAGTGTCCACCATATAATGCAGCGAATACTATTGATGATGACCTTGCAAGTTTTTGGACTCATACAATGACATGCTATCACTGGATTATTTTTGATATGGGTGAAACCAAGAAGATAACTAAAATTCGTGTTTATGTCGATATTGCTCCTTTTGGGGGTGCTGTCGGATTATACGTTTACGTTAGTGATGACCCAGCAAATTTTGGTGATGCTGTTTGGGAAGGGGTGCTTAATACTGCGGGTTGGAGTGAAAGCGGAGCATTTGAGAAGGACGGTCGCTACATTAAACTTGTTTCTAAGCGCAATACCCCCGGTTCACGCATGTATGAGTTTGACGCTTACGCAGAAGCAGTAGGTGGACAAATTTATGAGATTAATGTTGACGCTGTTGTGAAGGCTACGGCGGAAAAAGTGTTGCAAACGACTTATAATATTCAGAAAGATGCTGCTGTGAGTTCTCAAGCGATTGAAGTAAGCGAAACCACATTCAATATTTTGAAAGATGTAATTGTAAAATCTTTAGCTGATTTAGGAATAGAAACAATCTATAATATTTCGAAAGATGCTTTGGTGCAGGCTCTTGCTGATGTAGTTGTTGAGAAGATAAACGATAATTTTGATGATAACAGCATAGACACTACATTCTGGGATATGCTGGAAGTAGGAGCAACCGTAGCTGAAGTTAATCAACGCCTTGAAGTCACAAGACCTGAAGTTATAGGACACAAACAATCAGGTTTAGTGACAAAGTATAGTCATAACCTAAGTGAAGCCGACCTTCAAATTTCGGTAGTTGAATTGGATACTTTAGATCATATGCAACTAATGATTTGCCTAACTAAAGTTACTGCATCCGACCCCTATGGTGAAGCAAATTGGTATCGTTTTTTTAAGGCTGGAGCTACTTCCACTTGTCGTGTGCAAAAAAGAGTTGACGGAGCTACAGAATACCTTTATAACCAAGCTTGGTCGGCGGCTACTGGACCTTTGCGTATAGTTATTAGCGGTGGTGTTATATCTTTTTATGAGGATGGAAACTTAGTAGCCAGTGAATCTTACGCACTCTCAACCTATATAGCATATGTTTACATCTTTCAATCCACCAATGCTGAACTGGTAGGTACCGATGCCTTCGATGACTTTATAGGAGTTCTAGAAGGACAAACTTATGAGATTAATGTTGACGCTGTTGTGAAGGCTACGGCGGAAAAAGTGTTGCAAACGACTTATAATATTCAGAAAGATGCTGCCGTAACTTCGCAAGCTCTTAAAGCGTCGGAAACTATATTTAACATCCAGAAAGAAGCCATAGCAAAGGCTTTAACCGCTTTGAGTTTTGAGTTAGGCATTCCAGTTGAAGCAGTAGTGAAGGCTTCAGCTGTCTCGAATTTAGAATCTATTTTTAACATTTCGAAAGAAGCGGTTATTGAAGCCTTAGCGACTAAAACACTACAGACAATCTACAACATTCATAAGGATGCTGCTGTTGCTGGAAGCGCCACGCATGGAGAGGAAACCACGTTTAACATTCATAAAGATGCTTTGGTGCAGGCTCTTGCTGATGTCGTTGTTGAAAAGATTAGTGCTCAAATTATTGAAATTTTTAAGGATGCGGTTGTTACGGCTCAGGCCACTTTCGAGTTAGAATCCATTTTTAACGTGCGTAAAGACATCGTAGTTGAAACGTTAGTATCGTTAGATACGGAAACAACTTTCAATATCATCAAAGACGCTATTATTCAAGCCGCTGCAACTCGTGAAGTTTTCGGAATTTACCCAATAAATAAAGACGCAGTAGTTCAAGCTTTAACACTTCTTGAATTACAACAAGTTTTGAACATAAGTAAAGACGCAATGGTTGAAGTTTCTGCGCAAGCGGTTACTGAAACAATCTTCAATGTTGTAAAAGACGCTATCGTTAAGGTTTCGGCATCTCCTCAAATAACAGGAATATATGTTATTCCTAAAGACGCATTAGTAAATGCGGAAGCAGCCGCTCAGCTACAGCAAACCTTAAACATCCGCAAAGACGCGGTTATCGTTTCTGTTTCGACTCCTCTGATTCAATCTGTTTTTAATTTGTCGCCGGAAGCAGTTGTGAAAGTGCTTGCAGAAGTCAGTATTGTGAAAGAGGGAGAAGTCAAGGTTACGAAGTTGTTTTTGATGCTTGGCAATATTGCCATTCAGATTCAAGGAGAGTAATGAAAATATGAAGGGTAAGAAAAGTTTGAAAAAGCAGCTTAAGGATTTGCAGCTTGGGGATTTGATTTCTGTTTCGTGGACAGATGCCTCAATTGGTAAGAGTTTAGGCAGTGGTTTGGCTGTTGATGTGCCTGCTCAAAGCTGGGGTATCTTCATCGGATTGATGGGTAAACGTAATCAGCATATTGTTTTGGCACAGAATAATTTTCAGTATAGTGATGGTTTGTACGATATTGACTACACGGCTATTCCTGTCAGCTGGGCTGTAACCATTAACGTTATTGATAAAAACCACGTGGCGAAGGATGAAGCTGAAATTCTTTTCACAAGTTTTCTGCGGGGTGGTAGGCGAGTTTCCAGTAAACATAAACAGCAGAAGGTAAAGAATCATGGATCCTATTAAAAAAGCGTTAACACGAAGAATCTCGGTTAAGCGTGGAAGAGGACAGCAGACGCTTGAGGTTACGCCCAGTGAAAGGCTTGTTTTAGGCGTGAAATTCGCCATTGTTATGACGCTTATTTTGTCAGCTCTCGAAGTTGCTCACATGGTTTTCTTGGGCTCGTGGAGCAGTGAGATCTTCGCAGCTATAACAGGCTTGATTGGAACGGTTTCAGGAGTGTTAATCAGTCAACATGCCTAAGAAAAAATATTATTGGACTCGTGCGGAAGAGAAGAAACTGCTTAAACTATGGGAAAAAGGCATTAGAGACTTTGAAGTTTTGGGTAAAGAGTTGGGACGCCCGCCGAGAGGTGTAAAGCAGAAACTGAATCGGTTGGGAGTTGTGGTGGAGAAGAAGAAATTTGTGCGCACCACCACAACAGTAATTGAGGATAAGGATGTTTTGACGCATGAGCAGGCTGTGAAGATTTTAGCCGGCGCTATCGAGGCTCTTCGTAAACCTGGCCAAGATAAGCTAGAGCTGCAACGTCTTCGAATTTTGGTTGATGCTGTTCAAACTTACGATAGTGTGTTGGAAAAGTTTGAGAGATGGAGTGAAATTGAGCAGAGGCTTTTGGAGATGGATAAGAAAATTGGTGAACTCAAAAAAGCCAAGGACCATGCGTCCTAGGAATCGTTTTTCTCGTTTAGACATTTTTGAGGAGAACCTTAGTGAAATTTGGGAAGAGGCTGAAAAGGAACGAGAAAAGCTTAGCAAGGACCCTATCACGTTTTTTGAGCAAGTAGTGGGATTCAAGCCCACAGTTTATCAGCGAGATCTTGCTGAGAAGTTTATGAATAATCAGTTTGTGGCTATGCGTTGGAACAGGCAGAGTGGCAAGTCATGGATCGCAGCTGCGCTATTGCTTAATTATGCTTTTACTCACCCGGGGGCTTACATTGGCATTGTAGCTCCTGGTTGGCGTCAGTCAAAACTTGTTATACGAAGAGTCAGATGGTTCTTGCGGAAGCTTCCAACTGAAGTTTGTCCTAAGCCCGCTCGGACCGTGTTGTATTTTTCTAATGGCAGCATAATTGAAGCGTTTCCAAATAATCCTGAAACTATTAGAGGGCCAACGTTGAACGTGATTTTTTGGGATGAAGCCAACCATACGCCTGGTGATGAGGATTTGTACACGGCTATTTTGTTCACGATCAGCACGACTAAAGGCAAGGTTTTGATCAGTAGCACGCCTTGGAATACGGATTCGGTTTTTTACAAAATTTTTAATCATAAGGATTATGGAGACTTTGCTCGGAGCCATGTTACTTGGCGGGAGAGCATGGAGCCTAACGGTCCTTTAGATGAGGGCACGCTTGAGAAAATCCGCCGTCAGTTTGGGGAGGATCCTTGGCGTTGGAAGCGTGAGATGGAGGCGGAATGGGCTGAGGATGAGGCAGCATGGTTGAGTCAATCGCTTATTACCAAGTGTATTGCGACTGAGAAAACGCTCGGCGAAGAGCTGGAGTTGTGGGATTTTGAGAAATATTATAAGGGCAATCTTTATGCGGGTTTAGACTTGGGACGCGTGAAAGATTATAGTGCTCTCGTGGTAATTGATGAGGTTAGAGGTCGTTTCTTTCTGCGTCACTTGAAACTTTTTCCGTTAGGCACAAGCTACGCCAGCGTTATCGGTTACATTAAAACGTTGCAGGATCGTTGGGGGGGCTTCATTAAGATTCGTGTGGACAGTACTAATCAGGATTATGTTGTTGAAGATATGAAGAACGCGGAAATTGATAATGTGGAAGGTGTGCGTTTCAGTTTACCGCGTAAGCAGGAGATGGCTACTCTAGTGAAGCAACGGATGATTAATAATCGGTTTTGGTATCCGTATTTTACGTGGGAGCGTCCTTATCGGGGTGAATGGGTTTCAGAGTTGAATGTGGAACGGTTTGAACTGCGGAAAGACGGCAGCATAGCCCTCAACCATCCAAGCGGAACACACGACGACGTCTTCTGGGCTGCTGCCCTTGCATTATACTCTACAGTTGAAATGGTCGAAGAGCCCGAGGTTTGGGTCGTTCCAAGATGAACGCTCGCAAATCTTAAAACCTATCAGCTCTATACAACAATTCTATGTCAAAAAATGCCGAAACAGAATTGTTATTAAAGAAACATGAGGAGCTAGTGAGCTTTTATATACATTAAAACAAAATGAAGAAGAAGGAAGAATGAAAATGACCGACCTTGTAGTGGAGATTATAATAGAGAAAAGAAAAATGCAAGCGGAAGGTAAAGACGTAAAATATCTAATAGTTACTTCACAAACTCATACCGAAATATTAGAAATACTAAGACAAACATCCAAGTCTTTTCCAAGGCACATTCACGCAACTCGTCTAAAGGAACTTAAGGATTTAACGATAATAGAAGTTGAAAATCTTCTATACCAAAAATTCATGTTAGGCTATCATCCTTCCACAAATGCGGATTCGAATCCCCGACCATGACCGATGGAGGAACCTTCACCTTCAAGGCTCAAGATTTCTTCGAATACACATGACGATGTCTTTTGGGCGGCAGCCCTTGCATTATACTCTACAGTTGAAATGGTCGAAGAGCCCGAGGTTTTGGTAGTTCCACGATGAGAAAAAGGGCCCTACAGCTTTCTCAGAGACGATGTGATGTGCGTGACACCTTAACCATTGTTAATATACTATTGCTCATAAACATTGCAGTGTATTAGCGCGCGCCTATCACAAATTTTTATAAGCAGAGAACCATAGGAAACCGTGATTTGGCATGTCTAAAATTGCAGATAACATCGTTAAGAGTTTCTCGTTCCTCACCATACTCATCGAGCTTTCGAAGGGAAAGAAGATGACCGGCTACGAAATCATGGTGCACATTAGCAGTCTGGGTTTTAAGGCAAGCACAGGCACCGTCTATCACCAGCTCGGCATGCTGTCCAAGTGGGGCTTCATCAGAGGAGAAGAGCAGGAAACAAGATCAAAATATGCACGCAGAGGAGCAACCGCATATGAGATGACTGAAAAGGGCATGAAAGCCTTCAAAGAGTTCAAGGAGAAATGGCGGAAACCCTTACAGTACGCACATGAGAATCTGCAAACGTAGGTTCACTTTAACTTATCTCTCTCTGCACGGTTCCGCAGTGTCTTTTCTGCACAACTAACTTAAAGTCATTGAATTTAATTGCAAGAGGGGAATCAGCCTTCAGAAGGCGTGAGTTTTTCCGTATAACCAAGTATGCACGTCGATATGATAGGCGTGAAGGTAAATTTACGATTAATGTTGCTTATGAGACTGCTGTGGAGATATCGCCGCGTACTACTGCTGTGGCTGATGCTTTTGGGCTTGGGATTGATGAGGAACAGAAGTTTGTGATTTATGATAATGTTGAGTTTAAGATCGGGCCTCGAGACATCGTCTACATTACTGGGGATTCCGGATCAGGCAAAAGTGTTTTGTTGAAGGAAATTAAGAAGGATTTGGGCGATGAAGCTGTTGACATGGCGGATATCCAGCTGGATTTGAACCGGCCGCTGATTGAGACTGTGGGCGAAAGTGTTGAGGAAGGTTTGGAGTTGCTTAGTCGTGTCGGGCTTAATGATGCCTTTTTATTTTTGCGTAAATATTCTCAGCTTAGTGACGGCCAGAAATACCGTTATAGACTTGCGAAGTTACTAGAGTCTGGTAAGCAATGGTGGCTTATGGATGAGTTCTGTTCAACTTTAGATCGTGACACAGCGAAGATTGTGGCTTTTAACGTTCAGAAACTTGCTAGAAAAGAAGGTAAAGCTGTGGTTGCTGCAACTACACATAGGGATCTTGCTGATGATCTTGCGCCGGACGTGCATGTTCATAAAAGGTTTGGAAAAGAAATTACCGTTAAGTATTATACTGATGCGTATATACCGCAGTGTACACTTCTTGAGGAGATGCATATTGAACCTGGCGTGCTTGATGATTGGCGCCGGCTTGCTGGTTTTCATTATCGAAGTCATAAGGTTGCAGCTACCCGGGAGATCTTCTGTTTGTGGCGTGGATACGAGTTGTGCGGCGTGATTGTTTATAGTTATCCGCCTATAGCGTGTTTTGGTAGGCGTCAAGTTTTGCCTAAAATGACAATTCAAGAGTTGAATAAGAAACTAAGCATCATCAGCCGTGTTGTTGTTCATCCGAAGTATCGCAGTATCGGTTTAGGTGCTAAGCTTGTTCGGGAAACTTTAGCGCGTGCTGGGACGCCTTATGTGGAGATGGTTGCTGTCATGGCGAAGTATAATCCGTTTGCAGAGAAAGCGGGAATGCAGAAGATAGCTGTGCAGCAGCCAACCCAGAAAGTTTTAAGGATATCCGAAGCTTTGTCAAGTTTAGGTTTTAATCTTCAGTTTCTAAGCAGTGGGAGATATCTCCAAGATAAGCTTGAGAATCTAAGCAGTGAACAGTTGGCAATGCTAAAGGACGCTTTCATAAAAAATGCTCATCCAAGACTTAGAAAAGTGTTCAGTCCCCATCAGCCTTATGGAACAAAAGCTGATTATGTTAAAGGCGTGAAAAATGCAGACTTAACGAAAATGGCTAAACTAATTAAGATTGTGGGCATGCTTCTTCAGTCGAAAGTTTACCTGTTTTGGGCTACTGAATCAAATGAAAAAAAGACGCCTTAAAAAAGAGCTGGTCCCTAGCTCTCTTCTGAATCAGATGAAACAAGTTCAAATTCATATGCGCTCACGGTCTCCTCGGGATTCCAGCTTCCGTAGGATTTCGTCCATGCCTTACGAAACTCTTCTAGGCTGTCGAATCCTTCTTTTTTTATGTCTTCTGAGCTTATTTCTCCAAGCTTCTGCTCAAATCGGCGTTTAATAATGATATGGGCTTCTGGCCTTCTGAATCGGCTGCTGCGGATTCCGTATCTGCGACCGACTTTGTATTTACGCTGGCTGGCTCGTCTGGTTTGGGTTTTCTGTCCTTCTCGGATTTTCTTGATGAGTGGTCCTCTGAATATCGTAAGCATTTCTCTCCATATTGTCCGGTTAATTCTTCTTCTTCAATGGTTGGCAAACCTTTCTTTTGCCGGTATAAGTTGCTTAGAACTATTATTTTAGCTCTGTGGAAATAGCTGCCTTCACGTAATTCTCTCTTGGTTGCTGTTATGCCTTTAAAATCCGAGCCCATTGTTCGCGCCTGTTCTTCCTGGTATAGCTGCTGGGCTTTTTCCCAGATCTGTGGTCTTACATAAGGCCAAAATTTACCTTTAAGACGTGGCATTTTTGCTCGAAAAGAAGCTTAGCGCTTGCCTTTTTAAATTCAACGTCAGAACTCTCTCAACAAGAGTCAACGGTTGATTCAAGATAAACGTTAACTTACGCAACGCGAGCACTATTGGAACTTCGTAAATCATTATTCGTGAAAGAGAAAATAGAAAGAACACAAGCAGTTTTATATGATTTTAAAGATATATGGATTTTGGAGGAATATTCACCATTGACCGCCAGACCTAAAATTGTGCTATGGATTCCGGTAATTGCGATAGCCGTGATAGGTTTTGCTCTATACATTCCTGAACTTTTGGGCTTTCGATTAGGACTTTCATACACTGAAAAGACAAGTATCATACTCACTTCTGCAATCACTCTGTTTGCAGCCATTGAAGGATATTCTACTTATATGCAAGTTGAATTAGAAAACAAGAAAAATATGATCGAGGATGCCCGAAATGAGCTTGAAAAAGCTTATGGACCACTATACACATTGTTGAATACGTTTCACTTCAAATCTGATAAACAGAAGGAATTTTATCTGGGCAATAATGAGAAGATTCATGTAGATGAAATATTAGCAACATATCCGTTCATGTTTCCTCCTGAAATATACGATTTGTGGCTAAAGAAAATTCAAAATCTTTCTCCTTCTCTTGATGTAGATACCTTTACGACAAAAGACTATACAATCCCCTTTGAGTTTAGAGATAGGATAAATGAAGAATATGGCCGTAGGGTCAAGAAATATAATGAACTCTTAAAGAAATGATAAGTGCACACCTATTTTTTTCTGAATGCTTGTGTTAGGAATGTTTGCATGTTGCTTGTGCCTTCTTTCATGTAGGTTTTGAATAGTTTTTTCATGTCTAGTTTTTTGCCTATGGTTTCGCCGGCTAATTTTCCGAGTAGCCATGTGGGCACGAGTTCTATGTGATATTTTTTGGCTAGTTGGTATGTTTCTTTTTTGAAGTATGGGCTTATGAGTATGGGGTGCACGTCTTGTTTTATGACGTGAACCTGTAGGGTTTGGTTTCCTTCGCGTAATTCAACTTGTGTGCCGAATTCTCTGCTGAATCTCAGTTTCTCTATAAATTCCTGTAGGTGCTGTGGTGTTGCTCCGCCCCGGTAATATTTACATTCGATCGGATAGTAATGCGTCCACAAGACTTTACCGTTAGAGTAAAAGTCGATTTGTAATACTCTGTCGATTTGTTTGGCGTTGCTTAATTTTATGTCGTAGTGTTCTTTGCCGCCTACGATTCTTCGCCAGAAACTGACTTTGATCTGCAGGTTTTGGAGGGCTAGATCCGCGGTTTGCTGTGCGAAAGCTTCGTGGAAGACGCCTATTCTGCCGGCGAATCTTTTCTGGCTGCTTATTTTTCTTTGCCAATACCAGGTTTGTTTTTCAACATCGTCCGTGGTGAGCTGTTGTTTGTCGTAGATGAAGCCTTGTCCGCTTATCATAGCAATTGTGAGGTTTGAGTAGATCTGTGTTAGAATTTTGATGCCTTTCAATGTTTCGTACTGTCCTAGTTCTTTGTCAAATTTCGTGTAGGGTGTGAATCGTTTTTGGCTGCTGTCTTTGCGGATCTCGATTAGCATGGCGTTGACGTGTGGACTGTATAGGCCTTTTCCTTGTTCTACTCGTTTTTGAGCTTGATCTGTTCCTGGTAGTCCGTAAACGTAGCCTTTAATCTGTCCTTGAAAAGGTGTTTCTCTTGCTAAGATTCGGTTGAAGAAGCCGCGTCTTTCCAGCATGCCTTTCTTTCGCATTTTGTTCAGCATTCTGCTTGCTCTGTTTAATGGTACTTTGAAATAGTCTGCGACTTCGCTGGATACGGCGCCTACTGTTCTGCTTTCGAAAAACTTCTGAATTTCTTTCTCTTTTAACCATCCTTTCCTTGCCTTTTCCAGAACGGTTTTGCTGTAAGGAATAAACACGACATTGACTTTGTCCTTAGTTTCCTTCAAGGTGTAACGTTCTGTCCTAGGCAACTCAACAGTTACAACACCGCTGGCCGTCATCGTTGGGCTGTCAACTCTAAGCCACATGAAACTTGTGAACTTCCGCCAATACTTGCCCTTTCCAGGTTTGCTTTCAACATAACACACGCTAATCTTTTCTCGGCTGCGCATGATCTTTCCGTCTTTCCAAAGCTGCACTAAATACGACATAACCGTGGTCGGATAACTTCTCAATAATCTAACCAAATCCATACGGAAACAGGGCTCAACCAAAAACCCTAACAAACGCTCTTGGAAGGCTTGCTGTTCAGCTCTACTTCCTTTCGGCACAGCTAACACCCCTTATACATGCACCTTAACATAAATACGGATAGGCGAAACGAAACTGCCAATTAACCTAACCCCCCACCATGCAGAGCACTAAGCTAGGCACGAAAATAAGCCTTTAGCACAAAAACAACTCAAAAAACCATTCCTTACACGAAAAGAATACCATTGCATATGTCCCTTAGCCCATCTATATCTCTGTTTCCAGTAGTCCAACCAGTTTTCAACGGCCTCCTCATAACATTCTGCATCATTGACGTACCTAATCTTGTAACCAGCAAGATAAACACGAAAAGTTAGGTCAGTGTCCTCTGCTAAAATTGATTCATCCCATCCATTCAAAGACTCCAATAGGCTACGTCTAAATCCACCTACCGTGCCTCCAAACTGCGAAATCAATCCTAGACTGTCTCGTGCTTGTTGATCAACACGGTATCCCCCTATCCTTTCCAAAGCCACAAGCCTTGTTACAAGGTTTTGCGGTTCATTCAGAACTGTAACTCTGCCCTGCACCGCTCCAACCTTTGGGTCAGTAAACTCTGCCACAAGTTTTTCTATAATATCCCTCTGCGGGTAATAGTCCGCATCAAAGCAAAAGATAATTTCGCCTTCTGATTGTTTCAGTCCTATGTTTAGGGCTGATGCTTTACCCTTCCCTCCTTCCCCATGGTTTCTGTGTATAACTTTAATATAGTTATAGGATTTTGCATATCCTTCTGCTGTCTCCCCAGTGTCATCCGTTGAAGCATCATCTATTACTATTACTTGCATCTTATCTTTCGGATAAGTTAGTTTTGTCATTCCTTGGAGTATTCTCCCAATTACTCGTTCTTCGTTGTGTGCAGGGATGAGAATTGATACTGGAGGCTGATAAGCCTCGTTTTTTGTAGTAACAGCAGCTTTTTTACGCTTAGAGGTATGGTTAAGGACAGCTAGGGTGAAAACATAGTGGCGGATAAGGTAAGCCGTCATCACAAATGTCAAAATCAGAAACAATGCTTCTAGGATTTCAACTATCAAGACGATTCACCTTTACTGTTTTAGAGCTGGCCAAAACTGACAAACTTATCGACCAGAACGAAACAACCCAAATAAGGTTTAGCAGAGGATTCAAAATCATGTACAATACGTTTAAAAAGTCTCCAAAGTAGCAAGCTGCAACATAGGAAAATGAGGAGAAAAGACTGTTCCAAAGCAAGCCAATCACATTGCCAATCAGCAACAGCGCTATCTTCTTTACAAATGACCCATCCAACGGAAAAACTAGAGACACAAAGAGAAAATCAAAAACCATGAGCATGAGAGCTGCCTCATTGTTGACGAAATAAAAAGACAAGAGTATAACATATATTACAATTACTCCAGCAAAAAATCCGAGCATTGAATGTCTAATTCTTACCATTTTCTCCTTTAGCAAAGCCCTCTCCACACTTCATCTATAGAACTTAATTATAGAACAATCATATAGAAAACAAAAGATATAAGATTTCGGTAAACCAAAAATTAAAAGATTCATCTCAAGTCTTCATGAAGCATTTTCAGCAATCTTTAGAAGATTTTAGAACAATGTTATCCATCACCAAGCATAAAATATGAAAAACCTCCTCTCTATCCAAGTTGTTTGTATCCAATATCAAATAGAAGGGCCTAAAATCTTCTAAACTGAAGCCATAAAGCTTCTTATAGATAGCCTTTGTCTTTTCCTCCTTGCTCTTCAATGCCTTTAAGGCTTCTTTGACGCTTATCCCGTCTCTTCTAGCTATTCTCTCCGCCCTCTTCTCTGGAGAAGCCTCCAACAAGATCTTGAAGCCTTCTTCGAGAAGCCACGGCATTGTCCAACTGTCTAAGACCACATTTCCTTGCCGTGCCAGTTCCACAAGTTTTTTGTCAACAGTCTCGTCAAATTTTGAGTATTCACTTCTCCTTTCCAGAAAACGCATCCCTTCTTTGCTTTCCCACCATCCGCGTTCAAGCGGTTTGTACCCTTCTTCTATGGCTAAAGCTTTTAATACATCTCCGCCTGAACAATATTTGAACCCGTATTTTTTCGCCAGTCTCTTTGCCAGCGTGCTTTTTCCAGTTCCCGCCATTCCGCAAATACAGATTACCATGGATTCTTTAACCATTGTTTTGGAAAACCTCAACTTAGTTCTAGAGAGTTCTTGCAGCCTTTTTTAAGAGGTTTTTAAGGCAGTTGGAGCATAATTGTCCCCCATAGGGACGACAAATCCTTCTTTTGGTTCGATTCAGTTTGCGTGTTTCCGATGTTGAAAGATGGGGGATTCCGCCTATTGGTCGACCGCAAAGATGACAATGTTGTAAAGAGGTAACTTCACGTTTGTAATGAATTGTTTTGTTGCCGCCTGGCAAAGTTTTGTGAACACGTTTTTTGCTTCTTGTACGTTGACTGGGTCTTGGCATTTCTAATCACTCCATACTTACCAACCCAAACAGGTGGGAAAATACCGTTCCAAAAAGAAAAGAGGACAGCATGTACCACCAAAGGAGAGAGGAAAACTGCATCCCTATTAGTGGAATGGTAATTACTCCAGAGTTATCGCTTAATCCTGGAAAAAAAGCAATCACTTTTGCTCCATACTCTCCACCTAACATTTGCCACATTAAGAGTAGGGGAACGATAAATAGTAACATTACTTTCATTGATTGCCACATCATCTTGGATTGAAGCTGCATAATCTGCTTTTGCTTCTTCATGAGTTTCTCTGTACGTTTTTTGTCTCCATCACGTTGAGCTTTGCGCAACTCTGTGTTCCATTCTGCAATTTCCTTTCTCCAAGCCTTTGATTTTTCTGGGTTAGTTAAAAGGCGATTCGCTAGTGAGGTCAGTAAGGAAATAGCAGCTGCTAATGAAAATATGAAAATCGTGGAAGAAGGGGGGTTCAACAAGAACTCTGGGAGCATTCTACATAACCTCTAAGGCTTTCAATATTATACTCGTAACTATAATTGTTTTGTTCACTTTTTTAGCCTCCGAATATCTTTCTGAAAGCTGGGTACATTTCAGCGGCTTTTTCCCGCATTAATATCTCATAGTACTGATAAATTATTCCAACAGAAAGCAGAATGCCCATTCCTGAACCGAAAACTCCGAAGAAGTCTGAGACGCCAGCAACCAACCCCACAACTACTCCGCCGAGAATTGTAACTACAGGGATGTAACGTTTAAGAACGGATTCAACAGATCTTCCAGATCGCCTATACCCTGGAATCTGCATGCCCGCACCTACGAGTTGTCCAGCCACGGTTGAGGCGTCTAGACCGCCAACCTCAAGCCATGTAAGCGAAAAGACAACACAAAAAGCGACAAGAATGCCAAGATAGGCAAAAGCCTTCAAGGGGTCTTCCATGAAGTTTGCAAGACTGCGTGGGGAAAGCACATAATACACAAGCCCTCCTATGGGTTGAAGGCTTGCCTCCCCTCCTCCTTCAGGTGTAATCCAATTAAACTGCCCTAAAAGGTCAAGCCAGAAGTTTTGTCCCGGAGAAGGCTGACCGTTCATGCTCCAGAAAATTTGTGAAAAGAAATATACGTTAGCGAAAAGAGCTGATGCGAAAATTACCGGAAGGTTAGATACATACAAAAGTTTTATTGGATATCGACTGCGAAAACCTCTGTAACCAGCATATGACAACGGTAATTCAACTCTCACTCCCTCAAGGTATATGATTACTAGAAAAGTGGCGATTGTAGCTATGAATCCAATTAGGGACGGATATGCACCACTTCCAAAAATCCATGATGTTAATTCGTTATTAGCTAACGCCGTTGAGAGACTGCCAACGAATAGGCCAGTTCCCGGAGAAAAACATTGCCAGAAGACTTGCTGTGCAACACCAGCCACGATGAACAAGCTTATCCCGCTACCGAACCCCCATCCCTTTTGTACAAGCTCATCCAACAACATTACGATCATTCCTGCTGCTAAGAGTTGTAGAAAAACAATTATTGCTGCTGTACCTGCTATGCTTCCATACATTCCGCCAATTATGTACGCAGATGCCTGAACTCCTGTGAGAACTATGGAGAAGACCTTGCTGGATGTTGTGAATAAGCCTCTATCCTCAGGGCGTGACATGTCGGCTTCTATCATGTCGGAGCCAACCAAGAGCTGCAGTATTATTCCTGCCGTGACTATTGGACCTATACCAAGCTCCATGAGGCTTCCACGGCTGGAAGCAAAAATTATTCGCAAGGCAGCAAGCTCTCCCATGGGCCCGCTTTCAACGCCGTAGAGGGAAACTTCAGTCATTACCAAGTAGACAACGAGCACTATTGCCGTCCAGAAAAGTTTTTCGTTAAATCCTACTTTACGTTCTGGAGCCTTAATCTCCGGTAAGAACCTAGCAATGGGTTTGAATAGGTTTAGGAATCTGCCAGCCATGGATTATCCGCTACTTTCCAACTCTTCAGATTCTATTAAGATTTGTCCACCAGCTTCTTTTATCTTTTCAGTCGCAGAACTTGAACAAGACGGCACCTTTACAATCAGTGGTTTTGTAACGTTGCCTGTGCCGAGAAGTTTTGTGTAGCCGAGGCTTTCTAAGTCTATGAAGAACTTGTTTTTTTCCATTCTTGTTGACAGCTTTTCAGCCATTTCGTCGAGTACTCCAACATTTATAACATTCACTTTCCGTCTGACACTTTTGGGTGACGTAAAACCTTTTTTTCCGAAGTAGTCTGGTTCATATTTTATCACATAGGACCATTTATGTTTATGGAAACCTGCCTTCCCATGTCCCCCTCTTGATCCTCCTGCTCTGTGCTGCCCCACTCTGCCCCAGCCATGAGTTCTTGAACCACGTTGCTTTCTGATCTTTCGAAGTTTATGCGGCATCTTCAGCCAACTACCTTGTCAATGGCTTTTTCCTTAACAGCCTTTTCAAATTCAATTTCAAGCACACCGTTCTTATATGATGTGCACATGGTGCTTGGAATCACTCTTTTGGGAAGATTTAAACTTTTATGGTATTTCCGATCTGAAGCCTCAGCAGACAAGACTAATCGTTGATCTTTAACATGGATTTTTAGATTTTCCCTTTTGAAACCAGCGAATTCGGCAACAACTATTATTTTATTCTTTTCCTCAAGAACATCTATTAGAGGTTTGGGCTCCTTCCATTTTCTTCCTCCATAAGTGTTCAGAAGGCTGTGTTTGTAGGGGTATGTTCCTCTTCTGATCCGTAGATTATTAATTCGGAATGGTTGATCAAGTTTTTTTTCTTTAACTTTATTGAAGTCTCTAGAAATGTGAAATCGTTTTGAACGTTTTTTATATCTCCGCCACTTCGCGCTCAAACTGCCTTCTCCTCGAATAACATGGCATTTAAAAGGTGACTATAAAATGTATCGCAAACAAAAGTGTTCAAAATTACAGTTCAGGTCATCCGTTTTATCAGTTCATTGATTTTTTCTCCGCGATATCCAAGCTCGCCTCCCATGCCATAGGCCTTTTTCACCTTACCTTTGAAGCCCTTAGTTGGTGGATGCAACCTAAAGACTGGTTTCACATTCGAAAGTTTCCAGTATTCAGTATGACAGTTAAATATTGCTTCTGCAAGCTCTTCCAAGGATTCGTAACCGTTTTTTTGTGCATACTCATCTGTTGGCTTCTTGTTCCCAGCAAGTCTTGCCCTTTCCTTTATTATCATGTTCACGGTTTCCTTTGAAGCTTCACCCCAAGTGATGAAATTCTGCCCTGTTTTCAACATCCCAAGGAAAGCAGGACGGTTGTCAATCAAAACCGCAAAGTTATTTCGTGTCAAGTTAAGCATCTGAAGGGTTTCCCTGACTTCCCGTGACGCTCTAATTGTTCCGCGGATTCGTACAGCCACTATGCATTTACGTTCTTTCGCTTCCTGACCCACTTACCTCACCCAATCCGCAGGAGTTATGAGACTGTAGCTTTTCTTCAACGCGTCGAAAACTGCATATGCAAAAGATGGAACAGTTCTAGTTGAGCCGTAACTTCGCGTCCAGCAGTCTTTTATGCCAGCAAGTCCGAGGATGACCTTTGCGACTTCGCTTGCTACAAGACCTAAACCTCTCGGTCCGGGAAGAATAGCGATTTTTACGCCACTGCATTTTCCTTCGACTAAGAACTGGACTGAATGTGGTCTTCCACAGCCGCATTCCCAGCTTCCACAGCCCCTCCTAACTGGAACTATGTTTAGACGAGCATCTACGGCAGCTTTTTCTATGGCTGCTCGCACTTGGCTTGTTTTTCCAGACCCTAAGCCAATGTAGCCGTCCCTGTTTCCAACGGCAACTATTGCCTTAAACCTTGATTTTTCACCAGCATCTGTCTGTTTTTGAACTAGATTTATGTTTATGACTTCTTCTTGAAGGCCTGGAAGTAAAGCATCAACAATTTGTGGTTCACGTATCCTTAAGCCTTCCATAAAAATTTCTTGAATGGATGCAATTCTACCCTCTTGTATCATCTTGCCAAGGCGTGTTCTAGGAACCCACTCTTCAAGGTTTGCTGATGGTCTTGAACGCCTTTTTGAATATCTTCTTCTTGAACGTCTCAAGCCTTTTTACCTCCACTGAACGACGCAGTTATCTCCTTTTTAACTTTCGCAAAATGCTTAGGAAATTTTTCTGGGTGTAATTTTTGCTTCAAGTATTTCGAGAATTCAGTTTGATGTTCTTCAGGGTTAGAAGCTAAAATTTTTGCATATTCTGCAATGTGCTCGCCCTTTATTCTTTCTTCATTGGGGAGCTTCTCTTCACTATAGGGCACATTTACTCCAGCGTCTAAAACGCCCTTCAGTGCCGCAAAAATGCGATTCTTTGTAGAGGAATGTAGTCCTATATCTAAAACTGCTTCCTTCACACCCTTTTCTCTGGCTTTTAGTCCGCAGAGAAGACCAGTTAGGTAACATGCTGAAATGTTTCCTCCTGAAGCTTTCCACCCGTGCTTTCTGGTTAGCTCCTTACTATGTGCCGAAACTATGACCTCGTCTCCGTGGGGTTTAGCCACAATTATTTGGACTATAATGTGTTTGAGTGAACCGCGGACTACTAAGCGTGGTTTTCCGGAGAGCAACAATGCTTTTCTTGCTTTGTAATCTGTTTTTCCCTCTCTCCTTCTTCGGAATGGAACACAATAGCGTGGTCCCTTTGCCATCAGTGTTTCCTCCAAAGTTCGTGCGCCTTCAAGTAGCGCTCCATGTCGGCAATGGAATCAAGCCTTCCGCTACTCGACATCTTATACATCTTCCGATACGTGTTTACAGTGATTATTCTATTGGTTTTTAGTTCACGGAGTCTCTTTCTCAAGGGTCGAATCTTCTTCATCCAAGCCTCTTTCTTCGATATTTTTGCGTGCAATGAACTGGTTCTGCTGCCTGGCCCGCGCCTTCGTCCCTTCTTTTTCTTTTCATGTAAAATCCGTGCTCTTGCGCGGCTTACACCCTTTTCTGGAAGCCGTTTAACGACGCCTTCATGAATCAGTTTTCGGATCTCTTCTCTAGTTATGGCTACTTCCACGTCATCTATCCTTTCAGGATCTATCCACACGCGATTCTGTCCGATTTTCAGTATTTGTGCTGCTAGACGCCGCTGACTTGTAAGACCTGTCATCGTTTTTCTGTCCTCGTTTTACGTTTTTTGGTCTTCTGTTTGCGTCTTATTTTTTCTTTTTCTGATACTTTTTTCTGTTCTTCCTTTTCCTTGGGTTTCTCTTCTTCCACTGTCCCCTTTTCTTCTTCTCGAACTACTTCCTCAGCTTCTTTGAAATTTAGAATTTTTATCTTCTTTTTTCTTGCTTCAACAAGAATTTTAGCTCTTTTTCTTTTACCAACCGTGTGTGCAATTCTTATGGCTTGAGTTTCAGGGTTGATCTTTTCAAGTTCTTCAGTATTATGTACTAAAACGTCATTGTAACCTGACGGGTGAAGACCCCTTGCGGCTTTTGGCCCTCTGTACCCAACGCTTACGGTGGTCGGCCAGCCCTTAATTTTCCTTCTCATCTTGTTGTCTATTCCTCTTGGTCTACGCCAGCTTTCCTTCAAGCGCTTATACCGCCAGCTTTCCTGCCTCACAAATTTAGGTTTCTTCTTTTTTATGCGGGTCCTCAGTTTCAATGCCCTTTCTAAAGTAGCTTTGTCTTGTTCTGTCATTCTTCCATCCCCTCGCCTTTTTCGTTAACGTATATGCCGTCTAAGAAGACACGTGGGTCTTTTTTTTTCACTTTGGTGCCTTGTTCGATGTTTGCTGCTGTTTGGCTTACATTTTCGAGATCTATGCCTTGAATAATTATGTCCTCGGTTTGAACCTTAACTTGGGAATCGCCCATTATTTTGAGTTTTCTTGGGCTTCGTTCACCTGTGAAATTTTCAATTAGAATGGTTTTATCTTTAACTTTAACTGATATTGGAAAGTGTGAGAAAACTATTTTCAATTTGTATGTGAAGCCCTTCCTAACTCCGGTAATCATGTTCTGGATATGTGAATGAAGGGTGCCTACGAGGGCTGCCTCTTTTTTCCTTGGCCACTCAACCCAAACACGAATGGTTTTTCCTTCGACTTTGATTGAGATTGGAGCGTGAGAAAAGTCACGGGTTAATGTTCCTTTTGGACCTTTAACTGTGACTTTCCGTCCTTCCGCTGAAACCTCTACGTCATCTGGAATCTGAATGGTTTTTGAGACTTCTATGGCTCGCATCAAAGGCACCTTTTCTAATAAGCGAGTGCTAACAGCCTACCTCCGATGTGTTTTTCCTTCGCCTCTTTGTGAGACAGCACTCCCTTCGGAGTTGAGACAACTAATATGCCAACGTCTCTTGATGGAAGGAATGTCTTCTCCCATTCTTCAAATCCATCTACTTTAACCGGAAAGCGCGGTCTAATGGCTCCACATTTGTTTATTCTTCCCAAAAGTTGGACCCTAAACTTTCCGGAGCGGCTATCATCAATGAATTCGAATTCTCCAATGTAACCGTTTAACTGCATAACCCTTAAAACTCTGCCCAAAAGTTTAGAGGCTGGACTAATTAAGCACTCACGCTTGTTGCGCATCTCGTTGTTTATGATTGTTGTTAAACCGTTTGCCAAAGTGTCCATCCTAATTTCCTCGTTACTCGTACTTTTTGAAACCGAGTTT
Organism: uncultured Candidatus Bathyarchaeia archaeon; assembly: GCA_964598485.1. GTDB lineage: Archaea > Thermoproteota > Bathyarchaeia > Bathyarchaeales > Bathycorpusculaceae > SOJA01. Next base: position 107,469 of record CAZRCD010000005.1, read on the forward strand.
TACGGCTACCTCTCTAAAACATTGCCGACATAAATATAAATTGTAACGTCGAATAACAGGCCCGTAAGACCCACATCTAACGCACTGTCTTGTTCCTTTGCCATATTTTCTTTCTTTTTTAGGTTTCTCTTTGCCCACACCCATCGCTCCAATAACTATATTATCTCGACTCCCAAGGCATCTTTAACGAACACCATAGCTTCTTCAAGCGTTAACATGTGCTTTGAACCGATTTTCGCTTTCTCTCTCCGCCTTTTTTTCACTCGATATCCGGGGCGGCTGAGGGAGACGCAGACATTCATGCCGAATATGCCGATTTCAGGTTCATATTTTACCCCTGGAATTTCAATGTGTTCTTTTATGCCAAAGGAGAAGTTTCCATATTTGTCGAAGCAATTCTCAGAGATTCTATTCTCAACAACGGGCAAAACTTTTTTCAGGAAATCTGTTGCCTTCTGTTTTCTAAGCGTTACAATGCATGCTATTGGTTCACCTTTTCTTATTCCGAAATCTCTAATGGTTTGCTTAGCCTTTCTCTTACATGGATTTTGACCTGTTAAATCTTTCAGAACCTTTGAGGCTTTTTCCACGGGCTCCCCTGACTTTCCAACGCTGATGTTAACGACAACCTTCTCGATTTTCGGTTTAAGCATTGGGCTTTCTTTCCATCTCTTCAGTATCTCATCCTCAGACAATCTGAGCTACCTCCGGCATGGATATTAACGGCTGTCCTTCGCCTATTGCAAAAACAAAGTTCGATATTGTTTGGTAACGGTTTCCTTTCTTGTCCTCGATTGTTACAAGGGCGTTCGTACGCTTCTTTCCCTTCGTTTTTTCTATTTCAATTATCTTGCCATATTTTCCGATGTTTTTTCCACTTGTTATTATTACAAAATCGTTTTCTTTCATTTTTACTTGTTCAAGTATTTGTCTTTCTGGCAAGCTTATTTTCACGGTGTCTAAAGCATTGTAGGTGTCCTCTTGTGGCTTCTTTGGGTCGGCAACCTTCACCAGTATGTTTGAGCCATCATGCAGGTTGAGTTGCACATGCCCGTTTTCAACAACTTTCTTGTTTTTTATTCTACACAGTTTGAAGTTTGATTCTTCTTTACTGATTGGATGAAGAATTAAGCCCTTACGGGAGGGCACTATACGGAAGTAGTTGTCAATGTCTGATATGGAAATAACATCCATTAATCCCACTGGAAAGTCGTCTTTTCGCCTAACCTTGCCATCCACATACACCTTTCCTTGCGAAACTATTGTTTTAGCCTCTTTTCTTGTTTTGGCAAACCCGAGAATGTCACGTAAAACTATGGTTAATGGTAAGCAGTTTTTAAGAGAATGTGGTCCAGGGGAAGGCTTTACAACCCAGAAAAATTCTTTTCTATGTATTGGCCAGAACTTCGGTGCGGGTTTACGTTTTAACCCTGTTGATCCTCCTTTTCTAGCCAAAATTATTTTCCTCCTTTGGTTTTCTTGGTTGTTTTACGCTTAGCTCTTGCTTTCTTCGTTTTAGGCTTCTCTTCTTTTTTAGTTTCTTCGGTTTTCTTTTTTCTCGTTCTCTTCGCTTTTTTGGGTTTTTTCGGTTTTTCTTCTACTTTCTTTTCCGCTGGCTTTCTAACTACTCTCGTCTTTCTTCTTTTTGGTTTCTTTTTTGGTACTTTCTCTTCTACAGCTTCTTTCATTTCAGCAATCTCTTCTGAAGGAGGTTTCTCTGCAACCTCCTCTATAATCTCGGGAGCTTTTCTTTTTCTTTCCAGAATTTGCTTTCGCCATTTATCTTCAAGATTTAAGTTTGTTATCATGACCTTTGAAGGGTGTACGGGAACGAGTATTGTTGTTCCGTCAACTTTTTCTCGCGTTAGCCCTTCAACGTAAATTCTATATTTTTTCCTGTCTATTCGGGTAACCTTTCCTTCAAATCCTTTGTGGTCCCCTCGCATTATGCGGACTGCATCTCCGCTTCTAACTGGTAAGGCTCGCACCCCACGTGAGGCTCTCAGCTCTGGTGAAAGGGGTGCTGCAAAATGTTTGTAGCGTATATGGTCTGGTGCTTGGAAGAGCATTTTTCTCTGTTTCGTTGGCTTCCTTACAGGTTTTATTGCTTGCATGTTCTTCCTCCTACAATATTATGCTTGCGGCACTTGCTATTCTTGGCCATCTTTCAGCAGCCTCCTTTGCCACTGGTCCACGAACTTCCGACCCCTTCATTTCCCCATCCGGAGTTATTATTACTGCCGCATTATCTTCGAATTGAATCCATATGCCCTCAGCCCTTCGGTAGGGCTTTCTTTGTCTTACAACTACTGCTTGAAAAACCTTTTTTCTCATGTCTGGTGTTCCACGTCTGACTGAAACGGTTATTTTATCGCCTATTGCAGCTGATGGAACACGTCGTAGACGTCCTTTATAACCTATGACTTGGATCAGCCTTATTTCTTTGGCTCCAGAGTTATCTGCACATTTTAGGACTGCGCCACAGGGCAATCCTCTTGAGATTTTTGGTTTTTGGCCAATCATCCCTTTGGCAATAAACGCTCTCATTCTTGCCCTTGCAGCCATTTCACTTCTCCTCCAGTTTTTCAACGACGACAAATGAGACTGTTTTGCTTATCGGGCGGCATTCAGCTATTTTTACGCGGTTTTCTTCTTTTGCGTTTATGCACGGTGGGTTGTGACATGCGATGCGGCTGTGTCTTCTCTCATACCTCTTAAACTTTGGAACATAATAAAGATAGTCACGTTTGACTGTGACTGTTTTATCCATTTTTGCGCTGACAACTACACCTTCTAAGACGCGTCCCCTTGTTGAGAGGTCTCCGTGGAAGGGACAGTTTCTATCGTTACATGTTTTCTTAGGCTTTTTGAAGGCTAGTGACGTTACCATAGCCTCCTAATACGTTTTTTGAGACGATCTTCTGGTCGTCTCACAAGCAGTTTACCATCAATTTCAACAATTGTTCCGTCCGAAAATTTGAAGTTAAAAACAGCTGAATCTTTTATGATTCTTTTTCGTTCTCCCTTATGTAGAATTACAAACGTGTTTCGTGTTTCATTTATAATCCTACCAGAGATTCCCACATATCCTTGATGCCTGCTTTTTGCAACTTTAGCTTCGGTTCCGATGAATTCGGAGCTTATTATGTTTGGCATTACCTTCATTTCTTTTTCTTCCCCTTAATCTTCTCTTCTGCAAGTCCAAGTTTTTTTTCGTGTTCAATAGTTAGTATTCGAGCAATTGTTTTGCGCAGCTCCTTTATCCTAGCTGGATTCTCTACTGTTCCCCCTGCCTTTACCATGGTTCTTAATCTTAGAAGCTCTGTTCTAAGCTCGTTTAATCTTTTCACTCGCGCTTCAGAAGACATGTCACGTATTTCCTTGACCCGCAATATTGGCATTTACTTGGCTGCCTCCTCTCCGCTTGTTTCTTTAGGTTCTTCTTCAGTTTTTTCTCCAGATGTTCCTTCCGCCGTTTTTTCCTCCGGAAGACTTTCAGCCACTTTGGTTTTACCTGGGAATTCTGCATCTGGGGGCATTATCCTAACTTTCACGCCAAGCATACCTGCCTTTAGTTGAACGTGAACTACGGCTTTTCGCATGTATTTTAATGCTATGTCTCCACATGTCGGTAAGTATCCAGTTTTGAATTTTTCATATCTTGATCTATCGGTTCTCAGCTTCCCACTTATGGTTATTTCCACGCCAAGGGCTCCAGCTTCCATAACTCGGTTGAGTGCCCAGTATCCTGAGCGTCTAAAATGTATGCCTCTCTGTAGGGCTGATGCTATGCGTGACGCAACAACATAAGCGTTCAGTTCTGGAATCTCCATTTCAGAAACAGAAATTTGAGGGTTTGGAACATTGAATTTCTCTTCTAAAATTCTTGCGAGTTCTCTTATTGTTCCCCCGCCTCGACCTATTACTAAGCCTGGGCGCATGGCGTAAATCACTATGTGCGTTCCCAATGGGGTTTTTGATATGTTCACTCCGCCGTAACCCGCTTTTTCAAGTTCTTTTTGGAGGAACTCGTCTATTTCATTCTTTTTCATGGATTCTGATACGAAATGTTTGACAACGGACATTATGCTTCCTCTCTTGTTTCTGGTTGTTCTTCTAGGGCTACTTCAATGTGGCATAGGGTTTCGAATTTTGGACTGCTTCTTCCAAAGGCTCTTTGCATGTATCCCTTAATCTTCATGCCGGGATATGCTGACGCGTGAATTATGCGTAATCTTTCGGTGTCTAAGCCTTTATATTCGCCGTTGGCTTCCGCTCCTTCAAGTATTTTTAGAATATGCTTTGCTGTTTTCACTGGGTATCTGCCTGTAAAAGCCTTTTCTAGTCCGTGGCGGTGTCCACCCTTCTTTTTGAATCTTCTGAAGGGAACAGGTTTCTTCTTGGTCATAACGTCTTTGAGATACCGTTTTGCTCGAGTGAGCATCATTCCTTTAATTGTTTTGCACACTTCTCGGGCTGATTTAGGGGATACTCTAAGCTCTCGTCCACTTGCCTTAACGGTTTTTTCTGGGTCTAGTTCTTCTTCTGTTATGGAGTATCCCCATTTTGGCACTTTATCGTCTCTCCAACTTTGCAATTGAACAGCAGTATGGTGATTTATATGGCTTTCCATAATCTCCACTGGTTTTCCATACTCGCTCGCTATTTCCGTTTTCTGAACAATTTTTCCCTATCTATATCTGTGATGTGTTCAAATCCTATTTTCTACAGCTTGCATGCTTCCTCTCACGACTAGGTCACAAGCTTTTGGAAATTATGAAATATAACGAGCATCAGAAATCATAGCAAAATCAAGAGAGACACTAACGAAAAGAGAAACATATAAGTTTTTGTTGCAAAAACTTAAATAAAATCTTGTCATTACAATTTATGATGTAGAATGTTAAGGAAAATTCACATAGCAACTGTCTTGTCCCTATTGCCATTGTTTGTGTTGTTCGGCATAAGTAACAGCGTTGGATCGACAAACAAAGAACCACTTGATAATTGTCCTATGATTTGCGTTTGTCCTGGCAAGATAACCGGTGTAGATGTTGGTGAAACTGTTGCTATTCGCGTTATTCTATCCATGGATGTTCAAAATCTATACGGTTTTGACATCGCATTGAAGTGGGATCCTACAATTCTCGAATACATTAGTCACGTTGTTATGACACCTGTAGAAAGTTATTCAGAGGGAGTCCTTCACGGCCCCATTTTTTCACTGAAAGATGAAGTTGACCCATCTGCTGGAACCTACTGGGGTGCATGTTCTTCGATGTCAACTGCTGAGCCATTCAGCGGAAACGGTGCTTTCTTCACCATCACCTTTGAAGTTCTTTCTGTATCAAATGAACAGCCGTTTCAATTAGTGAGTGCCGCCCTGTCTGACGATGAAGGCCAGACCGTAGATCATCAAGACCCTGAGGAAACAGCACCTGAGCTGCCCAACCAACCGTATAGACCACCGCCTGCGCAGATATTAAGACGTCATTATGGCGATGTTCTGTGGTGGCTAAATCAACTACCTAATATGCGTCACACGGGCGCGGGCTAATTCCACCATCCATAAGGCCTGACAAGCCTCTTCACTGCCACAACATCACCTTCCTTTTTTTGTGCTTATTGTGCGTCATCTAGCATTTGGAAATTCCCTAACCACGAAGAATCTGAACAAGCTAAACAAACATTGCAGAACAAACCAACTCAGGAAGTCTCAAACACAAACAAACAGAAGAAACAACTTCAAAGCAGGACGAACTCAAAGTGAAAAACCTAGGAGCGCGCGAACCAATGATAACGGCTTTTACCTCCTTGTCAATCTCGACTCTTCTTGAGTAGGTTAGGAAAACCAGAAGCAAACAAGAAAGAGGAGTTTACGGGCGATGTATTTACGATGTCGCTGAATTGTAGGGTTTTCTATCAATGTGACTGGTTTTCAGGCTGTTTCGCATTACCAAACAGTATTGAGCTTTACGTTTTCAAACATAGATTTATGCTGGCAATTTTTCTCCGCAGAATTTGTTAGAGGTTTGCAAGGATAGGGTTCTCTCCATGGTTCTTATGCTTCAACATTATTTGGGTTCTAGTATGTTTCCTTTCCACGTTTGTGGATGATAGAGTGGGTGTGCGGTGCAGAAGGTTATCCCTTCCAGGAATTTTTGCTTGCTCCATTTTTGCGGTTTTGCGTTTTTGGTTGTTGGCATCCACATGAGGTATATGCTAAAAACTTGTCCTTTGTGCTTCGTTTTATGCAGTACCTTAATCGAGTCTAGGGTTTTAAAGCCTAACTTTTCCATTTGCCATTTCATAAACCATGGGCTCCAATGGTCTTCTAAGGTTATTGTTGCGAAGCCAGCAGCATCCCTTTCACTTTTTATCATGTCTTGTAAAAGCCGTTTTCCAAAGTTGTGGCCCTTCGCCTTTCTCAAAACCTAGATACAATTCATCACAATTACATTATCACCCATTATCGGATAATAGGAAACTTCTGCAGGTGCATACTCTATTTGGCCAACAATCTCCCCGTCAAAAATCAACAATTTTTTGTGAAACCCTTTCGGGATAGCTTTCTCCAAATATTCTTGTCTTTTCTTATATCGTCTAAATGGACCTACTAGACACCTGTAAACATATTTTTCATATTCGCTGACTTCAGTGATGTCAATAATTTTGGTTTGAGAGACACTCTTCATTTTGTTCATGCTTAGCTCATCTGACTGATAAAATTTCTACATAACGCTTCACATGAACACAAGTTGTCTCAGTTTCATTTACGTTGCGTCTGTGTTTAACTTGTAAGGTCAGATGCTCAATGTCAAAAAGGAGAATTACCGAGCCTATGGTGAACTCTGTTCTGAAAATATGCTGAACAATTCAGGATGAACCACATAGACAATTACGGAAATGACAACGAGTATCATGAGAAAAAGGGATTTCTCTATGATTGAACCTGTTCTTATTCCGCCTTTTACTCTTGCCTTGCTGAAAGGTTGTAGCCATTTTATTCCAGTTGGGTTAAGCGAGTCTGCAGCCAAATGTGACACAAAACCTAGGAAAAAACACGCCACAGCCAATGTCTCCCAACCGTAAAAAATCGCAATAACCCAAACAATGGCTGTAGCAATCAAAGCCGCCAAAAGGCTGTGAACAATTCCTCTATGCCTAATGAACTTGCCAATACCTCTGGATGTCCGCCTGAACAAGTAAGACTGTCTGGCTAGGAAGCCTCTAGGATGGTCAATGTCAGGCATCAAGCTTCCAAAAACAAGAAGAAACAAAACAATGGGTGCGTCAAAGGGCAATCCCGCAGAATAAGCAATAACGTAGTAGCATAGCAAAGCGAAAGCCGCATGGGTTGTCCCCATCATTTGGATTTTCTCCACAAATCCGAAGCACGACCAACCTTCACAAGCTTCCACTTACCAAAGAAACCCTTCTTATAAAAATGGTACAAGCCGCAACGAGTGCATTGCATAATCCGTCTGCCCTTGCCAAAATCAATCTCATACAACTCCAAAAGCGAACCACAATCAACACACTTACCCTTGTAAGTCTTACCAGTGTCAGCTTTCATCCGTTAAACACCTTTTATATTTAATATGAACTTTTTGTGTTTAAGGCTTGTTAAACTTCAAAAATAAAGAGGGAAAAATATGAGGTTTGGTTATGGAGGAGGAGGTGGAGGTTGAGGTGTTACGGGTTGCTGAGCGGCTGTTGCCTTAATCGAGAAGAATCCTACAGCAATCAATATCCAAGCAATCCAGATGAGTATGAAACCTATCACGATTATTGTCAAAATAGCCCCTATCAACCACAGTAGCCCTGCTGTCCCGAAAATTTTCTCTCCAGATTTCATGGAAAGTGTAGACAATGATTTTCTTAAGAATATAGCCGTAATGATAAAGAATACGAAGAGCACAATGAAAGCTACCAAGATGCCTATAACAATAGGCCCAACTAAAGCCCAAAAAGCATTCCAGTCTGTGATGTTTTGTTGAACTTGCATCGCCCATTCAGTCCAATCGCTGATACCTAAGGTGGAAATTGCCGTGAGAACCGTCATCACAAGGACAGCTACGAAAAATACTCCTCCTATTATGGCTGCGATAAATCCATAAAGGGCGTTGTTGAATATTCCTCCTTCATTGTAGTGATCTGACAAGCCTTTCAAAGCTATTGATACAAGTATTACTCCGATGAGACTCAATAAGCCCACGTAATTTGACCCAAAGAAGCCTAAGGAACCAATGACAACCAATATCGCTCCTACACCGCCCAAAGTTTTGCTCGATTCTAAAGTCATAAGATAAGACCTCGCAAAACGATTTGCAGCTATTTAAATAAAAGCTTTTCTGCAGTGTTTAGGATGGCTATGGTGGAACTCTGGCTGCTTGTTTCTGTAAGTAATTATAAAGCTCCTTTGCATAGTTTGCAATACTGTCAATGCGCTTTGCTAACTCCTCAACCTTAACCTCAAGCCTAACGACTCTCTCACGAAGCTCAGTAACCTCTTTCTTAAGATCTTCTTCAGGCATACAGATCGCTCACCAGTTAATGTTTTCTTATGAGTAGAAATATTAATAGCTTCTGTGCTTACCTAATATTCAAAACTTGGGAAGCCTGTTGGAATGTCTAAGCCTCAAGTGTTCAACAAATTTGAGACGTACTCTGCAAGCATATGCCCTGAATGCCAGAGAAAAATACCTATGAGAATTTATGAGGAAAACGGCGTAATCTACTTGGAAAAGACTTGTCCTGAACATGGAAAGTTTGAGGATGTTTACTGGGGAGACGCTGAACTTTACAAGTGGTTTTATGAAAACTGGTACAATGCCAAATATGCAGGCAGCGGCTTAGAAAATCCCCACACTAAAGTAGTTAACGGATGCCCTTTTGACTGTGGATTGTGTCCGCAGCATAAGACGCATACTGTTTTAGGTATAATAGACGTGACAAACAGATGCAACATGGCGTGTCCAATCTGTTTTGCCTACGCTGGAACTGCAAACTACGTTTATGAACCTTCTTACGAGCAGATTGTTGACATGATCAAATTGTTCAGAGCTAACAAACCGTGGGCATGTAACGCCCTTCAGTTCAGCGGTGGAGAACCAACCCTGAGAAACGACTTACCAGACTTAATCAAAGAAGCAAAGAAAGCGGGGATAAGTCACGTGGAAGTTAACACTAATGGCTTGCGTCTTGCAGAAGACATAGAATACTTCAAGAAGATTTGCGACGCTGGAATGGACACTCTTTATCTTACGTTTGACGGTTTAAGAGAAGAAATCCATAGGAAACTCAGAGCAAGAACCGACCTTGTCCCAATAAAGCAAAAGGTTATTGAGAACGCAAGAAAAATAGGCTTAAGCTCAGTGGTTTTGGTGGTTACTTTAGCAAAGGGCGTGAATGATAAGGATTTAGGAGACATAGTTCAGTACGCTGTTGAAAATCATGATGTCGTTAGATGCGTTAACATTCAGCCTATTTCAATGGCTGGAAGAGCAAGAAAAGAGGAGATGAGGAAACTCCGCATTACAATACCAGACGCGCTTAAGCTAATAGAGGAACAGACAAACGGAGCCGTGACAAAGTGGGATTGGAGACCTGTCAACTGGCCTCTTCCAGTATCTAAGGGAATGGAAATAATAAAGAACAAAACTTATCCAGAGTTCACGATGCATCCCATGTGCGGAGCAGCAACATTCATAATCATTGACAAAGACGGCTCTTACAAACCTATAACCAAATACGTTGATGTTGACAAGTTTGCACAGATTTTCTGGGACATATACTATTCAGGCGTCAAAGGCAAAAAGACAATGGCAAAGATGAAGTTGCTGAAGCTTCTGCCCATGGTTAAGTCTGATCTTGTTAGAAGCTTGATTAAGAATGTGATAACGAAAGGAAGCTACGAGGCTCTGGGAGATCTCATGCGTAGGGTTATCATGCTTGGGATAATGCATTTCCAAGACGTGTGGAATCTTGACTTGGATAGAGTTCAAAGATGCGCAATTCACTACGCCACACCCGACGGAAAAATAAGATCATTCTGCACCTACAACAGCATATACAGAAACGACGTTGAAAAGCAGTTCGCCATTCCAATTAAAGAATGGACCAGCAAAATGGGAAAGAAAATCAGCGAAACAGCATAACTTCTGCAAGCAAGCCCTCAAACATATCCCAAGCCTATTTATAACGGGTGATGTTAAGATTCTGAGCATAGAAGACTATATTCTATTCCTTTTCGAGCTTGGTAGCCCTTATTGAATGGGTGTTTGACCTCTTTCATCTCTGTAATTAAATTTGCGGCTTCAATCATCTCCTTGGGTGCATAACGCTCAGTTAGCAAACAATTCCAATCCATATGCCTGCTTGTTCTCCAAAATAGGCTAGAATTGCGAAGACTATGAGTCTGGGTACAAAGCTTAGGATTAGAAAAACGTCTAGGCGAATTTTTAACAGTCCGCAAATGAACGAAAGCAGTTCCACTGGTAAGACTGGGATAAGTCCAAATATTGTGTAGAGAATCCAGCCCCACCTATCCCATAAGTGCATAATTTCTTCGAGTTTTTCGGCTGACATTTTCTTCATAACGTATGGTCTTCCTAGACGGTAACCCAAGCCATAATTAATCATCATGCCGATTGTAAATCCGGCTGTAGCAATTAAAATGAGGGGGATTTTTGGCACTTCGAGGAGGGCTGCTGCCACCACCAGGGCTGGGCTTCCCAAAGGCACAAAAGTTCCAGCTAAAATGGTCGCGAAGAAAATTCCTATAAGACCGTATTCTGCAACAAGATCCTTCGCATCCAGAAACAACTGTGTGCCGCCAATGTTGAAAAATTTCAAAAGGAGAAGTATGGTTAAGCCTATAGCCACTATTATTATCCCTAAAATTACGGAAGTTTTCACCCACGAAGTCTTAAACATGTCTAAAAATCCGTTAGACGAGTCTCCATCTTCAACCTTGAACGTTTAAACCTCCCTTGTGATTCACACTTAATGCTAAGTTTGAGTGAGAAAGCTAATATTCAATTCCTTCTCGGGCTTTGTAACCCTTATTGAAGGGATGTTTAACCTCCTTCATCTCTGTAACTAAATCAGCAGTTTCAATTATTTCACTGGGTGCATAACGCCCCGTTAATACGAGTTCAACATGTTTCGGCTTGTTCTTTATCAATTCCAAAACTTCGTCAAGATTTATCAGTTTCAAGTTTAGGGCAATGTTAATTTCGTCTAGAATGACTATGTCGTATTCACCGCTTTTGACTACTTGTTCAGCTAGAGCCAAAGCTTCTTGCGCAAGTTCAATATCCTCTTTTCCCGGAGGCTTTTCCGTCACGAACTCGCCTCTTCCGAAGGCTTTAAGCTTGAGATTTGGAAGTTTATCAACCACGTAGAGTTCGCCGTAGTCGAATCCGCCTTTAATGAACTGAATTACATAGACCTTTAATCCTCTTCCTATGGCTCTCAGGGCAAGTCCAAAAGCAGCTGAAGTCTTGCCTTTTCCATTTCCAGTGTAAACCTGTACAAGCCCTTGTTCTAGTTTAGGCATTGGCTTCTATCACTTCTGGACTTGCTTTTTGAATTTTTTGTTCAAGAGTTTCTCAGCTATGGAAGCAGGATCCATTTTCTTTTCAAGGATTTTTTGCAGAGACTCTTCGAGTTTTCCTTCTGTTTTTAATTCTTCTATTATCGAATTTGCCACTTTTTCTTTTATGGCTTCTACCAGTTCGGCTTCAGCCTTTTCTCGGCTTCTTTTGCGTTCAAACTCCTTTTCTAAGAACAGCCTATGATCTCCTATTCTTTCGATGAGTTGCGAGACGCCTTCGCCTGTGAGGGCTGTAGTCTTTAGAACTGGCGGCTTCCACATTCTTTCTTTACTGTTTAACTGCAGCATTGCTTGGATGTCCATCACAGCTTTGTCAGCGTTTGCACGGTCAGCCTTGTTCACGACGAAAATGTCAGCTATCTCCATGATCCCCGCCTTTATTGCTTGTATCTCATCACCCAAGCCCGGTGCAAAAAGAACAACTATCGTTTGTGCCACTTTGATTATTTCCACCTCAGATTGTCCAGCACCAACGGTTTCAACGATGACTACGTCTTTGCCTGCGGAATCCAAGACTTTCGCAGCATTTTTTGTTGCTTTGGCTATTCCACCGAGATAGTTGCGAGTTGCCATGCTACGTATGAAAACTCCTTGGTCTGTGCTTAGTTCTTGCATTCGGATTCTGTCGCCAAGAAATGCGCCGCCCGTGAAGGGACTTGTTGGATCCACGGCTATAACGCCTACAGTTTTGCCTTTCCGCCTGTACTCGCGTATGATTTTGTCTATGAGTGTACTTTTTCCAGAGCCTGGAGGGCCGGTTAACCCTATTATGTGGGCTTTTCCGGTGTGGGGGAAAATTGAGGCGATTAGTTCTTGTGCTTTGGGGCTGTTGTTTTCGATGGTCGTTATTGCTCTCGCTATGCTTCTGCGGTCTCCAGCTAGCACGCCTCTGGCTATTTCCTGTATTTTCGGCAATGTTCGCACATCTTCAGGGTTTAGGTTCTTTTCGGAATATTTTCAAATATGTACTGAATTATTTCATTTGTCCGTGTTCCAGGTCCAAAGATTCCTTTTATTCCAAGCTTTTTCATTTCAGGAACGTCTTCTTCTGGAATTATGCCTCCGGCGACAACAAGCACGTCTGTTAAGCCTTTCTGCTTCAACAGTTCCATTATCATTGGGAAAAGGGTTTTATGGGCTCCTGAAAGAATGCTCAATCCTATTACGTCCACATCTTCTTGGAGGGCTGTTTCAACTATCTGCTCTGGGGTCTGCTTTAAACCAGTGTAGATTACTTCCATCCCGGCGTCTCTTAATGCTCTGGCTATGATTTTGGCTCCTCTGTCGTGGCTGTCGAGGCCTGGCTTAGCGATTAAAACTCTAATTTTCCTTTGATTCTGCATGTTTTTTCCCTCTCTAAATTACGATTAGCTCCTTGAATTCTCCGTAGATTTCTCGAAGCACGTCGCAGATTTCGCCTATTGTTGCATATGCCTTTACAGCATCAATTATTGTTGGCATGAGATTTTCATCCTTTTCTGCTGTATAATGAAGTTTTTCAAGCATTTCATTCACTTTTTTGTTGTCTCTTTCTCTCTTCAGCTTGTGAAGGCTTGCAACTTGTTCCTCTTCAACTTTTGGGTCTACCCTTAAAACTTTTATTGGCTGTTTTTCTTCTGTTGTATAATCGTTTACTCCAACTAGGATTCGTCTTTTCTCGTCTACTTCCTTCTGATATTCATAGGAGCTGTCAGCGATTTCCTTTTGAAAGAAGCCTTTCTCTATGGCTGGGATTGCTCCACCCATGTCGTCTAGTTTTCGGAAGTATTCCATTGTGCTTTTCTCCATCTCGTTTGTTAGGTTCTCTACGTAGTATGAGCCAGCTAGGGGGTCTATGGTGTTGGTTACTCCGCTTTCATAAGCGATTATTTGCTGTGTTCTTAGGGCTATTCTTACTGCTTCTTCGCTTGGCAAAGCTAGTGCTTCGTCGAAGGAGTTTGTGTGTAACGATTGTGTTCCAGCTAATACTGCGGATAAGGCTTGAATTGTAACGCGTGTAATGTTATTCAGGGGTTGTTGTGCCGTGAGGGTGAATCCTGCTGTTTGAACGTGCATACGCATCCACATGGACCTTGGGTTTTTGGCGTGGAAGCGTTCCTTCATTGTTTTTGCCCATATTCTGCGAGCTGCTCTGAATTTCGCTATTTCTTCAAACAAGTCGTTGTGGGCTGCAAAGAAGAATGACAATCGGGGGGCAAATTCGTCAACTTTCATCCCTCTTTCAAGGCATGATTCGACGTAGGTTATTCCATCGTAGAGTGTGAAGGCTAGTTCTTGGACGGCGTTTCCCCCAGCCTCTCTTATATGGTATCCACTTATGCTTATTGGATTCCATCTAGGCACGTGTTTTGTGCAGTATTCTACTATGTCTGTTACAAGCTTTATGGAAGGTTTAGGCGGAAATATTATTAGTTTCTGGGCGAAGAATTCTTTAAGCACGTCGTTTTGCGTTGTTCCTCCAAGCTTTTCTCTGGGCACTCCTTGTTTGTTGCCTACCGCTATATACATAGCGAGTAACATGGCTGCTGGACCATTGATTGTCATGGATGTTGTGACTTTGTCGAGGGTTATGCCGTTGAACAGAACTTCCATGTCTTTAAGTGAGGAAACTGCTACTCCGCATATGCCGACTTCACCTTTTGAGAATGGATGGTCTGAGTCGTAACCCCTAATGCTTGGGTAGTCGAAGGCTATGCTTAAGCCTGTTTCACCTTCCTTCAGCAGATATTTGAATCGTTGGTTTGTTTGTTCTGCTGTGCCGTACCCTGAAAACTGCCGCATAGTCCAAAGTCTGCCCCTGTGCATTGTTGCATGCACTCCACGGGTGAAGGGATATTCGCCTGGAAAACCTAGATCTCGCATATAATCTAGGTCGTTGACGTCTTCTGGCGTGTAGACGCGTTTTATCAACGTGCCTGAATGATTTCGGAATTCACTTTTCCTTTCAGGACATTGTCCCATCCATTTTGGTAGCGTTGTCTTTTCCCAGCGTTCCCGCTCTTTGGCAATTTCGTTAATTTTTTCATTATCGGACATTCAGGTTTTGCTCCTTAACGATCACGTTTTTAAATTAAATATCATATCGAACCTAAAAGCTATTTTCTTATCGGTTTAAACGCATCGCTTCAATCATGGTGTTTCTTAAATTCCAACAGGCTGGCAGAAGCTGAGAATCCCCAGCCATAACCAAGCACTAAAATTATGTCGCCCGTGGAGAATTTGTTTTTTGAAACTATTTTTTCAAGGATGAAGGGCAGGCTTGCCCCGGATAAGTTGCCGTATTCATTGAGCACTTCATGTGACTCCTTAAGTTTTTCGGGTTGAATTCCGTAGTGTTCAGTCATTAGGTTAAGTATTTTCCTGCTGCCAGTGTGTATTGCCCATTTTTTGGCGGTTTTCATTACGGTTTCAGCTTTTTTTCCGAGCAATCTCTTCAAAGCTAGAGCGGTGTATTCAACTCCGAGTTTTGGAATTTCTTTGCCCAGATGCGAGTAGAAGCCGAATTTGAAGGGTTCGTTTAAGGCTGCGATTCTTGCGTAACCAACCAAGTAATCGTTCTCTCTGAAGTTTGTAACGTTTACAACTTTTTTAACGGATAGTCCATCTCCTTCCTTCGCTATAACGCAGCTGGCCACTCCATCTCCGAAGAGAAAGAATTTCATGGTGGCAATCCATCGTCTCAACTCCATCTTTTGCTTGCGCTTATCTTTTATTAATTTGATCTGGTGGATTCCCATAACATCTTTCAAGCCTCGCAATTGGTTAATGAGCCAATAGGAGTTCACACCTGAAGTGCAGAGCAGAACGTTATCGTGCGGATGCGTGGCTAGGTGGTCTTCAGCAAGTTCAAGGGCTTTTGTGAAGGACGCGCAAGCCATTCCTTGAACGTTAATGTGTTTGATGTATGGGTTGAATCCGAGTTTTCGGATTAGAAGGTGGCTTAAACCCGGGCATAGAAAAGGATTCGCATCGTAAGTTGCAATAAAGTAGCCTACGTCTTTGATGGATAAGTCAGCTTTTTCCAAAGCATCTTGGCAGGCTTCTGAACAGAGGTTGACGAGTTTTTTCTCACTTATAATTATCTCCCGTTTGTAGGTGGAAGCGATAGGATCAATGAGGTATCTTTTTGAAACTCCTAAATTGAGTACGTTCTGTTTGACGCTGGCGAGGAGGCTGCATGGAAAGGCTTCTATCAGCTTTTCTGTTGAATACTCGTTTTTAGGCACAGCCGTTGATAATTGCAATATCTGCATGTCAGAAAGAGTGATAGAAGAAATTATAAAAGGATTCTTCTGAGACTGCTTAAGACCTTTATGTAATTTTGATTCTGGTACTGTTGGGCTTCACTATGATTTCATCTTGAGTTGCATCCAAAAAATTTAAGAAAGAAACTTCTGGACATATTACCGATACAAATGCCAAAGAGGAAAACTAGAAAGAGAATCAAAGTTAAAGGAAAATATATGCGAGTGAGACAACGTTCCACTAAGAAGGGTAGGAAAGGAACGATAATGGGAAAATGGAAGCCTCAGAAAAAAAGAAATAATTTTAGGAATTGTTGATAATGTTTTGGGAAGAAAAGGAAAGAAAACCTAAACTATGAGTTACGTTAATATTGCCTTAACCGCAAGATTTCAATGTCGTTCCTGTTTTATGTGAAAAGAAAATGGGGGTTGTGTTGTTGTTTTAGATGTTTACGCTTGGTTTTGCTTCTTCACCGAATTTCCCGACAACCCAGTCGCGTACCTTGCGCACGTCATTCTTCAATCTTTCAATTCCTTCTGCAGTCATCATGCACTTGGATGGGTCTGGTGTTTCCGACGGAGTGCAGTACAAGTCCATGATGTCGCCTTTGGTATTGTCTACGAAATGAATGTTCACCTTTAATCCTGGATAAACTTCCCATGGATTAATGTTCGTCAGTCTTGTTGGTACGGTTGTGCAGCAGCCTTCAACTCTAACGTAGGCTATTATGAACGGCAATGTCTTCAAGAAGGGCGTCGCAGAAAATGCCATAATAGAAAATGTGTGCACTTCGCCTCTTAATGGAAGTTCAACCCACTCCGTTTCTTGCAGACCGCATCCAGGAGTCCAGCAGTGCGCCCTCGGCGGACAGAATGTTAAACCACATTTTGGACATTTCGTTCCATAAAGTTTCTTTTCAAGCAAGCCTTTGAAGAACTTCGAAATCATTCCGTAACTGTGGTGATAGACTGATGCGTGTGGTCTCTGAATCACCAGATAGTTTGCAGATGAGAGTTGATCAAGCCTGTGTCCTCTTGGTCCTTCAACCCATCTCCATCCAATCGTTGACCAGTCGCCTTGTTTCGCCCATTCGTCCCATTTTTTGTTGTATTCAAATGCTTCTACAATTTTTTTAGGTCTATACGTCATCTTTTATCAACCCCTCTCAAATATCATTACGCCTGATTGACAGCCTGTTCCTCCATGTCCCTGAAGCAGTGCCCTTTGTGCTCCACTTAATGCTCTAGCATTTGTCTTCCACTTGTTTGCCGTCTGTTCAGTTAGTTGCCAGTAAATCTGCGCTGCCTGCGCAATGGACGTTGCCCCAACAGGATGCCCCGCTGCAGTGTGTGCTCCACTTATTTGACATGGAAGTTGGCCACCCCATTCTGTAACGCCTTCTCTTACAAGTTTTTTGCCATCACCTAGTTTGCAGAATCTCAGATCCTCATATACAGCAAGCTCCACGCCGTCGTAGGGATTGAACAGCTCAGCGAAGTCAAGCTGTTTAACTGGATCATCTATCCCAGCCATATTGTACGCCATGTCCCCAGAGGTGCGCATAGACCCGAAATTGGCCATTTCTGGATAGGGCGAAGCAGTCTTCGTTGAAACGTCTGGATAAAGCGCTTCATCTTCTGGATAAAGACCCTTGTACATCGGGTTGTCCACACGGTCTCCAGGGCGCATCGTATCCGTGCCCAAGCCGACACCAGTAACCCAAACTGGTGAATCAGTGAATTTCTTAGCTGTTTCTTCACTTGACAAAAGCATGCATGAAGCTCCATCGCTTATCATTGCACAGTTATAGGCGCGATAAGGCCAAGAAATAAGTCTCGACTTGAACACGTCTTCAACTGTTATGAACGTTGTTCCATGTTGGCTACGCCATTGAGAATAGGGATTGAAGGTTGCATTGTTATGATTTTTCACTGCAATCTTGGCCAGGTCTTCTTGCGTTTCGCCGTACAAGTGCATGTGTCTTGTCTCTAAAACCGCGTAGTATCCTGTGTAGTAGCCTCCGACTGGAAAGTCCCAGTCCGTGTCAGAAGCAGCGGCAATCATCTCGTTCACTTTAGGTGTGTTCAATTCGCTCATTTTTTCAAAGCCGACAACAAGCACGTTCTTGAATATTCCAGATTTTATGTACATGAAGGCGTTGATTAAAGCGTCTACTGGCGTTGCTCCACCTGATTCAACTCGGTACGCTGGTTTTGGCAGCAATCCCAGATAGTCATGGATTATCCAGTGGAAACACAACTGTCCTGCCAAGTGATCACTGAAGTAAGAGTACATTACTGCGTCTATGTCCTTCGGATAGTCAATGTTTGGGTTGTCAGCAAGCATTTCCCTGACAGCTTCAGCGCATAATTCTTCGTGTAGTTCAAAGCGAGGATTGTCAAATCTAGAAATCCCAGTTCCAACTACAGCAACACGATTACTCATTTTCATCCCTCAACTTAAGGAGTTCTAATGTTAAAAGCGAGAACGCTATAAAACTTTCGTGGAATTTTCGAGTGTTTATTGAAGAAACTTAAATATTTGCTGAAGCCTATTTGATTTTCCCAATCACTAATGCTTAGAGGAGAAAACATTGAAAGGTAAACCTCTCGTCTCGATAGTTTCTGCTGGCTTATCAAAATTTGGAAAACTAGAAGGTTTGTACGCTAGGGAAATTTTTGCGGAAGCAGCAAAAGAAGCTTTCGACCGTTGTCCAAACCTAGATCCTAAAAAAGACATAAAAGCGTTGTTTCTTGGGCACATGGGAGAATCTTACGAGCATCAGGGACATACAGGCGCAACAGTAGCCGACTGGGCAGGCTTACTGCATATACCAGCTACCAGAACAGAAACCGCATGTGCCTCTTCCGGAGCCGCGTTAAGAGCTGGAATTTTCGCCGTGCTTTCAGGCTTGTGCGACACTGTTATGGTTGGCGGTGTGGAAAAAATGACTCATAGAACGACGGCAGAAGTCACCGAATATTTGGCTATGGCTTCAGACTTTCCCTTCGAACAGTGGCATGGGATAACATTCCCAGGGTTGTACGCTTTAATGGCTACGGCTCACATGCATAAGTATGGCACAACTGAGAAACAATTGGCAATGGTTGCCGTGAAAAATCATCACAACGGATTTTTAAATCCGAAAGCTCACATGCAAAGGGAAGTGACACTTGAAAAAGCCTTATCATCAAGATTTATCGCTTGGCCTTTGAAGCTTTACGATTGTTCGTTAATAACTGATGGTGGAAGCTGCGTAATAATAACAAAACCGGAAATGGCTAAAAAATACACAGATATGCCAATCCAAATAATTGGAAGCGGACAGGCAAGCGACAGCATAGGCATGTATGAACGCGAAAGCCTAACGTCCCTTATTGCGGCAAAAATCGCTGCAAGACAAGCCTATGAAATGGCTGGAGTAAAACCGGAAGACGTGGATGTCGCTGAAGTTCACGACTGCTTCACAATAGCCGAAATAATAGGCTACGAGGACCTAGGCTTCTGTAAACAAGGCGAAGGCGGACATCTAGTTGAAAGTGGCGAAACAAAACTTAACGGGAAACTTCCAGTAAACACGAGCGGCGGATTAAAATCCAAGGGGCATCCAGTAGGCGCAACGGGAACAGCACAGGCATATGAAATCTATCTGCAATTAACTGAACAAGCAGAGAAGAGGCAAGTGAAAGACGCGAAGATAGCTTTAGCCCATAACGTTGGCGGTTCTGGTGCAACAGCCACAGTTCACATTTTCAGGAGGGAATGAAATGAGTGAACAAGCATCCTTTACAATAGAGCAATTCTACAAATACATAAGTCAAGGAAAACTCATGGGTGGAAAATGCAAAAAATGCGGAAAAATTCACCTTCCTCCAAGACCTTTGTGTGACAAATGCTTTTCAAAAGATTTTGAATGGTTTCAAATCCAACCCAAAGGAAAACTATTGACATACACAATCATTTATGTGGCACCTCCACAATTCCAACAGATGGCACCATACGCCGTGGGTATAATCCAACTTGAAAATGACCTAAAAATCCCAGGCATGATTAAAGAAGCAGCCTTAGAACAGATAAAGATAGGAATGAACCTCACGGTTGCTTTTGAAGCTTCCCAGACAACTTCGCAGTGGCCTCAATGGCCCAGATACTACTTCAAACCAGCCTAGCAAGAAATCAAAAAGACCGCTTTTTTGCGCTTCAAAATACTCAAAAGGTTAAGGCGGGTGAATTGTTAAGGCGTGCCTGTGTTGGAGTAAAAAGCACAAGCAAGCCTAAAGATTTTTACCTAAAAACGTATACAATTGGTAAAACTAATGTTTAGTTTAGGAGAATGAGTGGATGGAAGTTTTAGAAGAAGGTTCGGGCGAACGATTAGGTTGGCATGACCCCGATGAAGTGAGAAGATGGATTCTTGAAAACAAGTCTAGAGAGTTAAAAGACAAAACTATGAGCGTTAGAGAGGCAACATCCAAATTTGTCCGCGATGGAGATGTTATAGCGTCTGGAGGATTTGGACACGTAAGGGTTGCGATGGCGTTAATCTACGAAATTATACGACAGTGGAAGCGTAACCTGGCCCTACTTGGGAAGACAGCCGTGCACGACGCCGACATTCTCATAGGCTCGCGATGTGTAAGCAAAGTTGAAGTTGCATACTGTTTTGGACACGAGTTGAGAGGCTTATCACCAGCGTCAAGAAGAGCCGTTGAAACTGGAAAATGCAAGGTTGTTGCTGAAATAAGTAACGCTGGATTTCAATGGAGATTTCTTGCTGCCATGATGGGAGTTCCATTTATCCCAACCCGTGTGATGCTTGGAACAGACACGTTGAAGCGAAGCTCAGCAAAAGTCGTAAAAGACCCGTTCACGGGAAAACCCATATGTTTACTGCCAGCATGTTACCCTGACGTTGCCATGATACATGTTCACCGTTGCGATGTGTATGGAAACGCACAAATAGATGCTATATTGGTTGAAGATTTTGAGCTTGCAAGGGCTGCCCGCAGACTGATCATAACAACAGAGGAAATAGTTGACAACGAAAAGATTAGGGCTGAACCTTGGAAAACTGTAATTCCATTCTTCACAGTTGACGCAGTATGCGAAGTTCCGTTTGGATCTCATCCATGTGAAATGCCAGGCTTATACTTTTCAGATGAAGAGCACATTGCAGAGTGGCTTAAGCTATCCAGAACAGACGAAGGAGTACAGCAATATTTAGAAAAGTATGTTTATGGCGTAGATAATTTCGAGGAATATCTTGAACTTGTAGGCGGAACTAAAACGCTCAACTATCTGAAGGAAGTTGAGTTATTGAAGACTCCCATGAAGGCTCCATGGGCAAAAAGGCGAAGAAACATGTCTGAGAAAGAAGTTGAGTATTCATCTGTTGAGTTGCTGGCAAGCGTAGCCTCAAAAATCCTAGAAGATAAAAAATCAGTGTTTGTTGGAACAGGACTCCCAATGATAGCTTCCATGCTTGCCCAAAGAACGCACGCTAGCCTGTTTAGAAATTGCTGTTGGCTTCGTCTCTATCGGTTCATTTATATG
>CAZRCD010000006.1:0-107583 GCA_964598485.1 uncultured Candidatus Bathyarchaeia archaeon
CCCTAAAAATAAACATAACCTCAACAATCACGAATTTAGGGACAAGCCAGCGCGCTGGAAGAATCAACGATTGAATGTTATCGATCGGTCGTGCGTGGAATAGCAATAGTCCAACTTTACCCTTTGAATCAAGCCAACACAAAACCTGTAGAAATTCTCTTCAAACAGCACAAGAATAGAAAAAAGGAGTTGACGTTAGCCTTTGCACCTAGGTTGGTGCAGCAGCCGACGTTGTGGGTTGTGTCTGTTTGGGTCTTATCTGAAAGAAGGCAATTGCAAGCAACAGTGCAGAAATCCAGATTAGGATTAACCCTATGCCGAAAAGAATGATCAACACTGCGCCTATCAGTAGTAGTAATCCAGCGGTTGAGAATAAGCCAACGCCTGACTTTGCTGAAAGCGTTCCCAGCGAGCGCCTGACAAAGAATGCTGCGAGTATAGAGAATACCCAGAGGACAATGAACATTACAATAATTCCTGTAAGGAAAGGCATAATGCTGTCCAGAGTAATATTCGACGTATTAGGGGTTAGACCTGAAAGTGCTGTCCAGTCACCATTCCAATCTGGGAAGATCGTGTATAGAAAATCGGTTAGCGAAGTTAGAACCGTAATAATAACCACTGCTATCGAAATCACGCCACCAACTATTCCTACTATCAATCCGTAAAGTGCGTTATTGAAAATGCCTCTTTCCGTGTAATGACTAGCCAAATTGTACAAGGCAACCATGACAAGTATTAGACCCACAAGCTCGACGACGCCGAAGTAATTAATGTATGGTATGATCCCAATGAACATAAGTAGTGCGCCGACCCCGCCCAAGATTCTGCTAGTTTCTACCAACATCTTTTGTCTCCAGACATCCTCTCAGTGCATTGAGAATAAAAGCATTACTCGATCGAGAACATATACAGATATGACAGATGCGCGCGCTCGGACGATTGAAGAGCCAAAAAAATTCCTCATGCCCGATATTGTCATGTTCTTTTTTCTTTAAATAAGTTTCCTGATCTGTCTGTTCCAAAATAGAGAAAACATGAGTAAGGAAAAAGTCTTAAACTGAAATGTCAAGTTGCTTCTTGGAGGCGCGCGCTCTGCCTAGCAGTAACATAAGGCAAGCAGCCCCCTAACCAGAATTCTGAATATTCATTGGTTGGTTGGCTAGGTTCAAATCCCGCCCCGCCCGTTCTGGACGAACCCTGGGCTTCACAACAAACGCGGGTGCTGGTTCGAGTCTAACCCGTAATAAATAAACCCTTGAAGCAAGCATACACAAGATACTAAGTGTGAGGTAATCAAATGAAAATGGCTCTTATTCAACAGCATGCCACGCGAAAGAGAGAAGATAATCTTACCCGGGGAGTAAAGGCCTTAGAAAGCAGCTTCTCAAGGCGCTCGATTGATCGTTTATCCCGAATTATCTTTTGATTTTTTTCTACCTCAGTATTCCTGCACCCCGAAATGTTTAGATTTCGCGGAGCCGGTCCCAGGTCCAACCACTGAACTATTCTCCCAGAAGGCAAAAGATCTGCAGGTAGTAATCGTTCTCAACCTGTACGAAAAGGAAGGAGACAAAACATTTGACACTTCTCCGGTTATAAACGCTGATGGAAAAATCGTTGAGAAAACCAGAATGGTTCACATAGTTGATGCACCGGGTTTTCATGAGAAAAGCTACTATACGCCAGGTAATCTTGGGGCAGGAGTATTTGACACTGCAATTGGACGGATTGGAATTGCAATATGTTATGACCGTCACTTCCCTGAATACATGAGAGCCCTAGCCCTCAAAGGAGCCGAATTGGTTGTGGTTCCTCAAGCAGGAGCTATTGATGAGTGGCCTTCAGGGATATCCGAAGCGGAACTTCAAGTCGCGGCCTTCCAGAACGGATACTTCGCAGCATTAGTAAATCGAGTGGGCAAAGAGGACCTGGTGACTTTCGCAGGAGAGTCTTTTGTCACTGATCCCCAAGGACGAATTATCGCCAGAGCTCCGAAAGGAAAAGATCACATACTCTACGCTGACATAGATCTCGCGCGCTCTAGAAGCTAGCCATTTGCGTGGACTCAGAGGCTTTTCTATGCCTCAGTTTTCGTTCAATCTGTCTCCCCGAATTTGAAAATCCCCTTCTTCTTAAGCCAGAACCAAAGAAGCATGTAAAGTAACAGGTAACCTGTAATGCTTCCTCCAAAGATTATAGGTTCGATTCCTCTGCTGAAGGGAAACCTAGTGACGACCATAAGCATGCCAACTCCGACAAATGGAGCGGCAAAGAATCCCGCGACAAAAATGACAAGAAAGGCCATCATCCCTCGGACCTGAACTTTCTTCTGTGAAATAAGTAAGCCTATAAATACCCCGAGCAAGATTAAACCAATTGCCGAAACCCACCTTATCAGAATGTCATATTCGCTTCCTAGAACATTAAATAGTCTAAGACTCCACAACAATATAAGGACCCAAAGACACACAGATACCCATAACGACTTTCTTAAACTCATTATCTTCACAACCTCCTAGTGATTTATATGTTGTTCATCCCTAAACATCTTTAAAAAAGGGAGAGAGGCGTTTTATCGTATAGCTTCTTGTTAGACTTCAAAGTATACTCTTAAATGTGTATATCTTCCAACGTCTGCCTCTGCCTTTAGGACATCATCAATGTAGATTTTTGCGTGCCAAGCATAATTTGGTACGTATCCTGAGGCTGCATATTCTACGTAGTGGCTTCCAGGAGCAGTAATAGTAACCGATTTTTCATACGTGAATGCGCTACTAGTCACTTTGAATTCGTAACCTGATTGAAGCCACCATTCGTTAGGGAGGTCCTCGTCTATCGCCAAACCATGAGACCTTGACCAAACATCTGTTGTACGCCATGCTTCAATCTTGATTGTAACCGCTGGAGCTTCCCAACAACCGCAAGGAATAGTACATATCGTCGAGATTGCACCGAGTCCAATTATGCAAATGATGCAAGGAACAACGCATGGCGGGAAAGCAAACGCGCACCAACAGAAAGCTGTACAATACGCCCATATTTCTGGGTGTTGGAAAGCACAATTGAGCAAGCACCAATAATCACAAGGATCGACTGTGACACTCTCTACCTGCCTAGTTGTTTGGTTGACCCAATAGCTGGTCATCCAGGTCTTGCCCTCGATTATTTCTTCACTCACTGCCCCCGTTACTGTGGGTTCGCTCACAAAGAATATCTCTGCGTGAGTGACATTCTCGTTTTTTGGTGTAATTGGTTTGCATGGAATTGCTACTATGGTACCCTCGTTGAATCCTCCATCACTGTTTTCATAGATTACCCTCGTAGCATTTACCTTTAGTACGCGCGGAATGAATCCCATGAGGATGAAGTGGGCCATCAAACGCGTAACATTACTGTTCGAAAGAGCTGATCGAAGCGCTGAGAGTCGATTAACACCTGTCAATTCGGATATAAATGTGTAAGTTCTAAAGTAGGATCCACCACAGCTTGAACACCCCTCTATATCAGTGTTGTTTTTCGGCCCACCAACCAAAGCAAGTGTGCTGGTTGTCTCGATAGGGGCTCTAGGATCAGTGCTCCACTCAGCCCATGATCCTTCATAAACAAATACCTGTGAATAATCAAGCATGCACAACGTATTGTATACAGCTTTGGCACGAAGACCCGCTTGGCAATACGTGACTACAGTCTTATCTGGGGTAACTCCAGCGGTTTCAAAAATCCTCCTCAGTTCATCATTCGGTTTAATGGAGCCGTTGTAGTCGAAGCAATAAGTCCATTCGATGTTGACCGCTCTTGGCACATGACCGCTTCTATACTCAGTAAAGGAACGAGCATCCACAAAGACAACGTTAGGATTTCGCAAATTGTCCATGACCCAATCCTTTGTCACTGAATAATTCTCTGCCTTGACATAGACGGCAGAAGCGTTCATACCAGCGTTCATACCAACGATCAGAAGCAAGATAAGGATCACTTGACAGCTCTTAGCTTCCATTCTCCACTTTTTCATTTCTATTTCATCCATCCTTCTCAGTATTCTCTTTCTGCCCTTCTCTTGGGGCTAGGCGGTGACACGCCTCCAGAGTAATCAACTCTGGCTTACATCACAAAGCATATTAGCACAATCACCTAAAAAGCTTTGTGCAAAGACACCAAAAGACTAAGCCAAACCGATTAGTCCGTATTATCACAAAGAGCCTTTACTAGTCTCAGTTCGCCAAGTTACACAGCTCGAGATGTGACGTGAGATGTCAGTTGAGCCAACTGTCTATTTAAAGAGGATTTCTAGCAACTGTTGCTAGAATTAACAGTCTTACTACCCTAGAAAACGCAAGCATGCAGAAAAAAAGCACGCGCGAGGTCGGGTTTACTCAAAACCTTTTTGTCATAGAAATTTTGTTTACTTCTCCAATTTTCGTTTAACATTTGGACGCGCGCGCGAAATTTTACGGTGCCTTATAACACTTTGGTGAGACTACAAATATCCAGCGAAATCAATAGAAGGCTTTTTCCATTCCATGAAAATCGAGAAACTGGGCTTCTGAAAACTTTATGCTGCATAAAGAATTAGCAATTTGATATAGATAAAACTAACAACCCATTCTTTCTATGTTCCTAACCAGTAGAAAAAGGTAGTTTTTGGTAAAAGTAAAGTTGCACGGCATACCCCGGTTATTTGGAAATTGACGCTATGGAAAAAATGGAGACATCAAGTCCAGTCCGTACAATATCATTCCAATTGTTACTAGAAGCCAAACTATTGTTAGAAACCACAGTCCCAATAGAATTCTTGGGTGCTTTTCCTTTTCCAAGGAACTTCTGCAAATTTTGAAAACTTCGAGTGTCAATTGTTTTTCTTTTAGCACCCTCTCAATTTCAATTCCTTTATCAACCAATTCGGAAATTCGATTATCGTGTCTTTGAAAAAGTAAAGCACCAGTGAAGCTAAACAAAAATCCCATAAAACATAGAAACGAGATAGCTCCTATTCTTCTAATTTCCTCTTGAATAAGAAATACTACCGCAGAACTCAAACCAACACTCAATGCAACATAAACAGAAATCAAATTCCATTTAATCTTGCTTTCATGCATGTAGAGGCTAACTAGCTCCTCATGTTCCTTTAAGAATGTTTCTTTTTCATAATCATTCGGCATAGGATAGTATATAGAGTCAAAATTGCTTAAAAACTTGCGGTTTTAGGCATGTTTTAGAGCGCGCGCTATAATAGTGACAAAAATGACTGATGAGGTGATTTAATGAAATTTTCTAGCCCTTTCTTTCTTGAGATTAAAGACGGTGACTATGCAAGAGGCAAAGAAATACAAGTTCAGTCGAAAGGAAGACCTATTGAAAAAGAAATGTGGCCTGTTTTAGAAGCGCTAAAGTTCTTACAAACGGTTCGAGAACCCAGAGATAAACTCGTATTTCAATGCGTTGCAGTTCAAACAGAAGATAGCAAGGCATTGTATTGCAAAACTTATTTGGAGGAAGATTGATTCAAATTCGCTTCTTGTTGTTGGACCGTAGACCAGATGTTTACAGAGCTCTCTAACGCGCACTACCACTGTCTCTTTTAGTTGCCTGCTTTCTTTGCCATGACAAAGGAAAACGGGGATTTGCAGGTGATATCTCCATTTGTCGCTAGTTCAAACTAGCTCTCGGCACTCGTCCTTCTTTCGAGGAGACATCGCGCGCTTATATCTTTTGACAAGGCTTTTTAGTGTCTAATCAATTGAGAACATGAATGGTGATGGGTATGGTAAAAGGGAATCTTGTGGGTAGATGTGGGATTTATTGTGGTTCGTGTATTATTTACAGAGCATACAAGGACTCAGAACAGCTAAGACAACGTGTAGCTGAAAGAGAGAATTGTGAACCTGAAGACATTCGATGTGAAGGCTGCCAAACGGTCTTGACTGATGGGTGGGAAAGCAAAGAATGGGGCAAAAATTGTAGAGTAGTCCAATGTCTACAAACTAAAAGATTAGATTTCTGCTATGAATGTGTCATATACCCAAATTGCGAAAAATTCACTGAACTAGCTAACCACTCGTTGAAATACAGTGAAAGCCTAACTGACAATCTCAATAAAATTAAAGCGGGCGAAGTTGAGGAATGGCTCAAAGAAGAGGACAAGAAATGGAGATGCCATAAATGCGGAAAACCCATTTCCAGACATTTAAAAGAATGTCATTGGTGTGGAGAAAAAATAGAAGTGAAGCCAAAGCACAAAAACTGAAAATTCAGAAAAAAGTGGAGTGTTGCGGGTGATATCTCCACTTTGGGGGGCAACCACAAGACAAAAGTATGTTCCAGTGGAAAAATAGAACGTTGAAAAGATGAAACATTTGAATAAATACTTAGCTGTCAGAAGAATAGAATTCCTTGTCACATATCTTTGTAATGGAAAATGCAAACATTGCTATGCATCCAAGCATAGACCAGGACTCACTGAACATATCGATGAACTGTTAGCTGTTGACATTGTTAGGAAAATAGCCAAAGAATATGACGTGGAATCCTAGAATTGTCTGTCTTTCGCCTTGAGGCCGCTAGAATGAGGATAATTCCTTCGAAGAGAGTTGTTGAAGAGTTCTTACTAACCTACGAACTAAAAGGCTGTCAAAAAGCAGTAAACGTCTTGACTAGATACTACGGAATTAGAAGGATGAAGATAGTTGTTAACGGTAGAAGAGTGGGGAATGGAGATGAAGGAGACTCGGAATTTGGATCAAGAAGAGTACATTGAGATATGGGAGAGCCTCCTGATCAAACGAGGTCTAGGTAAATTCAAGAGAGTTGACATGGAGGGAACACCCTGTCTGAAAACGAATTATAGAATAAATGAGCCTGATGATCGACAAAGAATAGAAAGGTGGGTAGTGACTTCTAAGGAATTAGTTAGTCTATCGGATATAGCGAAATTCAACAGATTTGTCGAGAAAACTGGCTATGATCTCGGTATCATGCTCACACAAAGCACGCTGACTGGATCCGCGTTGTGGCTTCTGAAAGGTACACCGCATGTAAGAGTTTACGACCGTAGAGTATTCGCCAAATTAGTTTCAGCTGAACCTGAAATAGCAGCAGAATATGGTGTCCAGATTGAAGAATCTCTTCCCCCAGAAGTCAAGGAATTGCTTGAGAGACTCGAGAAGTACTCTCCGGGAGAAGAGTTGTGGAGAGATTATGAAGATTTGATCAACGATATATTGTGCTACGTTTTCATCCCTCCACTCAGTCCTCCAAGAATACAGTCCAGAGCCGAAGATGGCTTGGAAGTCAGAGACTTGATTTTCCCAAATCACGCCCACTCGGGTTTTTGGTTAAACGTGAAGTCAGAGTATAAAGGTTCATACATTGTAATCGAAGCGAAGAACAAGACTGATCCAGCCAAGAAGGATGTAACGCAACTCAGTGAGTACCTACACGAAAAATAGCTTGGCCTTTTCGGAATATTGATTGCAAGGGATTTTTCTCAATCTGCCGTAGATCAAAGGAGAGCGGCATATTTCCATGAACCGCATAGGATGATAGTCTTGGTTGATGATAAAGACATCAAAGAAATGATTATCAAAAAATCTAGGAGAGAAAAACCTGAAGAAGTGTTGAGGGACCGAATAGATCTGTACCGAATAAGCTATAGATTCTGAAAATCGCGCGATGACAATTGTCCTGCGCGCGGGCGAATTAAATATTTTTGTCCCATTCGTGTGCACCGGTTGATTTAAGTGTTGAATAAGCCTGTTTCTGGTTGTGCACCGGGTGCACGGCTATGAAAATCGGTAAAGTTAAAGTTGGATTTTCGGTTGATGAGCAGATCGTTAAACAACTGGATTTCATAGTGGAACGTTCAAAAGACCTTCAAACCAGCCGTTCAGAGCTGGTGGACGCCATATTGGCAGCGTTCTTCGAGGGACAGGACAAACCGTTAGAGAAGGGGCGGAAACTGGTGATTTTGAGGAGGAAGAGATTAACATGAGCGGAGAATTGCCTCATAAGAACGTTCTGGCTATGCATAAGGCTTAGAAACCGAAAATATGCACGAAAAATAGTGTGCACCTGGTGCACACGCAAAAACGTGTCCATTTAGCAGTCAACTCCATCCCACCACATCAAAACACAATAATTATTTAATTCCCCCGCGCGCCTATAGAGAACCCGTTCTGGCGCTTTTACAGCTTGACACCATAGTGAACGCGCACATCACCTTGTTCTATTCTTTGGGGAAGCTTAAAACAAGTCCAAGCGCGCATGAAGCAAAGTTTAAATGTAACATTCCTTTCCTAGGTGAGGACTAAAAATGTCTGCGGATCAAGTACTTTCTGTTAAAGTGGGCGATTTAATGACCACGAAGGTTGTTAACATAGATGTTAGTATGACAGCGGATGAAATAGCTAGGCTGATTGTGGAACATAAAATAGAGAGTTTTCCGGTCACAGAAAAGGGAAAACTCGTTGGAATCGTTACTGGATGGGACCTACTGACAAAGGTTGTTGCCAAAGCTCTGAATCCAGGCAAAGCAAGGGCAGAAGAGTTCATGACGCGGTCCCCAATAACATGTTCTCCAGACTATTCGGTTCTTCAAGTAACCAAGCTAATGACTAAACACGGAATAAAGCATATTCCAGTCGTCAAAAACGGCAAGGTTGTCGGAATCTTCACCACCTACGATGTAACAGTTTTCAGGCAACTTGTTCAACCCGCTGACTTCGGCTCTTATGCGCGGGTATCGGGGAAGGAAATGGTCTTAGAGCCCGAACCTGTAGAAACTGAGGCTTCAAAGGTTGTTCTTCCAGGTCGCATAAGCACAGGATATAAAAATCTTGACAACTTGCTTCTTGGTGGAATACCTGAAAACTATGCAGTTATTCTAACATCACCATCATGCGATGAAAGGGACTTGCTGATTGAGAAGTTTCTTGAAACAGGGGCAAAAAGGGGTGAAGTCACATTTTACGTCACCACTGACCCCGGTGAAGTAAAGACCCTCATTGAAGAGTTTCAATCCCACTTCTACGTCTTCATATGCAATCCCCAAGCAGACGCAATCACGAAGAGCTTCCTTAACGTATTCAAACTGAGAGGAGTAGAAAACATAACCGACATTAATATTGCCCTGTCTTCAGCTTTCCGCACACTAGACGTTTGGGTAAAGAAGCCAAGAAGAATATGCATAGAAATAATTTCAGACGTTCTGCTGCAACATCACGCTGTCCATACAAGAAGATGGCTTAATGCACTCATTCCGGAATTAAGGTCAAAAGGCTTCACCACCTTAGCCGTGATGGATCCCCGGATGCATCCTCCACAAGAAGTTCGTGCAATTCTAGATTTATTCGATGGAGAGATTAATATCTACAAAAAAGAAGCAATGAAAGGACCAGAGAAATACCTGAAGATTAAGAAAATGACTGGCCAAGAATATCAGGACAGCGAACTGCGTCTAAGAAAAGAGAAACTGCAGACATGATTTGCGCGCGCGCTTCAGTCTTAGTTTCCAACGCATAAAGTGGCGACGGTGAACTTGGATAACTTAAACTTAGATGACATGATCCCCTTTGAGAAAGAAATCCTTGAAAATTTGTTGGGTGAGAGTTTGCATTCATTGCATACGATCTTGTCCTAAATGCTTTTTGGCCAGCACTGTTTTTCCAACTCTCGGGTAACCAATCAGAACAATGTTCCCTCGCCCTTTAATGGTACCCCTCACTTCTCAGCCAACCAGTAACCACATAGCACGCGGCTATCACCTTCAAGGGTTTGGTTTGGATCAGCATCCTCTTTAGCAACGACAACTAATTTGTATTTCGCCTCTTCGCGCGTAACATCCTTGAGGATTCACTCTGTGCTAACGTTTACATATCTTTGCAAAACGTAATCTATTGCTTCACGTACTGCTCCTTCTCCACCTTTTCTTATTGTGATGAGTTTAGCAACTTTCTTAACTTCTTCGACTGCATCGGCAGGAGCAAAGGATAACGCAACCTTCTTCATGACATCTACGTCGCTGCGATCATCGCCGATGTATGCAACATGGACATCCAACCATACTTTGTAATTATAAGCTATGTCGGAAACTTTCTTCAGCTTGTCTTTAACATTTAAATGAACTTCTTTCACGTTTAGTTTCTTTGCTCGACAAAGAACTATTCTACTGTTTTCACCCGTCAAAATAACTGGAATAATGTCGTTATGTCTAAGAAGACTAATGCCAAACCCATCTTTCATGCTGAATCTCTTCAGCTCTTCGCCTCTTTCAGAATAGTAGGTGCAACCGTCGGTTAGAGTGCCGTCTACGTCCATCACAAACATTTTGATTTTCTTTGCACGGGCGCTGAGCCAACTTTGTTCGTCTTTAGCCTGCCTCAAGAGACCTTCACCTCCATCAAGACATGGAGACGTTTTTAGACGTTCTTTTCTTTCCATACTTTGAATACTGTGATCAGTTCGCTGGTTGTCACGTTTGGTATTTCTCGAACCTTAAGCACTAGGTCCCTCATTTCATCGAGGGTACTTACCGCGACCTTCACGATGAGGTCGTTCGGTCCATGAATCTCATAGATCGCGCTGACCCTTTCATTCTTGACCAGTTGGTTTGCTGCCTCCTCTAACGAGCCGGGATTCACGTTTATCAACACAAAACCGTGAACTTTTCTGCCCAGAGCCTCCTCGTCAACCACAATAGTATACCTCTTTATAATGCCCGCATCCATCATTTTATTCACGCGGACGTGGACTGTGGCGTCGGATATTCCTAAATCCCTACCGATCTCTGTGAAGGGTGTCCGGGCATCCCTCCTGAGGGTTTCCAAAATTTTGTAATCGATCTCGTCTAGTTCCACACCGAACACCGGCGACATAATAAGATATTCCTATCCTTATATATGTTCGCTTAAGAACTTCTATAAAAAGAGAAAGGTTTATTAAGAAAATCTTATACCAATTCCTTTTGCGTGTAAAGTGCCGAACTGAAAAGGAGGAGAAAGCCATGTCCAAGAAGAAACCAATAAAGAAGAAGAAAGAAGAGGAAGAAGAGGAAGAAGAGGAAGAAGAGGAACCTGAGCGGAAAGAAGAGTGGTAGAGCTCTGCCAATGAGTGCGCTACAAGTGACGGATGCCTGTGGACAAGAGAAGAGAGCGAAGGCGAAAGCATTAATGAAGTATGAGAGGGAGGTGACTAACATGCCTGGGAAGAAGAAGAAGCCAGAAAAGAAGAAGCCAGAAGAAAAGAGAGAGTATTAGCAGCGCCTAGAGCCGCGCATTACAAAACTAGAGGCGGAAACCGCCTTGTTTTTGATCCCAATTTTTTGAGCTAAAACTTGAAATCTGCCCTTAAAGGGGTGACTACAAATGGCTAGGTGTCCTACATGTGGAAAAGAGGTCGAAACACCGAATAAGAAGTGGAATTTAGGCAAAATTCATGTTAAGCAATACGAGTGCTGTAGAAAAAAATTCTGGGAATACATAAAGATGATTTAGGAGCTGAGGAGGTGACACTTCATGGGTCTGTTTGACTGGTTTAGAAGGAGAAGAAAAAAGAAGACAGATAAAGAGAAATAAGTGCTCGAGCGCACGGGAAAGTTGCAAACCGAAATCAAAAAGCGCGTAGAAAAAGAACCGAAGAAGAGGAAAAGGAAGAAGGAGAGCGTTTAGATGGCAGTTAAAGTGGCTATTAACAGGTTTGGGAGAATAGGAAGACTCCTGTACCGAGCTGCCCTAGAAACCGACGCCGACATCGAATTCGTCGCAGTTAACGACTTGGCCGACGCCAAGACGCTTGCCCACCTACAGCTCTGGAAGGAACTGGACGTATACGTGGCCGTTGAGTCAACGGGAAGATTCACGGACAGAGTGCACGCCTATTGTGCAAGATAAAACGCAAAAGGGTGAACTGAAATGACAAAAAAGGTGAGAGCTACGACTGTCAGCAATAAGATGGCCACAAAGATTCTGAGAACTGTTCCGTACAATAATGCCTTTTACTTCTTTACCGGTATCGGACAGTATAGCGGAAAGTTTGCAGTCAGCCTCGCCGACTTCTGCGAGAAGATAAAGAGAATAGACATAAAATCAGTGGATTTCCACTTCAAACGTCGAGACTTCCAGAAATGGATCAGAACAACCATAGGAGATGCTTATCTTGCAAACAAGATCAGCAGAATCAGAGGCCAAATACAAGGACAAGAACTCAGAGGCCAAATACATCAAACTGTAGAGATGCGTTTGACCGAACTCAAGAGATTGTTGGCTTCTGAAGAATCTTACGTGGAGCACGAATGAGATGCAGTCAGAATGAACTGTTCTTATTGCGGTCATTGGGATAGAGTTTCAGAATGCAAGGTTTTCATTGAACAAAACACTTTTGAACCTAAAGTTAAGGCTTACATTCGGGTTTACATGCCTTTGGAAGTTGTTGAATGCAAGAAATGCGGAAAAGTGGTAGCTGAACCAAAAGAACTAATTAGGATAAGTAGAAAGGCTTGATGCTGGTGCATAAGCTTCTTTTAGAAGCCAATTATATGCCTACCCAACCAGCAAAAAGCCCTACAAAACTAGGTTATTACCATATTCTACCTTGTTCGTGGTGAAAATAATCTCTGTGTTTACATCGTTTCTCAGGATATGATGATAGCATGTGAGGCTCTATTCGTGAGAACGGAAATAGTAGGATCGTCTCAGAAATAGAAAATCGCAAATGGCTGTGCAGACCTCTTGGGAAGAAGTAAACGGGAAAAAGAGGAAATTAGACGTTTCATGCTCAAAGCACGTTCGATGAGAGACCTTATAGTCCATGGGGCGGAACATAAAGTGGGAGACATCGAAGATTTCATTCTGAAACTGGAAGATTATCTACGAGAGTCGATAAAGAGATTCCTTAGCTAGCGTGCGCTCTAATAATCACAAAACATGAGAAAAATCAAAGCTTAAGATAAAAAAGAGGAGTTGCGGGAGATATCACCACGGTATGGCAAACTTTGTGATTCCCATTGGTTAACAGTGATTAATACTAGTCCAGTAGTGCAAGCTTCATCTAGTTTGGACAGGAATAAAATATATGGAGCAATAAAGCATACTTATCATAGTTTATCTTGCTCTCGTTACGGAACCCGGTGAGGCACGTCAAAATGGAGAAAGAACCTGTAACGTGTGAATATCTCGTAGACGGTCGGTTGTGCAAGGCAGTAACCGAGCTGCCCGAGGCAAAGAATGCTAGGAAAGAATTTTGTAAGAACAGTCCAAAGGACTATTGCTGTTATTTGTGCTCTCATCGAGAAAACTGTGAAATCGCCTGCTCATATCTTGATACGCCACGAGAATCAACGAGTATAGATAGTAGCGTGTCTTTGAAAGTTGAACGGCAAATCAAGAAGTATGAGGAAGAAAAAGTTAAGTTGTCCGTCCTTTTTGCCAACGGTAAGATTGGAGAACGATCGTATTTGGTGGCAACCGAGACTCTAGAGAGCAAAATAGAAGAGTTGAAAAAAGTCAAGGAAAGCCCTGCGCTCTCAGAAGAAACCGTAGCATCTGTGCATAAACTGGATAAATTTGAGCAGGCAGTTCCAACAAAACCTACTGCGTTATGGTATCTGGTTCCGTTCTTCTTCGGCGTCATCGGCGGAATCATAGCGTACGTAGGCACTAAGGATGAGGACAGGGTAATGGCAGAAAGCTTGCTTGTTTTTGGGATAATCTGGACCATCATATTGGTAATGGCTTACTTCGCTATACTATCATCAATTCTCTCAGGTATTTAGTACTCACTCTGGTACTTGCCTATTTCTTACTTATTCTTTTGGAAATTGTCGTTTTCCAGAAATCAAAGGCTATTCAGAGGTGAAGCGAAAATAGAAAATGGGGATTTGCGGGAGATGTCTCCAGTTTTGTTTTATATAGTTTTATTAAACAACTGTCCGCATAAACAAAAAATACGCGAAACAATCATAAAATTAAACATACATAAAAGCCGCAACGCAAAACATCGTAAAGGAAGCCCGTAATGGAACAAACAATACGGCGAGTAGCCATAGAACACTTCTACAAGGCACTTGAAAGCTTAGGCTACTACCCGGTAAAAACAGAGGGAAAAAACAGCGAATGGCGAAGAATCAACTTCCACCTACACACTTATCCATGGGGAAAAAGAGGCATAAAACTAAGCCTACACAAAGACGTATAGAAACAGCCACCGCCAAACTTCAAACCATACAAAAAACAAAAACAGGATTCAGCTAAGCTTGTTGCTTTGTTTCAGCCTTCCCGTTCTCTAAAGGGCTCTCCTCTTTCAATAACTTATAAACAGTGTTTCATGTTTTTGGAAGTCGTAGCAAACTTTGAAGTGGTCAAAATGTCTGCTCGCCCTAATAAAGGCGGCACGTTATCGTTCTCTGCAAAGGCAATTCTGGCTTTAAGCTTTTCTTCACCTATTCTTGTGGCGACTGTGCGAACGTAGATTTTGATTCTACCAGGCGTTACCCCTCCCACATAACCAAGTTTTCCACCTTCAAGGTTGTAGCCTAAGCCTTCAGTGCACGCTGACCTCGGAAGCAACGTGATGTCGGCGCCTGAATCGACATAGACTGTAAACCCTCTCCATTTGCCGTCCTTGGCTTGAAGATAGATTACGGCTACGGGGCGGTAGATTTCTCCAATCACACTCGAGTATTCCTTTCTGTAGGAAAAAGAATATTATACCATTAGAAAGCCATTCCCTTCCCTTTCAGAGAATAAGAAGGTCTTCGGTTGGAATGTATGTGATTACGATTTCCTTGTCGGGGTTTTTCTTCTCCATTTCTTCAACCTTTCTGTAGAGGTCTCTTCCAGAAGCAACAATCCTCCCATCCATTACAGCCACGTATTGACCTGCATATTTCTTCATTTCTTCCAGACTAAGCTGATAGTTTTGAGCCGCTTTCATGAAACACCCCAACCGGTTTAACCCATCCCCACAATATAACCCTTTACAAAGCCCTCCAAAGCTTAGGCTACTACAGCATAAAAAAGAGGTAAATGCATTGTTATTCCACTTGACTTCGAGGTTGGTGGGAATATTTAAATAGGCGGGATTCTTTATATTAGTGGGTCAAACTATGACTGCGGTTGTTAGGGTCGATGAGAAGGGTCGAGTGGTTATTCCAAAGAACATCAGGGAAAAAGCTAAGATGAGAGAGGGGGGCTACGTTAAGATTATGGCAGAGGAGAAAAGTATAATAATAGAGCCCCTCGAGCCATTCGCAGATAAATACTTCGGAGCTTTTAAAATAGATAAGTGGCCCGAAAATCTTGACGAATTTGCAGTTGAGGTTATAAAGAAATGGTGGGCGTCGCAAGCTACGTAGACGTTAACGTCTTCGTTTACTGGCTTGGCAACCATCCTTTACTGGGTAAAGCAGCATACAAATGGATCAAAAAAATTGAGAACGCTCCAAAAGGAGAGTACGTAACTTCCAGCCTAACGCTTTACGAGACAATGGTCTTAATTGCGGGTTTAACGGGTAGAAACCTGAAGGATAAGCGTCTCGTAGAAGATGTTATCGACTCCATGACACACCTAAAAGGCTTGCTGATAGACCCACTAAAACCAGAAGACTTCATTCAAGCTGTCGAATTAATGAAAGAATATGACATTGATTACGAGGACTCCATACACTTAACAGTCGCACTGAGAAAAGGTGCAAAGGAAATACTATCAAACGACAAAGACTTTGATAGCACACAATTAAGAAGAATCTTCTAAGTCTACATAAAGACATATGGAAACAGCCCGCACCAATCTTCAAACAACAAGCCACAACCAATAAAGAAGCATTTACTTGTTTTGGCGGAATCTAGCTTTTTAACGTACTTAAATTCATAGACAGTTATGATTTGCTGGGGGTTCCAGTTTCTCTATTCTGAGAATTGCTTCGGTTTGCTGCGTCTTCTAACTGTGACTTTGAGTCCACGCCCTTCTGGTTTGTGGGGGTAACGCTGAAATTGGTTAATGCATAGCCAGCTTCTAAAAGAAGCAGCGTTTTTCCAGCATCAGCCTTTCCATCTTGTTTTGTTTTCTTCACTTCTTTTATTATGTTTCTTATTTCTATGATGATTATTATAGTGGCTGGTATTACGATTAGTAGGATGAAGCCTATTGGGGTCCTGACGAAGTAGCCTAAGTATTTGGCGTATAGTGCAGTGAATATTGGAGAAATAAGGGATAGTGTTCGGAAAACTGAACGCCTGTTCGAAAAATTGAACGTTTATAAGTTTGTTTTTGCAGTGTACAATTATGTCAGAATTGCTCACTCCCAAGGTTATCCTAATTCTAAAAACTATGAGTAAGGACTTAAGCAGGTGGTATTACACTAGAGAGCTTGCTAGGCTGTCAAGAGTGGGTGTGGGAACGGTTTCTTCGGAATTTAATAAGCTCGCGAAGGAAGGGCTGGTGGAGCAAAAGAGTGAGGGACAAGAGAAATATTATAAGCTTAACTTGAGAAGTGCGAGAACAAGGAAATTGTGTGAACTTTTTGAGGTTGATAAGAGAGAAAAGTTTTATAAGGAAAAAAGAAGGTTTGCTTGGGTTTTGGAAGATTTTACAAAAAAGGTTTCTGACTTTGCTCCTGAGGTTCAATCGATAATACTGTTTGGGAGCGTAGCTCGAGGCGAGGCTACTCCGAGAAGTGACGTAGACGTTCTTGTCATTGCACCAAATTCTGAGGAAGAGCGGTTTAACGAGTTGATGAATGCTGTTGATAGGTTGGCTGCTGAAGTTAGTGGAAGATATCCAGAGAAGTTAGTGCCGATTGTTATGATGACGAAGGATTTTGAGAAGAGCACAAGAGACAAAAAAAGGTTTGCTGCTGATGTATTAAAGGATGGCATTGTCCTCTTTGGACAAGAGAGGTATTATCATATGCTGTCGAGAGTGATTTGATGACAAGGTCACTAACATGGCAAGACTGGTTGCAAAGTGCTAAGCTTTGCGAAGGGTCTATGAAGTTTTTTGAAAAGCCAAGAATTGCAGTCGTCAAAACTTTGTCGAAAAGATTTGCTCAAGATGGTGTTTTGGGGCATTTGAGGAAGGCGTATCATAATTTAGACTTGGCGAACAAAGTTTTTGATATGCATGATGGTGAAGGAACGTTTAGGTATGAAGGCGAGAATTATTTCGATTGGGTTGTTACTATCTGCTATTATGCAATGTACCAGGCTTCATTGTCTGCGTTGGCTGCTGTCAGGAAGGAAGGTGAGACTCATGCTGCAACTGTTTGTGCGTTGATTTACTATTATGTGCATAAGAGGAAGAGACTTGGTGAAGAATACTTGATTTCTTTGGATGTAATAGCAGCTTTGGCAAGGCAAGATGTACAAAAGCTTGTTGAGAAGAAGAGGGAAAGGGAGAAGGCTTCTTATGATACGAGTTTCATAACGCAAAAGGGACTTGCTGAAAAGGCTTTAACTGATGCAAGGGAGTTTGTGGCGAAAATCAGGGAAATTTTAGAAGAAGGAATGGGTAGAGAGTTTTTGGTTGCAGTCTGATTCTTCTTTCCTTTTTTTGTCCTGTTTTTGGTATTTGATTATGTTCTTTATTTCCATGATGATTAGTAGTGTGGCTGGTATTACTATTAGTAGGATGAAGCCTATTGGGGTCCTGACGAAGTAGCCTATGTATCCGATGTATGGTATGGTGAGTATGACTTTGCATATGACGTTTTCTGACTATCCACTGGTCTGAGTCTTTGTTTGTGTCGTCTCCTTTTGTGATGATTCTGTAGGTTCCTCCACCACGAATTCGTATTTTATGTCCGCGTCTAACACGTAGAGGGTGTGGCGTTTCACTTTTCCTTTTTTGATTGTAGTGGTTTCGTGTATGATGGGTTTGAAGGTTTCTTCGGATGCCTTCACGAGGTCTTCCACGGATTCCACTTTTATGGTGGCTTTTTCTATTTTTTTGGTTAGCGGCTCCTTGGCTTCGATTATTTTCTCTCGGTGTTCCTTTTTTATCGTTTCCATGAAGGGAGGAGGCGGTATTCTTTGCATTCGCCAAACCGTGAAGGTTAAACAACCTGAGAACAAGAGGACTAAAGCGTAGGACAGGTATCGCATGTTCTTTATGGTTGTGGTGAAGCCAGCGAGGCTCCAACTGGTTTCATATGTTTCGTGGTTTCCAATTGATTCTGGTTTTGTGTGTGATAGTCCTGTGAACTCGAGGATTGTGGGTGCCAATTTTATCTGGAGGGTGGGAGTGTACTCCTCTATTATGGATTCTCCGGCTGTGGACGCGTTTAAACGGATTTTGGGAACAATTTTGTAATAGTACGTGGATGCGTGGGTGTCGGTTTCCTTCTCTATGGTTTTGATTAACTCTTCGATTTCTGTCAGATTCAATTGGTATGTTTCCTTGATTTCCGGGGTGTTCTCGGTTTTCTC
Organism: uncultured Candidatus Bathyarchaeia archaeon; assembly: GCA_964598485.1. Classification (GTDB taxonomy): domain Archaea; phylum Thermoproteota; class Bathyarchaeia; order Bathyarchaeales; family Bathycorpusculaceae; genus SOJA01. The sequence goes on from CAZRCD010000006.1 coordinate 18,417, forward strand.
CGAGGTTAAAACAAACTTCTTGCTCCACTGTCCTTCCGCCTCCAAAACCGCTGAAACGCCATAGGTTAATTCAACATGCTCTGGTGATGGGTTGCTACTGAAATTGTAGGTTAGAAGGATACTGAGGCTTTTGATTAGGGACCTGTATGCTGTTTCACCCGGCAACAGGGTGGCTCTGCTTTCGTAGAGCAAAGAAGGCTTGATGGATGCTGTGTAATTGTAGTCGGCTTGCTGTTGATACTCGCAGTTTGCCACGTATCTGGAGCGTGTGAGAGGTTTATCGTGAAAAAAGTAGATGAGATAGCCTGAGAAAGCTAATAAGATGATTAAAACAGCGAGTACAAGTTTTACTTTGCCGCGAACGTATCTGTGCATTTGGACTTCACTCTTTCAACTTGATGGTGGCGCTACCTTGGAAGGATATTCCGTCTCTAAATTTCCCGGTCACCGTTAACGTCACCACGTCACCGTCTTTACGTCCTTCACCAACCAAGTCTATCACGAAAGCTCTATTAAACTTAGCCATAAAGAGGTTCTCTTCTTGCACGTCGCCCCAATCCGCCGGGATTATCCCCTCCAGCATGATGGTGCTCACGTCCACGTCACTGGCGTTGTAGTCTTCTGATAGTGTGATGTTAGCGTAAACGGTGATCCATGTGCCTTGGCTTCCCAAGTTAAGCGTGTCCGGGTCTATATCTATCATCACTTCTATCATCCATTGACCAGCGGTGAAAGTGACTTCTGCCCACTCTGAGTCGGAGAAGTAGCTGAAAGAGCCAAGCTGGAAGTAGGGGGCAATCAGCCAACTGCCACTCATCACCAAGATTAAGAGGAGAAGCACGCTGGTTGTGTCTAATACGGGATGCTTCTGCCTTCTCCATCTTCTTAATTCTCGTTTGCTCCGGCGCTTGAACAGGGAAAAAACGTGATACATCTGCTTCCCCACCAGCAGAACGCAGGGAACCAAGAAGGATAAGGTGTAACCGTAAGGAGAGTATAGGTGTCCGAGAGGGATGACGAAAACCGTTTTTCCCATAATTTGAGAGGCTTCCACTGGGTTCGGGTCGGGCTCCTCGTTGGCATCCCCCTTCAGCCTGAACATGTCTCCCTCCAGCTTCTCAACCACCCGGTGGGTGTAGGTGAACTCCCCGGACTCTACGGTCACTATGTCGCCGATGTCTATGGGCTCCTCGCCCTTGACAATCACAAGATCTCCGGGACGCAGGGCTGGGCTCATGCTACCGCTCATAACTGTGTAGGAGCTATCTGCGCCCACTAAGAATGGAAACTCGTACAAAAGAATTGGAATAACCAATGCTAAACATATGGCGGCTAAAGCCGTATTTCCAACTAGGTTTCGCACCTTCATTCTCTCGCATCCTGTTTTTAGAATAAAAAAGGGGGGAAGATGTTGCTCCGTTCTACTAGCAAGGTCAGTTTGCGTCAGCAAGATTAAGCGTGTTTGTAGCGAAGAACAAGGCGTCAAACTTAACGTAGTCGCCCTGGGCTCTGTTGTCCGTGTCCTCCATCAACTTGAATTCAAACTGAATCCATACTTCAGCGCCAACTGGCAGATAGGGGTAATCTAGGTGGTAGTCATCTCCAGTGTGGATCCTTGCCCATGCGCCTACAGTACTACCGCCTACATCTCCGTAAGTCAGGATCTCATAAAGACTTATTTTGCTATCTTTATCTGGTACACCCCAAGCATCCTCCCATATATCCGAGATCGCAGCATCGAAGACAGTATAAGCTATACTGCCAATTCCATAGTTATTGGGTGAACGGTCAATTACTGTGAGTAGCTGTATCTGTTTTGCTAGGTAATAGGGTGAGCCAGCCGGTTCATGGTCAGGGTCTTTACCTTCGCCGTAAACGGGATCTCTGAAGCTAACGTGCATATATCGTGCACTGATGTCCCCCACGTTCTTGATATAGATCCTTTCTGTCAGGTAGGTCTCTCCTGGCTGCATAGGCCCTAAAGAAAGCACGCCTGTTACTGCACTCTCCGTGTATCCACTACCATCCCATATCTTAATGTTGAGTGTCCCAGCCGAAAACTGGTTGCCCTTGCTCGTCTCCACATCGCTGAAGTATGCCATTGTTCCTGCTCCTGCGAAGACGCTTGCCAACATGATAATTGCCATGCTCGCCAATATTGCTCCTTTATCCATTCTCATTTTATCATCCTCCTTTTCTCCTATGTTTGGTTTTTAGACGGGATTAAGTTGCCATGAGCAACTCCATACCCGCTCATGGTTCCTTTCTGCCCTTCAATTAGGGCTAGGCGTTTCCTGCCTCCAAAGGATTCACCCTTGGCTTTCCCACAAACTACGAATTACCAATTCCCACTTTTCTTCTCCTTTCGATTAGAAGTGTAGGTATCTTCCTTTACCGAATATAACTTTTGTGAAACGCTCCTCTAGAATTAAACATACATTACGTTTTTAAGGAAAAACATCATAATGAAGCGAAGTGAAAAACCACATGTCCGAAATTTACAGCAACGTCGTAAAAAGCTTCGCATACTTAATCACAATCCTTGAACTCTCAAAAGGAAAAAAATAACAGGCTACGACATCGTCACACACGTCAGCAATTTCGGGCTTACGGTAAGCGCTGGCACCGTTTATCATCAGCTTCAATTGTTAGAGAAGGCTGGAATCATCAAAGGAACCCGCCTACGCACCCACGCTAACAAAACCGTTTACGAAATGACCGAAAAGGGCAAACAAGTTTTCGAGGAGTTCAAGAAAAAATGGAAGAAACCCATAGGATATGCATACAAGAATCTAAGCACGTAAATTGCGGAAAATCATTCTTTCTCAACTATCGCTACTACTAAAGTGTTCCGCATTTTATGCTAATTCTTTTTTAGGCTTTGTCGCGGGCGTGCACGGCTTGATGGAAAGAACTTCTAACGCATTAGCGCGCGCGCGTGCGCGTCTAGTATGTGCAAAAGGTTTTTACTCTGGCGAGTCAAAAAAGTATTCCATGAGGGTTATAGACGCAAAGATTCTCGACGAACTTGAGATGCTTTATGGGGACAAAGACTGTTTCTATCCACTTCGCGATTGGTTTGGAACCGCAGAAGTATACTGGACTAATCTGGAACGTCTCTTTATGGTTGCAGATTATGCAAAGAAACACAATCCCTCCGTAGCTGAGAAGATAGCTGCGAACAGTAGACGAATTGTTGAATTGTTTCACCAAACTAAAGATTATGCTAGTGGGTGGGATTCCAATCGCAAAGAAAAACACAGACTTTCCACCGAGGATTATTTAGAGGCTACAGACGAAAGTTGGGATACACTAGATAAGTGGACAGTTACCCAAGAAAAACTGCGCCGTGCAATCTTGGAATTTGTGAAACTTCTATACTCTGTTGTCTCCGAATCGTAATGCCGCGTGCGTTCTTGCCTTCTCTTCTGTTTCTTTCCCCCACGAGTTCTTCTCGTTTGGTGGCCATGCTGTTTGCTCACATCCGTTTTTTTACGGGATTCTGTTCTCTACTCGTCTTCTGTCACCTCACCTTTCAATTGTCAAGTGTCCTTTAGCGCGCGCGCTGGATAAGTGAAGATGGAAAAACCGTCGCTGTGCAGTGTCCGACATCGGGATATCAACACAAAAGAGATGCTGTCATGTTGATACATGCGTAAACATCCAAACTACGCGCGAAAAAATTTTTATTATGTTTTCTGTTAAAAATAAGGTCACACATGAAGCGCGCGCTTTTCGAATGCTTTTTCTCGCCACTTCTTCTTCCAGCTTTTCCATCCCGTCTTTACGAGTGTTTCTCTTAGTTCAGGTCTTTCCGCAACCCATTCTAGAAGTGTCCAGAAGCGTCTCTTGTCTTCCAGCCTTTCTGCTGGTACTCCAACTTCAATACACCATCTTACGTAGCTTCTTTCAACCATCTCTTGAAGTTCGCCTGTGATTTCGACTTTTTCGACTTTGAATCCTCGGTATTGCAAGTGTCTGCGTATGCTGGAGAGAACGTATCCTGAGCAGACCTTGAAGCTGGTTTCCACATCAGGCTGCAAAACCTCAATGATCTCATCGGCAATCTTCATCGCGTCATCCAAATACTTTTTATTCTCGAAGTTTGGCGGCTGGAAGGATGAGACTGGAATCCTGCGTTCCATATACCGACGGTCTGGAGGTTTGAGGGCGCCTATTACTACGCCTAAGATAAGATCTCCCCATCCAGCGTCATCTATTAAAATCTCCTTTCCTGACATAAACCGATTCAACCCCATAACCCGACCACCGAAGATCTCTCGTGCTTAACTCTTTCACGAGAATCCATCTTACCGAACCCAAGTGAATAGTAGGAGAACTATCATTTCTAATTTGCCATATTAGACATTCACAAGGCTTAAACAGAAGAAACCTAAACTAGTGCAGAGCACATACAATGTTTGGACAATGACGTGATCGAGGTACTTTGACTCGACAGAGGATGATTGCTTTTCCCAAAAACCGAGTCCGAAAAAAACCCTCACTATGTCATTAATCTTTCAGGGTACTCTGACCTTTGTTAAAATCTAATTTTTTTTGTGTGTGTGTTTGGGTTTGGGGATTAAATTTTAATCCCAGTCTTCCCTTTTTTTATATAATAGCATGCGCGCTAGGCTGTTTAGAAATTAATTTGTCGTTTGGGTTACCTTATGTTAGGAAGAAGCTTTGGGCATTAAACAAGTGCTTAGGTCACTGAATTTAGGTTCTATTCGAGATTTTTTGATGTCTCTTTATCATCGAGAAGGGCGTGGACGTAAGCCTTATCCTCCCGTTTGCATGTTGAAGGCTCAGTTATTGAAGCATTTATGGCGTGTTCCAAGCGACCGACGGCTTGCATTGTTGCTGAAGAGAAACAGGCGGATCGCCAGGGCTTGCGGATTCAAACGTGAGACGCCTAGTCACGGCTTGTTCACCCAGTTTAGACATAGGCTTGGCAAGGACGGATACGAGAGGGTGTTCTCATTACTGGTGAAGCAGCTGTTGAAGGACGGAGCGGTTAAAGGCGAAGTTGTTGCTTTGGATAGCACAGCAGTCAAAGCTTACAGCCAAAGAAGCTTAGATAACAGAACAGGGAAAAGCGACCGTGAAGCTCGTGTTGGAAGGGCTAGGAGAGGTTTCCTGCTTGGCTATAAGGTGCACGCAGCATGCTGCACAAACTCTGAGTTGCCGCTTGCGTTTATGGTGGAGCCTTGCAACCGAAACGACAAATGCTTCATCAAACCATTACTAGAACAACTGAAGAGTCAAGGCATAGGCTTCAAAACTGTTTTGGCTGACGCCCAATACGATTCAGCAAAAGTCCGGGAAACTGTGAGGGAGTATGGTGCTGAACCAGTTATACCATACAGAAAAAGCAGTAGAATTAGAGATGCTTTAAAGGTTGGTAAAGACTTCGTTGTTCGCGGAGTTAAGCATCTGGTCAACATCTTCAGGAAGCGTGTAAGCATCGAACGCGTTTTCAGCAGAGCCAAAGAATGGCTACTACTAAACCACTTAAGAGTCAGAGGGCTAGAGCAAGCGTTCATCCATACCTGCTTAAGTTTCTCAGCCATGCTGGTCGTGGCTTTAACAGCTGTCAAGCAGCATAAACCAAGCCTCATAAGAAGTATCAAACACTACACAACCCAATGAGTCAAGAGAAGAGACATCAAAGACACGTAAGATCAGGGTTGATCATCAACAAGAAACCGGGAAAAAGGCAAAAGACAGTTCAGACACTAATTTTCAGATAGAAATCCCCAGTCAACCAAGAAAAACAAGCAGCAGAACCACAAAAGACACTAACCACAAGACCTACAAACAAATTTCTAAACAGCCTAGCGCGTAACCGTGTCTTTTTTCAATCATTTCTTCTTCGAGGAAAGGGGCATGATGCCTACAACGATAGCCAATGCGGGACCGACGAAGAGCCCAGCCCACATGAATAGAGCTACAACTCCTAGAATGACAAAAAAGATTCGCTTCTTGACACTCAGTTTCTCAGTCCCTCTTAATGACAGAACGATAGTTGCTAGTCCGAGAACAATTGGGATCAGAGCGAACACAAGTGTAATCACAACTTCTGAGCTAAACGCGGTTAGCATTATAGAGTAAATCATTTGGAATAAGATGATGACGCCAGATCCAATGAAGAGAAGACATGCCAAAACTCCAAGCCAAATCGTTACTTTTCCAAGAGCCCCTCGTTTCTTCAGTTGCCATCCGACTAACACTGCTCCAACTGCAACTGTCGCTATCATTGGCGCAAGCACCAATGCGAGGCTTTGACCTTCCCACTGGTATACTCCTAGTAGACTGAGGGGAATTAGGACCCATTCATCTATGCCATAGGTTTCGAGGTCGCCTACTGCGAGGCCGTAATGGCCGCCCATGTCCTGTTCGTAAACTGCAACGTAGTAAGTACCTGAGCTAGGTGCATCAATTTACAACTCGCCGAGAGAGTAGAAAGTGCCTGGAGAGAAAGGTTCATAGGTGCCTTGTGCAGGTTGATTTCCTTCGACCACGGACGCGTTTACCCCTGCGGGTTTCTCTACGTAATCCGGAACAGTGCCTTGGTCGCTCAAGCTTGGACCCATAAGTACGAATCCTGGTAAAAAGTCTGACTCTTCAGGACGCATTGATTTGTATAGCATGACGTGTATTCTTTTTCCTGCAGTTATGTTGAAACCGTAATATTGGGCTTCTCCGCCTTCATGCAGTTCAGCATATATGGCCCAGGACTTTGTTGGGTCAGGTATGAAAGTGGCTGTTTCTATACTTTCATTATCACCTGTCCCTAGAGGAGCATGAGCCAATGCAAGTGAAACTGAAATGGACAATGACAAGAAGCAAAAACAAATTAAAAGAAATAACCCATTTTTGCTCGTCATAGTTACACCCTGCAACTCTTTTTGTTTCTGATTATGGTTCGGTTTACCTTAATATAGGTAGCGCACTGGTGTTTGCGCACTATGCGCGCGCTCTAAAACTACTTATAAGTGGAGTTCAAGAACAGATAGAAAGATGAGAAACTGAAGATGGGATGAAAAACGCTTGGAGGAACGAGATAAGGAATTCAAGTCTTTCTCACGATACTTTGTTTTTGCCGAGGACGAGTTGCTTTTTCTCATTATTTGTATAGTACTAGATGTCATTGAATATATGGTTACGATTCTGCTTCTTCCTGTAGTAGGCGATCTCCTTGACATAGTTGGAATTATTGTTTGCCTTGCTATGTTCCGATGGGTTGGAATAATATCATTGTTTGAGCTGGTCCCAGGTGCAGATATTTTTCCCATTTTCATCATCACATGGTTGATATGGTATTTTCTCAGAAAGGTCAGGAAAAAATAGTGTTTGCACATTCAAGCTTCATGACGCATAAGAGAAAAGAAAGATATATGAACTTGTTGGGGCAATGTGATTGGTGGAAAGGTGAATGATGCAATGAGTAACCGTGATGTAGGGCCGGATATCAAGTTCTCTTTCAGTAAGTGGAAGACGGGTTTGGTTATACTCTTTGTTGTTCTAATAATATTCGCTGTAATAATTCCTCTTACAATGGTTTTAAACGTCGGGGTTGGACATGCAGTAATTCTTGTTGACCCTATTTCCAAATCGATAAGTGACCCGATACTTGGTCCAACCTATGCAATAAAGGCCCCCTGGGTTAGTTCTGTTGATATCTATTATGCTACAGACTCGTACGAAGATATGATTCCGTGTTTTTCTTCTGATCAGCTTGAGATGCAAATTGTGGTCTTATTGAGATGGTCACTTGATCCCAGCAAAATAAGAGATCTTTATAATAACTATCCAAATATGAACTATAAGGCGACGGCTATCGAGAGTATTATGGAAGAAACCATACGGTTGGTAACCAAGAACTACACCGCTCTGGAAACAATAGAGTTCAGAGACGTTGTGAGAAATGAGGTAGAAACAACTGTGCTTGAGGAATTGCAAGCTGAACCATCGTTAGTGGAAGCGTTGATGGGCGTAGAGTTTGATTTGAAGAATATCGGTTATCCAGAGAAATACACTTCTGCAATAGAAGACAAGCTTGTAGCTCAACAACAGAAGATCCAAGCAGACTTTGAAAGAGAAAAAATCCTAATATTGGCAAATGCAACAGCCCAAGAGATTATTATCAAAGCATCAGGTGAAGCAGAAGCCAAAGTTATAGAGGCTAACGCGACGAGACAAGCAATTGAAATGGTCTTAGAGTCGGTTGGTCAAAGTGGAAACGAGACGAGAATTGCAGAGCTTTACCTCTGGGTTCAAGCACTACAGAGAATCGCCCCAGAAGTGGAGATACTGATAGTTGGGACAGATGGAGTCCCAGTGTTAATCCCAACGGACTCGATAACGCCCTAGAAAATCTGAGCACTTGTATTAATCCACCTCCCAAAACCTTGGTACTCGTAATTAATCAAGTTCAGAACTTATGAACATTACGTATGCCCATGCGAAATTGAACAATAGAAAACAGAGCTTGGAACGGGCGGTAGAAACTGAAAGCCCCTCAAAGAAGACTTATCATAGCTAAAAAAGCTCAATTTGTGGAAATAAGTGTAGACAAGTGAAGGAAACAGTAAAAAAATTAAAATTTAATCCCAAACCCAAACGCTTGCAATCCTTGTAGATCTCTAAGAGTCTTGCTAATTCTAATATTCTTCTTCTATGCACTTCCGTATTTTTCGAACAAGAGTATTCCAATGATTATAACTGAAATACTAACTATTGAAATCACTCCCAAGTCTAGGAAAATGTTTGTATTCATCCAATCTCCCTCGAAAATCATTTTTAGAGCATCAAGTAAGTAGTAGCTCGGGATGAATTTTGCGATTTGCTGAGTTGTGCTGGTTATTGGTATAAAGGTTCCAAAAAACATCTGAGGAAGAATGAACACGAATGAAATGCCTGTGGCAGCTTCCGGGGTTTTGGATACTGTGGCTGTGATAAGCCCTAAACCAACTGAACTTAGTGAAAATATTGCAGTTACAGGCAACGCTAAAAATATTCCTTGAATACCACCATCCGGTCTGAATCCTAATAGAAAAGCCAACGTAAAAACAACGATCACCTGCAAAAAGGATATTAGCATATGTGTTATGATTTGACTTCCCATGAATTCGCCTGAGGTCATCGGTGTTGTATTTAATCGTTTTAATAATCCCTCTTGCCTCTCGGTAGAAAAAGACTGGGCGATGGTCATAATTACAAAAATAACAGCATAAACAATCAAGCCTGGGACCACCGAGTTTATGCTCATTCCCATTTCTGGATCTGCAAAAGCAAATATGAACACTATTGTAAGAACCGCAGGGAATAATAGGTTCAAAAATAAATTCGCTGGTTGCCGAATAAATTTTTTCAGTTCCATTTTTATTAGAGCCACTAAACTTTGAAGTGCCATCTTATATTCCCTCCAAAATTCTTCGACCGGTTATTTTCAAGAAGACTTGCTCCAAATTCTTGGTTTCGTATTTTTCCATCAACTCTTGGGGGGTTCCCAGGTCTATGAGTTTTCCATAATCAATAATTCCTACTCTATCACTAAGCGCTTCCGCTTCTTCGATGTAATGAGTTGTTAGGACAATTGTTTTGTTTTGATCTTTGAGAGACCCGATAAATCCCCACGTTTTACGGCGGGCTCGAGGATCCATTCCAACTGTTGGTTCGTCAAGGAAAGCAATCTTCGGATCATTAATCAAAGCGATTGTCAGATTTAATTTCCGAAGCATTCCACCGCTGTAATCTTTGGCCATCCTTTTGCTTGCCTCTGCTAATCCCAAAAGTTCCAGAAATGTATCCGTTCGTTCTTCTAGCTCCTTCTTGGGTATTGCATGTAGATTTCCAAAGAGTTCAATATTTTCGCGTGCATTAAGAAACTTGAAAACTGCAGCTTCTTGAGGACACACACCAATTATCGTTTTAATCTCTTCTAGATTCTTCGTTACATCGAAACCTGCAATAATGGCAGTTCCTTTTGTAGGTTTAAGTATCCCGCTAAGGATGTTGATTGTTGTAGTTTTTCCTGCACCATTTGGTCCCAGAAGACTGAAAAGTTCGCCTTGCTTAATTTCAAGGTTCAACCTATCAACAGCGGTAACATCCTCAAATTGTTTAACGAGGTCCTTGACGATAATTGCAGAAACATCATTAGATTTTATCCTTTTCTCCAAAGGTTTTGTCCCAATGATCTGGATATCTTTCATGGACACATTTAGAGCGAGGAGTTCCACAATAAGTGTCTTAGACCAGTTCTTGGGAATATTAATTTTCTTCAACTTGGCTATTTCATAAAGTTCCTTCTCATCTAGCTGTTTGAGCACGCTCTTAATATCTGAAGACAAGCGAATCCCCTTTTATTTATAATTCTTGTTTATTTAAAAGCAATGAACATTTGGGTTTTGGGCTTAAATTTTTAATGGACCTTGAAATGAAATAATAGAATCCAAAAGAACCTTCCACAAGTCATAAAAACTGAAGCCAAGTAACAAGATGCTAGTCAGACAAGAGGAGCGTATCACAATGCGTTGGCAATATGTTTCGTTTGTGTTAGGAATCTCATTGTGCTTGATTGGAGCCTTTTTGATGTTTGAAGGAAATATTTTGGGAGAGAACAATACTGGTTGGGCAGCTGTTATAGGGATAGTAGGAATCGGTTTAATAGCCACCTCTGGTGTAAGGTTGCTGAAACCCAAGAAATCCTGAAAAGGAAACTTGAATCTATAGACGACAAGCAGTCATAGTCTACAGATTAACCAAGTAATACTTTGTTCTTCTAACCCCTAAAAACTTAATCAATTGATTAAACCGTTTCAAACAAAAAAGGGAAAGTCCAGAGTCGGCTTGTCCACTCACCCGCCCTTCTCAAACAGCAAATAATGGTTAATCCAGATGTCACGACCAGTCACTTGATAGGTATGAAGTCGCCAACCATTCTTTTGCCATTCCTCAATTGCTTTGCCGATATTCTTGTGGTGCTTAACTTCCACGCATTTGTATTCTTTCAACTTAACCCACCTTTTCTACAATCAGAAGAAAGTCCACGAAACTGTAAAACGCTGGGTTGGCACTGCTCACATTTGGAATGATTGACACAACTTCACCTTCTATACTATTCAAGAACTGTTCTAACTTGCTCTGGTCTGCTGTCATTCTAATGTTGAATCTATGAACTCTGTATCTCGCTTTCATTCTTCCACCTTCTGTATCACTTTAGAATAAGCCATACCATAAGAAGTTAATGATCAAAAGCGAAGACCGAACGGTTTTAGCTTTTGGTGAAGACAAAGCGAAACCCAAAAGGTTTCTTCCTTAGCACGCGCTATTTTCTAGCGCACACAGATTTAGACATTTTTGTGAAAGCTGTCAAGTATTACGAAATAGAGTTAATTCACTCGCTAAGTAGTTCAGCAAGATATGATAGGGATAAGGGCTTAGCAACGCGTCCTTTCAGGCTGACAAGTAATGTATCGTAGGTTTCTATGTCGTCTGCATATTCTTTCATTATGTTTCCAATGAAATCGGCATAGCTTGGGTAGTCGCGGTGCAAAGAAATCACTACTACGTTCCTTCCTCCCATTCCTTCCGCCCTAGCCGAGAAAATAACGTTTGGGCGGGTCATTGACGCTTTTCTCCCTCTTTCCACAGACTCCTTTTTCCAACGAGTCTTGAAAGTAGTGATCACCATTAATTGAATGCCCATTTTTTCGAAGCTTGGCACTAGTATATTCTTTTATCCAGCCATTTTTTTCCAGTTTGTTTCTCATTCTGGTTACTGTTGGTTGTGAAGTTCCCATTTCTCTTGCTAATTGTCTATCACTCCTATGTGAGTTCTTTAGCAATTCTAAGAGAAGCTTCTTCATCCTGTTTATTGTCACCATGATTCAATCCACATCTAGAGTTAAAGTCTAAGCTGTATAAAAATTTTCTAGCGCGCGCTTAGGAATACTACAAAATCTATCAACCGATTTTTGACACTATCACCCGACAGTTAACAGGCTATCCCATCACCCTAAGACTTAACGGAACCTCATTTTTCACAGAATGAATTTGTACAAATCAGCACGCGCTTTTGGCTGTAGGCTTCGACTACATCACAGAGAAAAACGGTATCATGCTATTCAGAAAGCCGAAAAGATTTAATGCCAACGTAGCAGTTTAGCAACATCATAAAGGGGTATGTTAACCAGAAAATGGCTGTTGTTAAGGCTGTAACATGTCCAGTCTGCGGATGCTTATGCGACGACATAGAATTAACAATAAGAAACGGAAAAATCGTCAAGGTAAAAAACGGCTGTGCTATGTGCGAATCAAAATTTCTAAGCCATAAAAATGAACATAGAATTTTGAAGCCGCTGATAAGAAAAAACGGGGAATTCGTCGAAGTCTCACTTGAAGAAGCCACACGGAAAGCTGCTGAAATCCTTGCTAAAGCAAACTATCCAATACTCTACGGCTGGAGCTCAACAAGCTGCGAGGCCACACGTGTAGGTCTTGAATTGACAGAAGAAGTTGGAGGAGTAATTGACAACACAGCAGTAGTCTGTCACGGACCCTCAATTTTAGGCATCCAAGACATAGGCATCTCATCGTGTACTCTCGGACAGATCAGGCACAGAGCAGATCTTATCATTTACTGGGGCAGCAATCCATGGAGCGCCCACCCGAGACACATTGAAAGATACACAGCCTTTCCAGAGGGAAGGTTCCAGAAAAGCGCTTGGAACGGATACTTAACAAAGATTAAAGCTTCGACAGTTAAGAAAAAAGTTGAAAGCGCTCTCAGAAGAGTTTTCTTCAAGAAAAAGTCTTCTTCTCCTATGCAGCTTAAAAAAAGTCTTCCTCCCACGATGTTTAGGAAAGGGAGAAAATTAATAGTTGTCGACGCGAGGAAGACGAAATCCGCCGAAATAGCTGACTTGTTTATACAGGTTGAGCCAAACAAGGATTACGAGTTGCTCCAAGCCTTAAGAGCACTAATCAACGAACAAGAAATTGACGTTGACGAAGTTGCAGGGATTCCAGTGGAATACCTTGAAGAAATTGCAGATTTGATGATTGGATGCAGCTTTGGAGTCTTATTTTTTGGGGTTGGATTATCGATGAGCAAAGGCAAGCTCAGAAATATTGATGCTGCGCTTTGTTTGGTTCGTGATTTGAATATGCGGACAAAATTTGTGATAATGCCTATGAGAGGGCACTTCAACGTTACTGGCGCAGACACTGTTTTCACTTGGCAGACTGGTTATCCTTATGCTGTAGACTTTTCACGTGGCTATCCGCAGTATAATCCTGGAGAAACATCCGTTATAGACATTCTTTTACGTGGGGAGTCAGATGCAGCCTTAATAGTTGCTTCTGACCCTGTTGCAAGCTTCCCAAAGAAAGTTGTGGAACAGCTTGTTAAGAGCCCGTTGATAGTTATAGATCCTCATATGAGCGCAACTACTCGGATGGCAGATGTTGTTTTTCCCTCAGCATTCGTTGGGATAGAAGCAAGCGGAACAGCCTACCGCATGGACCATGTGCCACTCCCGCTCAAAAAAGTTGTTAACCCGCCTAATGGTGTTCTTCCAGACGAGGAAATTCTGAAGAGAATTCTCGTAGAGGTTAAAAACCTCAAAGAAAAAAGGCTAGTGGAGGCAGCATAAACGGAGCTTCTAATAAAAAACGGTTTCGTCTACGACCCTATCAACGGCGTTAACGGCGAAAAAATGGACATTGCAATCAGAGATGGAAAAATTGTTGAAAAAGTGAATGAACTTAGAGCAGAGAAAGTTGATGCTTCTGGAATGATTGTCATGCCAGGTGGCGTGGACATTCACTGTCACATTGCTGGTTCTGAAGTGAACACTGGTAGGCTTCTAAGGCCTGAGGATCACTTTCGTGATTTTGAGCGGAAAACTCCTAAAACAAGGTCTGGCGTTGGATATTCAGTTCCTTCCACGTTCACGACGGGTTATCGTTACGCTAGAATGGGCTACACTACAATAATGAATCCTTCCATGCCTCCATTGGAGGCCAAACACACCCATGAAGAGTTGAATGACACTCCAATGGTTGATAAAGGAACTTACCCGCTTCTAGGCGACTGGTGGTTTGTACTCGAATACCTAAAAAAAGGTGAAATCGAGGAATGCGCAAGATACGTGGCTTGGATGATAACTTCAACCAAGGGTTACGCCATAAAAATCGTCAATCCAGGAGGCCTGGAAGCTTGGGGTTCTGGACGGAATCTGAGCAGTATAGACGATCAAGTTCCGTATTTCGACATAACTCCACGTGAAATCCTTCGCGGATTACTTAAAGTCAACAAGCTTCTAAACTTGCCCCACACAATTCACGTGCACACAAACAACCTTGGAAAACCCGGAAACTACCTTACAGCTTTGGACACAATGAAATGCGTTGAGGATCTAGCCTCAGAGGATAAGCCAGCCATCCACATAACCCATTGCCAGTTCTCCGCCTTTAAAGGTTCAGACTGGAGAACTCTGAAGTCTGGAGCAGAGGAAATCGCAAAATACATCAACAACCATTCTCACGTAACTTTGGACATGGGTCAAGTAATATTCACGGACACAACAACCATGACCGCTGACGGCCCATTCCAGTACACGCTTCATGAACTGAGCGGAAACAAGTGGGTAAACCATGATGTGGAAACTGAAACATGTTCGGGAATTGTGCCTTTCCGTTACAGGCGCAAAAGCTACGTCCACGCAATCCAATGGTCCATAGGCTTAGAACTAGCCTTGCTGATTAAGGATCCGTGGAAAATCTTCATGACAACAGATCATCCAAACGCGGGCCCATTCACTTCTTATCCAAGAATTATCGGTTGGCTTATGAGTAGAAAAGCCAGAGAAGCAGCTTTAAATAGGATTAATCCACGAGCGAGAAATAGAAGTCTCCTTCCGTCAATTGACCGTGAATTAGGCTTTTATGCAATTGCAATAATGACAAGAGCGGGGCAAGCAAAAGCTTTGGGACTTAAAAACAAAGGTCATTTAGGCGTAGGTGCAGACGCGGACGTAGCCATTTACAAGATGAATCCAGAAACAATAGACCCTTCCAGAAAGTACAAGACTGTAAGAAAGGCGTTCAAACAAGCTGCCTACACCATTAAAGGTGGAGAAATAGTTGTCAAGAACGGAGAAATAATGCAGCATGTTAAAGGAGCAACTATGTGGCTTGACGTGCAAGTTTCCAACCCCGTAGAAATAACCGATGAAATGAAAAGAAGATTCAGGGAATACTGGACAGTTGAATACGAAAATTACCCAGTAACCGAAAATTATCTTGAAGTGTCTCACCCAATAACCGTAAAAGCGAATGTTTAAAATGATGAACCTTTATCCCCTAAGAAAATTTACGTTTCCAGTAATAGCTGAGTGTGTAAGCCCAGATGTTTTCCAAGACAAAAACCAGAAAGAAATAGAAGATCTGGAAATTTTGGAAGGAAACAAACAGAAGAGACTTGGAGAACTCTTCAAGGTTGAGGAAACCAGAAAAGAACAAGAAACAATCATAACAGTCTATGGAGACGTAAGCAAGGTTAGAAGAATAGGAGCATACATGACAGACGGAGAGATAATAATTCAAGGAGATGCAGGCATGCACCTTGGCGAGGAAATGAAAGGCGGAAAAATAACCGTGCACGGAAACGTTGCAGGATGGGCTGGCTCAACGATGAAGGGCGGCACAATCGAAATCCACGGAAACACCAGCCACTATCTAGGTGCACCATACCGCGGAAGCAACAGAGGCATGCGTGGAGGAAAAATAATCGTCTACGGAAACGTTGGAAACGAAGCAGGAACTTACATGAGGAAGGGCTTAATAAAAATTTACGGCAATGCAGGCCAATTTGCTGGTTTGAGAATGCGCAGTGGAACAATTTTCGTTCAAGGAGATTGTGAAGAAAGAGCAGGAGCATGCATGACTGGCGGAAAAATAGTTGTCGGAGGGTTCTTGGAGTCAGTTCTACCAACCTTTACAATTGAAAGCGTCAAAAAGAAAGTCAAAATTGAAGAAAAAATCGTTAAAGGTCCCTTTTACCTTTTTCTCGGAGACCTTACAGAAAATGGAAAAGGCAGACTGTATGTCTTAAAAGAGAAAAATCCCCAATTAACTAATTATGAAAAGTTTCTCTAACGGGTGAGCTGGAGAGAAAACCTATTGAAAGATGGATTAAGCGTAAACAGTTTAGGGTGGAAGCTACTAGAAGAAATGATTGAAAGACCAGATTATTATGGGATTATTGTTGAAAAAACAAGTTCTGGAACAACCATTGTGGATGCTGGGATAAAGGCTAAAGGTGGATTTCAAGCTGGAAAAATCATAACGGAAATATGCATGGGCGGCTGTGGAAAAGCAGAAATAACCTACAGAAAATACGGAAAACTTGAACTTCCATCAATATTCGTTTACACAGACCATCCAGTAATCGCAACATTGGGTTCGCAGTATGCAGGCTGGCAAATAAAAGAGGGAGACTATTTCGCAATAGGTTCTGGACCAGCAAGAGCTCTTGCACTAAAGCCTAAGGAAATCTACGATAAAATTGGATACAGCGATGTTTCTGACAAAGCAGTCGTCGTTCTAGAAACAGATAAGCATCCCCCAACAAAACTGTTGGAACGCTTCAAAAAGGAATGTAACGTTTCCCCGGAAAACTTGGCAGTGATTTTGACTCCCACAGCCAGCATAGCTGGCGCAACACAAGTTTCAGGTAGAATAGTTGAAACTGGGATTCACAAACTTGACAAGCTTGGATTAAATCCAAAAGTAATATTGTATGCTTGGGGATGCACGCCAATCCCGCCCATCCATCCAAAGTTTATAGAAGCAATGGCGAGAACAAACGATGCAATCCTCTTTGGAGGAGTAGCCTACTATGTTGTTGAATGTGAAGATGAAGAAGAACTGAAGCAAATAGTTAGTAAAGCTCCATCCAACGCCTCTGAAGCTTATGGAAAGCCCTTCATTGAAATCTTCAAGAAAGCAAACTACAACTTTTACAAAATCGACCCAAACCTCTTTGCACCAGCCGTTTTGATCGTTAACAATGTAAAAACTGGTATGATCTTCAGGGCTGGAGAAATTAATGTTGAAGCATTAGAGAAATCTTTAGGTCCTTAATTTCGATTCGCTTGCTTTAAGCTTTGGGATTACGTGTGGTTTTGTGAAAAATCTACCTATAAAGTCACCGAAACCGTGATTTCCAATTAAAGCAGCCATCAGAAAGCTTATTATGGCAACTTCACCGATGGCTTTGGGCAATATATAAACGAGGAATGTGAATGCGCCTCCACTTCCCAGGAAAAACGGCATTAAATAGGCAAAATAAGCATAAGTAAAGAGGCATTCTGGAATATAAGCCAAAAGAGTTGCTGGAACCGCAAAAAGGGATGAATGCTGTCTCCTTCCTAAACCCAAACCTTTCGAGATAATTCCAGCAGTCAACCCCGTCAATCCTTTTCCCAGCGGCAAACCAAACAAGCCCAGCCATGAACCCATACCCATGGGACCAAACATTATTCCAGGCATTATTCCCACGAAAAGTCCTGAAATGAAGCCAGTTAAGGGGCCGCCGTAAAATCCTGTAATGCAAGCGGCTACAAGAGAGAAGTCAAGGGCTATTCCGTAACCAAGATTTCCAGTATAATAGGAGATTGCAAACAGCACGTTCCCAAGAACACCCATCATTACCGTGAATGAAACTGTTTTTGCGTCCATTGTTTTCATCTCGATCTGCAGTATGAAAGGTCTTATGGGTTATTATTTAAGAGTAACTACTCAAAAAAGAGTATAGTTATTGCAAGAAAAACCTGAAAAATAAATATATCTTACGTGTATTTCTTTACTGGGGACCTCCTTGTCGGAACCTCTAAAATTCTCTTCAAAGGAAGTTAAAGGGTGGCTTGAAAGAGAAACTGGTTCGATTTTTATTCCAGTTCATGAAAAAGCTCAAAAACTAATCGATGAAATGAAAAAGGTCCTTGATAATGTCACAGATGTTTGTAAAGTGTTGTTAGAGAATAGCAGAGAAGAGATTGAGAAAAGGAGCAGGAAGACCTATGGCAAAGCCAGAGCATTAAACAAGCTGGCACGTCTATTCCTTAAAAGAATACAGCAGATTGAAGTTCGAGACAAAGTCTCCTACGACAGCTTCCACGATTTCATCCAAGAAACTCAAAAAGCGTTTACAGTGACAGAAGTTGACATTAGAAACTGGTTTCCGAGAATATCACCTTTCTTCATCATGGACAGAAGAAAATTTCTAGGAGTTTTCGAAAAAGCAAAAGAATCCTTGAAGGAGCTTCAAAGTTTTCTAACAAAAGAGTATGTTAAAACTAAAACCTTAGAAGAAACATTCCAAATTATCGACAATCTTTTGGCTCTTCAAGGACAACTAGCAGATTTAGAAGTCCATAGAAACAAAAACGAAACCGAAAAGGCTTCAATTCAAAAGGAAATAGCTGAAACACAACAAAAAATAGCGAATTTAAAAAATAGAGAGAGCTTGACTCAACTGAATCAAATAAGTATAGAAATAGAAAAGCTGCGGAAGGAAGTAAAACATAATCTGCGACATCTACGAAAACCATTCATAAAATTTCAATCACAAGTCTTCCGTAAAGGCGGTTTAACACCAGAACAGTTAGAGAAACTTAATCACTACATTGAAGATCCTTTCGATGCTTTTGCAGCTGAAGAAGCAGGATACCCAATTTTAGAGCAAATTCTCAAAAAACTTGCTAGCTCCATGTCTGAGGGAAAACTGAAACTGAAGCGTGACAGAAAACGAAAAGCACAACAAGACATAAACAAAATTTTTAACAAGAACTCTTTAGATGGTCTTCATCAAAAATGCCGTGAGACAATAATTCGAAAAAAGCAAATTTCAACCTCAACCGAAACAGCAAAAATAAAAGAAAACCTCTCGAAGCTTCAAGAAGAGCTTAAGAAATCGAAAAAAGGAAAGAAGCGGCTCGAATTGGAAGAAAATACCACGGAACGAAAATCACAGGAAACACTGGACAGAATTCAGAGTTGGAAAAAGGAAATAGAGGAAAACGTTTTCGATTTTATGAGCAAAAGAATCCTTATCGAAGTTTAAGGTGCAATAGTTGCAGACAGACCTCTCGCAAATCATCAAAGAAGCCTTAGAAGTTCAATGCGAAGATTTCACTCGATTGGTTGAAGAAACTGTGCAATTACTTGCCAAAGAAAATGGGCAAGTTGGAAGCTTCAACATTGTAGGTAGACTTGCTGAAATCAGACCTTTTGGCCAAGCGGTAGTAATCAGCGATTTACATGGAGACTTGGAAAGTCTAATTCGAATCCTTAAGGATACAAGTTTCCTGCAGAAAATGAACCAGAACAACAAGGCAATTCTGATCTTTCTTGGCGATTATGGTGACCGGGGCGTTTACTCGGCTGAAGTCTATTACGTTGTCTTGAAGCTGAAGCTTCTATTTCCAGAGCAAGTGATTTTGATGCGTGGGAACCATGAGGGACCAGAAGACCTTCTAGCTTCTCCACACGATTTACCGCTGCAGTTTCAAGCAAGATTCGGAGAAAAATGGAGGGACGCCTACTCAAAAATCCGAGAACTATTCAAACATCTCTATAACGCAGTGGTTGTAGAAGAGCGTTACCTAATGATTCATGGAGGCTTACCACCACAAGCAAAAACATTAGAAGACTTGGCCTACGCTCACATCAAACATCCAAAGCAAAGACTGCTTGAAAACATGCTTTGGAGCGACCCAACCGAAATGATTAAGGGAGTATGTGAATCCCCAAGGGGTGCTGGAAAACTCTTCGGCGAAAACATAACAAATCAAGTGTTAAGGAGATTCAATGTTAAAATTTTGATAAGGGGACACGAGCCCTGCAGAGACGGCTTCAAAATCAACCACAGAGGCAAAATCTTAACTTTATTTTCACGGAAAGGACCGCCGTACTCCAATGTTCACGGTGCCTATTTGAATGTTGAACTTTCCCAAAAATTCGGAAACGCAGAGAAGCTAAAACCTTTCATTCACACGTTTTAGGATGGCTTCACCCAGAAACTTTAAGAACATAATCCTCAGCATTTTTCACACACAAAGACGGAAGGTTTGTTTTTGAAAATTGGGATCTTAACACGGAATGGAGACTCTTGGAGTTCAACTCAGCTTCGAGAAGCACTGGCTAAACGTAATATTTCACATGTTTGCTTTGGATTCCCACAGCTGATCGCTCGTGTCGGCTACAAACCATACTTGAATGTTGGCAAGGTCAGAATTGTGGAAGAGCTGGATGCCTTAATAATTCGCCCTATTGGTCGCGGCTCTTTGGAAGAAATAGTCTGTAGAATGGACATCCTACATCGCCTTGAACGTTTAGGCTTATACGTTATAAACCCACCTGAAGCCATTGAGTACTGTGTTGACAAATATGCTATTTTAGCAATTTTGGAAGATAATGGCATACCTGTTCCACGTACTGCAGTAACGGAAAACGTTGGCGAAGCGTTAAAGGCTTTTCATGAATTAGGCGGAGACGTCATTGTTAAACCGATTTTCGGTTCAAGAGGAATAGGTTCAACAAGAGTTACGAATCCAGAAGTTGCCGCCACAATTTTCAAAGCCATAACATTCTATCACGGCGTAATCTATCTTCAAGAGTTTGTACCTCACGGTTTTTCTGACATTCGCGCCTTTGTCGTAGGCAACCGTGTTGTTGCAGCAATGAAACGTGTTGCAGACACTTGGAAAACAAATTACAGTCAAGGAGCCAAACCGGTTTCAATAAAACTTGACACGACACTTGAGGAGATGGCTCTGAAATCCGCAAGTCTTGTTGAATGCAAAATTGCTGGTGTGGACATTTTAGAAGGTTCCAGAGGGCCTCTTTTTGTTGAGGTTAACAGTCAACCGGGATGGAGAGGCTTGCAGTCAGTTACAAGTTTTAATGTTGCCGACGAAATTGTGGATTTCATTCTGTCAGAATTGGAAAAGTAATTGTGAATGCTGACGATTTTTTGCTTTTTTTTAGAAAGCTAGTTGATTTTGAAAGTTAAATCCATGGAAGTAGCTAATTTATCAGCCAATTGCTTTTCTTTTGAGCTTATCCCGGTTCCTAAATCCTCGGCAAGCTTTGAGCCACAATATGCCGTAGCTAAAAAAGTCTTAGCCAACCTTACGCATTTCAAAACGGTTTCTAGTTTGCCCGAATGAAGATAAAGCGTAACATCATTTAAGACAAGAACTTCTGTGACGTTTCGAATGAACTTGTTAAGTAGTGGTTCCATGTTTTTTCTGTTCAATTCTGCATAATGTAATACTTGTTTGGGTGAGGCTCCAGCTAGTCTAGGTGTGTAAACATTTTCTGGAGAAAAATATTTAACGCCACTAGTCATGTTCACGTATTCCGTTAATTTTCCGCCAATTTCACCGACTCTTTGAGGAGCCAAATCAATAACAGTTATTTCCTCAGGATTCACCAGCATCATTAATTCCCGGAGTAGTTGGGCTGCCAGCTTCGTTTTCCCAGAACCAGCCTCACCCAACAATAACACTTTCTTACCAAGAATTTCTTTGCCTTTCAATTGCGCTTTGTTTTTATTTTTCTCCAAACAAGGTCTCCCTGTTTATCCCAGCTCTATTCAATATTATAAGGATGGTGAATCCTATGATGCTTCCTGGAACACAGCTTAGAGCCCAGCCAGCTCCTAAAATTAAGAAAGCAAAAAATGGCCCTTCTTTCGCGATCAAATCCAAAAGTGTTGGATCTATTATCCATGGAGCAAAAAGAAGTAGAGAAAGTGGAACACCTATTAACAGTGTTCCTATTGGCTCCGTAAAAGCTGCTGTCAAACGTATTTTTTCGCTTACTTTTAGATGTTTAAGAAGCCAGTAGACTATGCCGACAATTATGCCGCCCGGTATTCCGCCGGGAAAGGCATATGGACTGCCTATACCCAACATGTTTCTTATGGTTCCTATAAAAATGGCTGCAATGGTTGCCCAGAATGGACCTACAAGCACCCCTAGAATTGCGTTAATCATGTGCTGTGTTGGATAAGCTTTTGTGCCTAGAAACCAAAACCAAAAGAAAGGTGCTATAGCCACTCCTAGGGCGGAGAAAACAATGACTATAGCCAACTTTTTGACGTAAACAACTCTTGTTTTCATTTTTTTCCAATTTCCATCGCAAGCCGTGCTGTATGTTTCGCCAAATCGTAGGCTTGCTGACCTAAAATAACTATCATAGGCTCTTTACCAACGTCTCCTCTATGGTAAATTGTATCTGGAACCTTTCCGATTCTGTTGATGGCTTGCTTCACACCCCATGGCACAGTCATTCCATCAACTTTTTTAATCTCTTCAGGCTCCTTCCTCCGGTCGTAAAAGGATATTGTCACACCCAACTCCTCTAGAGTTTCAAGAATATTGTTTGAAAATTTCAGGTTGATCGCGGCCCTTTTGCTTTCGTCTTGCTTGATGATTTC
This sequence comes from uncultured Candidatus Bathyarchaeia archaeon, assembly GCA_964598485.1. Classification (GTDB taxonomy): domain Archaea; phylum Thermoproteota; class Bathyarchaeia; order Bathyarchaeales; family Bathycorpusculaceae; genus SOJA01. The sequence goes on from CAZRCD010000006.1 coordinate 40,936, forward strand.
AAGTATGTATCTGGCCAAGTGCGAAGAGCATCCAAATCTTGGGTTGCCAGCAGCCCTGGCACCCTCGGATGTTTTTACGATTCTGCCCTCTATCGCAGCTACGTCATCAATGCCTTCTGCATAAGGAATTGCCATGGCAATGTTCATACCAACTTCTGGCACAAGCATTGCAACTTCAGGGGTTGCCTCAAGTAAAGTCTTAGCTTTTTCCAAACTCATCAAAACGTTGTATCTTGAAGATTCACGGTAAAGATGAGCCATTGGATTTACCGGACCATAACCTTTTCCAATTTCTAAGCCAAATTTTATGCCTAAAGCCACAATTTTCTTGGCTGTTTCAACAGCCACTGATATTTCTGTTTTCTTGGCGAGTTCAGCAGTTATGGCTGCTGAAAAACTGCAACCAGTTCCGTGTGTAGTTTTTACGTCAAGTCTTGGAGCGCTAAACGTTTTAAAATCACCTCTATAGTAAAGGATGTCAATTGCCTCGCTTCCTTCTAAATGTCCGCCCTTGATTACAACGGCTTTTGGTCCCATTTCAGAGATTTTCTCAGCTGCAATTTCTGCGTCTCTCAAGTTTTCAATTTTCATGTCAGCAAGTTTTTCAGCTTCAAACCTGTTAGGTGTTATGACTGTAGCTTCTGGCAGAAGATAGTTTTCCAAAACATCTACAGCCTCAGGTTTCAAGAGGGGTACTCCAGATTTGGCAATCATAACTGGGTCAACAACCAGTGGAAACTTGTATTTTGAAACTTCTGAAGAAACAGTTTTGATTATTTCTTGTGTGTGAAGCATTCCAGTTTTTCCAGCGTCAATGCCTATGTCCTCAGCCACTGCCTTAATTTGTTCTCGAATCATTTCAGGTTTCAAGTCTTCAACAGCCCTAACTGAACAAGTGTTTTGAGCTGTGACAGAAGTGATTGCTGTTGTTCCATGAACACCTAAAGCTGCGAAGGTTTTGAGGTCTGCTTGAATTCCGGCACCTCCTCCAGAATCGCTACCAGCTATTGTTATTGCAACGGGAATTTTACCCTTTATCTTTTCTATGCCAACCATGTTTTAACTAGCCTTCTCGAGTATGTAAAGTATAAGAGCTGAAATCACGAAGGATGGGATGCTGGAACCTATAGTGGTGTAAAAGTAAAATATGAAATATGCAATGATGCCGACAAGCCAAGCGATTGCTGGTTTAATTCTGAAGTGCTTGGCTGAAGCGTAAAACTCCTCTATTTTATACTGCTTCTTCTTAATTACGTAGAAATCCATGCAAAACACTCCGAGTAAGGGTACGAAAGCTGCTCCTATGTAAACGAGGAAATTTTGGTATGCAAGCTGCCATTGCCCTGGCATCAAGGTGGCCATCAGAACGCTCACCACGGTAACGGCGATGATAATCTTCCATTGTTTGGACTTTGGTGAAACGTTTTGTATCGAGACCGCTGCTGAGTATATGTCGGCAAACCCGTTATCTGTCTCGTCTACAAGCAATATGGCGAGAGCTAAGCCACCAAACGTAATGGTCGTTATTGCTGAAATGACGCCACCACCAATGTACCCTATGAGTAGGATGCCTAAGGCGTAAAACCAAAAGTTTGTGAAAGCGTAGCCGGTTGCCGTGCCAATGAATGCTCCCTTTTCACTCTTTGAGAATCTATTATAATCCGATATTAAAGGCCACCATGATATAGGCATGGCTATGACTAAGTCTAAGGCTAGCCCTATTGGTATAGGTTCACCCACTTGAAACGGAAGGTAAGCTGCTTTGGAGAGAATTGTGTATGTGATAAATGCTGCAGTGCCGTAAACTAGCCATATCGCGAATTTCTCTAGCCATTGTCTTATCACTGTTAGTGGTCCACCTAAACTCATTAGCATGCACAATGCGGCGAAGAAGAATACCCAAAAATACGTAGTGTATGGACCTAAAAATTCTCCAGAAATAGAACGAGCAGACTCGGCCATAATTAAAATCTCAAAAGCTGCCCAGCTGATCAGCTGTATTACGTTTAGCGCAGTTGGAAGGTATGATCCTCTTAATCCCAGGACTCCCCTTAAGCTAACCATGGTTGGTATGCCGTATTTGCTTCCTAGGCCACCAGCCAACGCCAGTACAACAGAACCTATAACCGAACCTAGTAAGGCTACTGCCAAGGCTACAGGCATAGGTAAGCCTACAAGTAAGCCTCCAGCCTCAAGCACAAGCAGACCCACTGCCAAACTGGACCATAGGATGAAGTAATCGATTGGCCTTAGAACCCTTTTTTCAGCTGGTACTGGTTCTGTTCCCCATTCAGGCGGCGGCTTAAGAGCCAATTTAACCATGCGCCTCCAAAATGTTTAAGGAATTAGATTTTCGAATCTTGAGAAGCATTTTTCTCTTGTGCATTCGTGTACTCTCCCTACGCCAGCATTATCTGGGTCAGGTTCTAAGGGTCGACGGTTTTCAACCGTCCTCTCAGCCGGGTCACATCCCAGCTCCCCAAACCTTCCGAGGGTAACTGTTATTTATTGGTATATTTATTTTTCCTAAGGTCTAAGCATGTTCAGGATGTTGCAATAAATGAAACAGCCGCTGCCTAAGAAATTTGATATTCTTGAAGTTGAAGAGAAGTGGCAGAAGAAATGGGAAGAGATGGGTGTTTACCGTTTTGACCGGGATGACAAGACACGCCCAACGTTTAGTATTGACACGCCGCCGCCTTATCCGTCAGGCGAGTTCCACATGGGCAACGTGTTGAACTGGACGTACTTCGACGTAGTGGCTAGATATAAACGCATGAGGGGCTGCAATGTTTTCTTCCCCCAAGGATGGGACTGCCACGGGTTAAGCATAGAAGTTGAAGTTGAACGAACACATAACATTAGGAAAAGAGATGTGCCTCCAGACAAGTTTCGAAAATGGTGTGAACAAACAATTGAAAAATACATAGCCATGATGAAGAATAGCATAATTCGTTTAGGCTGCAGCGTGGACTGGTCAACAGAATACCGCACAATGAGCCCAGACTACTGGAAGCTTACACAACTAAGCTTTATAATGTCATATAAGAAAGGCTTCATTTATCAAGGCACACATCCGGTGAATTGGTGTCCCCGTTGTGAAACAGCAATCGCAGATGCTGAAGTGGATTACGAACAGCGGAAAGGCACATTACACTACATTAGGTTTCCCTTAGAAAACAGCGAAGAACACTTGCTCATAGCGACAACGCGTCCAGAACTTTTGCCTGCATGCGTTGCAGTCGCAGTATACCCGACAGATGACCGCTACAGAAAGTACATAGGCAGAAAAATATACGTGCCAACCACTGACCGAGTAGTTGAAATCATACCAGACGAAATGGTTGAACCTTCCTTCGGCACTGGTGTAGTGATGATATGCACATACGGAGACAAAGCAGATGTAAAAACAGTGTTGAAAAATAAGCTTCGAGTGATTATGATATTAACTGAAAACGGAGAGATAAACGAGAAAGGCGGGAAATACGCTGGATTATCAACGGCAGAAGCAAGAAAAGCCATTGTGAAAGACCTTGAGGCTGATGGTCTGTTAGAGAAAACCAAGAGTCTTCAACAAGAAATTGGTGTATGTCACAGATGTGAGACACCAGTAGAGATTCTTGAACGTGAACAATGGTTCATGAAAACACGCATACTAACAGACAAAGTTGTGGAAACTGCAAACGAAATCACGTGGTATCCTGATTACGTGAAAAGCCGCCTAATAGACTGGGCTCGCTCCCTTGACTGGGACTGGGTAATAAGCCGCCAAAGAGTTTTCGGCACACCAATACCAATATGGTACTGCAAAAACTGCGGCGAAATAATTCTAGCCGAAGAAAACTGGGTTCCAATAGATCCAAAACTGGAAAAACCAAAAATAGGAGAATGCCCGAAATGCGGAGGTACAGATTTCATTTCAGAAACAGATGTTTTTGACACATGGATGGACTCTTCAATCACGTGTGCTGTACATGCTGGCTGGCCTAACCGTGAAGATTGGAGAAGATTGTTTCCAGCTGATATGCATCCGTCAGGCATAGACATTATACGTACATGGGCATACTACCTTATGGTTAGACATCTAGCACTGTTTAACGAGAAGCCGTACAAAAGCTGCTTGATCAACGGAATGGTTCTAGGTGCAGACGGCAGAAAAATGAGCAAATCCCTGAAAAATTATGTTGCCACTCCAGAGGTTCTAGACAAGTATGGGGCTGACGCTTCTAGGCAGTGGGCTGCATCAGGCGGTGCAACAGGTTCAGATATACCCTTTCGCTGGCCAGATGTCGAATACGGCTGGCGCTTCCTGATTAAGCTGTGGAATGCTGCTCGTTTTGTATGCAACCAGTTGAAAGACTACGAGTCAAAGGAAAATGTGGAGTATGTACTCCAGCCTCTGGACAAGTGGATTTTAAGCAAGGTTGAAAAGCTAACGAAGAAAGTGACTGATGCTCTGGAGACGTGTCAGTTCAACATTGCTATGGAGGAAATTCGCAACTTCACGTGGCATGTTTTCTGCGATTGCTACATAGAAGCTGTGAAAGACAGGTTGTACAAGCCAGATTTCTACGGAAAAGAGAAGAGAGAAGCAGTGCAACACACGCTATACACAGTTTTGTATAGGATTCTGCAGCTTCTGGCACCAATAACGCCCCACGTAACAGAGGAAATTTACCAGACAATGTATGCCGAGGATAAAAGCCACAAAAGCGTTCATCTGTCTCCTTGGCCAACTCCGGATGAAAAACACGTAGATGAAGAAGCGGAAAAGCATGGAGACTTAATAATGGCAGTAATAACCGAAATTAGAAGGGAAAAAGCCGAAAAACGTATGCCATTGAACACGCAAATTAAAAAACTGATAATATACGCTGGAGGAAAAGACACGGCAGAAATAATTATGGAAGGCAGAGAGGATATATCTGGCACATGCAAAGTTGCAAACATCGAAGTTCTGCCTAAGAAGGGGGAAGGTAGAGAAATTAAGCCCTACAGCGATATCCAATTTCTTGCTGAATATTAAGTGAACTCTGGAAGCGACAAAAAGTGAGAAAGGTTGGAATAATCGGATGCGGTGCAATTGGCACCGTAATCGCAAGAGCGGTTGAAAGAGGAATAGTTGAATGTGACGAGTTAGTTCTTTATGATCGGAATATGGAGAAATCTGAAAAGCTCAAGAAGTCGCTGCACTTTCCCGTCACAGTCGTTAAAAGCCTTGAAGAACTGATTAAGCTTAAACCCCTAGTCATCGTGGAGGCAGCATCACAGCAAGCAGTTAGAGATTATATAAACAAAATCTTGGCGGAAAACATTGAACTAATAGTCATGAGTATAGGAGCCCTTCTGGATTTAGATGTAAAAAGCAAAAAGATCCACATACCATCAGGAGCCATCGGCGGTTTAGACGCCATTTCTAGTGCAGTACTAACAGGAGTAGATGAAGTCATTTTAACTTCTAGAAAGAATCCTAAGGCTTTGGAAATGGATAATCAAGAAGAAAAAACAGTTTATGAGGGAACTGCTGAAGAAGCTGTCAGGCTTTTTCCAAGAGGTATGAACGTCGCAGCCACATTGGCTTTAACGACTCAACCAGAAAAGGTGAAGGTGAAGATAATTTCAGACCCAAAGGTACACAGAAACGTCCATGAAATCAAAATCAAATGGAAACATGGCAACATGTTTCTAAAATTTGCAAATGATCCGCATCCAGAAAACCCAAAGACAAGCGCACTCGCAGCATGGTCCGCAATAAACTTACTAAAACAAACCCTAGAGACAGTACACAACAAGAACATGACCTGACGTTGTTCCATATACAATGCGGGTCTATCTACGCCTACACAAGTTCGCTAAAGTATTTGTCGGGAGCTTTGCATGTTCTGGCAGAGCGTTGTAAATATGTCAATTAGATTTTAGGAAAACATCTAAGCTTTAGGGCTTCATTCCCGTTCCTGCGTCTATCCAGAGTTTTTCACCTATCTTTTTGTAACCGATTTTTTCGTAAACTCTGATTGCTGAGTAATTGTCTGACCTCACAAACAGCGCTGCTGCCTCCGCGTTTTTTAAAGCCTCTTCCGTTACTGCTGACGTGGCTAATGTTGCATATCCTTTGTTTCTATGTCTTGGATGTGTGTAGACCCCGCCTATCATCCAAACCTGTCGTAACTGAATGAAAGAGCCAGCGTAAGAAATCAGTTCGTCGTTTACGAAAACTCCGTAAATTGGTTGCTTACTTATCAGTTCAATGTATTTCTTAACTGTGGCTGTGGTACGGTTCTTTCGACTTGAGAGAAGCATTGCAAGCTTTGAAGCGTCATCCTCAGTGTGCAATCTACGCAGAAGTTTCGATTTGAAAAAACTGGGTTCATCCTTTTTAACAAGCATCCAATCTTCAACGTAACACTTCGCATGTGGAATTTTTCTGTTTATAATTGGCAGAAGATTTGGTGGGACATGCATAATAAAACGGTTCTCAGGCGTATAATCAATTAGCTTCTCAGCTGTATTGCTGTCGCATTCTAGGATTACGCTTGGGAAGTCAAGAGCAGTGTAAGTAAGAACGTATCCTTTTAAACTTCCATTTTCAAAGGCAGCATACATTGTTGTGTAGTCAGGTTCATGTTGAATATCGTAAAATGCAAAGACATGTCTAACTACATCTAATCCAAGGAAATCAATAACTCGTTGCTTATTATTTTCGTCAATTTTCTTGATTTTGTACACTAGTTTTAGCCACATTGTTTGATTTCGTCTACAAGTTTGTCATTTTCCTCTTCGGTATTGTAAAAGTGTGGTGAAACCCTTATTCCATGGGATCTGGCAGAGACAACGATTCCTTTGTTCTTTAACTTTTCAGCCACTTCCTGAGGTTTGTCTATTCTGAAATTGACTATTCCCGAACGACAATGCAGTTCTTCCGGCGTCTGAAGTTTCAACCCCAAACCTTTGACAGCATCTATCAAGTAACCTGTTAGCTTCAGTATTCTCTTTTCAATGTTTTTAATTCCAAAATTCAGCAACATTTTCAGGGCTTCCGTGGCTCCTACTAGGCTTATGAAGCTTGGTGAACCAACCTCAAAGCGGCTTGCAGTTTCCGAAAGCTTTAGACTCCAAATGTCCCAAAAATCTATAGTCTCGAAAACCTCATCCTTCACGCTTGCCCAACCAACAAAGGGTGGCTCAAACTTTTCGACAAGCTCATTTTTAACGTAAAAGTAGCCTGCTCCGGGAGGGCTTAGCAACCACTTGTAACATGCGGATGCAAGAAAATCAACATTGTCTCTTTTTGCGTCTATTTGCATGGCGCCAGCCGACTGGATTGCGTCAACAATCAGGTATGCTCCGTGTGCGTGGGCTATTTCGCTCAAAACTCGCAAATCATGTCGAAAACCATTAACATATTCAACATGGCTTACTGCAACAGCCACAGTTTTGTCATCAACAGCCTTCTCAACATCTTCGAGCAAAATTTTTCCATCTACATTCTTCACGTAATGAACTTTTACACCTAGACTTTTACGTAGCCAAGGATAAACCACTGACGGGTATTCTAAATCAGTTGTAACGATATTTGAGCCGGGCGGATAACTCAATACGTTTGCTGCTATGTTTAAGCCTACTGAAGTGTTCTCGACAAAAGCGATTTCTTCAGGCTTTGCGCCGATGAGTTTTGCAAACAATGGTTTTCCACCATCATTCCATTCAATCGAAGTAGTTCCGAAATTCGAGAAATCGTCAACAAACTTGCGGACAACATCTGCAACCTGTTTTGGAAGCGGAGACTGTCCAGCATGATTCATAAACACCTTATTCTTGGTTATGGGAAATTGTTCACGAATCTTCTCCATATTTTCCATTCAAGAATTCCCTTCGTTTTTTTGGCAGACTATATTAGTAGCACCAATTATTAAAATCTCAACGTTTTTCCAAAACGGACGAAGTAATAGTTGTTACAACGCCAAAGTTGCGAGGACATAAATCGTCAAGATCTTAGGCAACAGTCTTTTTCGAATTTGCGGTTTTGTTCATGATCGCAACCTTGGAATAAACCGTCCTGTCCTCCTCTGATACTCCACATATTCATCACCGAAACGCCGAACCAAAAGCCTTTCCTCCTCAAAAGTGACACGAAAATATCCGGGAATAGCAACTAGTGGAAAAAGCGTAAACAAGTTGGGCCACAAGAAGAAGAAACCGAAAAACATAAGGAAATAGCCCAGATAAGAGGGATGCCGAACATAGCGGTACGGACCCCAAGTGACAAGCCTCTGGTTCTCTGGCATCGCCCACGAAACAGCATATCTCCCCCGAACAACCACACTCCAGATAAAGATAAAATAGCCAACTGACGTGAGAACTGAGCCGAGAATTCGAATGGAAAACGTGAATGGAAATCGGAAGAAAAAAGGAAAATCACGTAGCCCAAAGATGAGACCGGTGAAAACAAGAAAAAGATAAGAGAACACTTCTGCAAAGTAGACCAGTGTTCCAACAGCCGCCAAGCCAATAGTAGAACCTAAGGGACGTTCAACCTCTGCACAAACCTTTTCACCGCTTCTGAGCTTTTGACGTTTCACTATGTTATGCAAGTTAACTGAAAAGAAACACCCTAACCAAAAGAGAAGAGAAACAGCCACAACAGTTTCAGTCAGCATGTCTGCAAATAAACAATATAAAAGTTTATAAACATACGCAAAAACCCTTAGGCTTAATTGCATCGTTTTTACCGAAAGCATGCCCAACGTTTTTTCAGTAGCCTTTTCAATTCACTAATCGTGTTTTCAACCTTTCCACGGCAACTAGGCGATTCCTTTGGAGGAGCGTACGGATCTCTAATACGAATTTCTTCTAAACCAACAACACCAGCAACAAGTGCATACCAACAAAGCGGCAAAATCACAGGGTTATATCCACTTCCAGGCATCAAAACAAGTTTTCCATCGCAAACCTTCTCTGCAATTTTCCTAATCTTGGATGACAAGCTAAAAAACCCTTTGACAGTCAACCTCAAATTTCCAAGCGTATCCGCAAAATGAGGATCACTTCCACCATTGGCAATAATTATTTCAGGTTTAAACTCCTCAGCCAAAGGAACAAAAACCTCATCTAAAGCATAGATATAAGTGCTGTCGCCTGTTCCAGGCGGCAAAGGCACGTTAACATTGTAGCCTTCTCCTTTGTCCTCCCCAATCTGGCAAGCAAACCCTGTCCCAGGATAAATCGTACGCGGGTCTTGATGCAATGAAATATACAACACTGTAGGATCCCTATTGTAAATGTCGCTTGTACCATTTCCAAAGTGAACATCATAATCTAAAACCAAAAAACGTTTCACATCATATTCACTTCTCAAATACTCAACCAAAACTGCCACATCGTTGAATAGGCAGAATCCGCCACCATAACTTCTTCCAGCATGATGATAACCCCCACCCAAAGAAATTCCATGTTTTGCCTTTCCCTTGTAAATCGATTCGCCGCAAGTAATTGCACCGCCAACAATAAGTAATGCAGCTTCAAGAATCTCTTCAGAAACAGGTGTTTCAACATCGTAAGGTTTATTCTGTTCAGCCAAACGGAAAATCAAATCGACATAACTCTCTTCATGAACCCGCAATAAATCTTCCTTTGAGGCTGGGTGAGGTTCAACAAGAATCACTTCAGAAAGACTGAGTAAATCTTGTTCTTCAAAAAATTTTCTAACATTTGCAAACCTATCTCCCCTAAAAGGATGGCCTTCTCCCAAATCGTACTGTTTAAACTTTTCATGAAAGGTTATAACAACTTTTTCAGACAATCATAGCACTCTCAAGTTAGAACAAGAAAACAGCTAATATAAAACTCTATACTGAGAACAGTGGAGATATCTCCCGCACTTCCCCTTTTTTATTGTTTTTCTGAAAGAGCCCGTAGGGGCTCGTCTGAGAATTCAGAGTTGTCCAGAGATCCTACGAAGAGCCAGGGGCTCGCTGCAAAAATCCCATTTAGATCTGTGTTGCTTGCTTGCTACACGGGATTTTCTGTCCTTCTTTTAGATACTGCACCGAACAAAACTACTCCAAGACACAGCACCAACAAAAACACTACAATGCTTTGAAAGTTTTGAGCAGCCTGTTCGGAGAAGATGATGACGGGGCGGAAACTGAAAAGTCTACGATAGCCGAGACCTGAGTAACTGAGGTGGCTGTTTCGATGGTGAACATGAATCCGAGTTGATATACACGTGGAGAAGCGTCATGAGGAACTTGCATGAGCACTGGCACGATGGCTGTTCCATTGTGTTCTAATGTCATTGGAAAATACTCGTTTGTCGGTTTAACAACCCAAGAGTACGGTCCAGAAATTGACATGTTTGTGACGTGATTTGGTTGGTGGCGCCAATCCAAGTTATTTTGATATTAAACTGCGTTTGTTTTCCTTGAACAAGACTGTTCAGGTTGATTCTGCTGCATGAGACAACAACTTGAGTGGGCTCAGCCTCGTTATCCTCAGCCTTCACAGTTGAAACAACTTGGCTAAACAAAAGGAGATCTCGTGACAGAGCTGTAAGGCCGTTTACCCCAAGCTCATTTGGAAGAGAAAGCGCGTTATTTCTCGAAGATTATGTCATATACTTCCGCTATGAACTTGAATAAATCTCGCATAAAGGACTCCATAAGTTCAGTTAGACGAGGTAAGTTGAAGATATCCTTTCCTTTCTCTTGCCGAGCCAAGTGAAGGATTTTTGTGCCTGAAGCTGGGTTGATCATAACGTTTAAAGGCCTCATCAGAATTGTTCCGTAATGTGCCAGTTTGTCTCTATCGCTCCAATCCTTGAGGAAGTCACGATTTTTCGTTTTAGATTGAAGAAGCTCGTGGACGCGCAGATAGAACTCTTCGTCTTTTTCCATAACATCAAGGATTTTTCGGGCCTTTGGATTTCTTAATGAGAGCTGTTCTAATTTGCTCTTGAGACGATCTAGGTTTCTTGCAATAAATCCGAAATAATAGGATACGGAACCTGAAAAATGGTCAAGACAGGCGCGACATTGAAAAACAAAAGCCTCATATTCAAAGTGTAGTTTTCTCAGAGTTATGCCGACAGTTACAGGCCATTCAATCTCCAGTTCTTTAGCCACTTTATTGATGCCAACACAATACTTCTCGACAAGTTTTTGCATAGAATCCGCGTTCTTTTGATGATAGTAAACCGCATGGAATTTTTCCTGAACTTCTCCATTAATCAACTCATAAAACAAATCAGGTCTGTTGTATCTTGATCTATCTGCAATTTCTTTAAATGGGCCAGATTGCTCTTTATGTAGCTCCCAACATTTCAAAAAGGGCGACCTATATTCCGAAGGAATACTTACGCCCAACTTATCTACAAAATCATCTATCAGACTGCGCATTTTCGGATGTTCCATCTTCCCAAAGGTTTCTCGTGCGCGCTGCTCACCAATTTTTCGATCTTGTTCCATATACCTTTGTACGTGCTAAAAGATATAAATTCTAAACCCTTGACAGAAATGTGAGCACGCGCTACACTTCTTTTTGAAATTGCCAACATTCATTATCAATGTCCGTGGAACAAGGTAGACGTTCTCCTAGAGTGGTGTCGCGTAAGCCCTATATTTTATAGTGAAGAAATAAGTAAACAAATTAGAAGAAGGGATTTCGTGAGCAAACCAACACCAAGTCACAAGCTAAGTATAAGGATTATCAAACCCCAAATAACTACTGAAGGTGAAGAATTCAGTTTCACTTACATGGTAAAGAATATCGGCGATACTATTTTTCCGGGGGGAACTATTACTGTTGAGATCAAATGGCCCGCAATAGATGAAAGAGTTTTCCAGCCAGTAGAAATAAATGGCCCTCTTTCTCCTGACTCTCAGTCACCACCGATAAAAAGATCTCAAGCACCAATGACGGCTGGGTACACAACGTTTTATATTCACCAGGCCATGGCAACTGATAACAATCCGGTGCAAGTTTTCAACTCTGGCGGGGGGCAGCTATGGCCCCACCAAGGAAATTTTAGAATAATTCTCGATGCAGTACGGGCTAGGACACATGAGGAAATTAGCCAAAAACGAGCGGTTTGGCTGGCAGCTATATCACTTGCTATCTTAGTTTTCTTTGAGGTCTTTAGTTTGCTATTACGAATTTTTTTCAAAATATCTTCTTAATCTCTCATGGCCAGACTTTTCTAAATAGGCAGCTGCTAATATTATTGCTGGTTTCCAGTCTACTTTATTTCCCTCAATCGCAAGGCTCGCCAAGACTTCTAACTCTTTTTTAGGCCCATAAACAAAAATCGTATCAATCATGGCTTATTCCCTCCTTTCATGGCCTCTCTGAGTTTTTGAATACATTCTTTTGCATCTTCGAGTAGTTCGATAGCTCTGCTCCTTTCTTTTGTATGTTTGTAGCCAATTCCACCTCTTTCGGGATGAATCAACTTGTTTCTTTCCTCTATTGCTTTTCTTATTTTGCTGTAGGTTTTTTCATCGACTAACCTAAGTAGACGAAGGGTGAAAGCTATGCGACTGACGGACATATTTTTGACAACATCTTTGTATTTTGGTATTTTCAAAGATTTACAACGGCCTTTGATTATCGCTGCTCCATAATACTCAAAATAGCTAACAGCAGTTGCAAAAGCAGAAATCCAATCGTTGTATTTGACAGCTCTATCTATTTCTTTTTCTGGACTATACAGAACAGCGTCTATCAACATGTTTTATCCACCTCTCTCTTCTTCTTTCCATTTTCCTTTATAACTATAGAATATTACACCTTCCCGCTTTTCTGACACAACCTAAACCTCAAGTTTATGTTGTTACTGAAAGAGCAGTGCTGCCACATTTGATTTTCTTTCAAAAGAACCCAACATCAAGCCTTCTCACTTATTCTGATTAGTTCTTTTGGTTCAACCTTAACTTTTCTGCATTTTTTACATCTTGGGATTTTCAAAGGTTTTTCTCGAAATCTTGGTTCTAACTGATAGAGGATTCCACAATCGAAATATTGAAATCAATACCTTAAATAAGGTCTCTGGTAATCTATCGAGTTCTCGATTATTTTCCTTTCGTTCTCATCAATGGAATAAAGACTATAGACTTTCTCATTCATTTGGATGTCAAGTTCACGTATCCTTTCTGTGATCTTGCCGAGGTTTGAAACACCTGTAGCAGACCTGAGTTCCAACATAATTACACGAATCCTCTTCTTGTTCTCCTCATGATTGGTCTTGAATCTTGGGATTTGCATATTGAAAATGACATCACTAATTACTCTGCCTTTTCGCCAAGCTACTGCCATTTCTTTTTGTGTTATGAAATTGTCAAGTGCGAGATAAATGAAGTCTCGCATGTTTAGATCTTCAAAAGTTATCTTCAACACGTCGTGCCATTCATCATCAAAATAAGCCCTTACAAAGATTGAACTCTCACTTTGGGATAACTGAATTGCACACGATTGAACATCAATATCATGATCTAACAATACGCTTTTCTTGAAAGAATAACTCAACGCATTTTCGTAGTAGTCCTTGAAACTACAAGTTGTGTCAGCAAGATTGTCTTTCAGAACCTTCAGGAAAGATTTATGGATATCATTCTGCTGAGAACGTAGCATAAGCATTTCGGAAGCTAGATTAACTAGCTCGTCATGAATAGACGCAGATTTCGCTCTTATTTTGTTCAGATCTGGGATACATATTTTGGAGATAGTTTCTGAAAAGTATTCGTATCGGTAATCTTTAGGCTTTGCAAATGTTCGATAGTAGAAGTTGGATAGCGTGGAATTCAGAACCGCTAAAATGAACTTAAGATCAACATCGCAGTCCTTTTTCGGCACTACTATTGTAGTGTCTGTCATGCTGTAGAATTTCTGGGTCTTAGTACAATTATCATAAGCGAATCTGTTTTCTGGAGAAATATAAGGGCAAATCAGTTTTTCCTTTGCGTTGTCAAAAAGTTCTTTGTTTCGTGGAACACTTATTGCATACCATTTTCGGTCTCCTCTGTCAAATCCGTATCGTTGCAGTAATTGCTCTTTGAATTGACTTAGGTGAGCCTCTGCATTCGGGAACTTGGTAATATCATGCTCGTCAGTGAGGTACAATAGGTACAATTCTTTGTAATCAGCGAGGTATCTATCAATATCGGAATTCTTAACGAGTTTCTGTAGAAGCTCGGTTTCAATTTTTAGTTCGTCAACTTCTTCCTTGGTGAGATGGAAAACTCCCCAGCGTTTACCATTCTTCCGAACTTCGTTTAATCCAGTTTCCATTCCCTTTCCACAATGGCACAATCTCCCCAGAAGAACAGACTTGGATTCGATTTTCCTTTTTAGAGCTTTTTCTTGATCAGGAACTAAGACCCATGTATCAGAAGTAAGGTCGGATTGTTTTACGTTGAATGTTTTAATAGAAGCGTCCTCGTACAAACCTTCTTCTGGGTTTAGATGTTGTTCAATTAATGTCACAAGTTGTCTTTTCGGTCTCATCCATCTTCGACATTTTACCCTAGCAACTTGGATAATGTTAGATTCTCTCTCCTCATGCCTCTCTGACCCTGTACACTTCTCGAGGACTAATACTGCTGTGCGAGTGCCAAGCCCCCCAAACATGTCTATGTTTCCGAAATCAACTATCGTCTTAATTCTACAATTATCGAGCAACCAGCCTCTTAATTTGGTCGCATCTCGAGCTTCCAAGAAATATCTAGCTGTAATGAAACCTAGAAGTCCATGCTCTCTAAGAAGCTCAATTCCCCTATGATAAAAGTAATAGAGAATATCATTCTGACCTGTATGAATATCACTATAATAAGTTGCGAGAAAACCTTTCATAGCATCATCGAGAAAATGCACACTGTAGTAAGGCGGATTCCCTATTACTACATCGAATCCTTTGTTAAGAGAAAACACGTCTATGAACTCTCTTTCCCAATTAAATGGTCGGATTTTGCTATCTATCACATCTGTATCAGCAAAGAATCTAAGCAGCTCCGCTTTGTCTACAGAAATCAGAGAATTTCCACACCTAAACTTTTCATTTAATTCAAGTAATACTTTCTCTTTACCGAATTTTGGATGAAGTGCTTGAGCCCAAAGATTCAGCTTGGCGATTTCAACTGCTTGCAGGTCAAGGTCAACAAGATAGAGATTATTTCGCAGTATGAATTTTGGGATATCAGTTATCGCCATCGAAGCTAATTCTGCACGGATAGGGGATCTGTGTCCCAGTTCCTTTCTAGCCCTGAGAACCTCCTTTAAAAGATGATTTCTGAGGGCGATCAGAGCTTTGATCAAAAATGAACCGGATCCTCCCGATGCATCAAGGACTCTCAAATCTTTTAGTTCTTCAATGTTCTTTAGTCTAGTCATTGGAAGTATGGTTTTCGAGACTATGAAATCAACAACAGGAGGTCTCGTATAAAAGATTCCCTCTCTTTGCCTATATTCTCTTTTTATCACTAATTCTAACGGAACATTCTGAGGAATTGTTTCTTGTCCTTCGTAATCTTTGTTCGTAGGTTCAAGAGAATACCCCAAGTACAGCTCATATGTGCTTCCGAGAATGTCTCCAGTCAGCGTTGAGAAATCATAATTGTATAAATTCTCTATCAAATCCTCGAAAACGGAATCTCCAATTGCAAGAGAATCACATAAATCAGGTTTAAACAGCTCTGTATTGAAGTCAAACTCAAAGTCTAAGAAAAATTCTCTTAGCTCTTCAATGAACCGTTTTCGCCTTGATCTCGTTGTAGTCTTCCATTTTGTATACTCATTCTTCAGTTGACCTCTCGGCAAGGTCCCTCGATCTTCTGCAATCCGAATGAGGATTAACCTGTTCAAAATTTTTTGTGTTTGAGAGGATATCTGTTCTATGGTTAAAGCATGGTTTTTATGCACATCGTTAGCTAGACTCAGTCTCCATTTTTGAAGATCTTGAAGAAAATTTTCATCGATTTCTTTGCCCGCTTTAATTGCATAAAGTTGACCTATCTCTCCTTTAACCACAGCATCTTTGGTAAGGTATCGCAGAGTTCCCTCGAACTTGGTAGTGTACTCTTGATAAGATACTTGGAAGATAGGTAATCGTTCTTTTGCATTGTACAATCTTAGTTCCTTGAAATTCGTTAAAACAGCCCAAGTGGCTCTTTTCTTCCAGGCATAATCCATAGCCTGGTCCTTGTAGAATTTCCCTCCCCGAACTCCATCAAGACTCTCGCCAAGTTTCTTGATTTCCAAATAGATAACAGGGGTTTTGTTCAGTTTAAGTACATAATCCACTCTTCCAGAGCCAGTTACATAATACTCTGGATAAACCTCATCTAAATCACGTGTATTCCATCCTAACTTTTCCAAAAGTGGTTCAATTAAACCCTGACCTGTAGCCCTTTCATTGTAACTTGATTCGTTGGGCTTATACCTAGTTTCGTAAGTATGAATCAACAATCGAATTTCGTTGAGTATTTGCTGATCAAACTTTGGAGGGCTAATCCATACTATCTCAGGCAATACACTAAACCCAGTAAATAGAAGCTAATGTCTGCTTTTAAGACTTCATGTATGCCGAAGAAAGAAGTCTTTGAATGGAATAATCAACAAACAGAAAGACAATGAATTCAGAAGAGGAAAAGCTAGAAAAGGTGATGAAGCAATTTTCCAATGTGGAAGAAGAATAGTTAGAGGAAAGATCACTAGAAGAGAAGAAGGTACTTTGGAAGATGTGCTCAGACAAGATAACTATAAGAAAATTGTTCCTATTGCCAATAGTCTGGAAGAAGCGATAGGCTATCTGAAAAGGTTTAAGGAGAAGTATAAGGAGGCAGTGAGTTTGCCTAAAAAAATTGAAAGGTTTTTGTGTCCGTTAATGAAGGAACTGCACCTAGTTAAGGTTGAACGAAACTTGAAAAGCATAATGCCCTTTATCAAGAACAAAAAGACTGTAGAAGGGATATATGATTTAAGAAGCAGGATATTACATGAAGGCGCCTCCATAGGTAAAAGGAAAGCTAGAAAGGCTCTTCAAATTAGTTCGCAATTCCTCCATGTTCTACAGATAGTTAGTCAAAACGTGAAGTTCTATAGGGACTCGGCACATGTATAAATCTGCAAATATCAAATTATATAAAATTAGGCTGAGGAATCCTTGAAAAGAAGAGAGATATCAATCGTCTTTTTGCTACTGCTAGTTTGGATATCAATTTCGTTATTTTTCAAGCCTAACCACCTTGTAACTGAGGAAGAGATTCAAAAATATGGAGAAACCTATTTGCAAACTTTTAGAAATCAGGTTTCAAAGTTCAAGCCCAATGATTGGGGTTACTTCCCTAACTTTGTCAGTTTCTGGAATAAAACAATCGATCTGAAAGTAATGATTTCGGAATCGCATGGTGCTGCAATTGAGTTTGTCATCAATACAAGTGCTTCGCATTTTCACTCAGTGAGAACTGATGACAGAATTGAAGTGGCTATTTTTGGCGGTGTTTTCTATAGAGCGCATGGATTGCCCTTTCAAATAAGGCATATTCGTCTGATTTGGGCTCTGGAATCGGGAGTGAATTTCATAGTAGGCGGACAATGTATGTTTGAGGTTTTTAATAATGCAACGCTTGCTGTGGTTGGCTCTAACTGGACTCTAGACGGTGTTGGTTATTTCAATCCGATAACCATCAAAGGAAGCAACATGTATGAACCATGGGCTGCAAACAAAGCTATATGGGATGCGGAGTTCGATTTCAAATATGATCTTGCCCATGCCTTAAATCAATCAGAAGGTGTTCGAGAATACTTTGCATATTCTGAGCTCAAAGACGCGCTCAGCAATATCGCCGATAGATTGAAGAATGATCCGAGTTATGGATGGTCTCAGCTCGATTCTGATCTCAGTGAAGTTTCTCGAATAGCATCAGAAAAATATGGAGTGACAAAACCTGATTTTGTAGAGGAAGTATTTGAAGTAATCAAAGAAAAAATTACGTTAAGCAAGGAACTACCTTTATTCCATATAACATACGATAGCAATTACATATACACGTTTTTCTTCTCAGTCCTATTGGACTTAAGTTACGTCCTCGTGCTGTTTCTAAATCGACTCCTGAAACGCTTGAAAGAGAAATCATTGACGCCTCTTGCAAATATAATAAAGCAATTTGGTGAGTGGTTAACATTTATCTTTGTTCTTGTTTCCTTCTTCACCAATGCACCTTTTGGTTATGAATGGGCAATTCATTTACCGATTCTCGTGGTTCAGCTAATCACCTTTATTGTTTTATCAATTGCTGTGACAAAGTTGAAATATGTGTTTCGGTTCAATTGGAGAAATATGTTCCATCGCTTGGTTTTTGGAATATTCTTTCTCTTACTCGCTCTAGTCATTATGTTATTGTCATTACCTGTTTTTTATCCAATGCCTTTCTTGTTCAATTCTTACTTTATTGTAGTGGGGGAAGTCACGGCTTTGAGTGTGCTAGCAGCTACGATAGCAGTCGTAGTAATACTAGTCTCACAACTAGCCTATAATCGCCTTCTTGGACATCCCTAGGCGGGCTTAGGGTAAACGGCCTTGCTCGCATCGGTGGGAGTTTGGCGGAAAGCCAAACGAATTTCGAGTTTGATTGGTCAAAATCATATTACCCTGTTCATTGTGTTTTTGCAGAGTGCTTAAGCTTCTCGAGGAGAGGGTATCAGTAGGAAGGCTCTTCGTAAAGTGGATTTGAACTCTGGCATGCACTCCCCAACGAAGCTGCTTGCGCCGAGCCTCTGAGACGCTATAGAAGGCTCGTTTTCAGTATCGTACATTCTCACGAGCCCTCTGGGGCTCTTTTCAATCCTCACAAACTACAAACCCTTAAGGAGAATGTGCATAAACTGTATGTTTACCTACATAAGTAAAGCATACATAAAATAAAATTTAAATCAACCAGACACGGCGTTTTTCTGAGTCGGCGAAACAAATTTTCAGACAAGCATGGTGAAATGCGGTTTTTGTGAGAAAACCGAAATGTGTCCAGAAGACAGTTAACCATTTTTTTAGCTTATTTCAACAAAACAAGCCTTCTCCATCTAGATTTCAAACAAGCCATTTTGAATCCTTAAAGGGGCTTGGAAAAAATTTCTTTTCTTAAACAAAGGCAGAAATGTCTTGCATGTTCACAGGACAGTCGCGCACTGTCATTTTTGAACTTCTTCAAACCTTTCTACAATACTTCTAAGCAACCTATTCAAATCATTCCTATATGAAATCAATCTATTTACTTCTTCACCAAGTCTTTTACGAGCGGCCCACCAAATAGTCCTGCCTATCTTATGAAGTTCTGGAGTGCGAAATCTTTGCTCAAAAGTATCGATAGAATGTAGATAATCCCATATATCTCTTGCAATGGGATGTTGCGAATCTTTGAAGTTTTTAATGAACGCTGACCGCACTCTTTTTGCAGATAGAATTTTATCGAAATCGTCAGGACGCTCCAGAAGAATAGCTAATCCAATAAGCTTGTCCCATAACGCTCGAATTCTCACAATTGCATCATTTATGTAAATATACCTTTTGAATCTCATATTAACATTCTCACCCACATTTCTCGCGAGTTGGGTGAAATCGTAGTCCAACGCAAACCAAATACCCTTTATATCTACCAATATTCCAACCAGTTTATGTTCAAATTTCTCGTTAACATGAATTAACTCACGAAGTCTCTCTATGTCGAATTCTTCCAAGGCCATTGGAAAACGTTCACTATCAGCAAAATCATTGCAAAGCTTGTTGATTTCAGCTGGGGACAGTTCGGGCATTTCCTCTATTTTCTTTTCGGTAGTTACTTTTAAATGGGCATCTCGCATTAATTCCTGAAATTCTTCATCTCTAACGTCGCATCTGGTCACTTCATTTTTTGAAACTATCGAGCAATATCCTTCCAACAAAGCAGGTATTTCATAATTATCAGGTAACTTCCTTCTAATCAATTTTGTAGTTTCTTGATCCAAATTCTCGATTTCAAAAACTATAGCTTGATACTCGCGAGTAAGTTTGAATTCGACATTCTTTTTCTTCATTTCATCTGCTAAATCTTTTATTCCAGCAAATCCTAAACCAGAATTTATCCATGCCGTTTGAGGGAAGATTATATACGATTTCATTGATGCTCACTACACATATAATTATCTGCCTTAATTTCCATAAAATATGGAAATTATTTTTTCTGTGGAAATCATTCCAGTGCCGTATATTCTGGTATCTCACTCCAACGGTCCCGGCAGGCGCGACTGCCACCGTTCAACTGCTCTAACGAATTGTCTTGCTCGGTAATATCTCCATCGCAAACGACTTTTTCGATTGCTCAAAGTTGACAATGGAATACCCAAGGATCCAGCCGCATCCTTCAGGGTTCCATGCCTAGCCCATGCTTCTAACATTTCCAGTTCTACCTTGGAAATCTCTAATAAACGACTCATGCTCTCACTCTCGCATATGAATATAGCACTTTCCCTTTATAACGGTTAAGCAATAAAAATCTATGCTTAAAAGTGAAAGTGGGATGTTTGTTCCTACTTAGTCAGGGTTGTTTAGTGCCATTTGTTAATGATGAAGTCGAATGGGAACAATATTTTTTGCTCGAAAGGTCCCTGAAGATTGAGAAAGGTGTTTAATTTTGTTCCACGTGGAACATCCTTATGGGCGCTCACCAAACCTACATTGAAAGGCACAGCTCTATTTTCCTCGCGAGTATTTGATCAAAAATGCTTAGGTGTATATGTGTAGAACACATAGCCGAAAACACTTATTTGAATGGGAAGTCATGCTATACAAGATGAAAATTTGATGGAAACCCGCGACTTGATGTACAAGTTCACGGAAGCAAAACTCGATGAATAAACCCAAAAAAAGCCGGTAAAGGTATAGTCAAGCGATGCTGCCAGAATGCATGGTGCGCGCATGCATGTGAGGCGGCTTCCACGCTTGACCTACCGCCGAGAACTACTTATTTAATATTCGCAATGCTATAAATCCTTAGCTCGCGGACTCGAATAATTTCTGAAGAAAAATCTAAGTTATTTTTCCTTTTATTTTATTTTTCTGTTTTAAATCAACAGTTAAACTTTTTTTAAAAAGAAAAATCCTTGAGAGGGTTATTAAAATAATTATATAAATATATTTGTTTCAATATCCATAACAAATAGTGAAAGCTCTATGAGCATCCCTTACGTTTCTCCCTTTGTTATTGAGGGATATGGTCTTAAAGAAGAGGATCTCAATGAGATCATTGCAATTGAAAGATTGAAAGATACTAGCAAAAGATTTTCTAAGACCATCCAGACAATACAAGAAAAATTCGATTCTGAAAACAAAATGAGAATAATAGAGTTCAACGAGTTATCTGGAGCAGATGCCAATTCAGATCTTTTTTTTAAGAACCTAATATTTAGTTACACCCATATTTTCTTTAACACCATAAATTCCAGCAAAGACTGCTGTGTTGTATTTTTCTATGCTGGACATGGGAAAAGCGATAAAACACTAAGCGAACGTATTCTTCCTCATGAGTTTGCTCATCATTTTGCATGGGCATCAGAAGGTTATCCGTTTCTTATGCCTCAAGGTACGCCAAGGCATCTTATTCCACAATTTGCCGATTGTTATGAAGTTGGACCAAAAATAGGAACTATTTACATAGATAACCTCTTTCTTGACAATAACATGATCATAATTAAGGATTTTTTTGAACGGATCGCAGATTTTGTTTGTGAAGGAATCTTAAGAGAAAAAGGATTTTGGAAAGGCATGTTGGAAGAGTATCAAGCAATGGGGCATCAAGATCCAGCGAAAAAATATGGAATGCTGTTTGACCCGAAATTCAAAGCGGCAGTAAGATATGCAAGAAGATTGGCTTTACGTGATGTAGCTGAGTGGCATGCAATTCTTGAGCTGGCTTATCCGAATGATCCGAATCTAAAGAACAGGCTAAACTATGATAGAAAACGAGTTTTGCATTTAAACAAAAAATTTGGTGGAGCAAAGCATGCTTTCAAGAAAATCTACGAGATCTCACTAGGAACAAATCACAATTCGTTTAAAGATGTGAGAAATGCAGTTACATACATCAAAGAAGTTACGGATCTTTTAGGTATTGACATAAGAACAAAAGAAAGCTGGTAATTGTGAAGCTTTAGAACATACATGATGATGTTTTTCTGGATATTTTAGCTCTCTCGTTGTAGTCTTGAAGTCTAATATTCTGTTGTTTGACTATTAGACTATTAGAAGAGAATGATAAGAAACAAAGAAGCCTAAAACTTCACTAAGGGTTGAATATCACCTTTCACAATTTCACTGAATCGAGAAGCCAGAAGGATACGGCGTTCAATCTCTTCACCATGAATTTGAGAATGATTTTTGCAGATGGGTGCAAGAATGAGGCGGAAACCAGCAAGCTGGGCTGTCTTGAGCATCATTTATTTTTATGATAACCGATTAGTCAATTTTCGAGTATTTATGGGCTGCATGTGATATTTGCAAATGGAGATGTAACAGAAATGCCAAGTCACATGTACCCTGATTCAGTAAAACAGTGGAATTGCTATATTGGTTGTAATTATCGTTGTGAATATTGTGAGAAAAGTTTCAGACTTCAGATGAAGAGGCAGTTGCATAACTGTATTAAATGCTACAATTATGTGCCGCATTTTCATCCAGAAAGACTCACTCAACAATTGCCGAGGACTCAGAGGGACGAGTTTATTTGGGCTTGTTCCTCTTCGGACATAACATTTGCTAAGCGAGAGTGGATGGAAGCAATATTACAACGGGTTAGACAATTGCCTGATAGGACTTTTCTGTTTCAAACGAAGAATCCTATATGCTTCAAACGCTATTCTTGGCCGGAAAACACTATACTTGATACTACTATCGAAACAAACGAGGATGAAGGCTACCGCTTAATATCAACGGCTCCTCTGCCTTCAATAAGATACCGGGACTTCCTGAAGATTAAGCATCCTCGCAAGTTCGTGACAATCGAACCCATATTAGAGTTCGATATGGATGTGCTTGTTGAATGGATTAGGAATATTCACCCTGAACGCGTGTATTTAGGATATGACTCTAAAAAAACAGATTTGCCGGAGCCAGAACTCGCTAAAACACGAGAGCTCAAGAAACGCTTAGTGAAAATCACTAAAGTAAAACTGAAGCTGATGCGAAAGGCGTGGTGGCAAGCATGAGTTCCTTTTTCTTCACCATCTTCAGAATACGCTTCAGCTTCATAATTTCAACTTGAGTTAAACCTGTTTCTCGTACGGCTTTCTTGAAACCGAGCAGAGCTTCGACTTAAAATCCATTTCACCACCTTCAGACACTGGGGCGGAACTATGATTGCTCACTACACTCACGGAAACGTTCTAACAGTCAAGAGGCTCTTGGGTCACAAAAGAATCCAGAATACCATGAAATACATACACATGATCCACTTTAAAGACGATGAATTTGAGGTGGCCACAGCATCTACTATTGAAGAGGCTAAGAAAATCATTACAGCAGGTTTCGAGTATGTCACTGAGATGAGAGGCATTAAGTTGTTCAGAAAGCCCAAAAGATTTGGTGTATAAACGCAGAATTTGGAATATAAAACTCTACACTACATAGACTTCATTTTATTATAGAAAAAAGGGAGAGAAATGTTTACTCTTGTGTTTCTTCTCCTTCAGCTACCGTTTCCGTTGATTGCATTTCCTCTTCCGTGCTCTGCTCCGTTTCTTGGGTTTCTTCTGTGTTTTGCCACGTTTCTTGTGAATTTTCCTCTGGTTCCTCCGGACTTTGTAATGTTTCCACGTCGCCGCCTTCTGTAGATTCAACAGGTGGTTCAGGCAGATTCTGCTCTATATTTTCTTCAGGAGTCTCCTCAGACTCAACTACTGAAACAGTTTCTTCCACACCTGCAATTTCAGGTTCAGGAGCTTCGACACCTTCTATGGTTTGCAGTTCCACTTCTTGAGGCACAACTATATCAGTTAGCGGAATCGGTAGGCTGCTTGAAAGCAGATCTATGGCTTCCTTGGCAGTATCTAGTTCCTGCCTTGCAACTTCAAGCCCTGTAGATAAAAGACTGATTTCACGTTGATAAACCTCTTCGTCTATTTCACCTGTCACATGTTTAATTTCGAAGTTTGCAAGGAGCATCTCCAAAGTTTTAGTGTGATCCTCAAGTTCTCCTACTGTGGAATTCATTTTCTCTAGCAAAGCTCTTTGTTGATTTTCAATTTCTGCAACTGCCTCATCTATCTTCTCGTTAAAGGAGTCATATGTGGGCTGCGAAATCTTGCCAGCATCTAATAAATTGTCCAGAGCTTCTTTCTTTTTCTTCGTCATTTCAAATTCTTCGGCTAAACTCTCAAAAGAGTGCTTCCACGAAATCAATTTTAACACCGTCCAACAGTTATCCCTAAAAGAAGGAAATAACATTTTTTGCCATGTAGATATATCGCTAACTAATCTTTTTTCATTATAACTACACGTTTTTTGGCTATGCATGACTCTATTTCCGCTTCCTAAATAATTGAACATTGTCAATTTTACAGACATATTCGAAGCCTGCTTCTATTAATTTTGAGGCTTCTTCTATGGTTTGTGCCGTTGCTGAATGGTATTCGTTGCTTTCAAAGTTTATGAGTTGAGTGTAAATTAGAGTGGTCTGGATGTTTCTATGTCCTAAGACTTTCATAACGTGTAAGATGTCTTTAGTTTTAGCGTATTCCATTGTAGCCTTCCAATGCCTTAAAGTGTGAAAGTGAATCTGTAATAGTCTTGGATTCTGAAGTTTTATTGCTGCTTTTCTTCTCTGTAAAGCGATGCTTCCTTCCCAGCTTGATAGTGTGCAGTTGCCAAAGATTCTATCAGACTTCTTAGGTATATTGTGAAGGATAGCGATTAACTCGTTTGAAACTTGGAACATTCTGCATACTCCATGTTTCTCAGGGTTATTCAATGTTATAGTGCATTTTTTAACGTCTATGTCTTTCCATTCAAGCCTTAACGCTTCACCTACTCTTAGGCCGCTTTCCTTCAGTAGCCTTAATAATGCACTAAGCTTTTTTCCGCAACTACACACTAAAGAATCAATTTCAGATTCTAAAGGTATGAATGGTATTTTTCTGTTAGCCTTGTATCTTGGAGCTTTCCAGGTTATGCCGTTCAATTGTGCAAATTTTCCGTAAATTATTGAAGCTAACTGTTTCGTTGATTCCGCCCATCTGTTCTGTTTTGCAATAGTTTCTTTTATTGAATCTGGATCATACAAGTTTGCGCCTTTTTTGGTTAGTAGCCTAAGCATTTTAGCGTAGTTTTCAATGGTAACGTTACGTATGCCTTCATTGTGCAGTTTTAACATGAATTGCAGTAGTTTGCCTTTAACGTCTTGTGTTTGGAGATTTCCCGCAACAGTTTGTTTCTGTTCTGTTGCGATCAAGTTTTTCAACTCTTTTTCCAAGTCGCCTACTTGACAATCTCTATTATAGGCACGAAAACTATTTATAGGTTTCGCTACCACAGACACATTATGCGAACCTACATCTTCACACACCTGGAAAGAAAGAGAATCCGAGCGTTTCTTAATGGTGAACTCTCCGCTGGTGATATTAACATTAGGAAGATTCGGTCTAGGTTTAGGACTTTTGACGCTTTGAGTAGTGATGTTGACCTTTACGTTAGGTTGAGAGAAGCGGAATCCACAGTTTCTGCATAACCATCTTTGAACCGTGCTACCATCTTTTCGGTAGCGTAGCCCATCCTTATACAACTTTTCCGAACCACACTCTGGACACTTCACAGACGACGATTTGGGAGCGGATCTTTTCCCGTTCACTTTTGATTCATAATTTTTCCTTCCCTTACACCAGGGATCTTGTACAACGCTACGTAGCAACCACATTCTGCAACATAAATAATGGTTTTAACATTGATGTTTTCGTGTGTATGTTCTCGCTTTTGAGCTTCAGCCCTTGCAATCCGAAGAATATCACCAATGTCGCCAGTACTCTCATTACCATAAACAACTAGGCTACGCAAAATTTTTGCAGAACTTCTTTTAGGCTTGCTTTGTGTTTTCATTGTTTCTTTTTCACTTCTAAAATTGGTGGGCAACCTTGGATAGACAGTTTTAAAGTGTTAGTAGCAAATCGCCGATAGTAACAGTCTCGCGGAATTTTTGATAGCCAACTGCATTTTCGTGTGTAACAATCGTTCACCTTCTTGAGATCCACGACTCTACCGTGGAACCTACAGAAAAAGACGTATCCTCCGAGTTTTCGTGGTTCCATACGTAAAATACGGAGTAGTTTTTTCAGTTTATGTTTGTTCATAAAAAACCACCTTATTCAACCTTTTAGCACTCTCACTTGAAACTAGACGCTTCGTGTTCTTCTCTTCTCGAAAACTCGCAAGAATGACTTTCGCCAATAAAAACCAAAAGGAACCTTCAGATCCGCTTGCTGGATAAAGATCCTGAATAACACAGTGAGTTTGAGAATCTTCACTCATGTCTATTCAACCTCTTTTTTATAAGCCCCTTCACGGAGCGCGAGAAAGGAGTGCGCCCTTTTACCTTTTCCACGCTTAACAACACAGACAAACGGTTGAAGTGCAGCGGGTAAATATTTGGGGTGTTGAGCCTCTAAACCACAAATACTGAATGAATCCTTCGCTGTTTTTCGATATCTCTCTGGAACGGGCGACCAAATAGGAAGAGGAGCTATTAAACCGGTATTAGAAAAACCCTCTATATGTCTCATATTTGGTATGCGAGAATGGCATAGTTTTATTAGCTCTTCTTTAGTGAATTGTTTTTCTAAAGTTAATTGTTTTAAACCCATTATGTTATGTCACCATCTTATCTTTCAAAATTTGTTTTCCCTTTAACGTGATGAAATAATAGTATTTTTTATTATATCGGAATCGTTCCACTAACCTTTGATAACAAAGCCTTCTAATTGTTCTTTCCAGTGAATTTCTTAAAGAATCGTTGCGTGTCATGACATAACCACTAATGCTACTTACAAAAAGCTCGGAGTTTGGAAATGCCTTCCGTTCTATATATTGAATAAGGCTTATTCCTCTCCGATAGAAAGCAACCCATTTTCCATTAATCCGTTTAGTATTTATTTGCGTAAATGGTTCTGGGTTTTGTATCTCGAATTTGTCTTCCCTGGAGTAAACTTCGCCATTAACATTGCTTTCACATAGAAACTTTAAGAATGTTTTAGCTTGATTTGAAAGTCTAATTCTATCTGTTGTATGTGCATATACAACACTTAGCTTCTCAACCATTTCTACTCAACCTCTCCAAGTTCTCTGCAAAACGGACAATGTTCTGATTTCCATTTCAAAGCAAAATGGGATGGGAAAAGTTGAAGCATAACATAATGTGTAGCCAAGCTTTCAAGTTTCACTTTGATTTTGGCACCTCTTCCATCCGACGTTAAAACGTAGGTTTCAGCTTCCCTACTGTTGAATCGTCCGTCAACAGAGTCTCTGGTTGTGTTCAACAGTAATGTTAGAAACTTTCTTGAATGTGGATTGACCAAGCAGAGCGGAATGTAGATTTTCTTTTTATGTGTTTCGCCGGTAATGAGTTCTATGAATGAGTGTAGCCCTGAGCCTATTTCAGAAACTGTCCAGGTGACGCTGCCGTCTTTGTTGCTAATTAAATCGTTGTTGTTTTTCAGCATGAAAGCTGGTTTGCCATTTGATAAGACTCCGAAACTAAATGGTACAGCTTGAGCGAAATAGGAGCCCATGAGACCTTCTGCTTCTCGTTTCGAAAGCAACTCCAATCTAGCCAATGTTTACCCCCCATTTTCCCATCTCTGGAACTTCAAAAACGAACCCGTCCTCCTTGAGTTTTTCAACGATTTTCTGAGGAGAATCCAGTTTACACTCTTTGATTTTCTCTGCAAGACCTGAAGCGTCAACAAGTCCGTCTGTGTCTTTGTTTTCAATAATCCAGTCCTTAATCTCTTTCAGTTTCTCTCCGAAGCTTTTCTCTTGTTTCTCTACCCCAAGCTTTCTCAAGACGCGACCCGTGAAAATATTACAAAGCCTAGATTTTGACTTAATGTCGCTTGGAACTGGAACTTCCAACTTCCTTCTGTTCAATGCATCTGTAAAACCAAACTCAAGCATGTACCCTTTAAATTTCGCCGGAGAAACGCCTCTACCATACTCTTTTTTCATTTTTTCATTGTAGCTGTCATAAAGTTCTTTATTGCTGATTTTTACATATCCATCTTCGGTTGTGTATTCTATTTTTCCTTGCTTGTCATTCCATAAGCTGACTAGAATATCTTTTAACATTCCGAGAAAGCCAATCTCTGTTCGCTCGCCCTCTTCAATGATTTTCTGTTGGAAAGTTTTAACAATCTCGTCGTCACGATTAATTTTGATTATACCTGTGAGAACAAAACATAAATACATTAGTTCAGTGTTTCTACCCGCAACTTGACTAACTTGACTAACTTGACGTTCTGATATGAACGTCTTCTTTTTAGAGTATAATGTTTCACGTATTTCGTTTGCATATTCACTCTCTTGTAACTCGCTAATTTTAACGTCAAGTGTGTCAAGTATGTCAAGTGTGTTAGTTAACCCTTCAAGAATATGCATGTCGTTATCTCTAATGTCTAAAATGTTATCAACATACCAAAGAAAGTTCTCGGTGTAAACTTGCTTTGAAAAGGATTCTTTATCCAAATTCACTATTGGATATTTAGGGTTGTCTGTTTCTCGAATGTGAATTGGAATAGTTCTAGTCTGAAGAGCTTCCTCGGTCTCTGAGTGAACCGTGAAAACTTTAGGACCAAAAATATCGTAGCTCTCAGACTCTAAAGTGTCAGGGTTTACTCGGCTGTATTTTAAGCCTCTTCGGTATCCTTGTCGGAAAATGCTGTTTAAATCTGAATCTTTAGTTCCAGCAATACTATCTAACTCGTCAACCATCAATGTTACTTTCTGTTCTTGTATGGTTCTTGCAACGAAAGGCGGACTTAGATTTCCAGTTAAGTAACCATGCCTACAAACGAAGGTTACGGCTTCTCCTGTAACTGTTTTTCCTCCGCCAAACTCACCTTTAACGCCTAAATAGAATACAACCGGTAAAATCTCTATAAGCCATGATTGTTGAATGAAAAGTAACGTTACGCTAAATTCATATTCATGTGGAAAATCTAAGAACACTCGAAGATAGACGCCGTTAAACTTCCAAAGGTTTTCAGTTGTTAAGCTTTCCTTTTCTCCTTTCACCCATTTCTCAATAACTTCCTTATTTGGCATCCTGAAAAGCCATTCTTTAGGAGGCTTCTTAACAAAATAATATCGTTCTCCCTGAATTTCCAGAAACCAATGGGGCTTCCTTTGTTTGTCCTCGCTTTCAAACTCCACTTGTAACTTGACTATTCCTTTCATTTCTCCCTTTGTCTTGAAAATATACTGTCCAACCGCGATAGGTTCATAAACAAAAGTTTCAGTTAATCCTCCCGCTGGGTGTAAGACATGAGGAGCTTGCCGTAACTTCTCTATCTTTGCTTGCTCTTCGATTTTTTCAAGTTCTTCCGCTGCGTTCAACTGAGAGCCTCCTTAACAATTTCTTTTAACCCTGAAATTCCGAGAAGGTGAGGAGTTAGGTTCAATCTGTTCCGATAATGATACTTCACAAGTTGCAATCGTTGACCGCGTTCTTCGTCGCCGGTTGCGATGGTGACTTGATCTATAATTCTATATGCTGATTCAAAGGAGATACCTTTTTTAAGGCAATATCCCGAGAAAACCATTGCAAGTTTGTTGCGGTTTCCAGGCTTCCAATATTTCACAAGAAACTCGGTGACTTGCTTCTCTTCTTTGCTTTTCAAAGGTTTATAGTTTTTAGGTAACTGAAATTTGATTTGAACATGCTTCTTATCTTCAAAGCCACATATCATAGCTAACTCTGATTCAAGGAATGAAACACCTTGTACGTTGAAAACACAAGAGGTTGATAAAGGCTCAAACGATTGTAAATCTAAAAATCGACTCCATCTCTTCGCTTTTCTATGTAAGCCCAACGGAAGCTTAACCAAATTACCATAGGGTCTGTCCTTCGTTAACTCTGTTTGTTTTGGGAAAACTTCCACAAGTTTCGGGTTGATGTTTGCATGTTCCAAAATTTTTAGTCCAAGCCAACGCGCCACTTTCGCTGGAACAAGGAAAGGCTCGAAAAACACCCAAATATGATAACTGGCATCTGGACATCTACTTGCTTCAAGTAACACAGCTTTCTTGTAGAACCTAGGCGTTTTCGGATCAGGCTTCAGAACACATTCACGGATTATAGCATGCGCCGTCTCTTTCGTGTCCTCAAGCATCCCTGGGTCTAAATCAAAACAAAGCCATTTCACATTATTGTTTCCATCAAGCTGGTAAACGCCAATCGTAATTTTTCCTTGTAAGTGATCGTGGATAATTTTTGTTGTTAAAGATTGTTCAACTTTCAAATAGCCTTTATTTTGCTGTGCAGCATACACATCTTGACGATTAACAAAGAGCCTAAGAAAAGCTTCTTGCAAAGAATTTTTATGCTCTTCAACACTCATTAATGCATAGCCCCGTGTTTAGGTGTGCTAGGGAGAGGGGAAGCTCCCACTTGTTCACCAAAATGGTTACTTGTGTCCAAAGCTCATCCTCTCCCTCTTAGCCAAGATCACTTTCGTTTTTTGCGGCCGATAATATGCCCATTCTGAAAGGCCCAAAAAAACCAGCCGTCACGTGTTAATTTGCCATTGTGGCTAGCCAAATCTTTTAGCAACGCTTTAAATTCCAGATTATTGACGTCTTCGCTACGTTGATACGGACCTTTAGAACCTTCAGTTTCAACCCACTTTATAGCCTGCGGATTCCAAGTTTCAACATTGCCATGCTGTGGCAATGGTCCATTGTCTTGGCTTGTTAACCATCCATCAATTAGACCTTCGACGCTTGCCTTAGCAATCTCCAAGTCGTGTTCGTCTTGAATTTCGATTTCGAGCTGATAATATTGTTTCACCCACTCTCCAGCTTTCTCATTGCTTATTGTGCGGCCTTTTCCAACAATAAGCTTCTTGACTTTGAAACTCATTGGATGGAAGCCTCCCTTTTCTCAAGTTCAGCTCTATGCTCCAAATCCTTCTTGACAACTTCTAGGGACTTCAAGGCGTCCTCGGCCTTGACAGTTTTTGGGTAAATGTAGCCGCCATTAGCATTGGGGATTAAGATGTATTCATTACCCCATTCATCGCGTAGAAGCTTTGGAAGGTAGATCTGACCTTGTTGGTTTGCTTTAAGATCAATCTTCAATTTAGTACTACCTCACTGTTTTTCACGTAATTTACACCAAAAGATAAATAAAGTTTAGTATCATGAGTACTTATCATGAAAAACGAATTCATTTCAAAAGTGCAACCTATTCGTTCTAAAAATCTCAGAAACTTCTTGAAAACATACTTCTACATCTATGTACAAGAGAATAAAGAAAATAATCCAATGTTTCCTAAATGGTTAACAGAACACATACAAAAGAGGGCACCTAAAATCTGGCCTGGTTTACGAGCCATACAGAATTTTCTCCACTGTTCAAAAGGGGCAGCTCAAGATTATTTAAGAGCTATCCATATAGCCCACGAGATTTTCGTAGCCCACGAAATCAAAAGCAGAAAGAAAAAATTGCTGGTTCCCATCAAAAGACGCGAGTACGAGAAACTTAAAGGTGATGTAGCTCGCGAATTTAACCAAGCAGTAAAAGCACTAGCTTTCAGAAAACCTCGAACAATAGCGATAAATACTAGAAACTCACTGAGGGTTGTTGCAACATTAATACGTAACTCCACTGGAGCATTCACACCAGAGGATTGTGCTAAAATTGTTCGGGAGATTGCAAGCCATTTTGTCTGAGAAGGCGCGCACGAAAAAGACCTTAATCACACATGCTTAGGCAATTCAACCTTTTTCCGTGAAAACCATTAATCCATGAAAAATCGACTAATTCCGAAAATTCTTGAAATGGCTTAGGCAAAACTAACGCCACAATTGTTCGTAGCATGCTTTATGAAAGTGTTTGGTTGTTCCATTCCGAATTATGCTAATCACAATCGCGCCATTCTTGAAGTTTTTTCCGCATATTCGGCATTGAAAGACACCAAAGTGCGTTTTTAATCTGCATAATAAAGTTGGGTCAAGCGTGTAAGCTTGCAAATCCTTTTACCTAATCATAACGTTTGGTTGTCAAACGTAAAAAGTTTTTCGCATAAAAAGAATGTAATCCGTGGAAGCCCTATGTGTAGAGTGAAAGTGGTCAAAATAAATGAGTGAACAAAAACAGAAAAAAAGAAGGGGAATTGTGCAGCCAAAGGCTCTTAACAGTCCAAGATTGTCTTGAAGATGTTTCCTAGCTTGTATTTTTTGATGATTTGTTCTGGTGTTGGAGTAAGAACTTCGGAGCCTATGCATCCTTCTATGTCGGCTACGATACTGTATTCTAATTGTTCTGTTGGTGAACGCCCTATGATCTCCTCTGAGTTTCTTAACAAATTCATAATTGCCCTAGGAACTTTAATGGTTACTTCTTCAAAGTCAACGTTCTCTTTCATAAGGTTGCAGCCACCTTGCTTCTTATCTTTTCAAACCCCACTTGGACTTTAGCGTTGATTGCTTCATGTCTTCTGGAAAACTTGTCTCGGAGTTTTGTGTTTCTTCCGCTGTAAAGTCGTGTTATGGCTGGAAACCTCATATCATAAAGAAATCGGTCAATTATAGCCCATTCAACAAGCTCTTGAACTGACATGCCCAGTTTTTTGGCTGTTTCACTTGACTTGCGGTAGACTTCCACGTTTACTGGAACAGCCTCAGTTTGCATGTTTGTTAGCCGTCCTTTTACGTTGTCTTGCGAGAAGCTTCATAAGACCCTCAGGGTTGTTTTCGATTGCTTTGACGAGTTCGCCCGTTAGTTTATCAACGTATTCTTCAAGAGTCGCGCTTTCCTCTCTGGATCGTCGCACCAGCAGTTTGTAGGTTTCTTCGTTAACTAGAATTGTTTTGCGTCCTTTCATTCTCATTTCTCCTTTCAATCTTTCGGCATCTTTAGGTATATAGGGAAATCTTTTTAAATCTTTCTATAGATATGTGTGGAATGAAATAAATATAAGAAGAAAGAAAGAGGTGAAAAGTGAAATGAGTATGCCTAAATTCATGCAAACTTTAAGCCCGGAAATATATGAGAAATTATTAAAAATAGCCAAGGAACGAGGAATCAAAGTCCAAGAGTTGATCCGCAGCGTAATAATCCCAGAATGGCTGAAAGAAAAGAAGGAATAGATATGAAACCTCGAAAATATGCAGATGTGTCTATCGGATCCGAAGAGCCAGCAGAAATAATCCTTCTCCCCGTTCCAGATGATTTACGTAAGAAGATAGCGGCAAAATCTTCAGAATGGCAACTAACCATTCAAGAAACCATAATAAGAATGTTGAGGGAAACGCTTAAGGAAAAGAAGGAATAAGCTGTGACTTCGCAAGTTGAAGATAAATTTGAGAACGGAATCTTCTGGGAGCTATACAAAGACCTAGAACGTCAATTTCAAACCTTTCTCGAGTATGTCCCTTATCTAGAAGGAAACGAAAAAACTTACTCATTCAAGCTACTCAACTTAATCCTAAGCATCGGAGGACATGTTGACTCTGCATTCAAGGAAATGGTGAGGTTCCGAGGGCTTCCAAAAGACCCAAAAATTTCGGAAATTAGGCAAAAACTTCAAAGAGCGGAAATTGCACGAGCTTCAGGAAATAGGCCTGGTAGGGCAGACTTCACATCGATGTGGGAACTTTTTGAAGTTTTTGAAAAGATATACACGCTCTCTGAAAAAACCATCATCTACAAAATTCTCCCAGATCGTGACACTCATAAACCGTTCGAAGCGATTAAGAATGATCCTAACAGTGGATGGTGGAATATCTATAACGGATTAAAGCATGATGTTAGTTTCACACTTAAAGATGCCAACCTTAAAAACACTTGGGATGCATTGGCGAGTGCATTCCTATTAAATGTAATTCATGAACCTGCAATTCTGCGGTTGAATAAATACGGCATGCTAAAATCTAAATATGGAGATACTTTTCTCCAAAAAACCCTAGAGGTCATGCTTATGAAGAAACAAAAAATTTGGGGAATTTTGGAAACCCCCCTTTTCATATACGATTATGAACAATAAGAAGGAATAAGCCATGAGTGAAGGAAAACCTATTAGTAGAGAGAAGCAGTTTAGCGTTGATGCTGTTCTTGTTTGGGAAAACAATCCGATTCCTATAATACAGCGAGCTTTAGATAAGCCTGATTGGTTCCAAGCAGTTGTCTTTTCCGCTATACAACTTGAAAGGCATGGCTACTTGGCAATTAAAGAATATTTTGAATCCCTAAACGTTGATGCCAAACTAATTGATAAAATTTTAGAAAGAATACATCTCTTTCAGATTGCTGAATATCTTTTAGCTATTGGGAAGATAAATAGTGAGGAATACCGAGCGATTATTGACATCAACAAGGAAAGGAACAAGTTTATGCACCGTAGGGAAACAAAGAGATTTGCACGCGGAAAATATGCTGATAACAAATACAAACCTCTTGTAAATGAAGCTATAAGAATCTTGAAAGAGAAATTCAATGTAGTGCGCCTTCATGTGAGCAGGGGATAGAAAAGAAGGAATAACCTCTTTGGCAACGGTTATCCCTGGATGGCGACACCTCGAAACATGGACTTTCACAATAAACCGAGCAGCAGCAGAAACTGTAAAACATGCATCAAACTTGCGTTCCATCCTCTTCATTCTCATAGTTGTCGCCATAGCAGCCTTGGTCGTTGTGGTTCACTTTCGTAAGAAGTTAATTATGCTTACCCGTTCCGGCAGCAAGCCCCACAGAATGCTTAGGCTCTTCGTTATGTTATGTTTCAGAAGTAGCAAGTTTCGCTCAGTTAGGCTACCCTAACAACAATAGAAAGCTTAGTTGTGAATGTCAATGGCTAAACACCACTCAACGAAGCCTTTAACAGCTACTGAATTCAAATCCCAGTTGAAAGCGCACGCGCTTATATGGTTGAACGACATTTAGCTCATGTTCTAATTGCTGTTAGAGGTAAGATGGAAGCGAAATAACAGAGCTGGAAAGCTTGATTCGTGAAGTGTTGGAACAAGCAAAGCTAAAAGAGGAAAAGATACGATACATACATATTACTCGGCAATAAAGCTTTATTTAGACAGAGAGTATTCAATTTCTCTTAAAGGTAGAGACAATTGGGAACCACGGAAGAAGAGAAAGAAAAGATGAAGAGAGCAGTTGAATTGGCAAAAAGGGTAGATATAACAAGTTTGGTTAAAGTGTTTGTTTCTCTATTACGTGCCTATGGCAACATGGCTAAGGCTGTAGGAACAATTCAACTGGAACACAAAGACTCATTTGAAGCTTTGACATACCTTGGTGTAGTCGCACCCCAATTAATGGAAAGAATTGTGGAAAAAGCACCTCCTGAGATAGTTGGTTTGTTCATGAAGATTCTTATGAAAATGACCGTGCTCGGACCAAAAATGGGCAAAATTATGGAGTTACCCGCTAAAGAAAAAGTTAAAATTGGTGAAGAACTAAATGATTATGCTGAAGACTTTGAGAAATTATT
Source organism: uncultured Candidatus Bathyarchaeia archaeon (assembly GCA_964598485.1). GTDB lineage: Archaea > Thermoproteota > Bathyarchaeia > Bathyarchaeales > Bathycorpusculaceae > SOJA01. Next base: position 76,654 of record CAZRCD010000006.1, read on the forward strand.
AAAACTTATGGAGACCGCAGAATAATGTGGGAGATTCCTGGATTAACCGATTTATTCTCATTTGTTTCAAAGATAACCAGCGTGGATATGACTCCCTTACTTAAAGGAATAGGGGAACTTTACACCAATCTTGACGAACAAACGACAGTGGCTGTAAAAGGCTTACTTTCAGCACGCGCATGCGACTTATTAACTCCTGCCGAAATCGTTGATGTTAAGGAAAGTTGGAGAGAGATAGAAGAAGGTCGCGCAAAGAAGTTTAGAAGTGTTAATGAATTTTTGGAAGAGTTAAAGAGTTAGCAAGTGATTACCGAATGTCTTGGACTATAGTGCGATCAGGCGGATTTAAACGAGGTTATAAAGGGAAAACATCGAAGTTGCGTGCGAAAGTTGATGAAGCTATTAGGTTGCTTGTTGCGAGCAAGGACCCACGCAACCTCGGTAGTCGGAAATATGGAACTTTGAATGAATGTTATGGACATGATATTGATTTTAGAAACAGAATATTGTTCAGGGTAGAGATGGTCAAAAAAGAGATCTATTTCTTAAGAGTTTGCTCTCACACGGAAGTTTATGGCACGTCTTAAAGGAAATACTGTCTAATAGCCACTCATGAATGTTCTAAAGCGCGAGCCGCTTAAGAAGGGCGACACGGTTCAGCTATGGGTTGACAACCAACACATAATCGTAGAAAAGAAGGAATAGAGTTTTGTTCTATAACATTCTTCTACTCAAAAATGCTAGGCCGTTATTTTCCGCATAGTAACTGTTTTCTTCCCCTCTGGAATAGGGGATCGTTTGACAGCTACCATATCTTCAACGGAAACTTCCTCTAGTTGCAGCTCTTCAGTTTCAAGTGTCTTCTTGTTCTTTTCATCCGCAATTGTTAAAGACAGTTTTTCTAGGCGACGCATAATTGGCGAGTCCATGTTCACTTGATAAAGCGTGGTAGCTCCGATTTTTCTTGTTTCTTTGACAAGTTCAGCTTCCAGAATCACACTCCAGACCTTGTATAACTGTGTTCTGCTTATTGCAGAATGGCTTGCTATGTCCGTTTTTGTGTAATCCCAAAATCTGTTCTCAAGGAAAAAGTCTATGATCTTAACCAAAGGACCGTTTCCAAACAAGTCTTCAAGCATCCAACCATCCCCTCTTATTATGAATTGCCGTATACACGAAAGATATTCACTGCATACATTGAATGTATGGAAATATTTATATTTATCGTATCGGAAATGATACAGCGGTGTATTCAAATATCCACAGAAGAACAGTACATAATTTTTAAGATTCTTTGGAAGCTTTTCCATCAAGGATGTTGGGGAAAGGGTCACATAGCCAAACGTGATTTATGCAAAGGGCTGCCTCCTGAACAAGTTGCTCTTTGCTTGAATGTTTTGGAAGATTTGAGAAAAGCCAATATGGTGCGTAGAAAAAAACACAAACATGGTGACCCTTACCGCTATTTTCTTAACAGAAACAAGTACAAAGAAATCTTGGATTTTCTTGAAAAGTTCGGGGAAGCCCAGCACGGTAGTTAGCTGCATATATGCTCTGATAGCAGCAGCTGCTGCAACCAAGGCTTTTTCGTGTTAGAAAGGCTAGGTAAACTCTTCAAACACGCCACTTATGAATGCGCTCATAATTTTCCACCATAGTAGGATGATGTTACGTGAGTCCCTATGTGTGTGGTTGAGTGATGCCCGTGAATGAATAAACGAATAACAAACACATTTTGAAGCTTGAAGCAATAGCGCACGCTAGTTTGATTGGTTTTAAGGAGTTGCTCTCGGAGCCTGTACCACGCCACCCAGTATAAGTCACGTTTGGCTTTCTCTTTATGAGAAGAGCTGGTATGGGATTCATGCGTGCAGAGCAGGGCTTCTGCGAGGGCAACCCCGAAACACAAGCGTTTTCTCAGTTTAAATGATTTATGAATCTGAAATGTCCCTTTTTGGATTCGGGGATTAAATTTTAATACACCCAAACACACACACACACAAAGAATGCTGTGGTAGAAGGTCTTTGGAATAAAATAAAAGGTAACAAATCACAAAAAGAATACTTAGAAGAGAAAATAGATGATGAGAAAATGAATGAAAGACCTTTAGGCGTGACACGGGTAGCAATATTAACATTGTTGGGTTCTGGTGCATGTTTCATGTTCTTTTTGCTGAATTGTGGTCTTCTTTTTGTTGGAGGTGGGTCAGGAGGCTTGGTTGTCCCCCCGCTATATAGTCTTATGTTATCTTATCCTTCTATACCTATTTCTTTCATACTGTCAGTTTATGCATTTTTCCTTTCAATTGCTATGTTTAGTAGCACATCAAAGTATGTATGGTATGCATCAACATTGCTTTGGTTAATGACTATAGCATTCTTCTCTTGGTGGGGAGTGGCTCCAGAGTACTGTGTTGTCTGGAGGGCTATGGGTGTCGTCTATATAATAATAGTAGGCACATTGCTTCCTTTAGCGTGTAGTATAGGTTGTTTGATATATTTCCAGACTGCAAGAGTCAAAGACTACTTTAAGATTAAAAGCTTACCAAAACATTGACACAACCATTGATTATAGCGGTTATTGCCAAACGCGTAGGTTTACTTTTATTTCACGCTCCCCCTACTGCATTATATGTTATCCTAGAAGAAGCCCAAATCTAAACGGAAACATATTGAGAAATAAAACCTACATTTAATTTCAAACCGCCCGTTTTCCCAACCTTGCTGATATGAACTGTTCATAACCAATACGTCCACAGCAAAATCCAAAATGCAAGTTTGACTTCTTGAAATATGCGCAATGCTTTGCTACTTACTCGATAGACATGTGGATTGCTGAATTGTAAGTCAAAGCTGTTACGTAACTTCATCAGGAAATCCTTTGTATTCGATAACACCTAGTTGTTTGTAGCAATCCATCCAGTCATCGATGCTCCAATTTTCCACAACCTTGCCATTAAATATGCGATAGATGTGAACGACTGTTATTTTACATTTCTTGCCAGTAGGGGCTAATCCACGAAATTCACTTGTGTGTGTCCCCGTAAATTTTACAAGAACCCACACCTTGTTACCTTCGGCGATGATGTCCTCGATGGTCACATGGAAATCGGGAAAACCATTGATAAACATGGTTATGAATTGTTTGTAATCTTCCAGACTCCGCGACTGAAGTGCATGGTCAAAGTAGTCGGGTGCCATTAGCTTGTCCAGTAAGGCGACGTTATGCTTATTAAATTCTTCAAACAACCTTCGAACGATGGCCTTATTCTCTTCTAATGACATAGAACATCGTCTCCCCTTTGCTAATTATCTCTTTTTGACATTTAACAGTTGTTACGAAAATATTAACCTTTTATTGAAAACTCACCCTCAGCTACGCATTCGTGAATGTTGTTAGCTTATCAACCGATTTTTGACAGGGACTCCCACCACCCGACAGTTAACAGGGAGATTCATCACCCTAAGACTTAACAGAGCCTGTAGGAGTTTCGTATTCTTAATGTTTTTAATGAAGCCTAAAAATAGTTTTGAGCTTAGAATTGTAACCTCAAAGTAACATGGTGCATCACCAAACGAAGCTTGAAATGGGGTTATTCATTATGTTCTAGTTAGTATGTGAAAAATCAATGTAAAATGAATGGGGGAATAGAAAACTAGAAATTGCCTTTCAATGTGTTTGAGTATTCTTCTAGATTTTCTTCTTCATTTTCAAAGCCTAATGTAGACGCTTGAAGGGGAAACATGAAAGCGAAAAGACAAGCAACCGTATAGTAGACCGCAAAGCATTAGAATAGTGAAGAGTGAAAGATATTTTGGAGAACTTAAATGGGTTTTCAATATCTGGTCCCTCTCCCTTTCTATGTTATGCTAGCACCTGAACATGTTTTTGAACTTGCAGTCTCTAGGAAAGTCGTCAGAATGCAGTTTAGGAATCCCACAGAAATCAGAATTCCACCAGCCCCCCGAACAACACTAGTAATCCACTCAGATGAGGAATTGATAGTTGACGAGTTGGAAAAAATTCGTTTGCATTTCAATACCTTATTGAGAGCGTATCGCATTGTAAGTGGAGAAACATACAACAACGGAGTTATCAGACCAATTCCTCATGCTGGTTTCTTCAAAATTGTCATAAAAATTGAGTTAGATAACGAAGGAAAACCAATAGGACCTCCTAGCACAATGCAATATGTGCAACGACTCATGCTCGGAACAATCTCAGGGGAGCAATATAAGGAACTGAAACAAATAATTCACTCCTCCAGAACCTTACAACGACATCTAACTGAAGAGTTACTACTCGGAGCAAAGACTTTCTTCCATGAGGAAGACTATAGAATGGCAGTTCTGGAAGCTGTTATTGCTTTGGATATTATGATCGCTTCTATTATAAGAAAGATTGGTCGTTTGAGAGGCATATCTAAAGGGTCTCTAAAAGACTTTCTCAGGGAGGTAGGATTGAACCGCAGTATGAAAGTTGTCTTAAAAATGATTATTCCAGACCGTCTACCCGATGATGACGTGTTAGAAGGTTGCAAAACAGCGAATACTTTAAGGAATAAAATAGTTCACGAAGGAAGGCTAAACGTCAGCGAAATAGAAGCCAGAGAGGCCATTCAAAACATCAAAACTTTTATTGAGCATATTACTCCTACACTCTAGGTCTGTCGACACCATAAGGATTTACATGAACCTGAGGTGCTGTGTAGTTGTCGGTTGATGGGCTGACGTGGAAAAAATCGGTTGATGACAGTTCTACGAAGAGTCTATGCTATTCTTTTGTTTCCTCAGTTCCGAATTTGATTAATTCATCTCTTAAACTTTTGTAGGTTAATTTGATATACGCTTCATTTCTTATGGTGTCTGATACACGAAGATCCTTTGTAAGTTTCACTTTTTTTGTATCAACATAACAAGCAGCGTCTTCTTTCGTTTTACCCCACGTGATTACAAAGTAGTGATCTTCTTCTCCATTTAACTTTTGAATATCGGCTCCACGTATCCAAAACTCCACTGTTCCTTCCACAATAACCACCTTTAATGGATCTGACAATTTAGTATTTGTAAGTAGGTTATATAAAGGATTTATTCATTTGGAAGCCGACTGCTCGCAACCACTCACAAAAGAAAACTAACAGAAACCGAACGAAAAGTGAGTGCGCTGATGTTCATTCTTATTCATTTACCTACTTCGTGCACACACTCAACATAAGAAAATAAAGAATTAACTGAATGATTTCAACATTGGCTTATGGTATTTTAATAGACCCATAATATACCTATGTTTATGTAGCATTCTGTCAAAGGTTAAGATATGAAGTGTAGGGATTGTCGTTTCATAGAATACTTCACGTCGGAAGATAGGTATTGGTGTCACGAAAAGAAAGACTATGTGGGTCCTAACGATAGCGTGTGCCAAAAGTATAAGCCTAAGATAAAAGGACCATTAGACAAGTACATATGGTAATATGTTAATGCCTGAAAAAATGGGGGGTGTGCGGGAGACATCTCCATCTTCTGTAGTAATATCGCTAAGTATTAAAAACAGCAGCTTCCATTGTTTAAATAGAAAATCAAGCTTTAAAAATCAAACGTTCCGTAGACCGTTCATAGCGCTTAAAATTGAAATGTTCCCTTCATCAGTTGCAGAAACTTGACGTTATCTCAGCGTTAACTCTTAAGCTTTTGATAAAACGAAGTTTAGATATCTCATGATCTATTTCAACTTCTAAGTCGGAATTAGAATCAACCTTAAATATCTATATCTGAACAAAACATCAAAACGTGAATAAACATGGCGGCACTTACAATCATAGTTGGCGGTGGAAAATTGGAAGGAAAAATGCTTAAGAAAATGCATGAAAGAATAATAAAAAATTTTATGGACATAATAATTCTAGCCGAACTGAGAAATAGACCCATGAGCGGATACGACGTTATCTCTTTTATTCACAACAAATTCCGTCTCCAAGCTCAGGTACAGTCTACTCACTTCTCTATTCAGTCGAAAGAAACGGCCTAATCACAGGAACATGGAAAGAAAGAAAAAGAGTATACAAACACACCTAAAAAGGCATGAAAACAATTGAAACAATACTAACCGCGAACGATAACATCAAAAGCTTCATAACAAACATCCTGAAAGTTCAAGCAACTTCCTAAATTTTTATACACGGGATAATCGAAATACTAAAAAGCACCTTCTCAAATCTCTAAAGCGAAATGAAAAGCCTAGAGGGCCCGTAGCTCAGCAAGGATAGAGCACCGGGCTTTTAAGCAAAACAAGACAGCATTGCGCAGAAACCCGGGGGTCTCGGGTTCAATTCCCGACGGGCCCGCCAGATATATGCTGAGAACCCTGGAGAGAGACTTGTTAAGGCTCTAGTAGAGTTTGGTAGAGAAGGACGATAACGAGAAAAACAGAGATGGATTGAATACTGGAGAAGTTTTGAGCTACAGCTTCCATTGCAGACTAGAGAAAAGATCATGAAAACAGCGATGCTGTTGCAGAGGAAGGTAGACAGGGGAAAACTGCAAGAGAAGCGAGCAAGAGAGTATCATCATTCAATTCAAGCCAACGGTACTTGCAGGCAGTCGCAACCGCCTACAACTACCGTAGGTACACCAACAAGATCAAGGGAGAACTTGACATCTAATTGAACAACTCACTCTTTTTCGAAATAGGTGAGATTCCGTTAGAACTCGCCGAGATTGAATAAAGCATGCGAGTTAATTGGTAATTCAAAAAGGTTATTTCCACTCTAAGTGGAGATGTCTCCCGCAAAACCTTTTTTTTGTTTATGGTTTTTTCGGAAACAGTTTATCCTGGTTGGTTTTGGGTTCTAAGTCACGGTTTTGTGTGACCTCTTGCTACGTGTATTTGAATATTGATTGTGTGTTCATAACGGTTTTATTTGATCAGATACTTCAAAGGATGATGTCAAATGTTCCTTACGTACGCGTGTGAAAGGAAACTGGCTTAAATGAGTGAATCTACTGTGGAGTCTACGGCTAGGGTTGTTGTAGACTGGACTGAGAAAACGCCGATTCATGTTTTGCATGTGGACGATGACGTGGGGTTTTTGAAGGCTGCACGGCAACTGTTGGAGATGCAGGGCAGGTTTGAAGTGGACACGGCTTTGTCTGTTAAAGAAGCCATGGAAAAATTGAAAGAGAAAACGTTTGATGCTGTTGTTTCTGATTATCAGATGCCTGAAAGAGACGGGTTAGACTTTCTGCGGGAACTGCGGGATAAGGGGAATAATGTTCCGTTTATCATGTTCACCGGGAAGGGCCGAGAAGACGTAGCCATGAAAGCTTTGAATTTTGGTGCTGACAGGTACTTGAAGAAACATGGTGATCCGGAGGCGGTTTATGGTGAACTGGCTTATAGTGTACGGCAAGCTGTGGAAAGAGAAAGAGCGCAGACGACTGTTAAGAGATCAGAAGAAAAACTTAGAAGTCTTTTTGAGAATGCCAGAGACGTCATTGTCTTGATGGATTTGAAGGGAAACGTGACCGCCATAAACAAAGCTGTTGAAGAATACGGCTTCAAAAAACACGAAATAGTCGGCAAAAACATGCTCAAGTTTGTTCCCAAGAAATACTGGCCGGGACTACTCGAGAAACTTGCAGCGGTAACTCGCGGAAAACCAGCTGAAGGCACAATCGAAATGAACACTCCGAAAGGAAAAGTAATTGTGGAGTACAGAACTAGCCCGATAATCCAAAACAACAAAGTAGTCGAGTCGCAAACAATTCTCAGAGACGTTACAGAAAGCAAAAGTTTTGAGCAGAAACTTTCTGCATTGCACATTTACGGCCGCGGCTTGAACACGACAAAGAGCATGGAAAAGATTTACGAGTTGATGTTAAGTGTTGCGGAAAAAACCTTGGGATTCGAATTCGCGGACGTCTTTGTAGTCAAGGAAAAAATGCTTCACTTAGTCGCCCATCGAGGACGCACTAAGAATTTATCACCTAAGTTACCGCTGAATGGAGACAAAGGCGTAACCGTTAGGGCCGCAAGGACAGGTAAGCCTGTTTTTGTTCCAGACATCAGCAAGGAAAAAGCTTACGTTGAAGGAGGAGTAGGGGCACGCTCCGAACTCGCCGTACCCATCAAGATTGGGCGTAGAGTGCTTGGAGTGTTAAACGTGGAAAGTAAAGAATTGGATGCTTTCGACGAAAAAGACCGCAAGCTGCTTGAAATCTTAGCGTTGCATGCTGCTACTGCAATAAGCAACGTGGAGCACGCTAAGAACCTGGAGACTTATGCACAACAGAGTCGAGAGAGCCAACAGAAATTTGAAGGGCTGTTTATGGATAACCCTGAAGCAGCCGTCTACGTGAATCCAGATTTTCGCATATTGAATGTTAACCCTCGTTTCACCACGCTTTTCGGATGGTCTCTGGAAGAAGTCAAGGGCAAACACGTCAACAGCATTGTGGTGCCACAAAACAAGATGGAAGAAGCAGAACACTTAGACGGGAAAGCCTGGAAAGGATACGTCTACCACGACACTGTTAGGAAGAAGAAAGACGGATCTTTAGTTCCAGTGGCCATCTCAGCAGCGCCAATAACGGTTGAAAACAAGCTTGTAGGCCTTGTAGCATTATACAAAGACGTAACAGAACGGAAGAAAGCGGAAAGGGAACTGGAGGAGTCCAGAGAGCATTTTAGAACGTTGTTCAACGTTATGGTTGATCCCGTGGTCATTGTTGATGGAAACGGCAAATTTCTGGAAATAACTGACCGAGTGGAGGAAATAACTGGGTATAAAAAGGAAGAGTTGCTTGGAAAGAACTTTTTAAGAACAAGAATTGTGACGGCGAAAAGCAAGGCTGTTTTGATGAAAAACTTGGCAAAACGGATGGTTGGAATGCACGTGGCGCCGTACACGGTTGAACTGCAGAGAAAAGATGGGAGGAAACTGCCGTATGAAGTGAACGCGGAGAAAATAATGTATAAAGGCAAGGCGGCAGACATGGTTGTGTTCCGTGACGTGTCTGAAAGGAAACGGATGGAGGAGAAGTTGCGTGTTGTCGGCAGGTTGGCTAGGCATGATGTGAGGAACAAGTTGTCCGTGGTTACAGCGAACATTTATTTGATGAAGAAAAGGGTGGAGGGTGACAGTGAAGCCGTGGAGCGTTTAAATGACATTGAGTCCGCTGTCAGGGAGGCAACTCGAATTTTTGATTTCGCTAGAACCTACGAAAAATTGGGCATAGAAAAACTATCGTATGTGAACGTGGAAAAAACCTTTGATGGGGCGGTTCAACAGTTTTCAGATTTACAAGTGAAAGTGGTCAATGACTGCAGTGGCTTATCTGTGCTCGCGGATTCGCTGCTAACGCGGCTTTTTTACAATTTGGTTCACAATAGTTTGATGCATGGCGAAAACGTCAGCAAGATCAGAGTTTACTACGAAAAGGAAGGAGATGAGTTGAAACTGGTTTACGAAGATGACGGTGTAGGCATACCCAAAGCTGAAAAGGAGAAAGTTTTCAGGGAAGGCTACGGGAAAGGCACGGGCTACGGGTTGTACTTGATAAGGAAAATGTGTGAAGTGTACGGCTGGACAATCCGAGAAACAGGCAAACATGGCAAAGGAGCAGAATTCACCATGACAATACCAGGAACGAATAGCAGCGGAAAAGCATGTTATCGTGTTTCCCGAAACAGGTAAACTTTTGTTCGCAGTAGCATTGCAGCCGCTTGGATTAGTTGGGTAAGCTCATCCAAACCGCGCCCGCCACATATTCTGAAAGTTGTGGGTAAAGGTTATATGTCTCTGTTGTTATTTTTCGTGTGTTGGCGGATGTCTGAGATGAAAGGTGACTGTCAAATTCAAGGCTAATTCAAGACCTCTGATGCCACTTAGACTACGGCATTTCAAAATTACAAAAGAATGCAGAACTTTTAAAAAATCACAAGACAAAACCTATATAAATTTTGATCATCTAGAGGATGAAAAATGTTCAAGGAAGTAAAGGCTACAGCTAATCTTCCAGAGCTGGAGCATCGAATCCTAAAATTCTGGAAAGACACAAATGCCTTTGAGAAACGTGTGGCCCTAAACCGAGGCAAGAAGCATTGGTCATTCATAGACGGCCCGATCACCGCAAACAATCCAATGGGTGTCCACCATGCTTGGGGACGTACATACAAGGATGTATTCCAACGCTATCGGGCCATGAATGGGGTTGAACTTCGCTACCAGAACGGCTTCGACTGTCAAGGACTCTGGATAGAGGTTGAAGTGGAGCGAAATCTTGGCTTCAAATCTAAACGCGACATCGAATCCTACGGAGTCGCTGAGTTTGTTAAGAGATGCAAGCAGCGAGCTTTACGTTACGCTGCCATACAAGTCGAGCAGTCCATTCGACTGGGGTATTGGATGAACTGGGATGATCCTCAACTTTTACGTGAGTTAGCTGACGGCATGGAAAATCAAGAAGTCATAACTGTTCAAGGTTCCACAGGTCCAGTGTCTGATACTGTGGAGAATATTGTCAGTAGACTGGGTACACCTCAACTCGGCGGCTCCTACTTTACCTTCTCAGACGAGAACAACTACACCATCTGGGCCGTTCTCAAAAGTTGTCACGAACGCGGATGGATATACAAAGGAAGAGATGTGATGCCTTGGTGCCCCCGTTGCTCCACAGCACTCTCTCAACATGAGATTGTTACTGAGGGCTATCGGGAAATTACACATGTTGCAGTCACCCTTAAGTTTCCCCTTCGTGGACGACCAAACGAAGCCTTATTGGTCTGGACAACAACCCCGTGGACACTCTCCTCCAACGTTGCAGCAGCAGTCCATCCCAACATGACCTACGCAAAAGTTCACTACAAAAATGAAACATTGTATCTAGCTAAGGCGGCTCTAAATCGCGTTTTTGCGAAAGAAAACTACGAGATAATTGAAGAACTTATGGGATCGGACATGCTGAACTGGACATACGTCGGCCCATTCGACGAACTTCCCGCTGAGCAAAACCTAGGGGCAGTTGACGCTCACCACATTATACCTTGGGAAGAAGTAAGCGAAGTCGAGGGAACTGGCATCGTCCACATCGCGCCTGGCTGTGGAAAAGAAGACTTGGAGCTTGGTAAGCAATATGACCTGCCTACTGTGGCTCCGCTAAACGAGTTCGGAGTCTTTGTTGATGGTTTCGGTTGGCTTACAGGAACCCATGTTTATGAATCGGCTCAGCCAATCATAGAGAACTTGAAAGAGAAAGACTTGCTCCTTAAGGTGGAAGATTACACGCATCGCTACCCTGTTTGCTGGCGTTGTGACAGCGAGTTGGTGTTTCGCCTTGTCGATGAGTGGTTCATCTCTATGGGAACGAAACTTGACAAGCCTCTTGAAAAAATCTCTGAACAAGAGAAGGAAGAAAATCTGCGTTATCAAATCATGGAAGTTGCCAAAGAGGTTCGCTGGATTCCAGATTTTGGTCTACGTCAGGAGTTGGATTGGCTACGAAATATGGAAGATTGGATGATTTCCAAGAAGAGATATTGGGGCTTGGCGTTGCCAATATGGGAGTGCCCGAAGTGTGGAAACTTTGATGCCATAGGCAGTAAGGAAGAGCTAAAATCGCGAGCCGTCGAGGGTTGGAAGGATTTCGAAGGCCACACGCCTCATCGACCGTGGATAGACATGGTTAAAATCAAATGTTCGAAGTGTGGAGCAGTTATTTCTCGTATTCTCGATGTGGGCAATCCGTGGCTAGACGCTGGAATTGTAGCCTATTCGACACTTGATTATCGACACGACAGGGATTACTGGGAAAAATGGTTTCCAGCCGATCTCATCTGCGAATCCTTACCAGGCCAGTTTCGAAACTGGTTCTACTCCATGCTAGCCATGAGCACAATCCTAGAGCGGCGACCACCTTTTCGCACTTGCTTTGGTCACGGCCAGGTGCAGGACGAGAAGGGGCAGGAAATGCATAAGTCTTCAGGCAATATGATCGAGTTTGACGACGCTGCCGAAACTACAGGTGCTGACGTTATGCGGTGGATTTACTGTAGGAGTAGACCGGAAAAGAACCTGCTTTTCGGCTATACATTAGCGGAGGAAGTTAAGCGACGGTTCTTCATCCCGTTATGGAATGTTTACAGCTTCTTCGTCACATACGCTAACTTAGACAAGTGGACTCCGAAGGATGTCACAACCGAATACTCACTTTTAGATCGTTGGATATTGTCGAAGCTTCAGGTGCTTGTTCAAGACGTCACCGATTGCCTAGAAAAATATGATGCGTTTAGGGCAACTGCAAGCTTGGAGCAATTTGTAGATGAACTCTCAAAATGGTACGTTCGTCGTTCACGGCGAAGATTCTGGAAGAGCGAAGCAGACACGGATAAAAAAACTGGCTACACGACATTATACACCTGTTTGACAACAATTATCAAACTTCTAGCACCATCCCTTCCTTTTCTCGCCGAAGAGATGTACCAGAATCTGGTATGCAGTGTAAAACCTAACGCTCCGAAGAGCGTGCATCATAACGATTGGCCACTAGCTGACATGTCTCTTGTCGATGAAAAACTGATGGTAGATATGGATTTAGCTGTCAAAATTTGTGGTCTAGCCCGTTCAGCCCGTAACAAGGCGGGAATAAAGCTAAGGCAGCCGTTGAAAGAGGTAAAGGTTGTAGCAGAAGAAGCTATGCTCGAGCGACTGAAAGGTTTGACAGATTTGGTCAAAGATGAACTGAACGTAAAGGAGTTATTTTTAACCACGCAAGAAAGGGAGTTGGTCAATTATGAGATATTACTGTTACCACATTTGCTCGGCAAAAAGTATGGAAAACTCTTGCCAAAGTTATGTGCAACCGTGGCCAGTATGGGTGCTGATGCTCTCCTCCAGACACTCAAGAAGGACCAGAGCTTTAAAGTTGAAGTGGATGGTGATGTCATTACTTTGCTGCCGAAAGAAATTGAAGTTCGCACTCAACCAAAAGAAGGGTACACCGTGGAAGAAGAACAAGGCATCATTGTTGGAGTGTACACAATCGTTACTGAAGAACTCAAAAAGGAAGGCTTGGCACGTGAGATCGTGCGTCGCATACAGAATCAACGTAAAGATGCTGGTTTCGATATAGCTGATCAAATTGAGGTTTATTATGAAGCAGGACCAAGACTCTGCGAAGTTTTCATCACCCATGGGGACTACATTGCTTCAGAGACCTTGTCAATATCGATACGTAAAGCTGAACTGCCCAAAGAGGCGTATGTTGCAGACTACAAGATCGATGGCGAATCACTCAGGATCGGACTGATCCGTAAAAATCATACCTAGCATGACGATGTTAGGCAAAAGGAAAATAGCTTCTGTGCACTAATACACTTCCGCTTCTTGTAAAGCTAATTATATTTAAAAATTGCTTTGAATCTTCATATGTTGTTAAGTTATCGGAACGGAAAGGAAACGTTGACCATGCTGATCAGAAAGTTATTAACAGAAATCTTAAAGTTGGCGAGTTCTTTAACGAAAATATAAGGGGGCCGGTAGTTCAGTTTGGTATGAACGCCGCCTTCGCAAGGCGGAGGCCGCGGGTTCAAATCCCGCCCGGTCCACATTTAAGCAAGATTCAAGCAAATTTTAGACAATAATCTCTGTTAGAAATGAGCATGAAAACTTTTTCAAATAACGCGCGAGAATAGCAGGACAAAGCTCACCTACATTTCGAGGTGTCGAGTACACACACTAGTTAAACGGCAATAATGGAATTTTGGAGTTCTAACTACCCACCCACCTATTGCATGTAGAAAGCTATGCAGATGCCCTGAACTACACCGTGTGCGCTTTTCTGGAGAAATGCCCGGAAGCTAGCAGTTCATACATGTGAAAATTTAAATAGGAATTTGTTCATAGTATAAATTATGATAAAAAGAAATTACATTGCAGATATGGAAAATGTACTGAAGGGAAGAAAAAAGCCGATAGAGTTACTGAACACTATTTTAGGTTTCCTTGATTTTAAAACAACGGAAATTAGGATTTATAATCTTTTACTGAAATCTTCATTAACTATAAAACAAATTGAAAATCAGCTAAATCTTTCAGAACGAACAATACGGAAATATATCAAAAAATTGGGCCAAGATGGATTTATAAGTAGAAAGGTGGAACAAGGTAAAAGACTCAAGTATGTTTATGTGGCTATTCCTGTCCAAGAAACATGGAAAAAAGTAAAGGGCAAAATTCAAGAGATATTAGATGAAATCACCAAAGTTTTGGAAACAAAGGCTGCATTTTTTTAATGGTTTACCAGTATGCATCTTCAAATGTTCCCACACCTCTACCCAAATCATCTAAAGTAATTGCTCGGTCTTTGGTCTTCAGACTAAGCTCCTTAGGTATAACAGCATATTCAACGTAAACCTGTGAACCGCCACCTTTCATAGAAAATTGTTTTTTAGCATAAGTTTCCAATACGATTCTAAAGTCTTTGCTATTATCTTTTCCTTCAACAATCCATAGAAGCGTACCGGCTTTTCTTTTTGATATTTTCAGCTTTGGATTATTGAATTTGATAATTTCATTATTTTTATGGTCATAAAAAGTTAGGGATCTGTGAAAATATTTTTTCGAATCTTTCCCAGTTTTAAGACAGAAAAATTGCGCTACAGAACCATTTTGAAAAATTATTCTTCCCCAATAAAATGGTCCGAATATTGTGGTACCAACAACTTTTTGTAGATGTGCTGTTCCCTTGAACTTTTTTCCTAATACGGTACCATCAGCGTCTGAGAAGATATCCACCCAACCCATGCCAAATGGAGGTATGAATACGCCACATGCATCTTTATCCTCAAGGTAATTTGCTTTTTTGATATTCAAATCAATGGTGTCACCTACCTTTAGTCTGTAATCTGGAAAACCACCGCTAAGTATCATCTTTTGACCTGAAATCTCAGAAACTATCTTTTCCCCTTGAATTTCTGTAATGGCGTTCGTATCTCCTAAATCATGAAGTCTTTTTCCATCATATACCCAGCCAGCAGTGACAGCTTGGAATTTGTTTTTTCCTAAGTTTCTAAGTACCATCTCTTTATCGTTGAACAACATTTTCTTTCCATGTTTTCTGAATATCAGTAACATTAATTGTATCGGCTTCTCTCCATTTTGACCAAAGAAAAGAAACCACCAGTATTCCTTTCCTAAAGGAGGCAATGTTTCAGAATTATACATTACACGATCTAATAATGTCTTGCTAACATTCGAACCGTTTATCGCAGAAAGTTTCCGTACGAGACCATATGTTCTCCATATTCCTTTAATTCCATTAATATCAATCATTTAATCGCCCATGAATTTATCTTTCAGATAAGAACGGCCTAAATCAGTTGTTAATGCAGCACATAACCTAAGTACATTCAAAATACCGTTGATATTCCGTGCTTGCTTCAATAAGTAAACATAACTCATTAGATTAAATGCTGAATAGCTGTTGAATGAATCAATCACGTCATCTAAATCGATATTTATATCTATAGTTGCGTTGTCTTGTTTTCTAGGAACAATTTTTATGTAATCCACACTTCTGCTTGTGGTTTTTATAACATAACTTACTGCTTGGCTGTCATACCTTAAAGTAATTTGGATAGTTTGTGATCCTAAAATTTTGAGGAAATTCGACATTTCTACGACATCTTGCATACATATCTTTCTTTCTTTCTCTTCGGTTTCAGCGTCTACAATCGCACCTAAAACTGTTTTGATATGATCTTCAAGTCCTTCTTTCCTCAGGTCGTAACCCGCATTTCTGGCGAACTTTACTTTTGCAATCATTTCATCTGCAAATTCTTTTAATGACATCTTATCACCCGAACGTTTTTGTAAAACTCTAGCCCTGTCCAAGAATGTATTCAATGTCCAAAATCTTGCCATGCAGTAACTCTCCAGTTCTTCCAATTTTTTGGCACTTAATGGGTTTAACTTAAACACAGAGTGCATTTCATCATATTTTGTCCAATCTCGCTCAAAGATTAGGCCATCTTTTTCCAACTTCTCATAAAATTCTGTTTTAGGGAATGGTGTTGCTATACCAAATGCACAGTTCATCAAACCGATTTTTTTAGCATACACCGAGAATTGCTTTATCTCTTCTTCACTTTGGCCAGGCAAACCAATAACAAAAGTCCCAGATACATCTGCACTATTATCCCTTAATATTTTTACAGCCTTTCTCTGCATATCAAGTGTTATACCCTTCTTTACATAATTCAAATCCTTTTGGTTTGGGCTTTCAAACCCTAACTCGTAACTAAGAATACCGCTGTTACACATTTTTTTGATGAGTTCAGGGTACCTGGTGATACTGTCCACTCTCGTCATGACAGAAAACACTAGATTTAATTCATTTTTTTGTAACAAGTCACATAGGTGATCTATCCTTTTAGGGTCGCCCATAAAATGAGGATCTGTCACAAAAATTTGGAGTGGTTTTTCATTATGAAAAGCTATAATTTCAAACAATTCTTTTATTATGTTTTCAGGAGACCTAAATCGCATACGACCTTTACTCATATATGGCTCGCAACAAAAACTACACCTTCCCCAACAGCCACGCGACATAGTAATCACATCAAATTCTCTGCCATTGCTGTTCATACGATCTTTGTATTTGTGCCTTCTAAGATGTCTTGCTGGAAAAGGCAAAGAATCTAAATCTCCTATTGGTGGTCTGTCAGGGTTGTGGATTATTCGTTTACGTTTCTTATATGAAATTCCAAGAACACCTTCAGGAGCCCCTTTCTGCACAAGTTCTTTCATCGTAAGTTCACCCTCGCCCCTGACAATAATATCAACTTGCGAATGTGAAAGCAATTCATCTGGTATAGCAGTCGGATGATAGCCTCCCAATACTGTTGTAACACCACTTTTCTTAGCGATTTTTGCAAGTCGCAAGCCTTCATCATGATCCGTCGCTGACATTGATATACCAACCAAATCAGGATCAAAAATATCAAGAAAATATTGGAATGGTTGTTCTTCAAGTTCCATATCAACTATGTGGACATCATCAACTTCCTTTTCTATTGATGCGGCGATGTACTCTAAACCTATTGGAATTACATCGACTGAGAAACTCAAGCCTCTCTTTCCACGTGGTTTTACTAGCACGATTCTTTTGAACGACATCTTAATCACTCCTCAGCAAATGTCTTATCATTTTTTATCCTCCATGTTAAAACTAGAAGCACAGTATTGTGGTTGACACTCGATTCCAGATTTCCTATTCACAAATAGATTCTCTAATCCGGAGAACTTCATGATGGGTTTAACAATTTTCCTACCATGCTTCCACCTATAATAAGGAGATGCTAATAGAGTGCCAAACAAAGCAATTTTGTTTAGGTTAGGTGCCCACAAATCAAAATTACGCCTCCAGCATCTCGAAATAATCTCCCACTGGAGTTCATCAAGGTCTTTTAGATCTTTATGCCTTTGCCTTTTCAGAATGGATTCTTCTTCTGATGTGAAAAGGAGTGGAACATAGAAAATCTTAGCTTTTTTGAGCCTGTCGAGTAGTTCGAGTGTAGCAAGTATATCTTCTTCTTGTTCCCCAGGCAAACCTAAAATCAGAGTTGCTAATGGACAAATGTCATTGTCATTTAGGGTTCCTATTGCTTGGACAACAATGTCTTGCCATTGCTCGGGCTTGTAAGGCAACATCTTTCCTGCCATATACTTTTTCATTAGTTGCGTACTACCCGTTTCTATTCCAACTTCAATGGAAGCACAAGGTTTGCCGTTGCAAACCCACATAGATTTCTCGACGAGAGCTGGTGCTATCTTCTCCACAATCTTTCTATCATAAACGACAGGTGCAAGTGAAGCGTGAGCAATTTGTATGAGATTGACACCTTCGACTTTATCCACACTTTGAATTAACTTAACGATAGCTTCTCTATTTGGAATGAAATTTCGTTTCGTTTTGTATAGAAATATATCATCTGTCTGAAGAAGAATCATTCTTGTTCCACTATTTGCGTTCAATTTAACTTCTTTCAGAATATGTTCCAAAGGAAAAGAATCTCGCTGACGCATAGTAGCCGAACAAAAGGCACATCCTCTACCACAACCACGCGTTATTTCAACTGTTCCGTACAGTGAAGGCTTTTCAATAGTAGGAACTTCTTTCCTTTCAGGCATTTGCGTTGTGATCACTTTATCAAGCTCTTCACCATCTAATGCTTTTCTGAAGATTTCCATAACAGAGTGTTCTGCTTGTCCAATTACAATCGAATCTATACCAAGCTCGTCTTGCATATTTGCCCTTGATATTTGCCACGCACCTGAACCACCAACAATAATTTTAGGCTTATATTTTCTGAACATGAAATTAGAAAGTAGACTTTCAAATTCTACAAGACTCGCAGGCTTTCCATTTAAGCCTAGAATACTCGTGTAAGTTCTGCTAACAAAACCTATACCTAGCGGATCCATCGTAGAAATCCCAACGACCTTTGTTTTTGGTCCGATAAATCTATGAAGATTATGAGGGTGCACGGTGACTACATTTTTCTCTCCAAATTCTTTGATTAACAATGTCTCAACTTTTCTTAATCCATAAGGTGCAAACTTTGCTGTACCATCTTCATTGAAATCAGAATTTGGATAAAGTTTTTTCCTTAAGATATACTTGGGAAGAACTAGCGGAAAACCCCCTGAAAATGCTATGAATGGATTAAGATTGAAATTACTCATTTCAATCACTGAAGCCGTCAGAACTATTGGTACTCCATCATTCTTTGGCATTTTATCATTCAATTTTGTATGAATAAACTTCTCAGTCGTTTGCACACTTTTTGAAATGAATTCATTTACGAAATTACCAAGAGCCTTGATCACAATCTCAGTTGAGCCTCTCATTTTAACACGTACTATGAACTTATTTGTTCATATATATGCATCTTTTGTGACATATAAATAAAAGTTTTCACTGCCAAAGAAAAGAAAGGAGGATGGAAATTTTGCATAGGAAAGAATGGGTAGACTCTTGATTTTAATGACTTGCACTTAATTAAGTGTGAAAACCGCCCGGTCCACAAAACCTTCTTTCGAGAAAGAAGCTTTGCCGAGAAAGCTTCTGTCTTCAATTGTTGAATAAGCATTTTTCAGCGTGCGCTAGTATCTAATGGTAATACTTCTATACTGAGTATCTAATCCCGTATGGTTCATAATGCTCATATTATGTCTAAGGAGACAATTAGAGACTATTTGGTTGCAAAGCATGGGAAAGACTAAGAAATATGCCATGTATGTCTAATAGTGACAATGGACTGCTATAGAATATTAGTAGAGAATTAATATGATCAATCCAATAATACTGATAATACTGTATTTGACTGATCTTGCTTTTCGAATTGTTAAATAAAGGAGAGGGTATGGTGACGCTGTTGGTCAGATTATGCGGAAGTCTTCTCTTATTGTTGTTAACACTACGTGAGTATTTGTTCTTTCTACGTAGGGTAGGGCTAGGAGACGTTTGGTGAATTTGCCTAGTTCTTCTCGGTTCTTGAATTTCGCGACTATGATTGCGTCTATCAAGCCTGTTACGTCGTATACGCAGCAGACGTTTGGGAGTCTTGCAATCTCGTTTTCCATTTCTAAAAGCCTTCCTTTTGAAACTGTTATTTCGCTAACAACTGTCAATTCGTAGCCAAGTTTTTCTTGATCAAGCAGAGCCGAATAGCCCTTTATTATCCCTTCCTTCTTCATCTTTTTCACTCGTGAAAGAACTGTGCCTATGGAAACACCGCATTGTTTAGCTATCTGACGTGATGAAAGCCTCGCGTCACTAAGTAACGTTTTTAAGATTTTGACATCTGTCTTGTCTAAACTCATTACGCTCACCGATATTGCACACTTATCCAATTAAGACATATACCTATTTAACATTTACTTCGAAAACCACCAATTAAGCTTTTATATCTGCAGAGATAATTGTTTTTTATGCAAACTTGTCATAGGAGGGAATACGACGACATTCGATAGGTCTCAAGTAATTCGAAACTTTGACACCAATTTGAAGCTGATGAGCAACGCCGATTACATCCTTCTACACTTCACAGATACGCTTGGGTTCCTTAAAGGTAGGACAATTCCAACAGAAGAAGCGGAAAACGCTTTGGCAGAAGGTGTCGGTTTTGACGGCTCTTCTATAATGGGTGGAGTTAGTATAGAAGAAAGCGACATGGTCATGAAACCTGATGCATCCACGTTCGCCGTTTGCCCCCACTACTTTTACGACAAAAGTGTTGCAAGCTTCATTTGCAACATACACCGCCCCAATGGTAAAAGTTTTGAAAGCGACCCAAGACATATTTGTGAAAAAACCACAGAAAAGGCGTTACGAGAAGGGTACGAACCAACAGCTGCGGCTGAATTAGAATTTTATCTTGTACAGAAAAGTGAAGAAGGTGATGTTTACCCTGTTGAAAACCACCTCATAGACAAAGAGAGATATTTTGACATAACTCCGGGTCGGGACATAACAGAAACCTACAGGATGGACTTGTCCAACGCTTTATCTTCCATGGGACTCATCGTAGAACGAGGACAACATGAGGTCGGCTCAGCCCAAAACGAGATCACATTCAAGTACTCAGACCCTGTAACCACATCTGACAACATCATGCGATATAAGTTTGCAGCCAAGGCTGTGGCGGACAGAAAATACGGCTGGATAGCAACATTCATGCCAAAACCATGGATTGACAAGCCAGGGAATGGCATGCACATCCATGTCGGTCTCTTCAACCCAAAAAACGACAAAAACATATTTTATGACAACAAAGGCTACGCACACATCTCGCAGAAATGCCGATATTTCATTGGCGGCCTCTTGGAGCATGCTAGGGCACTCTGTGCTATTGTAGCGCCTACTGTTAATAGTTATAAGAGGCTGGTGCCTGGTTATGAGGCGCCAATTTACATTGCATGGAGTAGACGAAATCGTTCAGCCTTGATAAGAGTGCCGGAATATTTCGGTGGAAAAGAAGGAGAGGCGAGGATAGAATTCAGATGCCCAGACCCACTGTGTAACCCTTATCTTGGGTATGCTGTGATACTTGAGGCTGGGCTGGATGGCATCAGAAAGAAGACTGAACCAAGAGAGCCTGTGGAAACAAACGTTTATCACCTCAACGATGCTCAACGTAGAGAGCTGGGCGTTGGAGGTTTGCCTACATCACTGAAGGAAGCTTTGGAAGAGTGGAAAAGCGATGAAATTTGCATAAAGGCCTTGGGTAAGGAGAACGCAGAGAAGTACATAGAGCTTAAAGAGCAGGAATGGAAGGAGTATGAACCACACGCACCAAACAACAAAAATGAAATAACCTCATGGGAATTGCAGAAATATCTTTACACCTAGCGATAACAACTTAACTTATTAGTGTAGATACGACAGCATTTATTTCCCAGTGTGAGAAGATGCAGCAATGAAATATGATACCATACTTGTGCTCGACTTCGGCGGACAGTACTGCCACCTAATAGGAAGACGAATCAGGGAGTACGGAGTCTATTCCGAACTGGTTCCCCACGACATAAAACCAGAAAAAATCAAGCTTCTAAACCAAAAATTCAACGTAAAAGGACTAGTTTTTTCAGGAGGACCAGCCAGCGTTTATGAGCCGAATACACCAAAACCAGACCCAAGCATTCTTGATTTAGACCTGCCAGTTTTAGGTCTATGTTATGGACATCAACTCATAGCCCAGATGGCTGGAGGAAAAGTTGAGCCATCCAGACAGAGGGAGTATGGAATAGCCTATGTCACTATTGACAGGCCTGTGAGTGTCTTGAAGGGGTTAGATGGTAGAGAGAAGGTTTGGATGAGCCATGGCGACACTGTTTTCTCCATTCCCGATGAATATGAGGTTTTAGCCCATACAGAAAATTGTCCAGTTGCCGCTTTTAAGCATAAGATGAAGCCGATCTATGGGTTGCAGTGGCATCCAGAGGTTGTTCACACAAAAAAGGGTATGCAAATGCTCCGCAACTTTATCTTTGAAGTCTGCAAATGCGAACCTAACTGGAAAATAGAGGACGTGGTAGAAAAAGCAACAGAAGAAATAAAGGCAGAGGTTGGTGATGGAAAAGCAATAATAGCCCTAAGCGGGGGCATAGATTCAAGCGTGGCAACAGCCCTTGCAGCCAAAGCAATAGACAACAGACTTACAGCAGTTTTCGTTGACCACGGATTTATGCGAGAGAAAGAACCGGAATTTGTGAGAAATGTCTTTGAGAAGTTTAAGATAAGCCTGATAATGGTAGATGCACGAGAGAGATTTCTGACAAAACTCAACGGAGTAGTTGAGCCTGAAACAAAGAGGAAAATCATAGGAGAGGAATTCATACGGGTTTTCGAAGAAATCGCAGAAAGAACAGGCGCAGAATACTTAATTCAAGGAACCATTTATCCGGACAGAATTGAATCTGGCTTTAGAAAATTCTCGGACAAAATAAAAACACACCATAATGTCGCTGGTTTACCTATGCAAATCATGTTTAAGAAAATTGTTGAACCGCTTCGCGATTTGTACAAAGATGAAGTTAGAAAGGTTGCTGAGATGCTTTCGTTGCCGAAGGAAATAGCTTCTAGACAACCATTCCCGGGTCCAGGACTGGCGGTCAGGATCATCGGTGAATTAACTGAAGAGAAAGTCGAAATCGCGAAGAAAGCGGATAGAATTGTGAGAGAAGAAATTGAGAAGAGTGGGTTGGAAGAGAATTTGTGGCAGTATTTCGCTGTTTTAACTGACACTAAAGCCACTGGTGTCAAAGGCGATGCTAGATCTTATGGTTACGTTGTTTCTATCAGGGTTGTAGAAAGTCGTGAAGCAATGACTGCGAGTTTTGCTAAAATCCCCTACGCAGTGCTGGAAAATATCTCAACAAGAATGACTAATGAGATTCCAGAGGTAACACGGGTTGTTTATGATATAACTCATAAACCTCCTGCAACAATCGAATGGGAATAAAACTTGAAATGTTTTACCCCAAAACAGAGGAGTTTGAGCTTACATAAACATTGAAACTAGAGTAACCACTTACCGAAAACCCGAATGATATATCTAGATTCGACTAAACCGCCAAAAGCGATGAAAATGTCGTTAAAATTTAGGTTTAGCTCTGCCCAGCTTCCTGTCCATGCATGCTTTGACAAAACCGTAATATTCTGGATCTGGTTTTCCTGGGCGACTTTTAAATTCTCCGTGAAATTGTGAGGCGAAAAAGAAGAAGCAGTCCGGCAGTTCCAAAATTTCCATTCTCCTTCCATCTGCACTTTTGCCGGAAAATACTAGGCCGTTTTTCTTAAAAGCCTCTGAATAGTCTAGGTTTACTTCGAATCTGTGGCGGTGGCGTTCGTAAATTTCTTGGCGTTCATAAAGTTTGTGCGCAATTGTGTTTGGTTCTATTATTATTTTATGAGCACCTAACCGCATTGTGGCACCTTTGTATTTTATTCCTCTCTGCTCAGGCATTAGGTCAATAACTGGATTAGGCGAATTCGGGTTGATTTCTGTGCTGTTCGCGTTCTCCAAGCCACATACATGACGTGCAAACTCTATTACGGCTAGTTGGAAGCCATAGCATATTCCAAGAAACGGTATGTTGTTTTCTCTTGCAAACTTAATTGCCATTATTTTTCCTTCCGTGCCTCTTGGACCAAAACCATAAGGAACAAATACGCCGTCAAAATTTCTGAGAATTTCAATCTCCTTTGGGTTTTGTTCGAACTTTTCAGCTTCTATATACCTAATTTTGACTTTTGTTCTACATGTTGCCCCAGCAATCCGCAATGCTTCATTCATACTTACGTAGCTGTCTGCCAACCCAGCGTACTTGCCCACTAGACCAATTTTCACCTCATGTTCAGGATTTGATATGGCGTTCACAAAATCCCTCCACTCTTTATAGTCGGGTTTGCGCTCTGGGAATCCAAGTCTTTTGCAGACGAATTTGCCCATCCCTTGCTTGTCTAAGATGAGTGGAACTTGATAGATTGTTTCGACATTGTGAGAGCAGAACACAGCGTTTTCAGGTATTGTGCCGAATAAAGCTATTTTTCCTAAAGCCTCAGAGTTTATCATTTTTGTGCATCTGGCAACTATGACGTCTGGTTGGATACCGATGCGTCTCAACTCGTTAACGCTGTGTTGGAGAGGTTTTGTTTTCATCTCCTTCGTAACGTCCAGTATTGGAACCAAAGCAATATGCACGTATAACGTGTTTTCGTAGCCTTCTTCCAGACGCATTTGCCTAATAGCTTCTAGAAAGGGTAAGCCTTCGATGTCTCCGACGGTTCCGCCGACCTCTGTTAATGCAACATCAACTTTGGAGTGTTTTGCAACGGTGCGTATGCGGTTTTTGATTTCATTAGTTACGTGGGGCACGATTTGGACGCATCTTCCCAGAAAGCTGCCCCGTCTTTCCTTTTCAATAACTGCTTTGTATACCATGCCCGTGGTGATGTTATTCTCTTTTTTCAGGTTCAGATCGAGAAAACGTTCATACCCTCCCAAGTCTAAATCCGTCTCGCCTCCGTCGTCAGTTACGTAAACCTCACCATGCATGTAGGGATTCATCGTTCCAGCGTCAATATTCACATAAGGGTCAATTTTTATAACTGTAACCTTGAACCCTCTTGCTTGAAGCATTTTTCCTATTGAAGAAGTTACAATACCCTTACCAACCGAGCTTAAAACGCCGCCCGTGACAAAAACATACTTAACCATGTCTTGCTTTCCTCGCAATAACCTAAACCTTTCAACAGAGTATTAATATAACTTTTTTGTGTGCGTTAAAATGGGCAGTCTGGAGCATGTTCTTTAATTCGATTAATGATGCTGCAGAGTTTTTCAGGGTTATTCGAAGAGAAAACGAAGGGTTTTCCTTTTTGCTGGGTTATTTTAACCGCGTCGCCTAATGATGTTGTGTAAGCCCAAGAGCGGTCGGTAAAGCAATATCTGACGCCTGTTCCTCCATATTTGGAAAGAGGGGTTTTGGTGTGTTTACAAGAGACTATATTTGATATTGGAATGTGTTTGTGATTGAAAAAGCCGTAATTGATTGAAAGTTCGTTGTTGGTCACGTGTATCTGTATACCTCGATAATTCCAAAATAAAAATAACACAAACGCTAAAGGAGACACTAAGACAACGATCAAAAAGGGATTTTGAATTGCAACGCCAACCGCGATTACTATCAACAAAATGCATAAGACAAGTGAAGAAACAAATCCGACTAATGTTTTCACTAACGTTCCCGCTGGAACACACTCAGAATATATAATATCCCGCATATCAACTCTAACTACAATAAAATGAGCGGTTTTAAATTAATCTTTTGAGACCTATGACTCCTCAATAAACATAAGAAACAAGCTACATTTTTAGGGGAGAACCACCAAGTATATGTTGGGAGCCAATAATGCCAATATTGGAAATACTGTTTTCAGTCTTGCTAGCAGCGTGTCTTTCGCTTGTTATTGGTTTGATAGCATGTTTTCTATTAGGTTCGGATTGGCGAATAAAGCCATTACGAGATATGTATGAGAGACTTTATGAAAAAATAAGACGAAAATAGCCAATAGGTGTTTAAATAAGGCTAACTCCAATTTGTGCAGCAACTATCTACTCCAATTTTGTGATCATGGAATCGAAGAGGTACAACCCTTTATCGTTCCCGAACTTCCGGAGCAAGGGGGAAATCTGAGCAGAGGGAAAGCGGGCCAGATATGTTCATTTAAGTGCAGTATCACCAATTCCAAAGTAATCGTAATTAACAATCATGCGGATAGATCTTGCTCAACTTTTTAATTACATCACTGATATCTGGTTTCTCGCTTTTGATTACATAGTATCTTCGTTCAAGTCTTTCCAGAAAAACGTACAGAAAATTTACATCCTTGATCATTGAAGAATGCTCCTTGATAAAAAGCTCTAGGGCCTCCTTGACTTCGATATATTGTTTGTCCGATTGTAAGGCTATTGCTGTAAGAGTATCTAAAACAACACTGTCTAACCTTCGAAACTCATCTTGCACGAAATCATCTTGGTAACTTATTTCCAATAATTCAATAAGAAATGGTACTGATTCGGAAGTCCGCAAGGATAAAAAAGGAGACCTGTCGAACCATCCCTCACGGAATTGTTTGTGCCTTCTCATCCACTCAACATAATATTTCAAACCTTCTTTGTCCTGAAGCTCAATTAAATACTCAGCAGCCTTGAGTTGTTCTTGTTCATCTCCATTTGCCAAAACCTCTAGAAGGAATTTGTGGGAATACCTGCTATTGCATTTGACGAGTTGCTCAACAACATTCCATTTGAAATCATCCGTAATCTCAGGCAGCATTTGTTCTAAGTCAGATAATGTTTCTGAC
Source organism: uncultured Candidatus Bathyarchaeia archaeon (assembly GCA_964598485.1). GTDB lineage: Archaea > Thermoproteota > Bathyarchaeia > Bathyarchaeales > Bathycorpusculaceae > SOJA01. The sequence continues at coordinate 103,081 of CAZRCD010000006.1, forward strand.
AGTTCACAGACAGTCTCCAGTGCAACACTCCGCACTTGACCGTCTCTGTCTGTGTTAGTAATCTCACGCAAAGCAAAAGACAAAGCTTCTTTGACATGCTTCCTCTTGCAATAGTCAATGTGGTTCTTCAAAACATCATTATTCTGGATGCCGTTCTGCAGATTCTCTAGGATCCTCGCAGTTATCTCAGTCTCATTCAATCGTTCCTCGAGATATTCAATCCCAAGCATTTGACTCCCTTCAACCCAATCAAACGAAAGCATATCAAGCAATACGTCCTTTGGATAAGTAAGATTCAATTTTCTTAGGAAAAACCATAACCAAATAGCTAGCCAGTTGGCACTGAACTGGCGATTTGGCTTTGTGACGAGAGCTGTCTTAAAATCAACTTTAGTGAGATTGGAGCAGCACCAGTTAGTTATCCAATCCTTTTGTTCCTTTGAAATAATTATCTCCTTATCGTGTTCGAGATATTCGTATATGTTACTAATGCAAAACCGATCCCAGTTCCTTTCCACAATTTGAATTGCAGTCTCAAGCGATACAGTTTGGTTACCTGCAATCTTGTGCAGAGTATGAATTGCCAAATCTGAATAGTGTGGACTATCCCAGCGGTGAGTCATAACCTCTAAGAGTTCTTTACTTGTGAAGGTCTGTTTCTGTTCAGTGTCAAAAATGAGTTTGATTTCATTAAGAAATGCCTGTCTGTCAAAGAGTAAGTCAATATCACATCGTCTGCGTTGTTTTCTTTCTCCGTCAATGTCTCTTCTTGGTGGAATGACAAACTTGTTGCGAGATTTTTCATTAACAAGTTTATTAAAGGGTAAAAATAAATCATGATTTTTCCATCCAAGATAACTCTGGAATGTCCAAACATCGTTGTTTGTGAGGTTGCGCTCTTCGTATTGTTGGACAAAGAACTCAATACACTTTGCATCAGCCAAAGTGGCAAGAACAATGAAGTCGTCACTACTCCTTTTTTCTGCAAACACCTTTTGAAATGCTTGAAGTCGCGTATTTGTCTTATCAAAGAAACAGACAAACTGTCTGGCCTCTTTCTCCAGATGTTTACTTGTTAAAACTGTGAATAAGTCTAAAGCCGATTCGAAAAGCAAGGGCTCTATAGAGTAAGCATTTGCAGCGTTTTCAACAATAATTGGTATGCTTCTTTCAAAAAATGCGTCATCCAAATCTCTAGGATTTTCTTTGAAGTACGTGAAGATTTTCCTTATCGCTTCTGGTGATTTTGCTTTCTCAAGTCCCGTATTTAACTGTCCATGTTCACCACCTAGTCTTATCTCCCCACCGATTGTAGAATCAAGTCGAACGTATTCAATCCCTTCTATGAATACTTCAATGTTTTCATCAAGATAATCGCTATTGTGAAGGAGATAATATAGTCCATACCGTACCGAATCACTGTTTGATGAACGTAGTGTTGGTACAATCTCGTTGATAACTCTCTGTGAGTTAAGTTTCAACCTTGCTAATGCGATCAGTGCTCCACTTTGAACCATTTCACCTTTATTACCGTCAAGAGCACGCCCTATCAAAAGTCGGGTTGCACGTTGCCTTAGCCTAGCAGGAATCTTTAATTGACCTAGCAGTTCAATTGCATTACAAATGGTTGTGTAGTGTGTTGCAGTTTCTGCCTCAGTCAATAGGAAATTGATGATCTCTTCGGATTGCCCGAACTGTGCAAGCTCGCTATATCTGAATTTGTCACGGTTTATCCAAATTTGCTTTGCTTTGTAGTTATTGAAGATTTCTTTGAAAATGTGGATTCTGGTGGCAATTTCAATTTTATCCGGTTCAAACTTCACAGCGAGTTCAGGTTCGTTGTCTAGAATCCAATTGAATAAATCACGGTCATCAGAAATGCTTAGAAGAAAGGAAAGTGTGTTTACCCATGACGGAATCACTTTTAGGTGATCTGGTTCAAAAGAAATGAAGTCCATTATAGTCTGAAGCGATTTCCGTGAGAGCACTCTTGCCGCGAGATATTCCTGGAAGTTGTTATGTTCAAACTGCCACGTTACCTTATCTCTTTCACTTTTCTTCCATACTGTACAGTGCTTAATCAATGTTCGTAGTGGTTCATTAGGAATGAGTTGTTGATACTCATCGTCAGTAATGTAATTTCTGCCAAAGACTTCCATTCCAAGAGCAAGACGTTCAAGTGTTTCAATTATTGTATTTCGCTTTTCATCCAATTCGACCGTTGTTCTGAAATGATCTACATCAAGCTGGATTCGAGCAATCAGCAACTGCTCAAATATTTTGGCTTTGCTTTCTGGCAATGCATAGTCCGCTTCAAACAATCCGACCAAGTGCATCAAGTAAAAGGGTATTTTCAAAAGATCCTGAAGTTGATTTCTAAAGATGATCCTTTCAAAATCTCTTGCTCGGTCACCTAACCTTGTCGTTATATACTTTTCTCTCTCTACGCTATCCAGATCAAGGAGCGCATAAGAGGAAAATCCGCTTAGTGTTCCTGTTGCCAGCCTAGTCTCCAAGTTGTAGAAGTTTGTTCTACAGGAAATAATAATATTTGAGCTTGGGTGTTCCTCAGCGAATGATTCAATTCGACGAATAGCATCGTTCTTGTTCTTACTCTCAATCTCATCCAACCCATCAAGAATGATGAGTAGGTGGCTTTCAGGGATCTCACGCCAATAGGGTGGCAATAGTTCGGAAAGATCTTGATTTACGTATTTGTTAAGAGACCTGAAGATTGGATAGAAAGGAGTGTCATCTTCTGAGAAGTGCCAAGCAATTCGCTGCAACTCTGTTGTCTTCCCGACACCTGCATCGCTGAGAAGTACAATTCGATTATGCTGTTCAATGACATCAAGAATGTCTTGGGAAAGCTCGCTTCTCAAGAACGACATGCCAGTAGAACTAGAATCTTTTGTTGGACACACTTTTCTCCTCAGGTAGTGTGGAACCTTAGGATATTTTATCTTTGAAATCGAGGTTTTTTTAGACGTCAGGTGACTAAAATTCTCCACAATATACCCAATGCTTTCAAGCATTTTCCTCCGGAAATCGTCTTCTCCTTTAAACTCTCCATAGAGTCCAAGATCCTTTTTCTTTATCCTTTCTCTGAAATTTTGGACCTCTAAGGCTTGCTGTGTGTCATAGGGGTTACTTGGAGAGATTTCATCCATCTTGAAGTAAAACTGGATTACGGGTTTTCCAGTTTCTTTCTTCCGCCTAAGAGCCTCTTCAAATTCTCCTTCAGTAGGCGTTAGACCATTCGATTGTTTGTCTCCAAATCGTTTCCATAAGATTCCAAGGTATATATCATAATCATGGTCAATCTGCTCATCAATTACAGATTGCGCACTTTCTCCTGTAATTAAAGGAATGACATCTCTTCTCCAATCAATGATAATAATTTGGATATTCCTCGATCTACTCAACATTCTTGTAAGACTATCACAAACGTCTCTAACTATTTGTTTCTCTTGTTCAACATCACTAGGACAAGAAACGAAAACTTTTATTTGAGTCATTCCTTTGCGCATTTTTAACCTCTTCTCTCAAACGTAAAGTATAACCTGTGACCATAAGCATAGGGGCATTGTCTGTAGCTGACTGTTGGACGAAACCCTATATAAATCTCACTTCCCAGCTTTAGAACCATAGAAATCGACAACGCAAAAGATTCAAAAGAAGCGTTTCACCTTGTCATTTCGGGAACAATAGGGGTTCATAAATTGGCAAATTGACTATTTTGACCTTGCAGATATGTTTTATGGTTGACATGCATACTGGGCCTCAAAAAGTGACAAACAGAAAAACTGGAGCAAGGTAGTTTTCTGTGGTTTCGCCCAACCATTAGCTCACACTCTGGGGTCAGAAAGGGTATACCTTGTTTCTGGTGGAGATTTCTATTTGAACAGTTTGACAAGACTGCTTGCGACAATCGCCAGCCCGATAGAGATTATGAATCCAGCGAGAAAGCCGAACCAGTCTATGGATTTGTTTGCTAACATATTTAAGAAGAGGCCCGTGCTGAACCAGAAGGCTACATTGGAAATGGTTCCACTTTTCCTATTTATTGAGTCATGAAATATGAACCTTAAAACTAAGATAACAATTTGAAAGGCACCAAAAACTAGACAGAACTGCATAGCCGCATTATAAACAACTGGATGGCTCTCTTTTGGAGTGAGTAAGACTACGTGTTCAGTCAATTTTTCAGGGTGGAAATCTTTCGCAAAATCAATGACTTCACTGGAAAAGTTCGGGGTAATAATCCAGATCACGCCGAACAGTATTAGGAAAAACCCAAAAGAAAGAGTACTTAACCAACCCGTACTCCCGAAATATCGGTTCTTGCTTTTAACCATGCGTCACACCAAATCAGCTTTTAGATAATTGTTCTTCATTTAAATGATTTGCTGATCATGTTAGATTGCGGATTTCGTAGATTTGAAAGCAAAAATGAGAGAATCGTTAGTATCTGCGTCGTCTTCCGTAGAGAGCGCCTATTAT
>CAZRCD010000007.1:0-96064 GCA_964598485.1 uncultured Candidatus Bathyarchaeia archaeon
TTCCCAAAGAGAAAAAGAAAGCCCTAATATGGTGCATCCCAGAAGATGGCACAGTGGGCATAGCAATAGTCAAGAATTTGCACAAAATCATGGAAGAGAAAAACATAGAAAAGGGAATAATAATCACAAGTGGAAAATACACCCATGCAGCACGCGTGGAAGCCAAGAAAAACAACATTGAGCTTCTGCCCAAAATCTTTCCGGCCTTCAACATATTCAAGCATGAACTTGTTCCAAAACACGAAATTTTAACACTGAAAGAAAGAGAGCAGATGCTTGCCCAATACAAGATTCAGCCATACCAACTACCTCAGATTAGGTTTTCAGACCCAACGGTAAAAGCGATAGGTGCAAAACCAGGAGACGTACTTCGGATAATCAGAGAGAGCCCTACATCAGGCACGCACATAGCCTATCGTTACGTTGTGCAGTAGCATTTCTTTGTCTAGCAACGACTTCAATAGCTTACTCAACTTGTTTCTTTAACTCATGTAAAATTACCAAGGCTTCCCCTAAAGGTATACCAAGCCTTGCAGCCAATTCATCCGACTTTATATTCGGTTTCTCGTGGAGAATAACCTCTCTTGTGTAGCTCTTATGGTGTGGGTACATGACTAAGGCGTGAACTGTTTCAACGAGTATCGGCCAGAGACTATTTTTTGCGTAATCTTCAAGGCTCATAGACATCTACATATAATGTGTCAAAAGATCGTTATTCAATTTACCGTAAAGTATATGTCTATGGAGATGTTTTAGGCTTCAAATTCGAAACCGAAGTGAAAGATGCAATGACGCTTAAGGCTGTAATCTTTGACCTTGACGGAACCCTTGCCGACTTCAACCTAGACTATAAGACTGTCAGAGCAGAGGTTAGAAGTTTTTTCATAAAAAAGGGCTTGCCAGTCTCAATCCTGTCAACAAATGAGAGCATATTCGAGATGATGAAAAAAGCTGAAATATTCCTGAAAAATAACGGCGAATCTGAGAAAGTAATCAAAGAAATCCGTGGAAAAGCTTTGGCAATAGCCGAAAAATTTGAGTTGGAAGCTGCAAAAAGCACAAGCTTACTTCCAGGTGTGGCTGAAACTCTTAAGACGTTAAAGAAAATGGGCTTAAAAATCGGCTTATTCACGATTAACAGTGAAAAATCCACAAATTACATTTTGAAACGGTTCAGAATAGCACGCTTTTTTGATACAGTAACTCCAAGAAACAGAGTAAAATATGTCAAGCCCAGCAGTGAACATCTTGAATTCATCTTAAAGGCTTTAGAAGTTGATCCAAACGAGACAATCGTTGTCGGAGACGGAGTCAGCGACATGAAATGTGCCAGAGAACTAAAAGCAATTGCCGTAGGCTTGCCCACAGGAGTCTCTGCCATAAAAGAGCTAATCAGTTCCGGAGCAAACTACATAATCACGTCAATCACAGACCTACCGATGTTAATTGGACACACACAAAGCGTTTAAATGCCCTGCGACGAGAATGCCATCATTCTTCAAGAAGCACAAACGGAAAGTTGAAAAAACGAGCAAAACGTACCTAACTGCTGATTTATGGCATAATCAAAAGTACTGGGTAAGTTAAATATTGTTTGAGGAGAAAAATTATGGCTAATGTAGATGTTTTGATACACGAGTTCGGAAGCTTCTACGGCTTCAAAAAGGGTTTACCCGTGCTAATCCGCGGACACCCATTGCTAATGGCGAGTGAAGAGTTCGGCCGTCTGCTTGAAAGTTCCTTTGATTCATGGATGATCTTCGGCTCTTGCAACACCGTGCTAATCGAAAGCAGCAAAAGAATAATCGTTGACCCAGGAGCAAGAGAAGTAGGTTCGTGGGGAGTTTTAGAGTCAAGGCTTAAGGAGTTAGGGTTAACGCCGTCAGACATTGAGATTGTAGTGAATACTCATCTTCACGGAGACCACGCTGGAAGCAACTTCATTTTCAGAGGGAAAAAGCTGATAGTACACGAAAAAGAAGTTCTTTCAGCGCAGTCTAAGTGGCCTGAATTCACAGAAGCTTGCATTAAGCCTTTAGAAGTTGAGGAAATTTCGAACGACACACACGTAACCGAAGACGTTAAGGTTATAACAACTCCGGGTCACACTCCTGGAAGCATAAGCATCATCGCTGACACGCCAGAAGGACTTGTAGCCATAGTTGGTGATGCTGTCATGTCAAAGAAGGATTATTTGCAACGCAAAGTTCCAGAATGGGTTGAGGATAAAGAAGCGTATTTAAAAAGCGTTGACAAGTTAAGAGAGTTGAATCCCAAAACCATTATTTCTGGTCACGACTCACCGTTTTCTCTGTAAAAGCGACGTAAGGACCTGTAAACGGGTTTAAGGAAACCAGAAATGTTTACAAAGGAAAAGAATTTATAGAATGCTTTATCACGGCGGATGCATCGAGGCAAAACCTGAAATCTTTTCAACATGAGAGAGGGTACTTCGTAAAATTAAAAAATGCCAAATTGTTTGTCTAGTACTGTGGAGTGTTTGGGTTGCTAAATTTCTGGCAAGGCAAGAACTGGAACGTTAAAGTGTTATATTCGAAGGCTGGAGTTGCCACTCAGATTCTAATATCAACCTTGAAATGCGACATTTTAGTGGACGCGGGAGACGGAACTTTGAGAGACTTGTTGGAACTTGACTACGATTTTGAACAATTGAAAGCCGTTGCAATAACACACGGCCATTTCGATCATGTAGGCGGTTTATGGACGCTCCTTGGTTTTCTAAGGATGATAGGAAGAACCAGCGACTTATTCCTGATTACACCTCATTTTTGCAGTGAAGCTAAAAACTTAGTTGAAGGGTTTATGGCTGTCTACGGCGACACAATGCCATTTCGGGTAATTTTGAAGGAATTGTCAGACGAAGAAAAAATAACGATAGGGAGGATGGAAATTCAAGCTTTTTCTGTCATACATAGAGGATCGACAAAGCTCCACGGCGTAGGAAAATGCGTCCCAGCAGTTGGTTATTCAATTAGCTATGATAAACAGCGTATAGTCATAAGTGGCGATACCGGAATGTGCCAGTCTCTAAAAAAGTTTGTTAAGGGTGCCGACTTGGCAATACTGGAAGCTACTGCAAAGGAGAAAACTGCCAAAAACTTTGAGGTTCATCTTTGCGTAGAAGAAGCAAGAGAAATTGGAAAAACAGCCCAGAAATTTATTCTTATTCATCGATGGCCTTAAACTGCCATCTTTCACTTACTATGCGTAAATCTTAGTGCGAATTCGGAATTTGAGTCTGAATCTATAATTCGTAATCCATAGATAATTGAAGCGACAAAGGATCATTGCGAAACTTGTTTGGTGTTTTTGATGTCACTGAAGCTTAAAAAAATTATGGTGAAGGACATAGTGACTGTGAAAGCTGATGTTACTGTGAAGAGAGCAGTTGAAGTTATGAATGAGCATGAAATTGGTTGTCTTGTTGTTGTTAACGGTGGGAAGCCCGTTGGCATCGTGACTGAGAGGGACATGTTGAAAAGGATTATACACGAGTTAAGAGAACCCGAAAAGACAAGGGTTACCGATATAATGTCAAAACCTTTGATTGCAGCAGCGCCTAAAATGAGTGCTGGGGGACGCTGCTAAACTTATGTTTGAGCGAAAAATTAAGAAACTTCCAGTGGTTGAAAATGGACGGCTTGTAGGTTTGGTCACTTTAACAGATCTCGTTCGTTCTCAAGACGTGCTTAATTTCCTAAACGGACTCTCTACAAAGGATACACCCAAGCGGGTGAAGAAGTGGTTTACTTATAGTTTGATCGTGCAAAGCGTTTTCGACGAAGATGCCCACTGATAATGAAGAGTGGCTTTTCAACTGGTTGCCAAGAGAAAAAGTGCATGTGGTAGCTTGGAGATGAATGCGCAATCACCAAGCTGTCTCGACAAATGTCCAACATGACGAGCATGGAGAACTGAAGAAAGGAAGAAATAGCTTCTGCAATTAGCTCGCGCTAAAAATAGCATAGATTGGAAGTAAGTGTTCTAAATCTAGAAGAGGAATAATCTATTCTGACCTTTCATAATCTATAAATAAGTAGAAATGCAAAATGTGCTTTCGATAATTGAGGTGTTTAAAAAAAATGGTTAGTGAAGGAAGAGGACGCTTGTTCAGAAGGACAGACGGCAAATACTTGATTTATCTACCAGTGTACTTAGCTGAAGACAGCATGTTCCCATTCACAGATTTCACCAGAGGCAAAAGAGGAGGAAGCGATTCCATAGATGTAAAAGTGAGCTTCAAACCTGGCGGACAAGACAAACTAATCATAGAAAAGTGGAAAGAACTAGAAAAACAGTAAAGTCAGGTCATCGTTGCCTAAATAACACGTGGTCGAAGAATTAGATAATGCAAACTGTGTTTTCAGGTAGTTTTCCAGTGTGGTTTAGTCTCCTAAACTGGTAATCGCTTAGGCAATGCACAATATCCAAACTGTAATAGTGAAACCAATCAACGTTAAGAGTTCCGTCACTTTTCGTCTTGTCATTTTTATGAACCCTCCAAAAGGGTTTAATTGCATATATAAAAACGTTATGGCTTATCTATTTTAGCGTACACTATTCACCAAATTGTTAATAGGTCACGGACTGGAATAAAATTTTATGTCAGAATACGAATTCTTCCGCATCTACGGATTTCGTACGGTTTGTCCTGTTGGTTGGAAAATAGAGCTTGATCCAAAGTCAGAACGGAGTGAAGGGAATGTTACCTTCAAGTCTCCTGAAAAAGCCCACATTGTTGTAAGTTGGGGGCTGCTTGAAAAGGCAAAGGAAAAGTATTCCTCCCTCGAAGAACATGCTAGAGACTCTATTAATAGAATAAAAAAGGATAGAAAAATCAAAAAAGTTGAGTTAATTCAAACCAAAAAGGTCAAAGTAAACTCGCATAAAGCTGTCTTCTCTCACATCAGAATAGTTTTCTCTGTGCGTAAACTGTTGCCGTTTGGAAAAGGGAAAACGCATGGGCGGGAAGTTCGCAGCTTGCACTTTTATTGCAAGCCTTCCAGACGATACTTCGTGGTGTACGGGGTAACTGCATCTGATAAATCTGTGCAACAAGGTCGTGTTTTTGAGAATATTATCAAGTCTTTTTTGTGCCATAAGGCGAAGGTAAATCCTACTGATCAATGATGATGTGTTGCGTTAGCGTGCGCCATCAAGTATTTTTCCGTAACTTAATAGTGTGGGTTAGAATGGAGGCGGGGGAGGTGGTGGGATTTCTCTTGCGACCATTGCATAGTATAGGTAGGTTATTGCGATTGGAGAAATTGGAGCTACGAAGGAGAATGCTATGTTGATGATGAGAAAGCTAATGTTTGGATAAGTGGAGTTTAACGGTAGTGTCAGCAGATTTACAATACCAATGACTGTGCCCAAAATTGTGCCTACGATTAGTAGGAGAGCAAAGGTTTTGAGCCAACGGTTGCTTACTAGTCTTCTGCTTCTTCCGAAGCTTTCAAAGGCGCCTTTTTGTTCAACAATTATTGCGGGGATTATTAGCAAGAACATTATGGAGATAATTATGCTAGGTATGAAGAAAAGAAGCATGCCGATTGCAGTTAGAATTCCAGTAATGAATTGAGCTATGAGTAATGATGGGAGTTTGGATATTATGAAGTTGAGGCTGGCGCCGAGGTTTGATGTGCCTTTTTCTATTTGGTCAGAGGCATATTTGATGATAATTCCAGTGGTTGGGGTAGTGACGATCAATGTAACGAGAGCTGATAAAACACCTATTATGATGACTGTTGAAAGAAAAGCAGAAAACCATTCGAATGTTTCTTGATAGGAAGGCCTCATGCTAGGAGGGGGCGGGGTTGGTAGAGAGAAAGAGGACGTTATTGCATAAGTGGAGAGACCTGTTATTATTCCCGCAATTAGAAAAGGCAAGAAAAACTGTAAGAACTTGGAAAGGTAAAGGTTTAACGTTAGCGAAAGAATTTCGCCAATAGATAGTTCACGTGAAGGTTTTTCTACATTCAATTATGTTGAACCATCCTAGTTATTTAAAGGAAATTGTATTTAAAACTAATCTCTATCTGTGCGCGCTGGAAGAGTAGAAGTGAAACATTAAGATATTTATGAGCGATTTTTTCTTCTTTCGTTACTCTAGTCTACCCCTAGGTTTTCTAATCTGGTTATTTTAAGCTTCTTTTCAGGAACGGAAGGTCAATGTGGCTTAGGTTGCGTCAGTTTTAGGTGGGTAAAGGTTGTGGAAGGTTGGGAAAGGTGGGTTGAGGGTTTGTCTTTTGTTGTGTGATAAGGAGTCTGCGTCCTCTAGGTTTCAGCTTAGCTAGTGTGGACAAGCTACATGATTAGCGGGTAGATCTCTTTTGTCACGTATTCTAAATACCTTTCTTTGTCTGTTAAATTGAATATTGTTACCGAAGCGTCTCTTGTTACGCCGACCACGTAGCCGTATTTCTTCGACCTTACAACAATATACCACAAGTCACCATGCTTACCATAATCCTCAAAAAGCGAAGTGTTTATCAAGTCTGGTCCATAAAGCGAAAGCTTGTTCACGTTTGGAATGTCAACATTGTCAAAAAATGTGATTTTCGTGTCTTCAGGATTTTTAAGATGAAATTCCCTTAAGGTTTCAGGCGAAATTCTAGCTTCTACTACACCGCCCTTTTTCTCAAAGAGAATCTCGCTCAGCTTGTTTGCCATAAAATTAGCTAAGCTTTTCTTCTCAACTATAGTCAAAAACGTTGCATCTTCATGTTCAGCAAAGCTAAAAATGGCTTCAACCGTTCTTGGTAGTGGCATGACCTTCCCTCTGTGGGAAACATTAATCATGTGATCATGCGAGTAAACTCCTTTAAGCATGTTTTCCTTTGGCAGAAGTCCAACAACCTCAGTCACAAGCGTAAACTTGTAGTCGCCTTCCTCGTAAGGCTCTTCGGTATGGTAGCCCTCAAGCATAGACCCAGTTTCAGCCAGCGAAAGTGGTTCAACAAGCCTAAAGACTTTACCAGCAACAACCATAAGCTAACACCTAGTCTTTTAGTATGCAGTATCCACTTAAGAAATTTAAGATTTCATTTGAAGTTCGTGGAAAGCGAATTCGCCAAAAAGACAATGCCTGATATTAAACTTCGAATTAAGTGATTAGTATCAGAAAATCCTAAAGTTGCAAAACAATTTAGAGATCACACGCATTCAGAGTTCAATCAAAGATTCTTCCAGAAATCATAAAAACTGAAGCAGCAAACATAATGAAGAATATGACATAAGCCGAAAACCTGTTGAGGTAAAAAATAGTGCGTGATAGTTTGAAGAGGAAAAAGCCTTCGTCTGTCAATGCCACCCCAGAAGTTGCAGATTTCATATCGAAACTAAAGAAGGGATGTTGCCTTTTGACGATCATCAATAACGGATTAGACAAGTTGAAAGACAATATGTTTGTGGGACAAAAAATAGAGAAGAAGAAATTTCCGAAGTATTATATTCAAAAGTATCAGATAAACAACTTACACAAGTTGAACCTAGATTCCAGAACTCGTCTTACCTACACGCTTGTTGCGGAAGAATCAGGCGTAGCTGTCATAGTTCTAGAAGTTTTGAGCCACAAAAAATACAACAAAAGATTTGGGTACAAGTAGCTTTAAAACTATCGAAGTCTAACGCTTGTCTCCAGTAACTTCTTCAGCTTCGGGTTGTCGGGAAAGACCCACACTATCTGACGACCGTTGAGCACAATTTTGTTAGAGCTTTCGAGATATTCGAGTATTCGATTGAAAGTCTGATATTGAATTTGCTTTGGCAAACTCTTCAGAAGCTCTTTCTTCGTTGGATACGACCTAGCATCCTTAATCGCCTTTTCAACCATGAGTATAGTATCTAATTGTGGCTCATGGAGAAATTTGCTCTGGGTCATATTTTTTCACTTGGTCCATTGTTTCTAACAATATTGCAGAGAATCTAATATATAAACTTATATAATTTTTGAAACATAAGTCGCCGCCAATAATATACGGAACACTAACACAACCCAAAAAAAACCTTTAAGAAGATAAAAAACGCAAAAACTCGATTTGAATAAAATGTGAGAAACATTTCCAAAAATCTCAAGCGAAGATACGTTTGGAGAGGCATGTCACTCAAGCATTTGCGTCTTTGCAGATTTCATGCAACCTCTATCCTTAAACTGAAATGTGAGACAACGGTTTTTAAACATAAACCTAGCCTAATCGTTTTAATAAGGGACTTTTAACTCTATTACTACGCTAAAGAGGCAACTACATCAATGCTGATTCAAGAGGTAATCCTAGAAAACTTCATGAGCTACGAATATGCTAGGGTACCGTTTAAATCAGGCGTAAACATAGTTTGCGGACCTAATGGTTCTGGAAAATCATCGCTCTTGTTAGCTATTTCCGTGGCTTTGGGGCAGTCTTACACTGAACGGTCTAGAAAACTGAGCGATTTGATCCGTTGGGGAAGAGACCAAGCCCGTGTAACGCTGATTCTAGATAACGCGAAGAGAGGTAAACGTAGACCTGTTTCCAAATTTAGGAAAGACCAAATTTTCCTTACACGTGGCTTGAGGCGGGACGGCAAGTACTGGTTTGAGCTTGAGAACAGGGCAGCCACAAAGGCTGAAGTTGAACGACTTTTGGCTAGGCTGGGCGTTGACCCTGACAACATGCTTATTATAATGCATCAAAACATGGTTGAACAATTCACTGTGCTTTCTCCACAAGAAAAGTTATGCATGGTTGAGGCTGCCGTTGGACTTGAATCCTACCGCAAAAACGTGCTCAAAGCCCGAAAGAAGTTGACACGCACATCAAGCCAAGAGAGTTCAGTAAGCAAACTTCTGGAGTCAGCCGAACAGACACTTAACTACTGGAGAGAACAATACGACAGATACCAAGAGAAAAAGCAGCTACTAACGAAACGGAGGTTCTTGGAAAGGGAAGTTGCTTGGGCAGAAGCGGTAAGAAGAGAAGACATAGTTAAAGAGTTTGAAGCAAAGAGGAAAAAAGAACAAGCTGTTTTAAACCAGATTGAAGACGAAACCAAAGAGGTAACAGATCAGCTTCAAATTGAACAAAACCAGCTTGAAAAGTTAAAGGATGAATGGAAAAATCTTTTTGACGACCGTCTAAGGCTTGAACGTGAAAAAGCCAAAAGCGATTCAACAATCTCCATATGTGAGGAGCTGCTAAAAGAAACGGCAATACTAGAGAATGCAATTCAAAGCGGAAACCCAACTCCTTTGACAATTCAAGGCTTTGAGGAAACTCTTTCAGAACGATTTAAACTCTTAAAAAGCGAAAACCTGAAGGAACTGATACAAAACTTCAATCAACAGCTTCCAAAACTGAACACCAAAATAAACGGAAACAAAAAAACAATGGAAAGCCTAGAAGAGGATGTTGAAAAAGTTCGCAGTCAAGTCCTAGACAACAGAATCAGGCTAGCGCTGCTTCAGTACCGTGAAGAAAACACAAAAGCTGAACTTGAAAAATTGGAGAGAGAACTGAGAGACGCAAAAATCTACTTGGATGAAGCACTTAAAAAAGCGGAGCAAACAGGACCCAGAATTGCCGTAATAAAAAGTGTTAGTGAAATTCTTGCCGAAATCCGAGTTACAGACGGACATCTAGCAGCCCTTTCAGACGTCTCCGAAGACATAGAACGCATGTATGAATCTTATTCAAAGCTTTACTTAGAATTGAAGGAGAAGGCAACACTGGTTGCCGAAAACCGCGAAAAAACACTAGAAGAAGTTAAAACAAGGATGCAAGCTTGGCGAACAGTAATCCGAAGCCTTCTAGACCGCGTAAGCCTACAATATCAAAAGATTCTCACACAAGCCCAAGCCCTTGGAGAGGTCAGACTAGTCAATGAACAAGACATAGAGGCGGCAGGACTGGGAATTCTCGTAGGCTTCAAGGGCAGCAAACCAGTTCCACTCAACGCCTACACACAGAGCGGTGGAGAAAGAACAACAGCAACCATAAGCTTTCTACTGGCTTTACAGCAACACGTCCGTTCGCCATTCCGTGCTGTTGACGAATACGACATCCACATGGACCCGAAAAACCGTGAAATAATTGCAAACATGCTTGTTTCTACAGTTAAAGATGAAAACGCCCAATACGTTGTTCTTACTCCCAGCCAGATAACTTTCACAAAGGAAGATGTCAACATAATCACGGTGCAAAACATCGAAGGAAAATCGATAATCAGAGAGGTTGCCTGATGCAGTCGAAAAGAACGCGGACAAAACTCGGAAGAGAAAAGCTTCAAAGAATAATTGAGATGTGCACGTCTGTGGAGGAACGTTCCCTAGACCCATTCCTCACGGATGTTGACGAAGTTATAAGCGTGATTAAGGAGTATTTCCCAGAATGGGAACTACCAGAAGACCTGTGTTTAGATGCTGAAACCATCCATCATTTAGCCTCAGTCATAAAGCTTCAAAGCGAGTGGGTTGAACATCGTTCAACATCGCTTTACACTGATCCATTTCTTTTAGAGGAGAAACTCACCCGCATAAGTAAAGAAGATATTGTTAACATTTTCTTGAAGGCTTGGCATCCAACAGTTGAAATGGAACAGATTTCGATTCACAGCCTAGCAGAGGCAATCAAATATTGGAAAAGCCTGCTGCCGTTAAATGAAAGATGGAAAGAGCTTTTCCCTGAAGAAATCGAAACAGGTCTAGCAACAAGAGAAGATCTGATAAGACAGAGAATCTTGGGAGACACGGTGTTCTCAGAAGAACTTGAAAAGTTTTGGCACAAACTGAAGGGAGAAGTTGAAGAAAAGGGTGAAAACGGCAAAATTCGATACTGGAACTTTATCGGTGCAGAAACCTATGAGAAAACCGTGCACAAAGCCTTCATGACAAGTTTCCTGGTCACATACGGCTATGCAACACTGGAAATCCACCCGTTAGAGGAAGAAATGTTCATCAAACCCTACGAAAAACTGTTGACCAAAATCGGAGAAAAGCAGTTGGTTTCAATACCCATAGCCATCACAGCTGAAGACTGGATGAAATGGAAGAGAGGCGAGCTAAGTGAGTAGAAGAAAAGCCTATTACGCGAACAAAATCAAGAGGGCGGTTCATGTCCTCTTCTATCGAAAACACAGAAAACCCGGAGTGAAGGGATGGGAGCTTCGGAAAGCTTTAGGCTCAGATTACCCAAAAGTCCTCGAAGTTCTAAACAAACACCTGAAACCTTTCGATCTGCAAGTGAAAACGGTTTTTGAAGGAGAGAAACCACCTGAAAAACCAACTTTAGACCAGTTGAACAAAGCTAGATTCTGCATAACGTTAAGAGGGGAATTAACACCCAAAGAAGCCAAGATGATGGGTTGGCGAATCGACGACCTCGCAGGACTAGCAGTAACAATCGCCTACATAATATCCAAAAAAGGAAAAGCAACACGAAAAGAAGTTCAAGAACTGCTACGAAACAAACTTCCAGGATGGAAAGTTGGAATAAACATCGATAGATACATTCGTTACGGGTATCTAATGCAGGATGAAAATGAACAATTATATCTTGACTGGAGAACCAACACTGAGGTTGACCAGAAAGCACTCATCGACCTTGTTTTGAGCACTGAAACCTAAAAACGTTTATCTTCTTATTTTATGATAAATGAATGCTATAATGTCGATAACAATTATTGCTACGAGAACAAGCAACGGGCTGCCTAAAAACCTATCCACAAAAGGTTCTTCTTGCGCCCTGACGGAATTGATAAGCGTGAACAAAAGAAACAGAATATACAACGATAATCTGATTTTCTTCACGTTCTTACTCTCTTAAAAAGTTAGGTTATGCTTACATTTTCTATTTCGAAGTATCTCTTAGCCAAGAAGCGGAGGCGTTCAGCATTCTTCCCATTTTTCCCTATGGCAACGCCCTTATCCTTTGGATTAACCGTTACAACAGCCATTGTTTTCCCGTTAGGTCTCTCTGTTATGCGAACCTCCTTAACCATCGCTGGCTTCAAAGCATTTTTGATGAACTGTGCAGGCCTTTCTGAATACTCGATTATTTCATGTTTTTTACCTGTCATTCTCTCCAACGTGTGTATATTTCTTCCACCCCTTCCAATGGCCATCCCTATCTCGCCTTCCTTGACAACAAAAATTACACGGCTCTGCTCCTCATTAACTATGCAGTCTTTAACATTTGCCCCAGTTATGCTCTCAAATAATGATATATACCGCATTTCCTTGCTTGTGATCTTTATTCCGCTTGTCATTCAGTTCCTCCGTTAGACTCCTCTGGCTCCGCCTTTTCTATTAACCTGAGAATTTCTGAGTCACCGGGTTCTTTTATACTTAATGCTGAAATAATGAAGGGCTTGCCGCATATAGCAGCTAAGTCTATGGATGAACCCTTATAGGTGATCAGTGGAACATTTGAAAGCTTGCAATAGTATTCTATGTCTTCATGTGTGTTTTTCGGACAGTTAGCCGCTGAAATTATCAGTTTGGCTTTTCCCGTTTTTGCGTTCTGTATGGTGGATTTCGCGCCGAAAGACACCTTGCCTGTTTTTACAACTGTTCTAATCGCCTTATCCATGTCTATCATTTGTTTTCCTTCTTCAATTGAGATGTTGACATATATAATTCAACGAGTCCCGTACCAATTGGTATAGATTGCCCTACTATTACGTTTTCGGTTACACCATCTAATGGGTCGATTTCACCCCCAACAGATGCATCAATAATGTTTGGAACTGTTATTTCGAAAGCAGCTCTAGCTAAAACGCTTGATTTCTTGCCACTTATTCCATGCCTACCTATCTGTTGCGGATCACCTGTAGATGTCATGATATCCGCAACAAGCATCACGTGCCGGACATCAACATCCAAACCTTGTTCCTCCAAAACGTTTTCAGCCTCATATATTAAAGCGTTCCTAGCAGCTTCTATCCCAAGCGTATTAGCTATTTCGTGAACGTTATTTGTTGTTGTTCGCGAGGCCTCTACTGCAGAAATGTCCAAAACTTTAGGGAGATTTGACCCGTCTGTTCTTATGACCCATTCTCCACTTTCTTCTGTGACCAAAACACGCTTTATCTTAGGCACACCTTTAATGTGGAAGGAGAAAACCTTGGGAAGTAACTTTTTGAGTTTTTCAGCTTTTTCCGGTTTTATATGCACTCGGTTACCTCTTGCTTTTATGGTACAGTTCGGTATCTCCAACAGATTCTTCAATTCTTCAAGTGTTACTTTTCTATCTTCCATCATTGTTTTGCTGAGTTCCACTAGTATTTCTTCTCTTATGGGGTCTTCATAGATCGCCTGTGCTAGATCTTCCAACGTGGTGTGAATTATGTTACGGGCGATTTCTGTCGCGGCTTCCTTGCTTTTTCTATATTTCTTAGTTAAGTATATCGTCATAATGGGGGTAGATGGTATTTTCCTTGCGTCAACGATTTCTATGAGTCTTGGAAGCCCTAGGGTTACGTTTTGTTCTCGAACTCCTGCGTAGTGGAATGTTCTGAGGGTCATCTGTGTGCCAGGTTCACCTATTGACTGAGCTGCAACTATGCCCACTGCCTCACCTGGTTCCATTAAAGCACGTTTATAATGCTCAGCTGTTAGTTGTATTGCTTTTTCCACACCGATTTTGGTTAGTTTTGCTTTTGCCAAAGCTTGTTTAAGTTCCTTGATGAGCAAAGGTGTGAGTTGGTCTTCGAATTCCTTCAAGTGTTTTTCAATGTATTCAGGTGACGCTGGTGTGCCTTTCCTCATTGCGATTTTTATCTGTTCAATTAGTCGGCTTACGTTCACGGCTTTTCCGTGGTCGCTTTTTGCTGGGTCTACACCATCTTCACCGTATTTGAATTGGATTATGTCTCCAGAAGAAGTCCTAACCGTGCCATCATATTCTAAGCGTAGATGCTCCAGTGCGTTAATCAATCTTCTTTGCATGTATCCACTTTGCTGTGTTCTAACGGCAGTGTCAACCAAGCCTTCTCTGCCACCCATGGCGTGGAAGAAAAATTCAACTGAGTCGAGTCCTTTTTGATATGAGGAATAAACGAAGCCTCTTGCTTTTGGGCTTGGATCGCCTGGCTTGAAGTGGGGCAAGGCGCGGGCTCGATATCCACGCATTATCCTTTTTCCACGTACTGCTTGTTGTCCAACGCACGCGCTCATCTGTCCAATGTTTAGATTTGATCCTCTGGCGCCAGTTCGTGTCATTACTATGCCTGAATTTTCAATGGTGAAGTCCTCGTCAGCTATTTTTCCAGATTGGTCCCTTGCTTTGGCTAATTCGTTCATCACGTATATTTCAAATGAATCTTCGAGGGTTTGTCCAGGAAGCCTTTGTAAGGTGCCTTTACGGTATTTATCTATCAGTTCTTTTATTCTCTTCTCAATTTTGTCCATGGTTCTTCTTATTTTGTTTTCAGCATTTGGGGACAAAACCAGTTCGTCATATGAGTATGTGAAACCTCGCATAGTTATGAAAAGCTTCAACAGACGGGTTATCTTATTTAGGAATTCGCGTCCAGCTTCTGATCCATAGTCCTTTACTATCCTGTGGAGTAGGGTTTCCGACTGTTCAGCACCTATTGAGCGTCTATCTATGACGCCGCTTATGAGTTCACCGTTTTTGACGACAACGTAGGCGTCGTAGGGGCAGTCTTCTTTCAGGCATTTGTCGCATCCTTGACAGATGTTTGCCTTCAAAACGTAGTTTAGATCTTTGGGCAAAAACAGGCTGAAAATCTGTTTGCCACTCCATAATGGTTGAGGCGTTTTGATTTTCGGGTTCGGTAATTGTCCGTCATATCCCGTTGCTATCAATAGCTTGCTGACCTCATTTCTTGTTAGATAATTTGATTTTCTCGTGAATAGGTATGAGGCTGTTATAAAGTCTCGAATTGCGCCTATTATTGGGCCTCCAAATCTTGGTGATAATATTTGATCCTGAACCTGCATCAGTAGGCGTGCTTCTGTTTGTGCTTCTTGGCTTTGCGGTATATGAAGGTTCATTTCATCTCCGTCGAAGTCAGCGTTATAGGGTGGACAAACACAAAGGTGTAAACGGAACGTTTTATACGGTAGAACACGCACACAATGAGCCATAATTGACATGCGGTGAAGCGAAGGCTGACGGTTGAATATGGCTATGTCGCCATTTTTGAGATGCCTCTCCACAATGAAGCCTGGCTCTAAAGCCTCCGCAACCTTTTCTCTGTCAACAACGAATTCAAGTCTTATACGTTTACCATCAGGTCTAATAATGTAAAGCGCGCCAGGGTATTTTTCAGGTCCATTTACCACGAGTTTACGCAGTTCTTCGATGTTCCACTCCGTGATCTTTTCAGGCACTGATAACCGAATTGCAACTTCAAGCGGAACTCCAACCTCGTTTATGTCCAAGCTTGGATCAGGAGAGATCACTGTTCGTGCCGAAAAGTCAACCCTTTTCCCTGAAAGGTTGCTTCTGAATCTTCCTTCTTTTCCTTTCAGTCTTTGTGAAAGCGTCTTTAACGCTCTGCCTGAACGATGTCTTGCTGGAGGTATTCCTGAAGTCTCATTATTGAAGTATGTTGTTACGTGATACTGGAGAAGCTCTGACAAGTCTTGAATTATAAGCGTGGGTGCTCCAGCATCCATGTTTTCCCTTAGCCTTTGGTTGATGCGAATTATGTCTACAAGTTTGTGGGTTAGGTCGTCTTCTGAGCGTATGCCTGATTCCAACGTAATTGATGGACGCACGTAGACCGGTGGAACTGGTAAAACCTGTAGAACCATCCATTCGGGATGTGCGGCTTTCGGATTGAAACCTAGGAGTTCAAGGTCTTCGTCTGGTATGCGTTCCAGTCTTTCTCGAACCATGCTAGGCGTCAACGGTTCCGAACCGCTTTCAGGGATTAACTCACTAAACTTTGTTGGCTTTTCAAAAGTTATTTTGTATTGGATTGCTCCACAGTGGGGACACTGTTTCCGTCGTAGGTCTCGTATTATTGCTTTGTAGACTTCGTTCGGAACCAAACCCAAGAGCTTGTTTGCTCTATCAATTCTAGTTTGAACTTCACCTATCATATCATCTGAAAGCAATACGCGTCCACAGTTTCGACATGTTGCCCTCAGAAGCTTGTATATGATTTTCGTGAATGCAATGTGCGTTATTGGGACAGCCAGCTCAATGTGGCCGAAGTGGCCTGGACAGCGAATAGCCGTATTACCGCATGTTTTGCATCTTTGTCTCGGTTCAAGGGTTCCCAGCCTACCATCCATCAAACCAGCGGTTATGGGGGCTCCATCTTCATCATAAGTGTCTGGTGCTTGGATTTCCACAACTGAGAGTCTACGTATGTCCTGTGGTGAAAGCACACCGAAACCAATTTCATCAACAACTTTATGGATTGTTTCTTCTAAAGTCATGTTAAGCTTTCTCCTTAAGCTTTAGTGTAGGCACTACACAAAGGCTCATCAATTCCTGCACGAGAAGCTTGAAAGCGTAAGAGACTACTACTGGGGCGATTCTGGCTTTTTCTCCACAGAGTCTACATACGTATTTTCTCTGTCTCATGTCGTAATAGGATATGTAGCCACAGTTTTCACAGATGTATAGCGTGTATCTGTCTGATTCTTCCAGCAATCTATCTTGGAGTAGCATTGTTGCTCCATGCCCTATCAAGCAGTCACGTTCCATTTCGCCGAATCTTAAGCCTCCTCCTCTGGCTCTGCCCTCTGTGGGCTGTCTTGTCAGCATTTGTACTTGTCCTCTGGCTCTGGCGTGGATTTTATCCGCAACCATGTGGTGCAGTTTCTGGTAGTATACTACTCCAACAAATAAGTCTGCAACGAATTTCTTACCTGTCATACCATTGTAGAAAACCTCTCTGCCAGTGTGGCTGAACCCCAATTTAATTAAGGCTTTTCTGATGTCCGGAGGCCTTTCGTTTGAGAAAGGTGTTCCGTCAACTGGTTTTCCTCTCATGGCGGCGACTTTTCCGGCCATTGACTCAATAAAGTGCCCTATGGTCATTCTTGAAGGAATGGCGTGGGGATTGATTATTATGTCTGGAACTACACCATCTTCTGTGAAGGGCATATCTTCCTGTGGAACGATTAACCCAATAACCCCTTTTTGTCCGTGACGAGAGGCAAACTTATCTCCCAGCTCTGGTACGCGTTGATCACGAACCTTAACCTTGACTAGTTTACTGCCTTCCCTAGATTGGGTCACAAAAACTGAGTCAACAATTCCTTGTTCTGATGGACGCATATCCACGGATGTGTCACGCATTGAGGGGCCTCTGACCTCAAACTCTTTGTATTCCTCAAGGAATCTTGGCGGGCTTGTTCTGCCGATGAGCACGTCTCCGCCTGAAACTTTTGATTCTAAGCTTATTATTCCATCCGGCTCAAGAAGTCTATAATATTGTTCTCCTCTATATCCACGCAGTCCTGGTTCAGGTATGAGGAATTTGTCTCTTAATCCGCCTAGGTACTGGCGGCATTCACCCTGATATATTCTGTAGAAGTTTGAGCGAGCTAAGCCTCTTTCTATGGAGGCTTTGTTGAAGATTAAGGCGTCTTCCATGTTGTAGCCTTCAAAGGAAAGTACTGCTACTACACAGTTTTGTCCTGAGGGGCGAAGTTTGTAGCCGATTACATCCATTAACGCAGTTTCCACTAAGGGTATTTGTAGGTAATGTAAAATGTGGGATCTTGAATCTGCACGTTGTTCAAAGTTCGTTGCGTATATGCCTAGTGCTTGTTTTGCCATTGCAGCTTGATATGAATTTCGTGGTGACTGATTATGTTCGGCGTAAGGGACTGTTGAAGCGCATATCCCGAGGATTATGTATGTCGCAATTTCCATATGTGTACGTTCCGGGGTTGCCTCTTCAGGGCTTATAGCAACATAGGCGTTTTCCTCTTCTTCAGCATCTAGATATTCAATTATGCCATTCTTAACAAGGTCCTCCCAAGACCATTCTCCAGAAGCCATTTTATCAACATGTTCTGGTTGAAGTTTTAGTATGCCATTATCAACTATTATGAGGGGTCGTCTGACCCTGCCTTGATCACAGTTGACATATATTTCTTCTCTCTCGCTGCGAATTTTTGAGAAATAGGCAATGTTGACCTCTGTTGAGATTTCACCTTTTCTTCGTCTTTCTCTGAACTCTAGCATCAATTCTTCAGGGAAAGTGCAGTACCCAACTATGTTTCCGTCAACAAAGACTTTTGCTCCTGAAAGTTTTAAGGTTGCATTTGCTTCAATTGCAGGCACTACACCCATGCTGTAGAGTATCTGCTTTATTTTCTCTGGGTTTACGCCTACTGCGATGCATGCTGACAAGGCTAGGTTTTTGACTAGTCCACAGTTTGAGCCTTCTGGTGTTTCGTTTGGGCATAGACGACCCCAGTGAGTTGGGTGTAGGTCTCTTGCTTCGAAGTTTGGCTGACTTCTGCTTAGTGGCGATTGTAATCTGCGTAAGTGGCTTAAAGTTGAAATGTGGTTTGTTCTATCTAGAAGTTGGGTTACACCAACTCTTCCTCTTCCCCAGTTTCCCGTTGCAAGGGCATGCTGAAGCCTCTCGGTTACTATTCCTGGGCGGACTGCTACTGAAACGGTTATTATTTGTCCCTTTACCCCTATGCGTTCAAGCTGGTATTTCATGTCTCTGCAGAGGTTTCTGAAGGCTATTCTGAATAGGTCTGCAAGCAACGGACCTCCAAGCCTTAACCGCTTGTTTTTGAAATGGTCTTTATCATCTGTTTCTCTTCTTCCAAGTTTCAGTTCAATCACTCTGCATGCCATTTCGCCTAAGAACAGGGCCTTGTCTCTTCTGCTTTCGCTTGTTCTACCGATGTGTGGCAGAAAGTTTCTATCTATCACAGTCTTGGCTTTTTGTATGCGGTATTCTTCAACTTGACCGTGAGCGACGCGGTTTCCAATGAAGAGGATTGCGTCTTCTATCGTGTCTACGCCTATGGTCTTGTCAAATGAGGATTCTAATTCTTTCTGTATCTCTTCTTCCAGCGAAACTGTTTCAGCTATCTCCTTATCTGATTCTGAGCCTAAAGCGCGCACTAAAATTACGAACGGGACTAGCGCGGGTACGCCGGGTAGTGAGACATATACAGCTCCGTCGGACTTCAGCTTAAGCTCTATCCTTGCTCTGAAGCCAACTGTTGTTGAGAATATCTTTGCTTGGTATACTGGTTTTACTCCTTTTTCGTCTATGTCCACTATTATGCGGTTGGGTGCCAAGTCTTCCATGGCAACTATTGCCCGTTCTGAACCGTTTACTATGAAGTAGCCGCCTGGGTCGTTTGGGTCTTCTCCACAGGCTATCAGCTCTTCTCTTGAGAGTTGTGAGAGGAAGCATAATTTTGACTTTAGCATTACTGGGATGTTTCCGACATAAACGAGTTCCGTGTCTTGTTCCCTGTCGTCTATTACGGGAGTCATCTCAAGGGCTAATGGCGCTGCATATGTTAGACTGCGGAGCCTTGCTTCCATGGGCAAGATTTCGTGTTTCGTGCCGTCGACCTCCGTGACGTATGGACTGGTAATTCTTGTGTGTGGATCTATTATCCAGATCTGTCCTAACTTCACTTTGTATGGGCATTCAGGGACATCTATTGAAATCTCACTGACCTCATCTATCACTTCTTGTATACCGTGGTCTATGAACTCGTTGTAGGAGTCTAAATGTTGGCGGACTAGGCCTTTTTCGTTAAAGAAGGCCTTTAATAGAAGATGTATATCATCCTTTGATATTTCAGCCAATCTTAACCATCTCCCGCAATTTTACACTTAAACACACATACATGAAATTGTTTGATGCGGGTTTTTTCAAACTTTTAGTTTCCTCCAACTTGAAAAATTGGTTTTTCGAGCTTTTAATGGGCTAAAAGCGTAACTGCACACTTTCTAATAAACTTTACCATTCAAAGATTGCTGTTACCGCCCAATTTTTGGCTTCTTTGTGCTTTCTGAAGAATGAAATCAAAGCATGCCCTTAACAGTTCTTCGATTCCTTTGGCTGTCCCCATTGACATAAGGTTTTTTCAAAGATGCCGCATTTTGGGTTTTCTTCTGCAGATTTTCCGTGTAAACTTTCGGACATACCCTCTCTGGGTTTTCGACATTCACCGCTATTTGGAGCTGAATATGGTATATAAAAAAGAATTGCTGATTCGGCTTCGCACATTTTTATTTTTGCCGATATTGTAGGTATTTTGTAACCAAAAGTAAAGGAGGGTGAAATGCCATGAATTTCAAAATCGTCGAATTCCTATTGGTGTCGGCTTTGTTTGTTCAGCGGTTCTTGCTTCTGTGATGATTTCAACTGGCTCATATGTGGCATCATGTGGCGGTGATCCGGTAGGTGGCGGGCATCCATGTGGCATAAGTCAAATCGGTTAAACAAAAAGTTAAAAAAAGCCTATGACATATAACGTGTGATGATGCTCCATTGATTAAACGAGTGAAATCAAATAAGTACAAAAGATTACACAGAACCTATGTCAGAGTACTGTAAGGGTTAGCGCTATATGGTCCAAGGAACGTATCAAAGCTTTCAGCTGAACTTAATATGCCTCGCGGAGCAGTGCGCTACAGAATCAACCATCTACGTTCCCATTTTTCTTTGCGTTTTCTGGGGAGTCTGTACCATACTTGCATCGGCCTCAGAGAAGTCGTAGTTTTTGCTGAGTCAAAACTTGGGTATGAAGAATTGCTTTATGAATGTCTAGAATTCAATGATTATTGGCTTTATGTGAGTCAGTGCATTGCATTCCAGTTTCTTGTGGTGGTGTGGTTGTAGGCTTTTTTCCTTAGGTTCCCTCTTGTTAGCATCGAAAATAACTTGAAGGGGCTAAGTGCTTGAGAGGGTTAGGTTTTTGCTTCCCTTGACCTTGCGCTCGTCTGCAGATTGTGTGTGAATTCTTTTATTGTCCCTCCCTTTCTATTAGATGGGAAAAGAATGATTTCAAAACCGACGAAACCCGAGTTCGAAATGTTAGTTGTCTGGCTTATCTTGAATGGGAAGGTAGAGAAAGCTCTAGAACTGCTCGCGGAACATTACAGTGTTGACGTGCCTAAGATAGAGGTCGGCTTACCGAAAGGACGTAAAAAGAAGGCTCTCGGATGCTACAACGCGAAAAAGGGGACAATTTCTGTTTCGAACAGTGACACACTTAAGGAACCATTCATCATTTTACACGAGTTTTATCATCATTTAAGAACAGCTTTAGATACAAAACACAAGGGAACAGAAAAGTACGCAGATAAATTTGCAAAGGATTTCATTCAAACATACAAGTCAAAGGCAGCTGAATTTTCGGGAAATAATTAATAAGAAAGTAAAAGATAGTTCTGAAACTGGGTGCAGGGGTAGCAGAGCCTGGTCAATCCTCACAGAGGGACTTTATGCGCGGGACTCAAGATCCCGTCCCGAAGGGGTACATGGGTTCAAATCCCATCCCCTGCACCAAGGTTAGTAATTTGTCAAAAAGTTATGATGTTGATTGCTGCGTTTGGGAAAAGGTTGCTTTCACTGAGAGCTTTACCTCTCTTATTTTTGTCATTCTTTTCGTTGTGTTGAGTATGGCGAAGCCCGTTATGTTTCCCTCATGATCTACCCTAACGAAAATGTCATCCTCCACGTCTCTGAAAAATCCTTTCGCAGGTTTTGTTTGTCCTATTTCGAGTAGGTCGCCTTCTGGGTCAAACCATATTTTCAGGGCTTTTTGTGATCACGTGACTTTTTTCTTGTAGTCTTCAAGCTTTTCTGTATTCGCTCCGGTCCTTCTTTGTTCATGAGATCCTCCAAAGCAGTCAAAATCTCCTCTATCTTAGCAAAATGCTCATAAAGTTTATTCAGCAAAGGTCGGGGAAACTGAAACGACTTCAATCAACACGTTCACCTCATATTATAAACGTGAATAAGCTTTCAAATCATTCGAAAGTAAACGCTGACTTGAGCATGGTCAAAACATCATTAAATCAATGTGGACGGGGCGGGATTTGAACCCGCGGCCTCCACGATGCCAACGTGGCGATCATTCCAAGCTGATCTACCCGCCCAAACACATTCAAACTGAAATGCAAGATAATATAAATCTATAAGTGTTTTGTTATCCAACCTGAACAAGATATTCTAACTCTCCCACACAAGTTTTAATTTTCAATAAATACGGTTATGTCTGTACATGGATACATTTTGAGGATTCGCTACCTTTATTTATAAAGAAAGATATTGAATTAAATTGAAGGAAAGGGAGAAAAGCGATGACAAAGAAAGCCCCATCGAATGACGAAGCTCTAGAAGCCCTAGATTTTATAATAAACGTTCTAAAGGAGCATGAAAAAGACTTGGACCGGCTGATAAACGAGTTGGGTACAATAACCGAGAGGCTGGGCGATACTGGAGAGTTAAGTGGAAAAATAGAAAAAGTGGAAGAAAGACTCGGAACTCTTCAGAGTGAGATAACAAACTTAATCACTTATTTGTCAACTTCTCGCGAACCCATGGCAATACCAGCACAGGTAGCACAACAAGAAAAAGCCCGAACATCACAAGTTGGAGAAGTGCGTGGGCCGCCGGTGATCTTGCGTTGTAAACAATGGGCGGACTTCCAAACCCTAGCTCATCAGGCTCAAACATTATCCTTCTTATACAAAGAGGCAGAGAAAACCTTCCAAGCAGATGCCTTGAAGAATAACCAAATTATAACCTACAGCGGAGAACCCCCAAAACAAACTTCTCTCTTAAAAACGTGGCTCGCAAAACAGTTAGACATTCCAGAAAAGAAAGTTTTAGAAGGAATTTTAGCCATAGGTTAAGGCTTATTTACCGTTTGTGTGTTCGTGTTATTCAGTAATGTTTTTATAGTAGACGCTTATCTTAAGTCTTACGATGGAGCATTGGAGGGCTAAAGGTTGAAGGCTAGACCACAAACAGCCAAAAATTGTTTTTCCGTTCTCGAAGCCTTCTCCTTTCTCCTCGATGACGGAGTGGCTGTGTGGCTAGCCAAAAAACGATGAAAGCCCTCCATCTAAAGCTGTAAGGGAAAGGTTAGAAATTGAGCGAAAACAGAAACACGCTGCAAAAGCTTCGCGAAGAATTCCTAAAATTTGAAAGAACAATGGAAGAGTTACACTTTCTAAAACTCATCTCTGAAGACCTGAAAAGCTTTAGGAAAATGATCAAACTGAGAAAATATGACTAATTAAAGGCTAGAGCATAATAAAGACACTCAACAACATGACTCAACACTTTTGACACAAATACCTCACTAAACCTACACAAAACCCCCACTCACACAAGAAAAACCCGTTTCTATGAAAATCAACAACTGAAAGAGGTGACTTCTGACCGGAGAAGCATGCAGCATAGTGGAAGCCGGCTTCGAATACGTCACAGACATGAACTGTAAGAAACTCTTTAGGAAACGAAAATGAAAAACCCTACAGTTCGGCAAAAAATACGTCAGTTTGGAGGCACTAACGTTTAATGGAGATATCTCCCGAAAACTCGGAGTCTTTCCGAATTTTTGTTATTTGATATACCATTCACTCTCCCATCATTTCGCTCTCGCATTTAATTGGATATTTGAACTGTTAGGCGTAGAGCTATGAGACCGACCTAACAATTTATTGGCTAGTCTGTTAAGCATTGAAGGTTTTTCTTTAATAATATACTGCTCTGGTTGTTTCATTGCTTTATAGTATGGTGTCATCACACGCTTTATTGAAGAGCCGTATTGAAAGAAACATTCTCTAGTCTTCAAGTCTCTTAATTGCCATAGTCTCTGTTTTGGAAGCCACGCTTTCGCTTTTCTCAAGTTGTTTTGACCTTCCGTTTTGAACCAATATTTTACGCCACTAATTTCAACTAGGTTAGTGTCACACGCTGATAATCTCTGAGTTATACCAATATAGGATAGATTATAGTTTCTTCCCTGCATTATAAAGCGAGCAGTGTCTTGATAAGTAAACCTTCTCAACATGCCACTGGGAACTAGGTTCTGTGCTTCCTCTAGGATATAGACTCCTTTGAAATCCGTTATTCCCGCATCGGTTAATTCCACAGCTTCTTGAAAGTCTAATGCACAATAAAAATTCACTAATTCTCTAAGTTCGTATGGTGATAATCTGCTACAGTCAATAATGCAATTCCATTCACTTGCTCGTGGCAAAAGCTGATTCGGTTCAATCTTGAAAACTCTAGGTATTCCACTGTATCTTTTCCATGCTAAAGAGCTATCAAAAACTTTCACTTTCACTTGACCTTTACACTCATTAATTATCTTATCAGCAATGATAAAGCCAAGATATGATTTTCCAGAACCACGCCCGCCCGTTATGAAACAGCCTTCTTTGATAATATTATCTGTATTCAATGTTTCAATGAACTGTTTCTCCATGAAATCCGTATTTCTAAATGTCAATGTTTTTTTCCTCTTTCGGTTTTAGCCATGTATAATGAGGAAGCGTTGAATATAAACATTTAGTTTAGACCATTCTCTAGGCTTTAATGTTGAAAAGAACCCTAAAAACCGCTTATTTTTTTCAAAAAACGGTTACATAAGCTAAAACTTTTAAGGATGAGAATGGGAAACTCAAAATGAAGTTCGGCTAAAACCCATTAAGAGGAACTGTTTTCCCATCCTCACTATCTTACATATCCGCTTTTTCACTAATTAAGATTTTGGTGTTGAAAAATTGCTTACATATCGCAAATTGATGAGTCAAGGCATGACTCAATGAATTAATTATGGCGTGTCATAAAAAACATCAATGGATAAAAAAAATCATGTTATAATGAGGTAGAGGAGTTAAACACACTCAAAAAATAAAATAAAAAAACACTAACATCAAATATGGTTCACATAAGGGTATGAAATTAAACTTTAACAGTGACTATTAATTAACAACTTAGCACACTACATTACCAATAAGGTGTAAATAATGAAAGAAGTTTCTAAAGCAAGATTATTATGTGGAGTTTTCAGCATTGCACTATTACTTTATCAACTATTCGTATCTCTCCCCGATTTTATTGAAACCATCAAATATTTAAACCATCCAACAATAATAAAACTAGCAACACCCCTAATTCTTCAAATAGGCTTATACTCTTCGTTAGCACTATGGAGTCTAATAGGCATATTAAAATTTGAAGAATAACCAACTAACTACAAATTAACTATATACATTATTGAAGTGTGAATGGTTGATTAAGCATTGATTTTTGAGTTTTTATTAATGACCATAATATCCTCGGAGACTGTGGCACTAATTAATCACATGATGAAGGGTTTTTGACTCAATTAGGTAGGGGTAAACCACTTAAAAGTTGTTATTCTGAGGAAGATATTCGGTTATCCTAACATAGACAATAATGTTATTATAAATGTGGTTGTTATTGCAGTTTAGTGTTTTGTGTGATGTTTAGCATGCTTAGTTGAAAAATAAATAAAATAAGAGTAATATCAAGACGGTTAGTTTATTGTATTTGTTATTTGTATTGGTTGGCTAATAATCCTTAGGAAATGGATAATCCGTATCTATGAGAAGTGGAGACATTCCGTGTTTTTTTCTCCATTCATTAATTATTCGCAGTTGTCTTTCACGCCATCGGCGTTGCGACGAATATCCCCAAGCTTTTATTTGCCAATCTTCATATTCTTTTATCCAATGTTTAGGTGATATGTCAGCTTCAGGTGAGGGTTTAAAATCTTCAAATTTTTCTGACAAGTTTGACGGTTTCTCTTTTTCAACAGCTACTTTAATTGGTTTGGCTTTTGACTTGTCATAAACTTCAAGTTCATAATACTTCAAGGCTTTCATAAACCATTTCAATGCTATTTTTTTGGTGACACTGAACCATTGAACATAATGGTCTTTAATCAAATCGACAATTTTACATAGCTCTTCATGATGTTCAAAACTCCAGTCTTCATTTTCTTTCTCTAATTCATGCATCTGCAAAATTCTGTCAAAGTGTCCCCTATGCTCTTCAACTATCCAATTGATGTGTTCTTTTTGATAAGTGCTTAATTTTCGCAATTAATTACACTCCTATCTTGCATTTCTTTTATTCTATTTTGAACCGTTTTAATTTCCTCTTCATTTAAATAATTACGGAATACTCGAATCATTGTATTAATTGGAAAAACTCTTAGTCTTTCACTATTTCCCTTTATGGTTTTCACTACTGTTTTACTGTCGAAAATATTTGATAATGCATAGCCTACTTTCTGTTTTGTTACTTCTCCAAATTCAACCGTATGAAGTTTATGTTGATGATGAAGGTCATGTTGAACCTCAGGCATATTACCGAAGTAATCCCAAATTGAAGTGAAAGCAATCCAGATTTTATCTTTAAAAAGCGGTTCAACCTTAATGGTTTGAGGATTCTTAAATAATTTCTGTAAAACTTGAACAAGGAAACCTTCAAAACTCTCTAATTTTTTCTTTTTGTATATTTCAATTTGACTGTTACACCATTGCTCAAATTCATCTTTAACTGAAAGGTCAGAACACATCATAATTAACGGGTAAAGATTATCGTCAATTCTACCATTGCTTTGTTTGTTCTCGAATCTTTGATAATCATAATCACTTGTTTCATAGTTGATTATACGCCATTTTAAAAGTTCCATTTTCAAGTCGATAATGTTTTGTTTCTCTCTTTCCATACGATTATACCATGCTTTAGACGGTTTACCCTTGCTCATTGGAATGAATATTGTTCGCTCTATTAACCCTTTAACTTTAGGCGTTTCTTTTCCGATAAGAGCTTTCAAACAAAAAGTTGGAAAACTAACTAATCTTCGTATAGGACGCATAATAATGCGTGGAACAGTTCCAGTTATAGTATTTCCACTTTTGTAGATTTTCGCTTTTTCCGTATCCCGCTCTAAGCCTTGAATTTCATCTTCAAAAAATGTTGGAATAGTTCCTTTATATTGATGGAGAAACTGATAAAGGTCTGCTGATGTTGGGCTTGTAAACAACATACCTCTATAACTTAAAGAAGCTAAAATTTCAGCCAAAACCGTTTTTCCACTATCATTGTCTCCTTTAATGTTAATGTATGGAAGCCAATTAAAACAATGCTGAAAATAACTTAACAAGACAAAAAGACTGCATAAAATAAGATGTTTTCTCGGCAAATCAACATAAGAAGCAATTGTTTCATACACCTTTTGGAATAATTCTTCTTTACTTAAAGGTTCATTCATGTTGATTCGACAAGACAATTCAAAAGGAACAGTTTCAAAAGTTTGAGCGATAGTTCGAGGAACATAATTAATGCGGTTTTGCATGGCAAAATTCTTTTGTGAGACGAATTTACCGTTTTCACCATCAAAAAACAGAAAAACTGGTTCATCATCATTGAATACGCTTTCAAAGAAAACATCTTCTTTATTAAAGCCACATGATACCCGTTTCTGTCGAACTTTAGGTTTTTCAGCCTTCTCTTTCATAATTAATACCACTTCTTTAAAGCATCATTGAAAGAGTAAACCGATTAGTCTGCTCTGAAATAGTGCCAGCAGTTTTTACATTGATACACTTGATATTTGCCTTTACGGGTGTATCTGAAACCAAACTTGCGGTATATGGTTGAGCCACACTCAGGACATGTTACTTCTATTTGACTGGTTTTTCCACTTTTTCGTAATTCCCTGCCTACACTTTCGTAATCTTTTCTTTCTTTACTCATACGATTTCACTAACAGATAAATAGATAAACACATTTATAAATGTTCTGGTTAAAATGAGGTTCTTTTTTGATTTAGAGCTTAAATTAAGCAATAATGAAGGTTTAGGGAGATTGTTACCGTGTTACTGAGTTACTGACTTACAGAGGATATAAGCATTGATATACTGAATTGATGAGAGGCATACAACTGGTTACAAATTACCATGCTCTTATATATAATAATATATATACATTAATATAACACTACACCTATCAGACTGTATCTATTCTCTGTAACTCGGTAAAGCGGTAACTCGGTAACTTTCATCATGTGATTAATCCTCGGGCGAACTATTCATCACATATACCACACTCAACTAAGCAGTTAACAGCCAACCTAATTATTAGTTACCATCATTAGTGTTCCTATAATTGGTAAGTTGTTGAGTAATGCAATTAAGATGATAACGAAGAGTCAACGAGTAATTAACCACGCAAACAACGAGTAAATTATAGGGGTACATATGATACTTTAATGGGGTTTAATGAAGCCAACCCAAACCTTTATATATGAGAGCATAAAATAACGAACTCCACTCGGACGAACCATATCCATAAACTTGTCTCCATCGTCGTTTTTGGAGAAGGTACGGGGGTTAGGGCGTATTCGTTAATTGTGTCATTATTTAGGGTTTGTTTATTAGGTCGTTTATCGATTGACTTGCGTTGGTTGATTAATGCTTGAATAGGTCAATGATTGTGCAAAGAAGCCTTCTAAACTAACTAAATCATCAAATAAGACATTAAACCGAGCATTTTAATGGTATTTTATATGTATATTAAATCGTCAGTCTTACGACGGCATAAAGATATATAAGCAATTTTCATATGGTTTTTATTTGCCTAATTTTCTATCCTTTACCGAAAAGAAGGATGAATTCAGGGTTTTTAATGCGGTCTAACAATGTTGATGAAGGTTTGCCACAGATAACTCGGAAAACACAATGGTATATCTGTAGATTAGAAAATTAACCTAGAAAACCCACACACTCAAAAACACGAAGTGTACCGATTTTTATAGCATAATCTTAATGATGTAAAGAAATATAATCAAAAAGGGGGGGGTGTTTAGGCTGAATTTTCAGCCTTGTTGTGGTTGTTATTATTCTCTGCGATTATTTTTTCATATTCCTTTCGTTGTTCCTTTTCTTTTGCCTTGCCTATGGCTTGAAGCAATTCGGTTATGTTTGTGATTTTGCCAATTTTAATTTCGTTTTGCGTCTTTATTGGCAATGTTGTTATTTTGCCTTCACCCTTCAGTTTTTCAATGGCTTTTTTCATTATTTCTTCGCCGTAAATTTCCATCATGCCCTTCATTGTGAGCCTTAACTCTTCAATTTGTTTTTGAAGCCTTGTTATTTCCACATCTTTAGCTTGCATTGTGCTTTTTATTCTACCGTTTGTTACGCTTAAAACTTGTTTAACTTCAATGAAAGCGTTTTTATGTTCAACTTCGCTAAGATAAGTTAGCATTGATTTTTCGACACTTTTGCCACACAAGATTTTGGCAATGTTCACGTCTATTTTTAAGTTTGCACAAGTGCTGAGGAATCGTTTTCTGAATGCATGGAATCTCAAGCGTTTTCCTTTTGGAATCATGATTTTAGCCTTTTTGAAAGCTTCTCTTATTTTGTAGTTAATTGCTTCGCCTTTTAAAGCTCCTTTTCCGTTTGAAGGAAATAGGTATGGATTCTCTTTTAGTGTCGGAATGTAAGTTTTCAATAGCTCTACTGTTTCAGCACTTAGAAACGTCTTTGAAATAACGTCTTCTTTTTCTGTGATTAGCTCGAAGGGTATTGGTGTAGGCTGATTCAAATCTGGAATGTCTTCTATTTTTAGAGAAAGAAAATCTCCTATTCTCCAACCTAAGTCTAAGCCCATTGAAATTATAATTCTAGTTTGTAGGTCTGAGCAATTGAAAGCACTTCTATATTGCTCTATTGTCGGAACAAAATCCTTGGTTGTTATCACAGTTTTTGAAACGCTTGATTGTGCTTCAAGGGTTATAGGCATACCATAGAACTTGAACAGTTGTCTAATTCCTATCGTGTTGGCTCTTGCCGAATTTATTGTGTAGCCTTCTTTAAGCATCCATGCATGAAACTTCTCTATCTCCCTAGCAAATCTACGGTTTCTCTGAAAGTCTTCACTTGCTATATCTTCACGTCTTTCTTTAAGTGCTACGTCTGAGGTTTTACCGTAAAACTCTTCAAAGAGAGCAATTCCTCTTTTATAACTCTTATACGTGTTCTTACTTTTCGCTTCTTTGATGTAGTTTAGGAATTGCTCAGTTTTAGACAATGCTTGTTCATTGTTATTTTGGTTGTTTGATGTTATATCAATTGTGCAGTTTTTCGGATTTTTTCCGAGTTTGCTCCCGCAAACCCCCATTTTTCGCGCGGGGTTTCTCAGCATACCCGAAATCAGCTATGAAATAGTGGGGGTGTGAGTAACATTATGGAGAAAACTTCCCCTGCCCGTGCCAAAAGCGTTCCGCTTTCTTCTCACTCTATGTTTACTAGCTCGCCCTTCGGCTTTTCCTCTTTCTTCTTTGGCATGGTGATCTCCAAGACGCCATTTTGGTAGGTGGACTTTGCCAGTTTTGAATCAACCATAGACGGCAATTGGACTTCCTTATAGTACTTGCGTTGAGGTGTATCGATCGAGATCGTTAATGAGTTTTCTGTTCCGTAAAGTTTTATGTCTTGCTTCTCAACCCCCGGCAGTTCAACGACCACTCTTACCTCGTCGTCGATTTCAAGTATGTCCACCAAGGGTTCTCGTTGCTCCTTCACCTCAATGTGAGGTCTTCCCATTCGAGTTCTAGGCTTTACGTTGCCGAACTCTTTGATCTGAGGCTTTCCATCTGAGCCTATCCTTACACTGTATCCATAGACAAATGGACCCCATTGTTTCACTCTTCTGCCATCTGGCAATGTTTGTTCTCGAACGAGATCCCTAGGAGCCTTTTCAGTCAGCTCCTTAAACTCGCTTCCTATAATCTCTTCCATGTCTCTCAGGTACCAGTCTCCAAAAAACGGAAAGCGTCGTCTACGCCGCTCAAACCATTCTCGCCATTCGTCCCAACCCATTCGATCATCACCATTTATGAAGTAATTGTAAAGCTTAGGTATATTTAAGTAGACGCGCGCTTTAATTAGATAAACTCGACTGAACCAGTTAATGATACACAAGTTGATGGAGGAAAAAAAGATTGTCCGCACAAACAGGTGGAATACCCGTTCTAATTTTAAAGGAAGGCTCAAGCCGCTCTAGAGGAACAGAAGCCCAACACACAAACATAATGGCTGCAAAAATCGTAGCAGAAACCGTAAAAAGCGCCCTAGGCCCAAAAGGCATGGACAAAATGCTCGTTGACAGCTTCGGAGACGTAACCATAACAAGTGATGGACGCACAATCCTTGACGAAATGGACATTCAACATCCAGCAGCAAAAATGATGGTTGAAGTTGCAAAAACTCAAGACAGTGAAGCGGGCGACGGAACCACAACAGCCGTCATAATGTCCGGCGCACTGTTGGACAAGGCTGAAGATTTAATCAACAAAAGTGTTCATGCAACAATAATAATTGACGGATACAAAAAAGCCTCTCAAAAAGCACTGAAAACCCTAGAAAAAATAGCAATATCTGTAGACTTGAGTCTGCAAGGATACTTGAAAAAAACGGCTATGACGTCTATGGCAAGCAAGCTAGTCGCTGAGCATAGGGAATACTTGGCGGATTTAGCGGTTAAAGCGGTTCTGCAGGTAGCTGAAAAAGAACCAGGCAAGTACAAGGCAGACATAGACGACATCAAAGTTGAGAAGAAACCAGGCGAATCCGTAAGGGATACAAAACTGATCAACGGCATAGTTTTGGACAAAGAAGTCGCACATTCCGGAATGCCTAAGCGTGTGGAAAACGCGAAAATCGCATTACTAGACACCGCCCTTGAAATCGAGAAAACAGAGTTTGACGCAAAAATCAACATTGAAAGCCCAGAACAGATAGACGCATTCCTAAAACAGGAAGAATCGATGCTGCGAGAAATGGTTGACAAGATAACCGCCGCAGGTGCAAGCGTGGTTTTGTGCCAGAAAGGCTTAGACGACATGATTCAGCACTTCTTGAGTAGAAAGGGAATACTTGTAGTGCGTAGAATTAAAAAATCAGATATGGAGAAGCTTTCAAAAGCCACTGGCGGAAAAATAATAACAAACTTGGATGACATTAGCCCTGCAGACCTAGGCAACGCAAGCCTTATTGAAGAACGCAAAATCGGCGATGACAAAATGACGTTTGTAGAAGGCTGCAAGAATCCCCGTGCGGTCACGATTTTGATAAGGGGTGGAACAAAACGCATAGTGGACGAAGCGGAACGTTCACTTCACGATACCTTGTGCGTGGTTCGAGACATAGTTGAAGAACCAAAAGTGGTGGCTGGAGGCGGAGCACCAGAACTTGAGGTTTCAAGGGTGCTCAAGAAATATGCGGAAACCCTTCCGGGAAGAGAACAACTTGCAGTTAAATGCTTTGCAGAAGCCCTCGAAACAGTTCCATTAACACTGACCGAAAACGCTGGCTTAGACCCGATCGACATAATTTCAGAATTAAGGGCAAGACACGAAAAAGGCGAAACATGGGCTGGAATAGAAGTTCGCTCTGGGAAAGTTCAAGACATGAGTGCAGCAGGAGTCTTTGAGCCACTTGCTGTTAAGAAACAGATAATCAAATCGGCTACAGAGGCAGCTTCCATGATACTGAAAATAGACGATGTAATCGCCTCTGGTAAGATGAAAGCTCCGCCAATGCCTCCTGGAGGACCGCCTGGTGAAATGGGAGGAATGGGGCCAGGCGCCGGAGTGTATTAGGACACGTCTAAGAAGGTTTTGATAGGGCCGCCTAGACTTGCTCGTTTCGAGAAGGCTCGGATAGTGGGGGAATGGGCAAAGGAATATAGGAAAAAACTTGAGAAAGAAAGATGACGATGGAAGACTTGAAACTTCTTGTTTCTGCTATTCTATCATGGATTCTGCTTGGATTAGTCATAGCTTGGTACTACGATAAACTGAAGTGGAGTCGCACTCGTAAGGGCGTGGAAGAAAAAACAGAGGAAAGCGAAGGCGACAATACACGGGATGAAGATGTACCTTTAACAATGGATGCGGGAACAAAAGAGGACGCAAACTAAGGAGGGAAGAAGAATGACAGACAAAATTAAACATTGGGCTTGTGAAAACTGCAACTGGAATGAGGATGGGATTAAACATTGTCGCATAAGAGAATACAACTATGCAATATACGATTTAAAATGTCCGAGGGAAATTGAACTTGAAAAGAAGGCAAAGAAATGACAAAAACTGTTCCATATAAACCAACTTTTTCTATGGGGTGTCGCGCGCGCCACGCAACTTAGAGAGCAAACATTGGAGGTGAAGGTTTGTTCGACGAACCTGACGAAGAAACTGAATTGGACGAGGACGAAAACTTCGAAGAGGAAGAAGACTGGTAGCGCGTGTGTGTGATTCTTCTGCTTCTAAATAGGCGCGCGCGATTACTCAACTGTCAAAGGATAAGTAACTCAACGACCTTGCGTGAAACACCCGGTATTGTGCACTCTGTTTATGCATAGTCTCCTTCTTTGTGCTGGTTTCTCCGGCCGAACGCGGTACTGTAGCTTTCCCGTACGAAGGGTTATAATAAGATCGAAGAATGTATGCTAAGAGAGGATTTGAAAAGGGATGAAAAGATCTAGGAAAAAACGGAAAAGGAAGGAACGAGCCTTAAAGAGAATGAAGCGACAAGGAAAATGGCACCATGGGATAAAACCGCGGCCTAAGAGCGTGTGCTAAATAGCATATGAAATACTAAGGGATTCCCCGCGCAGTCTCGCTTATATCCCGTGGCTCTTCTGGCGAATCCTAAAGTCAATGTGGAGGCATTCATTTTTACATCGGTTTTACTTGCAGCTTCTTTTGCCTTTTTTGGCCGTATTCGGTGTGCCTAAATAATCTTCTTGCTTAGTACTTCTCGGAAGGACTTCTTGCACTTTGGACAGTCGAAAAGGCCGATTTCTAACTGAGTTCTTTTTCCAGCTTTGGATGGGCGTCCAGCCATTGTCCACTTCTTCCTAGGCGATGAAACAACTGTTCCACATTTTTTACATTTTCCCATTTAATTTCCTCCAATATATCTTGACAACCATGGTTTCTGATGATGATAGATAAAGTCTTAGATGCATGTTGCGGAACAGGAGGTTTTCTTATCGAGGCAATGGCGGATTTGACCAATAAGATATACAAGAACCCGAGTCTTAGCAGTACGGAAAAAGAACAACTGGTAGAATCTGTAAGAACTGAATGCCTATACGGTATAGATGCTGGAAAAAGTCCACCCGTTGCTAGAATTGCGAGAATTAACATGTTTTCCCGAAGCAAAGATACGATTAGTCACTTACAACACTTAATAAGCTCTCAATCAGCTTTCTTTGCCTTGTAAGCTGACAAAACCGAAAATTGAAATTCTCATCATTCTAGCGTGAAAGAAAAATATAACTTAGATGAATCAATACTTTATGTGGCTAAAATGTTTCAATAGAGGTAAAGAGAACGTGAAAGTGGAGTGGTTAGATGCTTAAATTGTATAATGCCCTCACGAAAAAGAAAGAAATATTCAAGCCGCTAAAGAAGGGTATCGTTATGATGTACAACTGCGGCTTAACCGTTTGGGATTATGCTCATATAGGAAATTTGCGAGCATTTATGTTTGCAGACATTTTAAGGAGGCATCTGGAATACAAAGGCTTCACGGTCAAACAGGTTATGAATTTCACTGATGTCGGACACATGTTTGAGGATGTTGACATAGGAGAAGATAGAATGGAAGCCGCAGCGAAAAAAGAAAAGAAAGACCCTTGGTCAATAGCCGACTTCTATATCAGAGTATTCTTGGAAGATTCTGAAAAAATGAATTTCGAAGAGCCAATGGTGAGACCTAAAGCCACAGATCACATCAACGAAATGATAGAGTTAACACAGAAACTAGTAAAGAAAGGCTATGCTTACGTCGTGAACGGGTCTGTATATTTTGATGTTGCAAAATTCAAGGATTATGGAAAATTATCTGGTAACACGATTGAAAAATTGAAACTGGGAGCTGGGGGAAGAGTAGGGTTCAATCCAGATAAAAGAAACCAGTTTGATTTTGCCCTCTGGATAAATGACCCCAAACATATAATGAATTGGAAATCGCCGTGGTGTGAAAAGGGGTATCCGGGTTGGCATATCGAATGTTCAGTAATGGCTATTAAATATTTAGGGAAAACAATAGACATCCACACTGGCGGAGTAGACAATCTATTTCCTCATCATGAAAATGAAATTGCCCAAAGCGAGGCAGCAACAGGTAAAAAATTTGTGAACTACTGGCTTCACAATGAACATTTGCTTGTCGAAGGAGGGAAAATGGCTAAGAGCCTCGGCAATTTCTACACTTTAAGGGACTTGATTGCCAAGGGTTATGATCCGAAGGCTGTACGTTATTTGCTTATGTCAACCCATTATCGGCAACAGTTAAACTTCACTTTTGAGGGGTTAGAGGCTGCAAAGAACGCGTTAGACCGTTTGATAAACTTCGTGTATAGACTGATGGACGCTGATGGAAGCGGATGCGGAGAAAAAATAAGGGCGTTAATGAATGATGTGCAAAGACGTTTTGAAGAGGCAATGGATGACGACCTGAACATAAGCGTCGCGTTAGCCGCATTATTCGACTTCGTTAGAGAGGTGAACAAGCTATTGGATGACAACATGCTTAGCAAGGAAGAAGCAGAAGAAGTCTACAAACTGATGATGAGATTTGACAAAGTTCTCGGTGTGATAGGTGAAATCAAGCGGAAGGATAGACTACCTGAAGAGGCAGAAGAGTTGATCCGTAAGAGAGAGGAAGCAAGAAAAGCCAAGGACTGGGAAGCAGCGGACAAAATCCGGGAACAGCTTAGAAGTATGGGTATAATAATTGAGGATACATCGCAAGGCGTGAAATGGAAAATTACAAACCGTTAGGCTGTTCGAACCTTGACATCTAACATTAAAATTCTAACTGCTTCTACCGTGAAAATTCCAATCGCCAGTGGCGTATTTTTCTTTGCAGAGTTTTTTTGCAAGCTCCTTCTCATAAAGCGTCAATTCGCCTTTCACGAGTTTCATGTTGAGGGCTTTCTGAAAACCCTTGACTAAAGCTTGTTTCACTTCTTCAACTGAAACGTGTCTCCCCAGCTCTTTTTTTATTGAAGTGATTTTGCGCTCTGCAACGCCGATGACTTCCATGCAGGTCCTAGCCCATGGAACACGCAGGAAAGTAAACATCTTCTTCAATTCAACATTAACGAGAAACGTGCCATGCTGTAACACAACGCTCTTCTTGTGGGATTGTGCGCTTCCAGAAATTTTCTTACTGTTAACCATCAAGTTTGGACAAGTTTTCACGTTGCCTTTGTTAAAATCGGCTCTTAAACCTAAAATTTTGACGGCTTCAGCCAATCCAGCATATATTTTTGCGTAGACAGCTGTTATGTCCGGGGTCTCCAAGTCTTTTTTGTTGGCAACCACACTATAGGTGATTTCGTCTTCAGAGTCGTGATAAACTGTGCCTCCGCCAGTTATTCGCCTAACAACATCAACGCCGTGTCTTCTGCAGTTATCTAACTGAACTTCTTTTTCGATGTTTTGGAATCTTCCAATGGAGACAGCGGATGGCTTCCAACAATAGAACCTTAAAGTGTTTTGGATATGATTTTCGATTCTCGCTCTTAAAATAGCTTCGTCAATAGCCATGTTCATAAACGCATTGTAAGTTTCGAGTTTGAGTAGCCGCCAAACAGCCATGACCAATCACCTAGCATTATCTGTTTTCGCAAAGGTAATTAAGGATTAGACAATTTTGAAGGTTGTATGAAAGCTGGTATAACGGTTTCGATTAATCAAGAGCTGTTACAAGCGATTTTTGAAGGTGCGAGAAGGCTTTATCCAAAGGAAACAATTTTGCTTCTTCGAGGGAAAAAGAAAAAGAATTTGATTAAGATTTCTGAGCTTGTTGTTCCTCCGCTTGCAACCTATGGTCGGGGCTTCGCTAACATTCCACTTCATATGTTGCCCATGGATTTCTCCATTGTTGGAACGGTGCATTCTCATCCTTCTGGAAGTTTAACGCCTTCAATCACGGACTTGAACCATTTTTTCGGGAACATACTCATGATTGTAGGCTTTCCGTTTGAAGACGAAAGAAACGTTGCAGGATATAACCGCAGTGGAAAAAAGCTGGTGCTGCAAATAACAAAAGCCTAAAATTTGAAATAGTTTGTCAAAAACAGTTTGCATCGCGACTTTTCGAGAGAGATCTCCGATTTTTTCCATGTTACTGTTTAAATATTAGAAGGTGATTAGACGTAGCGAAGAGGAAACATAATCATGGGTTCGAAATCTCCAAAGGGTGAATTCGCGGCGAGAAAACTGTTGGCTAAACGGAAGAAGTTCCGTTGGAGTAACATATATTATAAACGACGGATGCTGCGCTTAGACGTGAAGGCTGATCCTCTTAAAGGGGCACCCATGGGTCGAGGCATAGTTCTTGAGAAAGTGGGTGTTGAAAGTAAGCAGCCTAATAGTGCTATAAGAAAATGTGTGAGGACTCAGCTGATAAAGAACGGTCGTCTCATAACTGCTTTTCTGCCTGGAGATGGAGCCTTAAACATTGTTGATGAGCATGATGAAGTTGTGGTTGAAGGCATAGGTGGTTCACGTGGAGGAGCGATGGGTGACATTCCTGGAGTTCGCTGGAAGGTCATAACGGTTAACGGTATATCGTTGAAGGAGCTTGTGCTTGGAAGGAAAGAGAAACCGATGCGGTGAGAATTTTGAGTCAGAAACAAGAAACTGAGATTAAACTTTTTGGAAAGTGGAGTTTTAGAGACATCAAAATTGAAGATGCAGGCTTACAACGATACATATCCTTGAAACCTGTTGTGGTTCCT
Source organism: uncultured Candidatus Bathyarchaeia archaeon (assembly GCA_964598485.1). Lineage (GTDB taxonomy): Archaea > Thermoproteota > Bathyarchaeia > Bathyarchaeales > Bathycorpusculaceae > SOJA01. The sequence goes on from CAZRCD010000007.1 coordinate 37,801, forward strand.
CATAGCATGGGGCGGCATGAGCATAAACGTTTCCGTAAGGCAAATGTCAACATTGTTGAGAGGCTTTTGAACAATCTTATGCGTCCGGGGAAAAACGCTGGGAAGAAGGCTAAGGTCATAAACATTTTGAGGCATGCCTTAGAAATAATATATTTGAGTACTGGCCAAAATCCTATAGAAGTGCTTACAAAGGCTGTGGAGAACTCTGCACAATGCGAAGACACCACGAGACTTAGTTATGGAGGTATAGTGTATCATTTGTCTGTGGATATTTCTCCTCAGAGGAGGGTTGATTTGGCTTTGAGGCTTCTGTCGGAAGGGGCGCGGCAGGCTTCGATGCAGAATCCGCGTCCATTAGCAGAGTGCTTGGCAGAGGAATTAATTTCAGCGGCGAATCATGACATGAAGAGTTATGCAGTTGCTAAACGTCATGAGAAAGAGAGGATAGCTAAGTCGTCAAGATAGTGAATTATTTCGTGTGAATTTCGACTGTGTCCTCGTCTTCTAAGGTGAATGTGGAGCCGACTTTTTGTGGACTGAAAGTGAGGCGTTTTGCCCAGACTTTGGCGAAGGAGAATTTTTCTTTGAAATCGCTGTGGATGTTTTTGGCTAGGTCGTAGATTGTTGCGTCTTTTTTGAGGATGAATGGTCTTTTGGAGAATTCTCGTTTGTTTGGTTCTTTGGTGTAGACGCGTATTATGTTTAATGCTTTGAATAGGGCGTGTCCGAGTGTGTCTAGGCCTTGGCGTGTTTTGCATGAAATTGTGACGATTGGTAATTGCTTACCTATGTAAGTTTCTAGTGTTTTGAGGTTTACTTTGCTTTTCTTCAGGTCAATTTTGTTCGCAACTATGACGGCTGGCTTGTAGACTGTGCTTTCGAATATTGCTTCTTCAACTTCGTCAAGTGTGGCTTCTCCGTAGATTTTGACAACGGCGTCTGTGATGCGGTAGCTTTTGAGGAGTTCTTTGACATCTTTGAGTGTGCAGTTGACAAGTTTTCCGATTAAGATTATCCTTAAGCTGGCGCCCATGAATTTTCTTTCAACTTCAACGCGTGCCTTGGGTTTGCTGACGAATATTCGGGCTTTCTCCATTTCATTTAAGATTAGGGTTAATTGTCTGACAGGATCTTGTGACAGGTTTATCATTATGATCAGTGCGTCGGCGTTTCTGGCTGTGGCTAGGGTTTGGAGTCCCCATGCTTTGCCGTCGGCGGAGCCTTCCATTAGTGCTGGGGCTTCTACGATTTGAAATTGGATGTCCTTGTAGGCGAACATGCCTGGTATTGGCTCTCTTGTTGTGTAGGGGCTGGGTGAAACTTTGGCTTTTGCGTTTGTGGTGGCTGTGATTAGGCTGCTTTTTCCAGTGTTTGTCAGGCTGATGATTGCGATTTGGGCTGCTCCTTCCTTTTCTATGAAGTATTTTGGTCCCCCTTTGCCAGCTTTTTTGGTTTTCTTTTCTTCGATTTCTTTTCGCAGAGAAGCCATTTTCTTTTTGGCTTGAGAGCAGAGTTTTTCTGTGCCTTTGTGTTTTGGGACGAGGCTCATGAACTCTTTTAGAAGTTGAAGTTTTTGTTTGGAATTTTTTGTTGCTGAGGCTTCAGCCCACTTGTGTTTGGCTTCAGGCGGCAGGTTTGCTGGCATAATCTTGACGCATCCAACAATGATTTGTTAAAATCGGCTTTAATACTTGTTGATAACAGTTAGATCTTAGTCTGAACTCTATGGTGGTCTTTTTTGTGTGTATTGGTATCTTCTTGGTTTTCCTTGTCTTGATAGTATTCCGTCTTTGACTAGATCTATTAGTGCATGAGCTACAGCCGTGCGGTCGTAGTGAAATCCCCGCCTCGCCATTTCACTATGTACTTCGCCTAAGCCTCTAGAAGTTGCAAACCATCTCTCTACCCAAAGCTTTTGGATTAAGCTCTTACATGTTTCGGCTCTCGGTGCCAGTGCCGTTCTTTCAGTTATTAGTCGTGTTTCTTTCAGCTTTTCGGTTACTGTTGACAGAATCTTGTCAACTGTTGCTTGAAGCTGTTCTTCTTGACATTCTATTTCGAACTCTATATCTCCTATCTTCATCTTCACGTGTATAGGCGGCTTTGCTTCTTTTTCTGTCAACTTTTCACCTATTGCTTATTGAATTGTGCATCTTGTTCATGCACAACATTTAAATATTTCCTTCTCAAACAACTGCTTATTGGTGAATCATGTTGATTGAACAACTAGCTATTACAACAACACCAAAATATAGTTTTCCACAACCAACCATAGACACATCATTACCCCAACGCCTCATAGAACTAAGCATACACTCACTCAAGCACGCAAAAAACCAACCCTTTCAACTAAATCAACAATTTTTTCAACAAAACAACAATCTAGAACAAATACAAACCACACGAACTCAAATGCAGCCTATACCGTTAAAGCCAAGACTGGAAGAAACAATGGTTGCAGCCGTTGACACTTCAAGCATAAAAATCGGCGAAACAACCAAAGGCATGGTAATCGCAGTCAGAGGAGCAACCATCTGGAAACACAAAAGACACTACAGATATATGCGGTTTGGACCCTTCATTTTCCACGTGACAGAAGAAAACAAAAAACAAGTCTACAACGCATTACAAAGGACATATCTCAACTCTCCCCATGAACACAACCACAATGGTTCGCCAAGTCTCCTACAAATGCCAACACGCATAGCAAGCCTCCTCGAAAGATGGCAACAAACAATGCTCTCAAAAACAGTAACCAACGGCCTAATCCTTTTCGACGGCTCACTAACATCCGGAATCAACGACACCCCAACACAACGCATAACAGAAATTTTAGACAACGCAAGAAAAAAACAGAACGTAGTCCTAGCCTTTTCAAAAATGACCACTTTAAGATTCAACGGATACCTCATAACAGACATACCAGTCAATCACAAGCCACCTTACTTGTTCAAGATAACTGGCCTCAAGCCTAAACCTCCAATCGTGTTATTAGGTGATGTTTACGTGGCTAAACTAACCAAAGGAAACTACGCCTTCAGACTTGACATCGACAAACAAGTCTCCACTGAACAAAAAATCGAAGCACTTGAAAAACTATTAGGAAACGACTTATTCTCACAAAGCTACCCCGAAACCCTACGTTTAGCCCACATCCTCTGCACTTTCACAGCCAACGAAGTCATAGCCATGCAACATTTCATCGCACGCAAATACGACCTAAAAATCATCAACAGACCAGACATGCACAGACTCTTGTTCGGACCCTTCGGCAAAGGTGAAACCTGTTCATGAAACTCTACAAGAAAGAGGGCAACATAGTCCAAATTCTAAGTTTCCCAAACGAAACTGTGGAAAAAGGCGACTACCTGCTCATTGAAGATGGCGACGTTGGAAAAGGATTAATCGTACAAGTAATCGACGTTCAATTCGCAAACATTCCAGGCATCCTTGAAGAATTGCTCCGCAGCCTCCCAGACGGCGGAGAACTCATACAAGGCGAGGATTTCGATCCTCTAGAAATTGCTCCACACATCACATACATTCAAGACGCAAGACTTCTCAGATGCAAAATCCGTGCAACAATAAACAACGAAAGCTTAAGCCCAAACAGTTCATGGCTTCCCTCCCGCTCCCAATCATCAATCAAAAAATTGCCAATTCCAACTCTGCTAAAAATGGCAAAGACCACTGGAAAACTTCCAATAGTTTTAGGCGGCACGAAAGATTCTATGCTCTTGACAATAGACGCTTCATCTCTGGACGGAAGACTAAACATAGTGACTGGGAAGAAAGAAACTGGCAAATCTCATCTGTCCAAACTTTTAATGCTCAACCTAATAAGATACGGAGCCACCGTGGTCGTCTTTGATTTAAACGGAGAATACACGAGCTTAGGAATGACATCCGACGAAAAAAGAAACGCCTACCACAACAAAATTCACGTTCTAACACCTTCTCAAAACTTCAAAGTTCTCCTAAAACAGCTAAACTTGCACGTTTTGCTAAGCATCCTCATCCACGCGCTACATCTACCCGGAACATCCGCTCGCGAGTTCAGAACAATATGGCGAAGCCTAAAAGAAAGAGACAACCTTACCCTACACGAATTAGGTGAAGCCATACGCAACAGCCGTTGCAACCACTACGTCCGCGACGCCCTCTTCTCCCGCTACTATGCCTTACTGAATTCTCGGTTTTTCACAGACAACGTGGCCGAAGCCATGCTTCTAAACGAAAGCCTACTCAAGGCTAAAAATGAAGGAGGCGCCATCGTAATAAACTTGCGGAACACCTCCTCCATTGACCGACAGATAGTTGTTGAATACGTGCTTGGAAAACTTGTTGAATTGTTAACAAGCTGGAAACTTAAGGCTGTTTTTCTGTTCGCCGAGGAAGCTCACCTTTACTTACGTGAGACCTATTGGGACGACATTGTAACACGCATGCGGCATCTCGGAATATTCACAACTTTCATAACAAACCAGCCGAACACAATTCGCGAAAACATATACCGCCAAGCAGACAACATTTTCCTCTTCAACTTCACAAACGAACATGATTTGGAAGCTGTTTCACGAGCAGCCAGAGTGGACGCAGAAACAGTCAAATCCATCGCTACGGATTTGCCTCCGCGTCACTGTTTAGTGCTTGGAAAAGTTGTTAAAGACTTCCCAATGGTTGTTAAGGTTAAAGCCTTAGACATCAAGACAATGGGAGAAACAAGACTATTCTTTAAGGACATGAATTAAGCTTTTCCAGTTCTTGCCTATTTCTTTGAAAAAATTCTCTGAAACTTCTTGTTAAATCGTAGTTTTCCACTTCGCTGAATTCGACCCATCTCAATTCTGCAGCGTCATCCGCAGCTTTAAGCGTTCCACCTTTAAGTTTCACAAAATAATCAACGATTACAAAATGATATTTTATTTTGTCATTTTCATCCGTAGTCACACTGTTTACAACATCAACAAGTTCGGGCTGTTCAACTTCAAGGTTTGTTTCTTCCTTAACTTCCCTCATCACCGTTTGCTCTGCACTTTCACCCAATTCCACTAAACCCCCCGGAACAGTCCATTTGTCCCTTCCAGGCTCACCCTTTCTTTTTTCAAGTAAGATCTTACCGTTGCAAATGATAATCGCGCCTATTCCTACAAGTGGTTGTTCTGGATATAATCGATTCAACATCGTTACACCTTTTGATATGATACGCGAACGTTTTGTTTAAACTTTGTTTAGGACATCGTGCAACAATTGATGTTCTAAGTGCACAATGGTTCGTCTCTTTTCGGAAAGAAATTACTGGAATAGAAGTTTTTACTCGTATCTTAGGGCGTCTACTGGTTTGAGTCTTGAAGCTCGCCAAGCTGGGTAGAGTGCAAAGATTACGCTGACTATTACGCCGAAGGCGAAGGCGCCTAGGAACACTGTTGGAGTTAAGACGGGATTTATTGTCAATCCACCTGCAGCTGCAGCTCGATTTCCAGCAGGCATAAAGCCTCCTCCTCCACTGAAGACTCTTGCGACTACGTGTGCTAGACCCCAACCTGAAGCTATGCCGATTACTGCACCCATCAAGCCGACTATCACTGCTTCGCTTAAGAAAATGGAAAGCACAGTTCGACTTTTCATGCCCAAAGCCTTCAGTATACCTATCTCTCTTGTACGTTCCATTAAAGAAACAATCATAATATTCATTATACCTATCCCCGCCACTAGAAGCGAGATGGCAGCAATCCCAGCTAAGAAAAGTTCTACCGTGGAGAAAACTGATGACATGATGTCAAGCACAGCTGTTGAAGAAGTTACTGAAACTTGGCCGCTAAAAGCCTCGTCTATAGCCTCAGAAACACTCTCAATCGTTGCTTCATCATCGTTTTCTAACTTCACAATTATCGTGTCACATTCATCGGTTCCAAAGAAACTTTGAGCTTGCGAAGTTGGAATGTAAACACTAAAATCTGAAGGCCCGATGCCGAAGCCTCCGATCTCCTTAAGAACAGCCGCAACACGTCCAGTATAGGTTTCATTTCTTGAAATGAAATATGGGTATATAGGAATGCTGGTTATGTTAGTCCATTTGATTTCAACGTTTTCATTTACATCGCAGAATAATGTCCCATTATCCCAAGGGTCACTAACTCGCTTTCCAACTACAACCGTTTCGTTTTCCGCATTCAGAGGTATTTCTTCACCTTCAGCTACAAAGGTGCCGCTGTAAATATTTGCATATTTGGTGAAATTCACGCCTACTACGGTGAGCTTGAGCTCTCTTTCGCCAGATCTGATGTAGCAGCCTGGCTTTTGAATTACCGCCGCTGACATGTCAACATCTTCTATTTCATCAATTATTTGTGTGTGATTCACTAGCAGTTTGAAATCAGATTCAGTTGCGGTCATTGCGCCAGCACCCATACCGAAGCCTCGCCCAGTAGAAACAATTAACGTGTTGGTTGCGAATCCTGTTTGAAGCTGCTCAGTTATGCTATCTTGAAGGCCTTGGCTAATTGAAAGCAATGCAACGATAGCTGCGATGCCGATAACTACGCCTAAGGTTGTTAGGCCTGCACGAAGTTTCCTCAATCGTATTGCACCGAAGGCATAGGAGAAAACGTCACTTACTTTTATGTCAATTCACCTCTTCCTTGATTATTAAGCCATCAAGCATTTGCACTGTTCTCTTCGTTTGTGATGTTATTTGTTGGTCATGTGTCACAATTATTATGGTCACGCCTTTCTCCTCATTCAGCCTTTTGACTAGTTCTATCACTTCGTTTGCAGTTTTTGAGTCTATGTTTCCTGTAGGTTCATCCATCAGGAGAAATTTCGGATTGTTTGCTAAGGCTCTAGCAATTGCCACACGTTGACGTTCACCGCCACTGAGTTCAGCAGGTTTATGATTCGCTCTTTCTTTTAACCCCACAGTTTCCAAAAGTTCTTCAGCGCGTTTTCTTCTCTCAGACTTGCCTAAGCCGAGTATAGCCATCGTCAATTCAACATTTCCTTTTGCAGTGAGCCGTGGAATAAGGTTGAAGAATTGGAATACGAAGCCTATTTCCCGCCTTAAGTCAGCCAGTTCATTGTCATTTAATGTGGAGACGTCAACACCTTCTATGAAGACTTTTCCTTCTGTTGGCTTGTCTAATGCGCCGATCATATTCAGAAGCGTAGATTTGCCGCTTCCAGAAGGGCCTAAGATTGCGAGGAAATCGCCCTTTTCAACTTTCAAATTTACTCCTTGCAGAGCATTTACCGGAACTTTACCAAGCATGTAGGTCTTTCTAAGGTTTATTGTTTCAACAACAGATATCGTCGCATTCATCATCCTCTTTCAATTTTTTTTGCATAATTCCTCAATTTTTCTATTCAAGCTCTATAATTGACGGTTTTTTCCAGCCATGTTTCCACTTGCGTTCTCTAAAATGCTTGCCTATCCACCCCTTCAAACCGACTGATATCTTATGAACCCTTTTTAGATGTTCTCTTCTTTTTTGGTATGGTTAAACCGCAGTGTTTACATTCTATTAATGGTGGTTTTCCATTCATATCTAGCAACCTCACATCAACTTTACTGAGTTGGTACATGCATACATGAGTTTCAGTCCTACCTGGTCATGGCTCTCCTGAACACCGGCACCGCGATTGCCGTCATGACAACCCCAAATCCTATCAGCACCGCGAGTTCAGTGGTTATCATGGACACCCCTGCTCCGAGTACCATAACCTTCCTCAGAGCTGTGGCTGCGTAGGTCAGTGGAAGAAATTTTGCGATGTCCTGCATGTACCAAGGCATCTGCTGTATCGGAAAGAACACGCCGCTGAGGAACATCATAGGGAACATTAAAGTCATCATTATCATCATAGCCGTCTCCTGATCCTTCGCAAAGGACGTTATCACAACGCCGAGGCCAACGAAGCTGAACACCCCCAACAAAAGCAATACAAAGACTAACAGAATGCTCCCGTGAATGGTGACGCCGAACAAAGCCACAGCCAATGCCAGTATGAGAATCCCTTGGAGTAAACCCCTAGCAGTCTGGGCGAGCGTTTTTCCAAGTATTATAGCAAGCCTGCTGATGGGAGCCGCCATCATTCCGTCCAACGTGCCAACCTCCCTCTCATGGGAGATAGCTGCAGGGAGCCCTGTCATAACGCTCATCATCACCGTCATGGCCATAATCCCAGGGGCTATGAAGTCGAAATAACTGAAGTGTCCTGGAACGGCTCCTTCTGTCTGAACACTGTAAGGCTTCACGACCGCAAGTGAGTTGCCTTCGTTAACGCCCAGCCCCTGAACGTTCTGTTCAGCCACCAATGTGCCTATCTGTTCAAACACTTCATTCAAGGCAGTCTGCAGAAGCATCGACATCTGAGGATTAGACTGGTCGGTTACGATTGTAATGATTCCCTGCTTTCCACCCATGAGGCTTGAGGTGAAGTTGCTGGCGATTACTATGCCTCCTTCAACATCTCCCCTCTGGATCATGTTCCTTACCTCATCGAGGCTTGAAGCATTAGTAATGGTCATCATACCTGTGCTGTTGTTCATCTTCTCCAAGGCCATGATGAGCACTGCACTGTAGTTGCCGTACTCATCCTCGTTCACTAAGGCGACGGATACGTCGCTTATGGACGTGTCAGAGGGATATATGAAGCCAACCATGCTCATCATGAATATCGGCATTAACACGAGCATAATCAGCCCCAATTTGTTCCTAAACAACTCCATTAGATCCTTCCAAGCAACCATCAGGCTGTGAGAGATCATACTCTTAACGCTCACTCGGCCTCACCTCACCCTCTGTCGTGGCATAAAATGCCTGTGCCTTCTCAATGGTATCTTTTGGTCTGCCTTGTCTCTAACTTCGCGACCAGTGATTTGTAGGAACACGTCTTCAAGCGTGGGTTGAAGGTTTTCTACTGAGTTTATCTTGCCCTTCTGTGCTCTTATGGCATCGATTATAGTGTCAAATGCTTCGTTACCATTGGCATGAACCTTGATATGGGTGGAGTTGTCCTGAGAGACGGAATTTACGCATTTTAGAGATTGTATCGACGCGATCATGTTGGTGGTGAGATTTGCAATCTCTAGTCCCAAGATAGTTGTGTCAGCTCCGGAAACAAGCTTTTTCAGATTTGTTGATGTGTTAAGGGCGACGATTTTCCCGTGGTCTATGATGCCTATGCGGTCGCAGATCATGTCGGCTTCAACCATCATGTGTGTTGTGAGGATGATCGTCGTCTTATTTTCTCTATTGATTTTCCTTACGAACTCTCTAACCTCGACTGAGGATTGAGGATCTAGACCTAGTGTGGGTTCATCTAGGAACAGTACTTTTGGCATGTTAAGCAATCCCCTTATTACATTCATCCTCTGCCTCATACCCGATGAGAAGGTGCCCACCTGAGAATTCTTCCAATCACTTAGTTGAACCAGCTCTAGCAGTTCGTCGATCCTTTTGTTGAGAATTTCTTTTGGGATGTTATAGAGTTTTCCAAAAAACCAGAGGTTTTCCTTGGCTGTTAACCGGTCGTACATTATCATTTTTTCGGAAACCAGGCCGATGAGTTTCCTCACCTCATTGTCATCCTTTATTACGTCGTAGTTGTCGACTGTGGCTGTGCCATCCGTGGGCCTAGTTAATGTGGAGAGCATCCTTATTGTCGTGGTTTTACCCGCCCCGTTAGGACCTAAGAATCCAAAAATTTCGCCTTCCTTGACGTTAAAGTTTATATGGTCAACTGCCACTAGGCTTTTGTTAAAAACTTTAGTTAAACCATCAGCCCTTACCATGTCGCCACTCATTTATTTTCCCCTCTGAGCTTCTTGCTTATTTCCTCGATTTTTTCGGAAGTGCTGTTCAAAAATTCCTCAATCTCTTTTAAAGCTTGCTCTGTAAAATTTTCCTGTAAAGTCATTCTAAGATTAAAAAGTGCTCCAGCAAATCGTTTGACAGGTTCTCGGAGTTCACGTAATTTCTCGCGGTGAGAGTTAAACCAGAATCCACCGAAAAACGGGGGTGCCAAAAACCCTAGTTTTTTCTGCAGTTGTTCTTTAAGTTGCACCTGTTTCTCAAAGAATTTTTCACCTTGCTCTGTAAGCGTGTAACGTTTTATTCCACTTTCTTCCGTTGGTTTCTCTTTTGTATAGCCGTTGTCTTGAAGCCATGCCAGAAGCGGATAGATTGAGCCTGGACTTGGTTTCCATCGTCCATCTGTTTCCTTTTCAATTTCTTCCATTATTTCTGATCCCGACATCGGCTTCTCCTTTAGGAGTTTAAGCACACAGTATCTGAGGAAGCCCTTCGGAACACTTGCTGTGTGTCTCATCCAATGCCTGAATGATTGTGGTGAACGGTTAAACATGCTATCACCAGTGATGTCGCGTTTGATATCAAACGTGACATATAAGTCTTACGCAAAAAACACACATCTAAATCCATTACGCAATTAGTGTTCCAACTTTTTCTCCCTTAACAACGGCCAAAACATTCTCAGGTTTAAACCCGTTAACAACAATAACCTTAACTCGTTCTTTTTTGAGAATCTTAACTGCTTCTGGGTCAAGAATCTGGTGTATTCCAGCCTTATGCTTGTCTTCAATGAACACTTGAGACAAATCCTCAAAACTTAACTGTTCAAGTTTAACGGCGTCAGCATGCTTTCTAGGGTCTTTATTGTAGACGCCTTCTTGGTCTGTGGCTTTGATGAACAATTCAGCATTTACTTGTTCAACAATTAACGCTGCGACCGTGTCTGTGGTCATGCCCGGTCTTAAGCCGCCCATAACCGCAATTTTCCCCTCACGTAAACATTTCACAGCATCTTCAATCGTTAACGAGACAGCTTCACAGCCTAATTCCCTAAGCTTCTGAAGGAAAAACCGAGCGAAAATCCTTGAAACAGAAATTGCAGCTTCATCCTGAACTCTTTCGCCAAGTCCCAAATCCTTCGCGAGATTGATAAAATCTCTTGCCATGGAGCCACCGCCAACGACAACAGCCATTTCATGTCCTTGTTTCTTCAAATCCTTCAATAAATCCGTGTACTTGCTGATTAGGGCTGGATTAACTGGTGAAGCTATAACTGAGCCGCCTATTCGCAGTACGAGTCGCATGGATTCACACTCTTTCATGCCTACTATACAGCTTCATAGGTTAAAATTCTTTAGAAATATTTGTTTAGACCTTGATTGGCTTTCTTGCTTTTTTGTAAGTTTATTGTTTCTCCAAATCTTATTTGCATTCCATCTTTAGCAGCAATTGTTGGAACACCAGTTTCTTTTTCGATCAGTTTTGCTTCTCTTGCTGGTCCTTTAAATATCATCTGCATTCCAAAATGGGTCAAAATGGCTTGTTCTGGATGTGCTTCTTCGATGATTTTTATCGCGTCGTTTGTTGTCATATGTCCTTTCCAAGGCTTCCCAGAAGGTCTCATCACGCACAATATAAGAAGCCTTATACCTTCATAGTATTTGCTTAGGCCTTCGAAATATTCTGTGTCGCTTGTGTAGGCGAAGCTTCCGAATTCTGAGGTTTCAAATCTGAACCCTACAGTGTCAGGGTCCGTGTGTCTTGCTTCGGTTACGAAAACGTTGATGTTGCCAATCTGGAAATTCTTGTTTGGTGAAGCCTCTATTACACGTTCTGGCATTTGCTGATGATACTTAGAAACAACGGGGTTGAATCCCATTTCATTACCCTGTAATACGCTTCTCGAAGCGACTAAAACTCCACGTTTCTTTGTTGTGCCTTTGGTCATGGCTTCTATTAGAACTTCAGCGTCTGTGTAATGGTCTGGATGGCAGTGGGAAACGAAAACAGCGTTAAGTTTCTGAGGGTTTAAGCCTCCGTTAATCGAGTAAACAAGTGCTCCTGGGCCAGGGTCTAAATGAAAATTTAAGTTTTCACTGATTATGCGAATTCCAGCAGTCCGCCTCTTCTGAGTGATCGTTGCAAACCGTCCACCGCCCGTTCCAAGCAACGTTATCTCAATTTGCTGGTTCATGGGCAGTTTTATAGTGACCATGTGATTTTTGTTTTGCGCTCTGTTTTCCACGAGCAGATCGTTCTAGTATAGTTTTAATAATTATCGGCATAAAGTTGTATCCATTAATAAAAGAAATGATGTGGTTAATGTGAAAGTTAAGGGTGAGGAGATTCGACGCAGATTCCCTAGAATCATAATGAATTTGGTGATGGCTGTTATTTTTTGGATAATAGCTGTTTTCGTTCCTCCAACAGTCAGCGGAGTTGTTATTCCAGGTCTTAACACGAACGCGGGCTTGCTGATCTGGATTGTCACAACTGTAGTCATGGCGATTTTTCTGATACGTGCTTTATCTGATGCTTTAGTTTTAGGCGACATCTTGACGGATGTTGTTGTTAGAAGACTTGGCATAAAGGAAGAAAGGTCTCCTAAGAGAGCTGCGAGAGACTTCATTTATATCATAATCATTATACTTGTTGTTACGGCGCTTTCTCCGATTTTAGCCAATGTCACAGACATTGGATACTTGCTCACAACAACTGCCACTTACGTAGCTCTCGCCTTAATCATCATACTGATTTACGACATGGGGCGAATCCTTTATAGGATAATTGAACAAAAAGCCGAATTGTTGGCGGATCGCCTCACCCAAATGGCTGAGAAAAACAAAAACAGTGAATAAGATGGATGCAACAGTAGTAATCTTCATACTGATTTACCTTCTAACAATCCTAGTTTCGGCAACGGAACTCGCTCCTCTATCTATTGCTGCCTTAAGTGGAGCGCTGCTCACTGCTTGGTTTGGAATACAATACAATGTTTTCACGTATGAAGAGGCTTTAGGGTTCGTGGATGTAAGACTACTCGCCCTCCTGATAGGTACAATGATCGTGGTTGAAATAGCTAAAAGAAGCGGTTTGTTCCGTGTTTTAGCTTTGTACGCCGTAAAATTTTCTGGCGGAAATCCTGCGAAGCTTTTCGTTTCTGTTTGTATAGTTTCAGCCTTTGTTTCCATGTTCCTCAGTGACCCAATGGCAATGCTGCTCATGGCTGCGGCTACAGTGACGATTGCTAAACTTCTAAAATACGACCCAACACCATATTTTCTATCCGCAACAGTAATGATAAACCTCGGTGGAATAAGCACACTGATAGGATCTGTAAGCAACATGATAATTGGCATGGAAGCAAACATTAGCTTCACGGAATTCCTCAACTACTTATTGGTATGCGAAATAATGTTATGGGCACTAACAATTTTTGTACTTTACATAATTTTTAAGCCCAAGCTTGGAGAGAAAAAGACGCTACCAGAATACAAGCCCCTAGAAAGCATAACAAACAAAACCCTGTTTTACAAGTCTGCATTCATTCTCTTCCTTCTAGTATTCCTTTTTTTGGCGTTGGAAAACTTAGGCGTTGGACCGGAAGGCGTAGCTGTGGGCTGTGCTATTCTCGGATTAATCCTGAGCAAGTTGGATCCTGCGGAAATCTTCAGGGAGTTGGATTGGGAGACTGTGTTTTTTATTGCTGGTTTCATGTTTATTGTTGGTGGCTTGGAAAAGACTCAAATTTTGACCGATATATCCAGATGGCTTTTTCAAATGGCTGGAGCAAGCTCATTCAATTCAACTCTCGTGACTCTGTGGTTTAGCGGGATTGCAAGCACGGTGGTAAGCAATACGGCAATTGCTCTAACATTTGCTCCGATGATCGGCGCACATGCTTTTTCAGGGTTGAATTCTTCGGCTGTTTGGTCAGCTCTTATTCTTGGGACAAACCTTGGGGGTGCAACAACACCATTCAGCGGTTCTGTATGTGTAATGGCGATTGGTGCCCTTAGACGCGAAGGAATCTCGGTAAAATTTGGCGATTTTGCAAAAGTGGGTTTGGTAACGACGATAATTCAATTAAGTTTTTCAAGTCTTTATCTTATTGTAAGGTTTAGATTAATAGGTGTGTGATAAATTTGGCAAAAATCAAGAAATGGTTCGGGTCGAGAAAACTGAAACGTGAAAGAACATACGAGGAGGAAAAGAGGGAATTTGAAATGGCTATGGGAAAGCCTTTCATTAACATTAGAATCGAGATGCCCGGGGGGTTCGAGGAACTACGCGCCCAGTTTCTAAACCTACAGAAAGACGAAAGATTCCTTGAAGAAGTTAAAGACCTAGTTAAGAAAAGACTCACATACGAAAAACACGACTTAAAACCTCAACCTTAGATGACTGAACTAAGTGATTTTGAGTTGTTTGTCTTGATCTGTTCAACTGACAAGATCAATTCAAAAGTGACTGCCGTCTTAGAAGTTGCCTTTGATTTTGTCTGCATCTGTTGATACTTAATCGTGTTGACTTTTTTGGACGACAGCTCCGCGCATGTACAACCGATATCGAGTTCGTGCAAGTTTATCCTTCTGCAAGAACTGACTCGCAAAAAGCTTAGTAATATATGAATTTTGACGGTTGGGCTTTCGCTCGAATCTTCAGGTTTTCATAGGAACTGAGAAATTATTGAGCACAATGCTTATACGCAACTCTCTGCAATCCAGTAGTTTTGTAAAAGCTAAAAAAAGGATTATCACGGAAACAGGCTCAGCATTACACATATAACGAGTTTTCCGAAAGAGCGAATGTAAGGACTGTTCAAGAAAGAATTGGTGAGAAAGTTATGGAAGATGTGCTGCTTTTAATAGTCATTTCCTATAGCGTTGCGCTAGGCTTCGGCTACTTGCTACAGAAATATCTAAAAATACCTTGGATGTTTGCTGCTCTATTCTTCGGCCTCGTACTTTCTGCACTCGGTTTGTTCAGGAGCACTTTTGAAAGCGACGTTTTTAAGCTGTTAGAAACGTTTGGAATGTACTTTCTCCTCTTCATAATAGGTTTTAACTTGGACTTTAAAACAATGAGGAGACTAAAAAAATACGTTGTAGCAGGCACCTTTTTCATAATTTGTTTTGAAGGCTTTTTTGGAAGCATGCTCCTTTATCTCGTATTCCCATCTGAAGTGAGCAACTCTCTCTTGGTTGCCTTAGTAACAGCTCTTTCCTTTGCAACGGTCGGTGAGGCTGTTCTACTGCCAATCCTCGCTGGGTTCAAAATCATTAAAACAACTTTCGGTCAGCTTACGCTTGGAATAGGAACTTTGGACGACATCATAGAGGTTTTAATGCTTGCGCTCGTTGCCGTCTTACCCGGATTCGTGCCAACGGCGCAAGTCCAGACGATTCCAGACCCGTTATTTATTTTTTCAGGTTTACTTTGTCTGCTTCTTCTTACTTTTGTGATGATGAAGCTTGGAGGCAGAGTTCAGAGGGTTTTGGAGAAGAATCATCCTCCATCTTACATCCCTTCTCTACTTACTCTGCTTGTGTGCTTCTCCTTTATCGCCTTAGGCGGATTGGTGTTCGAGAGTCTGGCGACTGTGGGTGCAATCTTCGGTGGTATGGTCTTTAGAAAATTACTACCTAAGGAAAGTCTTTCTGAAAACGAAAGGGCTGTAGAGTTTCTAGGTTATATCTTTCTCTCTCCCATTTTCTTCCTAAGCATAGGAGCCTCAGTTTCCATAACCTCCCTTCTAATTTACCCGTCCTTAATCGCTCTTGTCTGGTTTGTCGCGAAGGGGTCAAAACTTTTATCTTCCTTTCTGCTTTTCCACAAACTACTTGGGAACAAGTACTCTCTGCTGATGGGTTTAGGTCTCAGTGTAAGGTTCAGCACAAGCCTAATTGTTCAGTTTATCCTGTTAGGTTCAGGACTCATTTCCCTAGCCCTCTACTCCGCACTCATAGCAACAGCCATATTCATGAAGCCAGTCATCATAATCATATACTCTTGGGTCCTGTCAAAAGGAAAACCTCCGTAAATGTTGATCTTAGAAAGCATGATCAGAGACAGGGCTTAAGACATTCATCTCGAGTTCTGAACAAAGGAAGAATTCATTGTGATTTGGTCAAGATTGCTTCTTGCTGGCTTATATATTTCCTTTTCTAGATTGATATCTGAAAGTCATGCTGCAAAGAAGGAAAAGCATTGCTTAAGATTGAAAAAATTGCCAAGCATAATTTCAAAGACATCCCCAGCCCATGCAAATATTGCCTCTACTGGCAAACAAGCGCCCCATTTGATGAAAAAATGTTGAAGCCAGAAATGGAACATGAAAAACGAGAAAGGTTCAGTAAAGTAATCAGAGAGTTCGGGAACTGTGGCTTTATAGCATATTTTAGCGGCGTTCCAATAGGCTTTATTCAATATGCACCAGCAAAATTTTTTCCAAGGATAAAGGAATATGTTTCTGGACCGCCAAGCGAAGACGCCGTCTTCCTTGCGTGTCTCTACATTGCAAATAAAGAAGCGCGGAGAAAAGGAATAGGAACAACCATGCTCAAAGAGTTGTTAGCTGAACTTGGAAAGACAAAGTTTGAGGCTGTTGAGACATTTGCGGGAAAAAAATCGGAGAACAATCCTTCAGGTCCGTTGGAACTCTACTTGAAACATGGTTTCAAAATAAAGAATGACAAAGACGATTTCCCACTTGTGCGTCTTGAGCTTTAGAACGTAACCGTTAAATCTATTCTTTCTCCTTCTAAAATCTGTTGCAGGCTGGTCAAGTCAAGTGAAATTTGATTCCGTTATCGTTCGATTCGGCGGAGAAATAGGTATCAAAGGTAGATGGACAAGACGCACCTACGAAAAATTATTGTTAAAAAACATAAAGAAAGCTTTGAAGCATTGTGATATTTGTCATGAAGAAATTATTCGCAAAAGTGGCAGAATATACATAAAAACAAAAAATGCTCATGAAACTGCTGCAGAGTTAACGCGGGTTTTCGGTGTTTCTTCAGTTTCTCCAGCCGTTGAAACTACTTCGGAAATGAATGAAGTTGTGCAGAAGGCTGTTGAATTAGCAAAGAAGATATTGAAGAGTGGGAGCAGTTTTGCTGTTCGTTGCCACAGAGTTGGAAAACATTCGTATTCAAGTATGGACGTTTGCAAAGAAGCTGGAAAACAAATTTTAACAAACCTTAAGAACCGAAACTTAAAGGTGGATTTGAAAAATCCTCAGTTCACCGTAGCGGTTGAGGTTAGAGACGATTACGCTTATGTCTATACGGAAACTCTGCACGGTGTTGACGGTTTTCCATTAGGCTCCCAACCTAAAGTGATCTGCTTGCTGAGTGGAGGAATAGACTCGCCAGTGGCTTGCTGGCTTGTAATGAAACGCGGATGCCCCATTACTCCATTATACTTTGATATTGCACCCTTTACAGATGAAGCGGCAACTGTCAAAGCCTTAGATGTCGCCAAAAAACTTTTCGAATGGTCAATTGGCTTTCCAAGAAAAATTTACGTTGTGCCGCATGGCAAAAACCTTGAAACTTTCGTTAACGAAAGCCCAAGAAAGCTCACGTGTATTCTGTGCAAACGTATGATGTATCGCATTGCTGAACGGATTGCAGAAACAGAGAAAGCTGAAGGCATAATAACTGGCGAATCCATTGGAGAACAAGCAAGCCAAACACTACACAACTTGAGAGTTTTAAGCGAAGCTGTAGCTAAGTATCCGGTGCATCGTCCACTTCTGGGCTTTAACAAGTTGGAAACGGAAGAATTAGCCAAGAAAATCGGCACTTTTGAGATTTCAACCAGAAAAACTGAAGGATGTAGTGCAGCTCCTAGAAGGCCTGCAACTAAAGCAAGACTGGAAATCGTGAAGAAAGCTGAGGAAGAACTGGATATAGAAGGAATGATCGAGGAATCGGTTAGAGAAGCTAAAATTGTAATGGTTTAGGCTCAACCTTCTTATTAGCAAACAAGTTATTTACTGTCGTTATGTCATCGGCTGAAATTGCGGTTCAAGTGTTTCGTAAACTCGAAAGTGAAGACCTTAGAGTACTGCAAGTCATCGAGACTGCCATGAGCAAGCATGGATTTGTCCCAAAAGAATTGATTGCAAAATTCACTAAATCCAGTCTTGAAGAAACAGATTTCAGGTTAGGTCGCCTCGGCAAGTTTCATCTCATCCGCCGAATGAAAGGCGCCTATATAGGTTATAGCTTAAACTATGCTGGATACGACTGTCTAGCGATAAATGCCTTCGTTAAGGCTGAAGTACTTGAAGCTTTTGGAAAACCTTTAGGAGTAGGCAAGGAAGCAGACGTTTATGACGCGTTAAACCCAAAAAGCGAAAGAATAGCTGTAAAATTTCATAGACTTGGCAGAATTAGTTTTCGCCAAACCATAAGGAAAAGAGGTTATACCACCGAGCATACAGGCTGGCTTTTTCAGTCCAGACTCGCGGCAGAAAAAGAGTTTCAAGCCTTAAAACTTGTGTTCCAACATGGCGTAGCTGTTCCAGAACCAATAAGTCAAAACCGCCACGTACTTGTAATGGGAATGATTGAGGGAGCAGAACTTGCAGAATACAAGGAAATTCCTAAGCCTAAAAAAGTTCTAAAGGAAATATTGCGGAACATTCGAAAAGCATATTTGAAGGCTAGTGTCGTTCACGCAGATCTGAGCGAATACAACGTTATCTTGAAGCCTGACATGCACATATTGATAATTGATTGGCCACAATACGTCACGAAGGAACATCCTAACGCTCAACAGCTCTTGACGCGTGACGTAGAAAACATTTTGCGGTTTTTCAGGCGCAAACATATGATAAAAGCTGAACTTGAGGAAAATTTAGCGTATGTGACTGGAACGGGCAAAATGGCTATTTAGCTACGTCTAACATTATGTAGAGTACATTGTTTCCACGTAACAAAACGTTTCCGTAATTCATAGTTAACTTGCCGTCTCTGTATTCCGTTGCTCCCTCCAAGAGCATGTTCATATGCCCGTCACATTTAATCATCTTTCCCCTATATTCACAGCGGTTTTTCAACATAATTCCGATGTGGGCGTTCAATTGCTTAACCAACACATTCAACGGTTTTTTACTAGGCTCCATTCAAACACCTTTAGTTTCTCTTTGTCTATCATATTCACAAAACCATTACATATAAAAGTTTTATGAAAACTTCCTCCAATTCCATAGCGATCTAATCTGTAATCTGAGCCATCTTGCAAGATAAATCATATTTTCATCATAACTTCTTAAGTACTGACAGGGCTGCAATGATCAGAAACGCTATTCCAGCCCACCATAAGCTATCTGTGAGAAACCAAACTACAAAGGCGACAAGAGCCGCGGGAATTAACATGAAAAGCAGACGAATGACAAAAATAATCACTAAACCGATTATGATCAAACCTATGAGTCCCATGAGGTCGAAGCCCAGCAAATTTAGAATTCACCAATTCAAGATGTTAGTTAAGCACAAATAAGAATGTTTTGCTCCATATTCAGAAAATGAAAAGTCGTTATAGAATGATTAAAGAAAAATACGGAATTCTTGGCTGGTGTGAGAAGAACAATGTTGAGATTCTTAACACAATTGGCAACGTTATTAGGTGTAGTTCGTGTCCGTTCTTTAAGGAACTTAAGAGCATTAAGAAGGAGTAATTACACTGCATATTTTAGCGCGCTAGGGTGTTTAGAAATTCTCGGTTTGAGTGGGTTGTGTGGTTTTTCCTTGCTGATGGAGACCTTTTTGGCTTGTGCACTTGGTGCACGCCAGTTTTTGTGTTTGTTTTTCGTTTCTACGTCCCCTGCGTCATTCTTTGGTTTGTGGAGCCTGAATTTTCATCAGATACGTCCTTTTCTCCTCATAATTAGTAATTTTCTAGCTTTCTCCACCGGTTTCTCCTGTCTCTTGAAGAAGGCAGCCAGTATGGCGTCCACCAGCTCTGATCGGCTGGCCTGGAGGTCTCTTGAAGACTTAACCACGGAATCTAGTTCCCTAACTATTTCCTCTTCGATCGCAAACCCAACCTTAATTTTAGCCCCTTTCATAGACGTGCACCAAGTGCACGCCTAGAATTAGGCCTATTCACATATAAATGAACCGATAGAGACGAAGCCAACAGCAATTTCTAAACAGGCTAGCGCGCGCGAAGGCTACCACACACTAACCAAAACTCTTTTGGGGCTGAAAAGCATTCTTTATGACGGGCAAGATTTATGAAGAAACGAACTCTCATTATAATAGTATCCCTTGTAGCAGTTTCAGCCGTTCTTGTTTTATGTGGATTCTATCTCCTATATGACTTGTATAGACCAAGAACCTTTTATGATACGGGGATTAGCGATGAAGAATATATAGAGATAGTGAGTCAAACATTGGAAGCTCAGAAGTTTCTGGAAAAATATCCTAATGCGACTATTTATGCGGATAGAAGTGGTGCCTTAGCAGTTGATTACAGCGTGACCAACAATATCAAAAATAGGCATTTAAGATTGCGAATTTTTATAGATTGGAGAACTAATCAGCCTTCAGACATGTTTATTGATTGTTCGGGAACCTACATCAGAAAGAATCTATTAGAATATTTAGAAACTGAAAAATGTTTTGAGTGAATCTCAGACGAAAACGCGCGCTGGTTTGTCCCTAAATTCCTAGGTTTAGGCGAATTTGTCAGATAGTACGCTCGGCCAGTCAGCTTCATCTTGGCTTTTCTTTCCTTATGGCGAGAATTACGGCTAAATAAAGTGGGAAAATAGGAAAGAGGCTGATTGTGACCCGTGCACCCGGTGCACGGACTTTTCACCGTGACTTTTCCAAACTCACCTAGAAGACCCTACATAAATCAGCCAATTTCGGGACAAGCCAGCGCGCACAAGGTTTTTTACAAAATTAAAACAATGGAAATATTTTGTTCAGTTTTCATCTTTCTCTATAGTAGTGGTGGTAGAAGTAATGTAAATGAATGAATGGTTTTCATGCCCCGGCTTCCGTAAAGATTATATTCGATCTACTGATAACAATCTGGTGGAGGTATGAAATGACAACTTACACAACACCAGCGGTCTTCAATTTGCCTTCTGGCAAGTATCGCATATCAATGCCAAGAAGAGTTACCGAAGAGAAATACGGACTCCCCCTTGTCTACACCTTCAAGAAGTGGAACGACAACCTTCTCACACCCACTAGAGATGTACTTCTACAGGCAGATTTGAAACTCGTTGCAGAATTTAAGACTGCATTAAAGCCATCCCTCACACTATGGGCAAAAATTGTTTCTGTCATTATCCGCTATAAGATAGCTAACTTGCTCAAAAAGGTCACACTATCTTAATACTGTGCGCTAAAGGTGTTGAAACCATACATCAGTTAAGGTCTTCTCACTCCTTCCAAAAACAAAACGATAAGTTTCTTATATCACATTCACTGAGTACCTGAACATTCAAGAATAAACAATAGGAGAGTGAAAGAAATAGATTTTATTATCAAATACAAACCATCCTATTCAATGCTTGTTGTCAATCTAGATCAAGGTGAAAAAATAACGGCTGAATCTGGTGCAATGACTTACATGGATCCTAACATAGAGGCACATACGCGAAAAAGAGAAAAAAGCCTTCTTGGCAGTATAGGTCTCGCAGTTTTTGGACGCCAATCCTTTTGGGTGAACGATTACACAGCTTCAAACGGTCAGGGAGAAGTAGCATTTGTGTCCGCACCTGTAGGCGACATAGAAACATTAGAGGTTAAGCCAGACCAAGGCTACGTAATCCAAAAATCCTCTTACATAGCTTCAACAGAAAACGTTAATTTGGATGTTAAATGGGAAGGCTTCACTAAAGGGTTGTTCGGTCAAGGCTTGTTCATGATAAAAGTCACGGGTAACGGCACTCTATTCATAAACACTTTCGGAGCAATAGACAAACACACTTTGAAGTCTGGACAAGAACTAATTGTTGACAACTTCCATCTAGTAGCCTTCAGTGACACATGCAACTACAAAGTTACAAAGTTTGGAGGATTAAAAGAAACTTTACTCGGCGGAGAAGGACTAGTGACCAGAATAACAGGCCCAGGAGACATCTATATACAAACAAAAAACCTAAGGGAATTCGTAGAATGGCTGTGGACATTGATTGAGCCTAGAGTCAAATCAAGAGCCCGCTAATGTTCCATCTTTTTCTTTTAATTGAGAACCTAAACAAAAAAGTCAATGTTTATATCCCAAAGAATTAAAACTTCTTGAAAGTTTTCTACTACAGAGTGTAGAGAATAGTATGCATGAAGTTCAAGTTGACGGAGAAAAATTAACGATTGATGACGTTGTTAGGGTTGCACGGGAAAACGCTAAAAATTCCAGTGCGAAAGCAAGAGCGCCAATAAAGCTTATTGTCTCTGATCTTGACAAGTTGTTTACGTGCACGCTACCATAGGAAAGCAGTTTAATAACTAAGATGTTTAGATTGATAAGTAAAGGAGGTTTATGTTGGAGGCATCTTCTAGAACTTCTTTAATAAAGTCTTCGGCTATTCGCAGGATGCTTGAACTCTCGACGGGAATGGAGAACGTTGTTCATTTGGAACAAGGTGAACCAGACTTCACAACGCCAAGCCATATTTTGGACGCAGCTGTGAAGGCTATGAAAAATGGGTTCACACATTATACAGAGATTAACGGAACGTTAGAACTGCGTCAGGCTATGGCTGAAAAACTTGAGAAAGAAAATGGCATTGATGCTAATCCGAGAACAGAGATAACAGTAACGTCCGGGTCTCAAGAAGCAATGTTCATTGCCGCGCTGGGGTTTCTGAATCCAAGTGACGAAGCTTTAATTCTTGATCCATACTACCCAGCATATTTTGAAGATACTCTATTAGCAGAGGCAGTGCCAATTACAGTCTCTCTCAATGAGGAAGAAAATTACCCTGTGAATATGGAGGCCCTAGATGGAAAAATAACGAAGAAGACGAAGATGATTTGGATGTGCAACCCGTCTAATCCAACAGGTCACGTATCTTCTAAGGAGGACCTAGAAATCATAGCTGAAGTGGCGAAAAGGCACAATTTAATAGTTTTCATGGACGAAATATATGAGAAACTTCTCTATGACGATTCAAAACATATTAGTATAGGTTCGTTACCCGGAATGGAGAGTAGAACTATCACAGTGAACGGTTTCTCAAAAGCCTACGCGATGACTGGGTGGAGGATAGGCTATGTAGTGGCTGAAAAGAAGCTCTCAGCTACACTGCGCAAATTACATTATCACGCAACTCTTTGTCCAAATGCAATTTCACAGAAGGCTGCTCTAGCTGCACTAACAGGATCACAGGACTGCGTTCAAGAAATGGTTAAAGAATACGATAGAAGAAGGAAACTGGTAATCAATGAACTCGATACGATTGAGTCTTTGTCCTACACCGTGCCTAAAGGGGCCTTCTACGTTTTTCCAAACCTCTCAAGTTTTGAGGAATCAGATGAGGCAATGGCATTGTATCTGTTAAAGAAGGCTGGGGTTGTGACTGTGCCTGGCTCTGGCTTCGGAAAAGCTGGTGAAGGTCATTTGAGAATTTCCTACTCTGTCTCCTATGAACAGGTTAAGGAAGGAATGAAACGTCTCAAAGAGTGTTTAGATTTCAGACAAACTTAGGTATTCTGTTCTTTTCTACACTATAAGTGATCATTTTATTACGGTGACTTTTCTCCCATCTGCGTCCACTTTGACGAAGTCGCCCATGTGAATGGCTTTGAATGGGTCTTCTTCTAATCTATCTACGAGAGGAACATCTGCTATTACCGCGCTAACAATAAGTACTGTTTCCACGTCCTTAACAATCATTGCTCTTGGAGCAACTCTGTTTGATGCCAGTTTAAAGAGGCCGTCTATCTGAACCACCGAGCTAGCTTTCCCCGATGGGAATACAAGCACCTTATTTGCGACACTTTTTCCCTCCAGTTCATGGCCCTTCTCCCTGATTATGCCCGTTTTTGGATCTGTAAGGTAGAAGCATATCGCATCATGAGAGACCAGGGCTTCACCCTCTCCATAACCGCCCACAATCTTGTGACATTTCAAAGTGATTTCCAAACTTTCATCCCCATTCTCCTTTAATTGCGGCATCAACGCAGTTTTTCAGCCTTATCACCACTGCTTCTTTAAATCTCCGATAGTAGGCGCATTTCGGCGAGTCCGTAACGCCTATTTTATGTCTGTAGGGATGCCAACAGGGTTCGTCTATGCACGTGTCTGGTACGACGTGTCCACCAGCCTTCTCTATTACGTCTACGTAGCCGTTTCTTTCGGCTAAAAATTTGGCTGTGGCAGATGTGCAAACCCAAAATGAAACCTTATCGTGTATCTTTTTTCCTGTCAAGAGTCTTGCAACTTCTTCCACTTGTTTGAGTGTGTAATGTGGGCATCCAAGCATAATAAAATCTATTTTCCCGCTTGCCCCTTGAAGTTCTTCGTAGGTTTGTTTAAGTTCTTTGTCTGTCACAGTGATTTTGTCCTCTGGAACGTCGCCTTGAAAAGCATCTTCAACCGTTTGTGCCTCAACTGTGAATCCGGGTATGTGAAACATGGGAACTGCTCCGGAAGTGTTTAGCATTGCGCAAAGGTTTATGAGCTCCTCAGTTGCTGGTCGCCTTGATATGCCAGTAAACACGGGGATTCCGTAGCCTATCTGCTTACCAACATACTGCCCTAAGAGGGTGTAATCGAACTCGTCCTTTAGGGTCGCTTCGACCTTCACTAGGAGCGTGCCCTTACGATTTTCTTTGAAGTGTAGCTCGTATTTTGGAGTCTTTCCGATGACTCCTGCAGCCAATGCGCTTTGAGCTGCTTCACGATTTGTTCTCGCGCCAATTACGGAGTTCACGTAGGGTGTGGCGCTCGATTCGGAGAAGGCAACGTGTTCACCGTAGAGAGGAATACTCTCTGTAATGTATGGCGTGCAACACCAGCTAAGTATAGCGCCTATCTGCTTGTAGCCTTCCTTTACCCTCCGAGCTACCTCTGCCTCTTTTTCTGGAATTTCAAATATACTGTGAAAATACTCCATGTCATAAACTGGGTTTGTGGTGGTGGGCACTCTGCATGAGGCGCCTCCCTTGGCCAAGAGTTCAACGAAATACATGTCTCCTTCTTGACCGCTTGAAGCTGCATGTGCACGCGTTATAGGAATCAATTTTTCAGCGTCGTAGGCGTCTCCAATTGCTACGAGTAGCTCCATCGCTTTTTGTGTTCCTTCCCCGAATTCTCCTTTGAATATTTGCTCTTCCTCTTTGGTTAGGTGCATATTGTTTCATCTTCATTTTTTGTTGACTGGACGAACTGGTTGACACAGGTTTTGTGGGCAGTCTTCTAGGAACTTTACAATGTTGTCGATGCAAATGTCAGTGCACTTCTTTGCCGCTTCAACTGTGTGGAAACCAATGTGAGGAGAAAGCACAGTATTGTCAAGTTTGAACAACGGATTGTCCTTTTGTAGGGGCTCTTCTTCGAAAACGTCTAATCCGGCATAAGATAGTTTACGTGATTTTAAGGCGTCGACTAAAGCCTTTTCATCTATTACTTTACCTTGAGATGTGTTGATTAGAACACAGCCGCTTTTCATAACTTCGATTTCTTTTTCCCCTATTAGCCCTTCTGTTTCCTGTGTTAACGGCACATGCAAAGTTATTACGTCACTTTCTTTCAACAACGTTCGAAGGTCAACGTACTTCATTCCAATCTCTTCTGCCTTCTTAAAGTTAGGGTACTTGTCGAAACCCAAGAGTTTCATCTTAAAAGCTTTGCCAATTTCAGCAACCCGACAGCCAATCGCTCCTGTGCCAATTATGCCGAGAGTTTTCCCAGCTAATTCCCAGCCTCTAAAAGGTCTCCAATCGAATTCTCCTCTCCTAACATGCATGTCGGCCAGCAACAATTTTCTGGCTGCCGCCAACAACAAAGCAAAAACGTGCTCAGCAACAGCTTCAGTGGCATAGCCCGGAACATGCGTAACTGCTATCCCTTTTTTCCTTGCCGCCTCGAGATCTGCATAGTGGCATGTAGTAGCCCATATGGAGACCATTTTAAGTTTTTCAGCAGACTTGAGGACGTCTTCAGTTAGGTAACTCCAACCAACTATTACGATGTCAGCTTCCTTTATTCTTTCCTTCAGATCGTTAGGAGTTTTAGGTATATCCTCAAAAATTTCCACGTCGGCAATAGATCGTAGTTTTTTGACGTGCTGTTCTTCTAAGTATACACGATCTACAACGACTATCTTCATTCGTCATCCTTTTTCCTAAGATGTGGCGAATCCATTTAAGTTTTATTGGATAGATAAGAAAAAGTAAGGAGTTAATGTAGAAGAAAAAGAAGCCATGGAAAAGGCTGGAATAAATACAGTCCAGCTGGAGTCTAAGGAAGGATTTGCTCTCAACAATGGCACATAATCTAATGACAGCGATAGCAGCGTTAACAGTCTGTGACGCTGAAAACTTGATTGAAACAGCGGAAATTGTAACTGCTCTGAGTCTTAGAGCACTACTCGGAATTTCCGACGCCTTTGACGAGGAAATTCACAAGGTCAGACCGCACAAAAGGCAAACATATTTCACGCGTGAGAGCACTTGGCATTGTCTTATTTTAGAGAATTGTTAGGCAAAAGTGCTAAATATCCTTTATACGTAAATATTCTTAACCTTTAAGGGCAGAAAGAGAACAAAAGGAAACGAGAAAATAAGGAATGAAAGACAAGGACATACTTCGAGCAATTAAATCAACATTGTTAAGCATTTTCCATGTTGACTATCAAGTTCAACTAGATAAGGAAGAAACCCACGACACTCAGAAGGATGATTAGGAATTTTTGAAGGCCGGCTTTAATGCAGGGGCCTGCATCTGACATCCTAATCGCCCCCTTACACAACAGTTTGACAATCGCTTTTTTGCAAGATTGGTTAAAACTAATATATCAAATAATAATATAGTTCTCATTCTAAAGGGGTCTGTTTGAATGAAGAAGGAAGTCCCTGTTCGTGATGGATTGAGGCAGTTGCCTATTAGGCCCGTTTATTTGGTTTCAGTTGGGCATGAAGGAAAAAAGAACATTATAAGTATCGGCATGTTTGCCTTCTTTTCTGGAAAGCCAACTGTTGTAGGTGTCGGTATAACACGTGCCAGATACTCCTTTGAATTGGTTCGTCAAAGCGGAGAGTACGTAGTTAACGCGGTTGATGAGAACCTTATGAAAGCTGTGCGAATATGCGGGAGAAAATCAGGTCGAGAAGTAGACAAGTTTAAACTGGCAAAACTTACGCCCGTAAAAGGAGTTAAGGTCAAGGCTCCACTTATCCAAGAAAGCCCAGTAAACATCGAATGCAAAGTTGTTAAAGAAGCAGAAATAGGCGATCATGTCTGGTTTATGGGTGAAGTGTTGGCTGTCCATGTTCGCGAAGGCTACAACTGGAAAGATGGTTTACTATTCAAATGGATAGGTGAAGACGGATTCTACTATAAGGTAGGAGAAAAAACAGGCAAATTCTGAAAGACCTCATGCACATAAATCGCGTGTGCGCGTGCAATTAAAAATCAGGCAGGCCAAGCATTGTTCTCTTTTCTAGCTTCATGCCGCTCAAAGTTTTAGAGGTTTGCCGTATTTTTCTTCGAAGAAGATTTCACTGAAACTTTTTCTTGGCTTTGCCTGTGGTCTCTCGTCTGGCACTCCTATGGACAGCAAAGCCACAACTGCCATTTTTTCAGGAATTCCGAGTAACTGTTTCACCTGCTCTTCTTCGAAAGCTCCTATCCAGCAAGTGCCATAACCTAAGCTTGTAGAAGCCAGAACCAAATGTTCAACGGCAATCATAACGTCCTGTTTGCACCATTTAAGTGAAGCCTCAGCATCCGCCAAAGCCACGATTATGACTCCAGCATCCGCCAGAAACATTTGATTCCGTGCAGCCTGCGCAAGAAGCTTCTTCTGTTCAGAGGTTCGAACGACTATAAAACGCCAAGGCTGACGGTTTCCAGCTGACGGTGCTAAACGAGCAGCCTCCAGAATCCTCTTTAAGTCCTCATTTGGCACGTTTGATGTCTTATAATTTCTTACGCTTCTCCTTTTCTCTATAACTTCGAAAACTTCCATACTTTTTCGCTTCCTTTTTCACTTGTAGAATGAAAATCCGTGTTTTTATGTGTTTATGATGGCAGACGCGGTTTTGGATGGATGGCGTCATTAGTTTTTCACCATAAGGTGCGTGTATTTATAAACGTAGAAAAGTACATTGTTCGATGGTGAATTCACGTGTCGTGCATCATTAAAGTCACTGTGAAGAGTCAGAAGGGAAAATGTGCATTTGGACATAAAGTGGGGGACAAAATAGTTTTTGATGGCAAATCAGTCAGAGGTGACATCTGCTACAGTGCACTCATGGTTTTGCTTCCGAAGATCTTCGCCATGCTTTATGGAGTAGAATTCCCTTGGGCTGAAGACAAAGACGTAATATTCAATGCTTGTCCTGACGCCGAGAACCCTGTTGTGTTCGAAATCCGCCGAGTCGAAGAGTAACTGTTGACAATGGCACACGTTGGATTATCAATCCCTCATTCACAGGTAACGGAAAATTCAAACTCTTGGCTAAAGACAATTAATAGACGATTTGTTGTTTGAAATGAAACTATTTTGCCTTGACTAACCATTCATTGCATGCAACTGGTCGGGCGGGCAGGATTTGAACCTGCGACAATCCGGTTTCTGCATGTACGCTTGATAGGCTGGGTGACACCCGCCACAGGTAGGCGTCTACAGCGTCTCCGCCAGCTAATGCCATAAGCCTATGCTGACTCGGAAGCTCTACCAAGCTGAGCTACCGCCCGACCGAAATTCCTATGATAATGAAATCGAATTTATGTGTTTCGTATTAGTTGTCAGCGTTCACTTAGCTTTCTTGTATGCCCGCACCCAAAGTGCACCCCAAATCACAAGGAACGCTAGTGTAACCAGAAAAATCAGTATTAACATCTGAACAGCGTTGGAAACGATTTGTTCAAACATTTCAACTCAACATAACCAATCTCAAACAAGCCTAAAAGCAAAGTTTCAAAAACTGAAATGACCAATATACAGAGCATATTTTCAAAGGTGATATATGCCGACGCAAACAGCAAGTGTTTTATAAAGTCAAATCTTATACAATTCTGTCCTAAGCGAGGAAAGGAGAAGGTTTTCCGTCACTTTTTGGCTTTTAGAAATAAAACTTGAAACGTCTTAATGTTAATCTGATTCTAGGTTTTTGAGGTTCTCTTTCGCATGTCACAACCATAATACCAAGCAGTCACTAAAATGATTATTGGAATTAAGAGCAACAGCAAAAACCGATAAAACCAATACGGAACAAACCATCTCATAGAAGCTTTAACAACCGTTACTATGCCGTCTTGTAAGCGTCACTGCTAACTTTTTTACTTTGGCATCCATCGTCATCAAGCCTTTATAATAACAGAGAATTCTTTAACAAACATTCCGTAATCATGAATACTACCGCGAAAGAGGCGTTTTTTGAGCATTACAACTTCTGATTTTAACATAAGATCGTTAAAGGAAAAAATCGAAGCTTTATAGTAAAAAGATGTTTTTGGCGGGCCCGAGGGGAATTGAACCCCTGACCTACGGGTTAAGAGCCTCAACCTAACCCCGTCTAGTGGTTAGTCCGCCGCTCTAGCCTTGCTGAGCTACGGGCCCTGTGTTTTTCGTAGTTATGCAGTTATTATCACTTTAATAAATTTAGCTTCTTTGTTTTGTGGACGAACAGTTTTAAGTTTTGACTTCTATTTTTGGTTGTGAGGGTTAGAGCTTTGGGTGAAATTGTTTTCGTTGGACTTGGCTTGCACGATGAGATGGGAATAAGCTTACGTGGTTTAGAAGAGATTAAAACAGCGAACAATGTTTTCATAGAGCTTTACACGAATTTAATGCCTGATTTTTCAAAGGAAAATTTAGAAAAGATTTCCGGCAAAAAGCTTCAGATAGTTTCAAGGGAGGAGCTTGAAGAAAGGAGTGGAAAATTAATATTAGAAACGGCTGAAACTGGTAAGGTTGTTTTGCTTGTTCCAGGTGACCCGCTTATAGCCACTACTCATGTTGCTTTGAGGATACATGCGGAGAAACTTGGAATAAAAACACGCGTCGTTCATGGGGCTTCCATACTTTCTGCTGTGATGGGATTGTCTGGCTTGCACAATTACAAGTTTGGTAAAAGTGTAACAATACCTTTACCAAGTGAGAATCCATCTGAGACGCCGTATGAGGTTATCGCCCAAAACAAGAAGCTTGGGCTTCACACCCTTTGCCTGTTAGATGTTAAAGTGGAGGAAAATCGTTACATGAAAATTCATGAGGGATTGGAATCGCTTTTGAAGATTGAGGAGAAGCGAAAAGAGAAGATTGTAACGATGGATACGTTTGTGGTGGGCATAGCGAGGGCTGGAAGCAACAATCCAACAGTTAAGGCTGGCTTTCTGAAAGACTTATTAAACTACGATTTTGGAGACCCGCCACACAGCATAATCTTCCCCGGCAAACTTCATTTTATGGAAGCTGAAGCTCTCATAGTTTTGGCTGGTGCGCCGGACAGTTTGAGGGAGAATGGTTGAATGAGTTTGGAGAAGCTTGTCGCGAAGTATATAGGCTCTACCGATTACGTTCTAAAGAATATGGAAACCGTTGAAGATTCAACAAACATAAATGCGGAAAACATTGGGAAGGTTGTGCAATATGTTAAAACCTATTTAGAGGATGCGAAATATTATAGGGATCAAAAGAAATTTGAGGTAAGCTTAGCTTCTGTCGCCTACTGCGAAGGCTTGCTCGACGCATTAAAACTGCTGGGAGCCGTGAAATTTGAATGGCCAACGAAAAAGAAGGGAAGAAAAAGAGAAAAATAGTTTTGGCTTCAGGCACATTTGATTTGCTTCACCTTGGACA
This sequence comes from uncultured Candidatus Bathyarchaeia archaeon, assembly GCA_964598485.1. GTDB lineage: Archaea > Thermoproteota > Bathyarchaeia > Bathyarchaeales > Bathycorpusculaceae > SOJA01. The sequence goes on from CAZRCD010000007.1 coordinate 68,614, forward strand.
TGTGAAGTATTTAGAGGAAGCTAAAAGGGCTGGTGGGCGAAACGCTGAACTGATAGTTATAGTGGCGAGAGATAGTACTGTGGAAAAAAGGCGAGGAACGAAACCCATCATACCTGAAAATCAGCGAAGAGCACTTGTTGGCTCATTGAAAGTTGTTGATGATGCCATCCTTGGCTATGAGGATTTTGACATTGAAAAGGTTATTCAAAAAATCAAGCCAGACGTAATTGCCCTAGGATATGATCGAAGCGACATCGAACAAGTTGTGAGAAATTACATGAAAGAAAAGGGATTGATGATTAAGGTTGTGAAAATTGGAAAGTTTGAAGAAGAGGAGTTGAACAGCTCCTCAAAAATCAAACAGAAAATCATCAGGCATTATAGAAGATGAGAGATCTATGTACAGAAGTTCTAAAAAGTTTATGCTGACCTACGTGATTATCGCATTGAACATGATTTTTTACGTTTATACTGCTGTACTTAGCGCGGACTTTGTTGTGATAAATTATCATGTTATTCGCGACTACGGTCAATACAACTATTTTGTAATGAGCGGTTGGTATTGGCAGCCTTTCACAGCCATGTTCGTCCATGTTAACGTCGTACATCTTTTGGGCAACATGTTCTTTCTACTCATTTTTGGGCTTAGGGCAGAAGAATTGTTTGCTTTCAAAGAATACTTTGCCATTTATTTCTTGAGTGGGTTAGCTGGGAATTTGTTGACTTTGCTTTTCGGGCCTTTTATGGTTTCTGCTGGAGCTTCAGGTGCTATTTTCGGGTTGTTCGGCGCATGCACCATTTATATCAAGCGTGCAGTCGGCCAATCAATAATGGGGGCATTATTGTTTTCCTTCTTTTGGTTGATGATGAGTTCGGGTGGAAATGTGAACAACTTGGCTCATTTGGGTGGCTTGGTTGCTGGTTTATTGATTGGTTATGCATTGGCTTCAAGACGCAGATTAAGAGCGGTGTACGAATACGGTTATTCTTATCCGTGAAGTCATTTTTGACTTAGAAGGTCTTCTAAATAATCTGTGTTCCTTTGAATTTCCTCTTTGCCACAAATTCTTCCATGACCAGGCACTATATTTTCAATGTCAAGTTCATCCAGCTTTTCAAGACTTCGTATCCATAGCTTCAACTCTTTTGGTCCGCCAAATCTTGTGGTTAAAGGCATTCCTTCATAAACTGTATCGCCTGCAAAGAGTGCTTTAGATTTAGGATGGTAAACTGATATTCCGCTTGGCACGTGTCCAGGAGTGTAGAGCAAGAGTAATTCATCATCCTCTATTTGAAGATTCATGTCCTCTTTGAAAATTTCATCTGGCAGAAACAGTTTTACGTCTCCAAAAGTTTGTTCTGCTTTTTCTTTTGTGTAACAGTAATCCTTAACCATGCGTTTGACGATGAAAGGTTTGTATGTTTTGAGAACTGTGCGAAATAATGGGGGTGTTCTGAAGGAGAGGAAACTGCGAGCATTTTTGTGGGCGATTATTTTTGCGCCTGCTTCTTTGAATGCTCGCATGCCGAACGTATGGTCTGAGTGATGGTGAGTTAGAATAAGGAAGGTTTTCCTTGTTCTTGGCTTTTTTCCTCGATTGTGCTAAAAGGTAATTTCCGTCAGTAACGGTCATGCCAGCATCAATGTGGATAATTGAATTTTTGGTTGTAACAAATCCCGCGTTGACACCCACCTTGGAAAGATGGAAAAGCGCTGTAACGGCATACACGTTGCCATTCAAACGATGAAGCCCCACCACATTATCCACCTTTACGGAAGCGTTAGAACCTCAACCTTCACTTTGTGTCCATCCTTGAGTTTAAGATGGTTCCTTAGAAAAACGGGGGAAATAACTTCGATTACTGAAGCGTCATAGTGGCGTCTTAAAGCCGAGATTAAGGCACCTTTCACTTTATTTTCTATTATTGCTGGATAACACTTTACTCGTCCAAAAGTGCGGTTTTCACTTTCGAATCCCTCCATCTCGATTGCTGGATAACCGTCAAGTTCCAAACATGTTTTAACATCGTAATCTGTTGTGAGCTTCAAGTTAAGCGTGCCCGGATAAGGGTCAAAACCCAATTTTTCTATGAACTGTTTTCTGTAATGTTCTCTTGTTATGTAATAGGCGCCTTCGCCTAATCCTGTGAAAACTACTCCTTCTAGAGTTACTGAAGGAGGATACGCGGCTTCGATCAAGAAGCGTAGGTTTGAATATAGTTTTTTCAGTTCTTTGATGCCAGCGTCTGTGATTTTTATGAGGCATCCTTCAGGCGTTATAGTTCGCTTAATCCATCCTTCGTTATCCAATTCGATTAAATGACGTGAAGCTGTCTGCTGTGACATGCCTAGTTTCCTCGCTAAATACTCTGTTGAAATTTTTGCGGTTCTCTGATGTGCTCCCATTTCAGCTAACTTTAAAAGCGTGAAAAGATGGCGCCATAGACGTCTTTCATTCATCCTAAAACCTCGTTTTTGCTGTTTGCTTTAGAAATAGTGCACTGCATGATTTAAGTGGCTCGAAAAACTTGTGGAAAACAAGCGTGTTTGAAATGTTTTGCTCATTGCTTTGAACATTTTGTTTAGTTCAATCGAACATTAAAATAAGCTTTCTTGTTGGACCGTACTTGTTCGCCAGGTTTGTTAGTTTAAGTGTTCTATGAGTAGCGCGACGCGCGTGTCTAGCCGATCCTGAATCAGTTAAGAAAGTCTTAGCTGTGCAAGAGACATGAGTGACGGAACAAAGGCAAACTACGTTAACACCTACAGTTGCTTCCTAGAAAAAGAAGGATTAACATGGAACGCGTCTAGGTACAAACGAGCTCAAACGTTTCCTTTCATTCCAAGCGAGATTGAACTAAGTTGATTGCGGTAAACGGTAAAAAACTCGGAACTTTCCTTCAAACCCTCAAAGAAACAGAGGCAGACCCGGTGAGTTAGGAGATGCCACATGGGCGGACATAAACAAAGGAGCAATGACAATCATCATGAGCAAGCCGGTAAAAGGCATAGCCCAAGGATCCTCAGCATTTCAGCGGAATTAATAAGAAGGCTTAAGCCCTATCGGAAAAGATGCCAGAATCCTCAACACATTCACACTCTACAGAAACTTCTATTATCGCCGCAAAGTGACAGATAGAAAACTGCAGAATCCAAGGCTGCTACACATAAAGTTCACAACCTTCAGACATTGGAAAGCCACAAAAGAAGACCACAGAACCAAAAACAGCCTATACGTTCAGAAGCTTATAGGACACAAAAACATTCAAAACACACTGATCTACATAGACTTGAAAAAGCTTTATTCAACAACACAGATGACGAATTCACTGTAAGAGTAGCAACCGACAGTGGAGAAGCCTGCCAGCTTGCAGAAGTAGGATTCGAATATGTGACAGGTGAATACAATGACGGAGGCAAAATCTTCAGAAAACCCAAATAACCAAATTGTACATTGTTCAGTAAAAATGATGTTGAAGTTTAAACGTGTTTAAACAATTCATACAGAATTCTTATCTAAGACTTTTCCTCGAACTTCATTGCCCAAGGGGTCAAATATGAAAGAGGCTGCAGCTTTCGCGCCATGCCATATTACAGGTTTCTTCCAAATACTTGATCAGCCAACAAACCTCTTGCATGCCGGTTCTAAAGGAGCTGGCGTTTCATTAAGCCGAGGGGTCAAAACCATCGTAAAGATTAGAAAAGCCATGAAAGACTCCTTACAAGTCAAGATTAACGGTTTCGCCTCAAGCTCTGCAGAAGTCTCCAAACATGTTGTAGACGCCTTTCTTTCCCGCTTTAAACAAATGGAAAACTTTCAAATTATTGTTGAGCATCACGTTGACGTTCCAATCGAAGCTGGATTCGGCAGCAGCGGAGCTGGAGCCTTAAGCTTGGCCCTAGCCGTAAACGACGTTTTTGGTTTGGGCATGTCTAAAATGGAGGCTGCCCAAATGGCGCATGTGGCTGAAGTTGAATGTAAAACGGGACTCGGCACAGTAATTGCTGAAGCTTTCGGCGGTGTAGAAGTAAGAGTTAAGCCAGGAGCGCCGGGAATTGGAGAAATAAAAAATGTGCCTGTCCCAAAAGATTATGTAGTTGCTTGCCTAACCTTTGGACAATTACCCACAAAAAAGTTCCTAACAGACGAAGAAATTCGTAAACGCATAAACGAGTTCGGCGGAAAACTCGTTGACAAGTTGATTGAAGAGCCAAACGTCACAAACTTCATGGATTTTTCCCGTCAATTCGCTGAGCACATAGGATTAGTAACTGAAAAAACGAGGAGAACCTTAAATGCAACGGATAACGCCAACTTCATTTGCAGCATGCCAATGTTCGGAGAAGCCGCATTCACTTTAATCAAACAAGAATTCCTTGAAGAACTTCTCCAAATCTTCCGTAAGCACAGTCCAGACGGAAAAATCATTGTCAGCAAAATCGACTTTGAAGGAGCACGACTACTGAAATGACAACTATCAAGATTCCGCCAGAACATCCTAGAGCAGAATCCCTTCGAACACGAGAAAAACTAATCGAATATTACCATAAGGGAGTTGTGGCGGCTGCTGGCCTCATAGCACACGGTCGAGGGGAAGCCTTCGACTATATGTTAGGCGAAAAAACAACTAAACCAGCCTTGAACGCTATAAAAGCAGCTGTAGCAACGCTTCTGACAGCTGAAAAAGCAGTCATCTCCGTTAATGGGAACACAGCCGCCTTAGTAGCTGAAGAAATAGTAAGGCTAGCTCAGACTACGAACGCAAAAATTGAGGTCAACCTGTTTTACAGGTCGCTTGAAAGGGAGCTGAAAATTAAGGAGTTGCTTGAAAAGGCTGGTGCACGTGAGGTTTTAGGAGTAGGTGAAGATGCTTCTGCAAGAATTCCCGAGCTAGGAAGCGAGAGGAGACGTGTAGACCCGCGAGGCATACTTGTGGCTGACGTGGTTTTAGTACCGTTAGAAGATGGAGACAGAACGGAAGCCCTCGTTAAAATGGGAAAAAAAGTGATAGCAATAGACCTAAATCCTCTTTCGCGAACAGCACAAAAAGCAGCAATCACCATAGTCGACAATGTTGTAAGAGCAACACCGAAGCTTGTGGAAACATCAGGAAAACTAAAGCAAAACTTGAAAAAATGCCACGAAATTCTGCTGAACTTTGACAACAAGAAAAACTTAGGTGAATCCATAACCCTAATCAAAGAAAGGCTTTCACGACTTGCTGAAAAAGGCGAATACATCACCTCGGAGGATGAAAAACATGAGCTTTAACAAAATTATTGTTTTAGGCGCTGGCGCCGTCGGAAGCATCTACGGAGCCTTACTGACTAAGAAAAACGATGTAATGTTGATTGGGAATAAAGCCCATGTGGACGCTGTGAACTCAAAAGGATTATCAATTTCCGGAGACATAAACCAAACTTTCTATCTTAAGGCTGACACCGAAATCTGTGAAATACCTGAAAACACGCTAATTATTCTAACCACAAAGGCATACGACTCGGCAAAAGCCATTAAGCGAATAAAGAAACTTCTGAGAAAAGATACGGTTATTCTGGTCTTGCAGAACGGTCTTGGAAACGAAGAAGTCGTCAAGCGCGTAGCTGGTGACAAAGCCAAAATTTTGAGAGGTGTAACAGCGATGGCGGCTGAATTTTTTGAACCTGGAAGAGTGAGATTTTGGAGTGGCGAAACGATTATTGAGCAGAATGAAGTTGCAGAAAGAATCGCTGAAATTTTTGCCAAGTGCATGTTAAAGACAAGGCTTTTCAATGATATAAACATGGAAGTATGGAACAAGCTGGTTGTGAACTGTGTAGCAAATCCGTTATCAGCACTTTTCCATGTTAGAAATTGTGAACTTGTTTCGGATTCGTTGAAAACTGTTCGACATAGAATTACTACGGAATGTGTTAAAGTTGGAAAAGCGCAGGGAATAACCTTTCCCAAAGATTTGGAGAAAAAAGTTGACGAGAAAATCTCCAGTTATACGAATTTTTCTTCTATGTACCAAGATGTAATGAAAGGTAAGAAAACTGAAATTGATTTTCTAAACGGAAAAGTAGTTGAGTTAGGCAGAAAACATCACATTCCAACGCCAGTGAACGAAACGCTTGTGTGCTTGATAAAATTCATGGATGAGAAAAATGAAATTTCAAGAAAAAATTAAGCGGAAAAAGGGCAGAGAAAAAATCGTAATGCTAACGGCTTACGACTACCAAATAGCAAAGATACTTGACGGAACTGACATCGATTTAATTTTAGTCGGCGACAGTTTAGGAATGGTTGTGCAAGGTCACACCAACACAAAAAGCGTAACTATGAACGATATGATTTATCACACGAAAAATGTGGCGAAAGGAGCCAAAAAAACGCCAATTATCGGAGACATGCCGATAAACAGCTGCAACACTGTGGAAGACGGCTTGAGAAATGCTAAGCAGTTTCTAGAGGCTGGAGCTCACGGAGTTAAGATTGAAGGAAATAGACCAGAAGTTGTAAAAGCTTTAATTGATGCGGGAATTCCGGTGATGGGGCATGTTGGAATGCTTCCTCAAATGGCTGAAACCTATCGTGTAAAAGGGAAAAAGCCTGAAGAAGCTGAAGAGATTTTTCGAGACGCTTTGAATCTGGACAAGTTGGGCGTTTTTTCCATAGTTTTAGAGTGCATACCTGAAAGCTTAGCGAAGAGAATAACTGAAAATGTGAAGGCTCCGACAATCGGCATAGGCGCTGGAAAACACTGTGATGGACAAGTTTTGGTAATAAATGACATGCTGGGTTTGGATGAAAGCTTCAGACCGAAATACGTGAAGAGATACGCCCATCTAAACGAAGTGATAAAGGATGCTGTGGCTAAGTTTGTGGAAGAGGTTTCTGCTGACAATTATCCAGACGATGAGCACACTTATCATTAAGCTTGGAGAGGGTTATAAAAATGGAAAACGAAGGTTTGCCTCAGAGTTCAGCGCTCAAGGAACTTGAGTCAAGACTTAGCAGGGACTTTACGTACAGTTCTGGAAGAATCATCGGGTCCATGTGCACTTGTCCACATCCTTTAGCTAGAGAAGTTTACACTCGCTTTCTCGATAGAAACTTAGGCGATTCAGGGCTTTCCCCAGCTCTAGTTGAGCTAGAAAAAGAAACGATACACATGCTTGGCACGTTGCTTTCAAACCCAAAGGCTTCAGGTCACATAGTCACAGGCGGAACAGAGGCTAACACTTTGGCCTTGTGGGCTGCAAAAAAACTTTCAAGAAAGAAGCACTGTGAAGTTATCGTGCCCACTTCTGCACATTACTCATTCTTCAAAGCTGCAGATTTGTTAAGCTTGAAAACTGTTAGAGTTGGGTTGAACAGCAGATTTCAAGTTGACGTAGAAGCAGTTGAAAAGGCAGTAAATTCAAACACCATAGCAATTGTTGGCGTGGCTGGAACAACTGGTTTAGGCGTCGTTGATCCAATATCGGAACTTTCTGAAATTGCCGTAAAAAAAGACTTGTACCTTCACGTGGATGCAGCCTTCGGAGGTTTTGTTCTTCCATTTCTGAAGAAATTAGGATCTGGCGTTCCAGATTTTGATTTCTCACTGCCCGAGGTATGCTCCATCACTATTGACCCACATAAAATGGGTTTAGCTCCAATTCCTGCTGGCGGAATACTATTTCGGAATGAAAGCCTAAGAAAAGCTGTTGCTTGGAACGTTTCTTATCTGGCTGGAGGAGAAAGTGAGCAAGCCACTATTGTGGGGACACGCTCTGGAGCTTCAGTTATTGCTGTTTGGGCTTTGCTGAAGCATTTGGGGAGAGAAGGTTACAAAAGAATTGTCAGAAGTTGTATGCGTTTGACACGGAAACTTGCGGGGGAAATTCAGAAAATTAATGGTTTAGACATAATGACTGAACCAGTCATGAACATTGTTGGGATAAAATCTGAAGTATTCGACATTCGCCGAATAGCAAAAGAGTTGAGACTTAGAAAATGGGCAGTTTCCCTATTCCCAAATCACATTCGAATAGTCGTCATGCCTCACGTTCAAAAACAGCATATTGAAGAATTCCTAGAAGATTTAAAAGACATCGTCAATAAACTGGGAGGTTGAAAAACATTGTCGGTTCATCCATCTAAAGACATTGTAGGAACGAAAGGAAAAGAGTTGAAAGACAAATGCATAGTCTTATGCATAACTGGCAGCGTGGCAGCTGTCCAATGTTCAGAAATCGCTAGAACGCTCATGCGACATGGAGCAGAAGTTTTCGCTGTAATGTCGCCGATGGCGCAGAAAATTATTCACCCGTATCTTATGGAATGGGCAACTGGAAACGCTGTGGTAACAGAGTTAACTGGGAAAATCGAACATGTGGCTTTGGTTGGAGAACACCCTAAAAAGGCTGATTTGGTTCTTGTTGCTCCAGCTACAGCGAACACGATAAGCAAAATTGCCTGCGGAATAGATGACACAACTGTGACGTCTGTTGTTTCAACGGCTTTCGGCTCAAACGCACCCATAATTATTGTTCCAGCCATGCACCAGTCCATGTATAAACACGCAATACTAACTGAGAACATTAAGAAACTAAAAGCGTTAGGCGTTGAGTTTGTTGGCCCAAGAATTGAAGAAGGAAAGGCAAAAATTGCTGAAACAAAGGAGATTGCCAATGCGGTCATTCGTAAACTTGCGGTTAAACAGGATTTCTCTGGATTAAGGGTGCTAGTTACTGCGGGGCCCACTATCGAGCACATAGACCCCATCCGTGTCATCACAAACAGAAGCTCTGGAAAAATGGGCGTTGCAATCGCAGAAGAAGCTTTAGATCGCGGAGCAGAAGTAACACTCGTCTACGGATTAGGAAGAGTAACTCCTCCATTGGATGCCGACGTGATTTCTGTTGAAACAACAGAGCAAATGCGTGAAGCAGTTATTTCCGAGTTAAAATCAAAGAAATATGATGTGGTGATAGCTGTAGCTGCAGCCGCTGACTGGACCGTTAAAAAACCATTTTCTCATAAGGTTTCAACGCATAAGCTTCATTCGCTTGATTTGAAACTGACGCCTACCAAGAAAATTATCGATCATGTGAAAAAGGTTAGCCCTAAAACGTTTCTTGTAGCGTTTCGTGCAGAATACAAGTTGTCTAAGAAGGGTTTGATTGAAAGTGCTTATGAGCGATTGTTAGAAGCCAATGCTGATTTAATCATCGTGAATGATGTGGGTAAGAAAGGTGCAGGATTTGGAACCGAAACAAACGAAATTTTCATTGTAGATAGGGAGAAAAAAGTAGTTCATATTCCATTAGCCCTTAAACGAGAAGTCGCAAGGAAAATTCTTGATGTTGTAAATGAAAAAATCAAACCAAAATAACCTTATAGCCTGTTAATACGTGTAAAACGTGAAAGCAAATGAGTAAAAAGTTCAAAACCGTGGCTGTTGGCGGCACCTTCGACAAGTTTCACAAGGGACATAGAGCCTTGCTTGTGAAAGCTTTTGAGGTGGGCGAGCAAGTTTTAATCGGTTTAAGTTCTGACGAGTTCGCCAAGAAACTGAATAAGCCACATCTAACAGCGCCGTACAAGCAGAGGTTAGAAGAGTTAAAGGCTTTTTTACATGAGCATGAGTTTTTGAACAGAACCAGAATTATTACTTTAGATGACGTTTATGGAGTGACGTTGTCTAAAGGCTGCGTTGAAGCTTTGGTTGTAAGTAAAGAAACAGAATCTACGGCTGTTAAAATCAATGAGGAAAGGAAAAGGATTGGGCTGTCTGCGCTGCATATAGTGGTTATAGGCATGATTCCTTCAGAAAATCATGTTCCTGTATCCACGACTCGAATTCACCGAGGAGAAATCGATCGCGAAGGTCATATACTAAAAATGAGAAACTAGAACAAAATATTTCAATAAAGAGCTAAAGGCATGAAAGTCAACAAGAAAAGAATAGATAAAAGTTGGAACTAAGATGAGCAGACCACAAGTAGCTTCGTACGGCTCTTGGAAATCTCCCATTACCTCGGAGCTGGTTGCCTCAGGAACTGTGGGGCTTGGACAGATAATTCTTGATGATGAGGATATTTACTGGAATGAGCTACGTCCAACTGAAGGGGGACGAATCATCATCGTGCGACGGACACCAGACGGAAAGACAACTGATATGACGCAGTCTCCATTCAACGCTCGTACACGCGTTCATGAGTACGGCGGAGGTGCATTTGCCATTATTGACGGCACAATCTACTTTTCGAACTTCGCTGACCAACGAATCTATCGTCAGGAACCCGAAGCCATAGCACGCCCAATCACCCCTGAGGCCGAGCTACGTTATGCTGACATTGTCATTGACCGCCGCCGAAGTCGCATAATTTGTGTTCGTGAAGATCACACAGTTGCTGGACGAGAGCCAGCAAACACTTTGATAGGCCTCAAATTTGAGGGCGGCAAAAGTGGCAATGTTCTCGTTTCTGGGAACGATTTTTACTCGTCTCCTCGTCTCAACCCCGACGGTTCTCGCTTAGCATGGCTCACATGGAACCATCCGAACATGCCGTGGGATGGAACCGAACTTTGGGTCGGTGAGCTAAGAGGAGACGGCTCGTTAAGCCATCCCGAACGAGTTGCAGGCGGCACTGACGAATCCGTCTTTCAGCCAGAGTGGTCGCCAGACGGCGTTCTATACTTTGTTTCCGACCGCACTGGTTGGTGGAACCTTTATCGTTGGGATAAAGAAAACATCAAACCTTTGTGTAAGATGAAGGCTGAGTTCGGAAGACCGCAGTGGGTCTTCGGAATGTCAACTTACTCGTTCGAATCTGCAGGCTGTATTATCTGCGCCTACACTGAGCAAGGAACTTGGCGTCTAGCAACCATTGACACTGCGACAGGCAAACTTGAATGTATCAAGACACCTTACACAGAAATTCGAAGACTACGTGCATCATCAGGTCTGGCTGTATTTATCGCGGGATCGCCAACTGAACCACCGTCAATCGTCAGGCTTGACCTTGCAACACATGAGATTGAGGTATTGCGGCGTTCCAGTAATGTACTGATTAATGCTGAATATTTGTCGATTCCAAAAGCGATCGAATTTCCAACTGAGAACGGGCTTACTGCGCATGCCTTTTTCTATGCCCCACGAAACCGCGACTTCACTGGTCCATCGGAAGAGCGACCGCCGCTTCTAGTGAAAAGTCATGGTGGGCCGACTGCTGCCACTTCTACTACGCTTTCTTGGGCTGTTCAATATTGGACTAGCCGCGGTATCGCTGTGCTTGATGTGAATTATGGAGGTAGCAGTGGCTACGGTCGTGCATATCGGCAGCGGCTCAACGGTCAGTGGGGCGTCGTTGATGTTGACGATTGTGTTAATGGGGCGCGCTACCTAGTCAAAATGGGAGAGGTTGATGGTAATCGACTTGCTATTCGCGGGGGTAGCGCGGGTGGATACACAACACTTTGCGCACTCGCATTCCGTAACATCTTCAGAGCAGGCGCAAGCTATTATGGAGTCAGCGATCTGGAAGCGTTGGCGAAAGATACTCATAAATTCGAAACACGTTATCTGGACCGGATGATAGGTCCCTATCCTGAGCAGCGTGATCTCTATAGAGAACGGTCGCCAATTCATTTCGTCAACCAAATTTCATGCCCAATGATCCTTTTCCAAGGACTTGAGGATAAAGTCGTTCCTCCCAGTCAAGCTGAGTTAATGGTCAAGGCTTTGCGCGAGAAGGGACTGCCCGTAGCTTACATCCCATTTGATGGTGAGCAACACGGCTTTCGACGCGCCGAGAACATTAAACGCTCACTTGACGCTGAACTTTACTTCTATTCAAAGATCTTTGGCTTCAAGATAGCTGATTCAGTTGAGCCAGTTCAGATCGAAAACCTCTAAGATCTTCGTTGGCACTCCATACTTAGCGTGCACTTCCAGAAGGCTTTAAACACTTTTTAACCTATTCCTTATTGGAAAGGTGTTGCTGTGCAGAGAACTGGAGTTGCCAGGCTTCCACTTCATTATGGAAAGGCGCCGAGATGGCTAGTTATCCGCATGCGAAAACTCGCCAAAGAAATTGTGACAATTATCATTGATGAGTATGGCACTGATGATTTTCTAAAGCGAATTTCAGATCCCTTCTGGTTTCAGGCTTTAGGCTGCGTTTTAGGTTATGACTGGCATTCATCAGGTGTAACAACAGTCGTTACAGGAGTTTTGAAACAGGCTGTTGTGCCAGAAGACCACAGCATAGCAGTTTGTGGCGGTAAAGGCAAGGTTTCTAGGCAGACACCATTAGAAATTGGAAACATCGGCGAAAGGTTTGGTTTCTCAAACAACAAAATTCACAACTTGCAGTACGCAAGCAGAATGAGTGCCAAAGTTGATAACACGGCTATTCAAGCTGGCTACCAGCTTTATCACCACACTTTCTTTTTGGCTGAAGATGGAAAATGGGCTGTTATACAACAAGGCATGTGCCCGCAAGACCGCACAGCCAGACGTTACCATTGGCTTTCCGACAACGCCAAAAACTTTGTTGTTGAACCACATGACGCCATAGTTGGCGACGTAAAACGCGACATTGTCTTAGACATGACAGCCAAAATGAGTGAAAGTTGCAGAAAGACATCAGTAGACATAGTCAAAGAAAAGCCAAGAAAGATCAAGCGCATGATCATGTCTATCAGACCAGCCTACCAAAAGTCGCTACAGGAGTGGATGCCAAAAACATCAGAACCAGCATGGAAAGAATATCCAATTGACGTCTTGTCTATGCCGAGGAACATAAACTGGAAGGCTTTACGAGAAGTTTACGAGTTCAAACCTCAAAATTACGAGGAATTGTTAGGATTCAAAGGTATGGGTCCAGCCACTATTCGAGGCTTAGCTTTGATTGCAGAGCTGATTTACGGTGAAAAACCAAGCTGGAAAGACCCAGTCAAATATTCTTTTGCGTATGGAGGAAAAGACGGAGTGCCGAGACCAGTAAACCGCAGAGCCATGGACGAGTCAATACGGATACTCAAGCAAGCAATACAAGAAGCGAAAATAGGGAGCAAGGAGAGAATGCGGTCTTTGCAGAGGCTGAGAAGGTTTGTTCCAGCCAACATGATTTAAATGGTTTTATAATCTGATTCTTCTTAAGAACTATTACTTGAATGCGCGTATGCTTAGGGTGTTCCTATGAATGAGAAAATTTGTGCTTTGTTCGGTGTGATTGGGCCTCTAGTGGCTTATGTTTCGATAGGAGTTTCAATTGCACTTTCACCATGGTTCAGTTGGGAGAGGAATGCCTTGAGCGATCTTGGACATGCTGTTAAAAGCGAGGTGGCACCCATATTCAATTTCGGTTTGCTTCTAACTGGGTTTTTCCTCACAATCTACGCAGTCAAAGTGTTGAAGGGATACGCAAGGTGGACTGGCTACAGCCTAGTGATCTCAGCTTCTACACTTCAGTTAGTAGCAGTATTCGACGAAGTATACGGTCTTCTCCACTTAGTCGTGTCAATTTTGTTTTTTGTTTCGTTGGGTGTTACATCCCTTCTTTATGCTGTGGAAAGAAAATCCTACTCGGCAGTAGCAGCTTTTGCAATAGGGCTTATCTCATGGATATTCTATTAGGCAGAATTTTATAGCGCCGGAGTTGCAGTGCCGGAGACAATATCATCGGCAGCAATTTTGTTTTGGATCATCCCTTTCGCGCTCAGGATTTACACGAGCACATGTCATACGAAATAGTTTATGAGATAGATCCCTATATAGAAAAATCTTAAGTGTATTGTACTTTGCTTGGTAAGAAGGGAGATGTGATGAAGAAGAATCTTGTTATTCAGACAATGCTTGATCACAAGTCAATTCGAAAATATACTGATGAAGTGCCTTCTGATGAGGTGATAGAGACAATTGTTAGGGCAGGTCAACAGGCGCCTTTTGCTTCTCAGTATTACAGCGTGCTATTGTCACGAAACAAGAAGCGGAACCCCTTCAAGGCACCGCTATTGTTTACGATTTGCGTTGATTCTTACAAGTTCGAACTTATCATGGCTAAAAGAAACTGGAAGTTAGTCACAAACGATCTTACACTACTGATGTTTGGGATTCAAGACGCAGCTTTGATGGCGGAAAACATGGTTGTTGCAGCAAGAAGTCTAGGACTTGGAAGCTGCTTCCTTGGAAGCGCACCGTACAGAGCTGAGAAAATCGCAGAAGAATATAACCTGCCTAAAAGAGCGTTCCCTCTCGTACAATTAGTGATGGGTTACCCAGCGGAAGACCCGCCGACACGACCGCGATATCCCTTAGAATTCACTCTCTTCGAAGATAAATACCCCAAGCTGGATCATGACACGATTTCAAAAGCCATGCAGAAGATGGACGACGGATATCTCGCCCAAGACTACTACCGCAATCTAAACGCAAAAATACCGCTGGAAGGAAACCGCCAAGAAACATTCACCTACGATAACTATAGCTGGACAGAACACATCTGCAGAAAGTGGGGTCAATGGTTTCCAAACTCGAAAGTACTGCTTGAACAACTAGAGAAACGTGGCTTTTACATCACCCGAAAAAAGGCGAAATGAACGCATAATTTGCAACATGACGACAAACAAAGGGTGATGGGTTGATGGAGGATTCAAAGACGAGTGTCAATAAAGTAGAGATTGAAGAGTATCTGGACAAATGGCAAAAAATCCTAAGATTAAGAGATTGGGATGTCGCAATCAAGATGGTTGAAGCCAAATGGAGAAAGTCTGGAGATATCAAGATCGATCTGGAAGATAAAAAAGCAGTTCTTTTGATAAATCAAAACCCAAAGTGTACAAATATGGAAGAACTAGTGATTCACGAACTCCTTCATCTCAAATTATATGGAATGGACCAGATGATTGAGGATCTCTTATCAATAGTTTATGGCAAAAATGAGGATGACGCAAAAAGAGAATTTACCCACACACGATTTATGATGCTTCTGGAATCCACGGTTGAAGACTTGACCAAAGGCTACCTAACTGCGAACGGTAGCAAAAAACCGCTATCTTTTGGCCGATTGCAAAAGGAAATCGACAAAGAACTCGGATGAGAAACCATCAATAAGCGCGCTGAGTAGCTCAAACACCTCTCCTTTTTGTGCCATTCATGAAAGCTGAAAAATAGAAAAAACAATCGAAACAACTAAACTGCAATCCTCAATGGTTCGTGAAAAACTTGTCAGCTCAGCTTGCTTCGAGAGGCTTCGAAAACTGCAAATGCTTTTATCAATTAGGCAAGTTATAAATGCGTGTGAAAAAATGGCACATGAAGGCAGTTCAACCATCGAAGAATTAAGTAAAAAACTTGACTTGATAATGAAGAGACTTGAAACTCTAGAAGCCTTCATAATTAACAATCCAGAATATTCAGGGCTAGCCCCGTACCTTCGCATGACCCGAATGGGTGTAGGCTTGTATGGTGAACCGTTGAAAATTGCAACACGACTCAAAACTGCTGAAAAATATTTACGGAAAAAGTGGATCGCTCAAGATGAAATTTCAAGATGCATAATCCAAGCACTCGCCTTGCGTGATAGACTAAACATTTCTGCAATAACACGTCAGGTTCGGGGGATGCGTGGAAAAGCGTCAAGAAGAATAATCAGAAACAGACTTCAACGCTTGGAAGAGGAAGGTATAGTGAAACGTGCTAAAGAGTACGGAAATGCTTACGAACTTGCAGAGTGACCGAGTGAGTGGTCACTTTTTCCCATAACAAATAACAATAATGCCCAGATTATTTATTCAAATAGGTGAGTCTAAATGCGATCTCCAAAATCGTTGATTAATACGAGATAAGAGTAAATGGAGGTGAAAAGGAAATGAGTGATGAAGAAAAAAAGCATAAAAAGAGAGGAATGGAAGATGCCGAAGAAGTCAAAGAGATACTTGGAGTCGTGTCTAAGGAGGTGCCTGCACTAATCAAAGGCATAGTCGGCTCAGTGTTCTCTGAAGAGGCTGGAAGAGACATGGGAAAGGCAGCTGGAGCATTCTACAAGGAACTCAAGGAAAGCGGAATGCCAGACGAAACAGCCGTAAAAATGACTGAAAATTACCTCGGTGTGTTCACAAGCTTAGGCGACATAATGAAGAAGTTAGACCTCGGCAAGGGCGAAAAATCTCGATCTGAAGTGGAAAAAGAGATAGAAAGAAAAATCAAGAAGAAACTTGCAGAGAAAGGCCTAACAGAGGAAGAAGAATAGCCTCTCTTCTCCCATTTTTGGTGGAAAAATGAAAATCTCAACCATAATAAGCGGAGGACTACATTTATCAAAACTAGTTTTGGACATGTTTCTTATTTGGTTGACTTTAGGCTGGAAGGTTAGGAAGGCAAGAAATGCCTTTGAAAAGGAACTTGTAAAAAGCGGAATGCCAAAGGAGGCTGCCAAAAAACTCGCAAAGAAGTACTCTTCCGTAAAGGACGAAGTCATGAAGCAACTTTGGAGTTCCGTTGGAAAGCTTAGACAATGAAGTCTGAGTAAACTTGAGAACAGCAAAGCGAAGAAAAAATTGTTGTATACCCTTGTTTTTCTGCGAATCTTATTGCTTCTTCCGTTGGAAACGCTATGGCGTTTACTCCAGCCTTTAAAGCCAGAATATCCGTCTCTATTCGATGTTTTCCTTTTGGCCGCATGCACCCGAGGGCTATGGGTGTTTTTGGAAACATTAATCTTGCAGTTGCGATCACTTTTGCTATTTCGATTGGTTTTGGCGGCGTAACATTTTCCATTTCTGTTCCATGTATAGGCATAAACGCTATGATGACCAAGGCTGAAGGCTGATATTTTGAAATTATTCTTAGAGCGTGGAGTTCACCCTTTAATTTTCCGTAGTGAAGCCCGACAATAACATGAGGGACAAAGGCAACATCAGCCTCGTGCAGAGCCTTTAAAGAATCTTCGTAAGCTTTAACGGTTACATTCAGCCTGTAAATTTCCCTTATCGTTTCGTCTGAGCCGATTACATCTATTAACGCAGCGTCAACTCCAGCATCTCTAAGCTTTTCAGCTGTTTTGAAGTCGATTATGCCCGTGTGAACGATTACAGTTAACCCCGATTCGCGCTTAATCTTCTCAATTATGTGGATAAATTTTCCAAGGGGAACAGAACCGTCTGGTAAGCATCCGCCACTTATTAGGCAGCCTAAAGCTTCCTTACGCTTAAGCCACGTACACAACTCCAAAAGTTTTTCAGGCGTAGTAGCTGAATACATGGTGTTCAAGACTATTCCGCCGCAATGTTTGCATTTTAACGCACAACTTCTGCCGGTCATTGAGATTGTTGGAAAATCTGTGGGTGAAGAACGGTAATAACTTGTTTTATAGTACATGAAGCTTGGAGCATAGAAGTGAATTTTCTTGCCGAAGTTTTTCCGTCTGATCTCTTCAGCGTCTTTTAGGTGTTCTTTAAGCTCTTTTTCACCATTTGTATCCAAAACATTTTTCATGTGATTCTCGACGTCCTTGTTGTTCAATGTTAATCCTCTTGTAACAAATATTAGGCTAATTCAATTTAATATGTCCTTAAAAGTGTGTTGATATGTCCGTTGAAGAGGAAATGCCTGAGAAGATTCGTGTGTCTTTAGGCTCTGCTATAGTTCTTAAACTTCTAAGAGGAAAACTTGATGCGATGCCTACAACTGCTTATTTGCTGACTTATAGGAGAGGTAAGTGTAGTGCGAATTGCGGTTTTTGTCCACAGGCTAGAGGAAGCCACGGTAGAGCTGACATGCTTTCTAGGGTTTCATGGCCTGTTTTTCCAACGAGACACATGCTTGATGGAATAGAGAATGCTGTTAGATATAACCAAGTAAAGCGTGTTTGTCTTCAAGCTTTGAACTATCCCGAAGTTTTCCAACATCTTTTGGCTTTTGTGAAGGCAATCTGTTCACGTGTCAAGGTTCCTGTATCAATTTCGTGTCAACCGCTGAACAGTGAAAACATGCGTCGGTTAGCAGAGGCTGGAGTTGAAAGGATAGGCATACCATTGGACGCGGCTACTGAAGGAATTTTTAATAGGGTTAAGGGGCGTTTTGTTGGAGGACCGTACGTTTGGGAAGAACAAATTGAGCTACTGAGTGAAGCCGTAAAGATTTTTGGTGAGGGTAAAGTTAGCACGCATTTGATTGTTGGTTTGGGGGAAACTGAAAGGGAAATGGTTGAAACAATTCAAAAATGTGTGGATATGAGAGTTCTTCCAGCATTGTTTGCATTCACACCGATCTCAGGAACGGCTCTAGAAAATAATCCTCAACCTCCAGTTCTAACGTATAGACGCGTTCAAGTTGCTAGACACTTGATTTTCCATGGAATTGCAAGGTATGAAGATGTGTTTTTTGACGGGAAAGACTGTATAAGTGATTTCGGCGTTGGTAAAGAGGTTTTGATGAGGATAGTTCAGACGGGAGAACCCTTTCTCACTTCTGGATGTCCAAACTGTAACCGTCCATACTACAACGAGAAGCCAAGCGGCCCAATCTACAACTACCCCAGACCCATAACAAAGAAGGAAACAGGGCAGATACTACAAGAGCTAGTGATACGTTAACATAATTCGCAACATTCTCTGCGAAAATTTTGTGAAACGAAAAACTCTAGACCCCCTATAGTTTTCAACATTCACGGATATTTGGAGCCAGTGCGCGCTAAGTTTGCCTACTAGGGATTCATTCTTTTTGAAGTTTGGGAAGGGTTTTTTCGTAGAAGTCTAGTGATTCTGGATTGGTTAAGGCGTCTCTGTTTGTGACTGGTCTGCCGTTTAGTATGTTTACGACTGCGCTTTCAACTTTCTTCATGCTGAAAGTGTAAGGAATATCCTGCGCCTCAATGATTAAGGCTGGAACATGCCTAGGCGAAGCCTCTTCCCTCAAGGCTCTTCTAATCTTACCTTTTAGATCCTCTGTTAACTGAAATCCCTTGGCAAGCTTGACAAAAAGGATGACACGCTGATCGCCTTTCCAATCTTGTCCGGCAGCCAAGCTGTCAGCGACTTCCTCAAACCTTTCCACAACATTATAGATTTCAGCTGGACCTATCCGCACACCCGAAGGCTTCAAGGTAAAATCAGACCGTCCCAGAAACGTTATTCCACCTGTGTCACCGTGAATCAGAATCCAATCGCCGTGCCGCCAAACACTAGGATAAACACTGAAGTACGCGTCTCTATACCTTTTACCATCGGGGTCGTTCCAGAAATAAATAGGCATAGAAGGCGCAGGAGCCTCACAAACAAGCTCCCCCTGCCTATCAACCACAGCATTACCAGAAGCATCATAAGCCTTCACCTTCATCCCCAAAGCTGGACTCTGCAACTCACCAGCATAAACAGGCTGAACAGGCGAACCAATAGCAAAACAACCATTAATATCCGTACCCCCAGAAATAGAATTAAAATGCAAATCCCGCTTAATCGCCAGATAAACGTACTCAAAACCCTCAACCGAAAGAGCAGAACCAGTCTGACTAATCTCCCGCAAAGAAGACAAATCAAACGACTCTCCAGGCCTAGCCCCTACACTCTTAAGATAGTTAATGTAGCTTGCACTACAACCAAAAATAGTTATCTTCACGTCTTCAACAAACTTCCACAAGGCACCCCAATCAGGATAAAGAGGATTACCATCATACAAGACTACAGTGGCTCCTACCGCCAAAGAGCTTAGCAACCAATTCCACATCATCCAACTAGGACTCGAAATGTAAAAAATCCTATCTTCACGCTTCAAATCAGTATGCAGAATTAACTCCTTCAAATGATTAATAAGGATGCCACAGGCTCCCTGAACCATACATTTCGGCTTACCCGTCGTTCCGGAAGAAAACATAATATACACAGGATGATCAGAAGGCAACTGTTCAAACCGAATATCCCCAACGCCTTCTTGAGACAGAAAGTCGTCATAAAACACAGAATTAGGAACACGGCTAATATCGGGTTTTTCAGCCACATAAGGAAGTACAACGATTTTTTTCAGCGATGGGACTCCCTCGACAATTTTCTTAAGACGGGACAAAACATCAAAAACCTTCCCTTTGTAAGGATATCCACCAACAGTGAACAAGACTTTTGGTTCAATTTGACTAAGACGATCCACAACCGCTCCGGGACCCAGCTCAATGCCACAAGAAGACCAGATAGCACCAACACTCGTAGCAGCAAGCATAGCAACAGCCGTTTCAATGAGATTAGGCATATAAGCAACCACACGATCCCCAGAAACAACACCAAACTCACGTAGCGACTTAGCTAAACACGCAACAGAATCATACAACTCAGCATACGTCATACTAGCCGACTTCAGAGTCTCTCCTCTGAAAATAAAAGCTGCATGAGCATCTCTAAATCTCAGAAGATTCTCAGCAAAATTCAACCTTGCCCCAACAAACCACCTCGCCCCAGGAAATTTACCCAAATCGTCAACTACCACATCATAACCACGGGAAGCCTTTACCTCTCCAAAATCCCACATAGCCTCCCAAAATTCTGATATGTTTTCAATTGACCATTCATACAACTGATCATAAGAGTCAAACTCAAAACCATGTTTTTTGCTAACAAATTCCATGAACCGGATTATATTAGCCTGTTTCACACGTTCTTCAGAAGGCACCCAAAGCGGTTTCCTCATCCCTCTCACCCATCTTTTAGACTGGACTTAAAACGTTACTGTCAAAATAAGGTTTGTGATGGCATTTATCTAATTATTTTCTGAGGTCTGGCATAAGCTTAGGCTTTTGCCTTGTGACTTGTTCAACGATTTTCCAAAAGTCCTCCTCTGTCAAGCCTTTCCGCATTTCCCTCAACAACTTCTTAATCTGATAAAACGTCATTAACATCTCACCCTTGTCCAAGTTTTCCTGCCTCCTCCTTATCCTCCTAACTATCTCATCCACCTGCCTCGGAGTTGCCTTAATCCCCTCCAGTGCCAAACGATTCTCAACCAGATACTTCCCCGTCTGTCTGCCCAAAAAAAACATTGTTTCTCTACCAATCATTTTCGGTGGAAACGGTTCATAAATGAGGGGGTGAGCCAACACGCCGTGAATATGCTTGTCCGAAGCATGGGAAAAAACGTTTTCACCCACTATTGGCTTGTGAAATTGTATGAGCAACGCGAAGCTTTTCTCAGCCTGTTGACTGAGTCTATAAAGTTTTTTCATATTCACGCCTGTATCTACGTTGTAAAGTAATTCTAAGGCTGCAACAACCTCTTCCATTGGTGCAAGCCCCGCCCTTTCGCCGAATCCAGCCACACAAGTCTGTGCATAATTTACACCTTCCTCTATGGCGGCCAGCGTGTTTGCCGTCGCTATGCCGAAGTCGTTGTGACATCTAATAGCGAATGGAACATCTTTGTTAACCAGTTGAGAGAGTCCTTTTTCAACATGGGAAATGAGATAATGCATTGATAAAGGTCTTAGGAAACCAACGGTGTCTGCAATCACTAAACGATCTGCTCCAGCATTTATTGCTGCCTCAAAAATCTGCAAAATCTCCTGAAGAGGCGTTCTGGAAGCGTCCTCCAACACAAAGTTCACATTTATGCCATGTTTTTTGGCATATTCGATGCAGTCAACGGTTTTTTCTAAAACCTCCTCCTTACCCATTTTTAGCATGTATTGCAGGTTCAACTCATTAAAAGGTGTAAAAACTGAAATTTCCCTTATGCCACATCCCAAGCAGGCATCTATGTCGCTTCTAATTATACGTGCTGAAGCAGCTATGCTTGCCTGCTTAAAGTTCTCGTTTGAAATTCTTCTAACGTTTTTCTTGTCCTCTTCAGAGAACCCGGGAAAACCAACGTTTATTATAGCTACACCTATCTCATCCATTATCTTAGCAAGCTTAACCTTCTCAACATAAGTCAAAAAAACGGTTGGAGCTTGTTCACCTTCTCTCAGGGTTTCATCCCAAATCAAAACTTTTTTAGGAAGCTTTGGAGGCAAGTTCTTTCTGAAACGATTATAATTCGTTATTAATCCCTGAGCCTCAAGTTTCTTGAATATCGTTTTTCTCATCTATGCTTTCACCAAATCCTTAAGAACTCTACACTCTGTATTTTTGCACACCTTCATATAAAAATTGCACATTATCGCGTGCTACTCCTTCTTCTCGTCTTGCTTCCGTAGTCACACAATTTAATGATTGGGCATTCACGACACTTAGGGTTCTGTGCTCTGCAAGTGTATTTTGCCAGAAGCCATAACAAGCCTGCTGTTCTCTCTCCCTTTTCCCAAGGTATAAACACTTTAAGAGCTTCTTGAATTTCCTCATATTTTGCGTCTGGCTTGACCAAGCCCAACCTTTTTGCTATTCTTTCCATGTGGGTGTCCACAACAGTAACTTCAGCATATGAATGCCTATGCGCAAGCAAAACGTCAGCCGTTTTCTTACCGATTCCAGACAGTTCCATAAGCCTTTCCCTTGCTTCTTCCTTAGGCAAAGCAAGAACAGAAGATACGTCTCCACCAAACTTTTCCAAGACTGCTTGAGAAAGCGCTTTAATCCTCTTCGATTTAACATTATAGAGGCCACCGCGTCTAATAGCCTCCTTTATCTCATCAACATTTGCTCTTGCCAAAACGTCTGGTTTCACTTCGAATTTTGCAGCTAGTCCCTTATATGCTCTGACGCAGTTTGTCTCACTCGTATTCTGAGAGAGAACAGTAATTATCAGATTCTTGAAAGGGTCTTTTGAGGTTTCTTCCGGATATTCTACTGGCCACCAGTAACGACCATACTTCTCCTCTAGAATAGGAATATACTTCGGGTCTAGAGTCTTCATAACATCCCCTTCTATGAGACTAGATAGTATGATATATGATTTAAGAAACAAAAAAGATGAGAGCTTAGCTTTTTTTCTTTCTCAAGTCCCTGACTCTCTTCGCTTTTCCCATGAATCGTGGAAGTGAACCGTAGGGAACAAGCTCAACCTGTGCTTTCACGGTGACTACAGACTTGATGGAATTAGAGATTTCCTCGCGGAGC
This sequence comes from uncultured Candidatus Bathyarchaeia archaeon, assembly GCA_964598485.1. Classification (GTDB taxonomy): domain Archaea; phylum Thermoproteota; class Bathyarchaeia; order Bathyarchaeales; family Bathycorpusculaceae; genus SOJA01. The sequence continues at coordinate 91,626 of CAZRCD010000007.1, forward strand.
GACTTCAACTTTGACAGGTCTCCACCAACCTTCTCGAAGAGTTCCTTCTTCGGCTCAACCCGAAGAGTCATGACATCAAGTTCCGCTGGCCTGTCAACGATTATTTCATAGTTTTGAGAAGAACCTTCCACAGCTAAGAGCGCGTGTTCCACGGTTGACGGCCAGAACTTCACACCTCTCACTTTTAGCATGTCGTCAGCCCTTCCAATCACGCGGCCCATTCGAGCGATTGTTCTTCCACACTCGCACTCCTCAGCGGTAAGCCTAGTCAAGTCGCCCGTTCTAAAACGCAGTTGAGGGGTAGTCTCCCTTGTAAGAGTAGTCAACACCAGCTCGCCGACTTCACCCTCTTTTACTGGTTCACCCGTTGAGGGGTTTACGACCTCTGCGAGAAAGTGATCCTCAAAGATATGCAGACCGTTATGTTGGGGGCATTCCACTGAAACTCCTGGACCAATGATTTCAGATAGTCCGTAAATGTCGAAGGCTTCAAGTCCCAAGAGTTCCTCAATTCTCTGCCTAAGCTCTTCAGACCAAGCTTCAGCCCCGAATAAACCGATTCTCCATTTCAATTCTTTTATAGGGTCTATCCCAAGTTTTTCACGTGCGAACTCGCCGAGATGTGCTGCATACGTGGGGGTGCAAGTTAGAACTGTTGTTCCGTACTCTTTAGCAAGTTTTAGCTGTCGTTCGGTTTGACCAGCTGAAATTGGGAGAATTGCCGCTCCGATTTTGAGGGCTCCGTAGTGAAAACCCAACCCGCCGGTGAACAAGCCATATCCATATGCGTTTTGAACAATGTCGCCCTTTCTTGTTCCAGCGGAAGCGTAAATTCTCGCCATGACTTTCGACCAAACTTCCAAATCTCCTTTGGTGTATGCACAAGTCGTTGGATGCCCTGTCGTTCCAGAACTTGCATGTAGCTCTAGGACTTCGCTCATGTCTGCGGCTAACATTCCAAACGGATAAGCTTTTCGAAGGTCTTCTTTTGTGGTGAAAGGAATTTTCTTAAGGTCATCTAAGGTTTTTATGTCATCAGGTGTTATGCCTGCTTCCTTAAACTTCTGTTTGTACAAGGGTACGCGTTCATAACAGTAATGAACAATTTTTCCGAGTCGTTCTTCCTGCAAATTCAGAAGCTTTTCTCTAGGCATAGTTTCATACTCTGGTTCGAAAATCCATCCATCTCCTCGACGCTTCATGAAAGATACCACAACACACATACTTTACGGTTCGAATAAAAAGTTTGTGAGATAGATTAACAAAAAAATGTTAGAATAGCAGCCTCTAACTTTTCCGTTTCGGAAACAGTCTTACGAGTTTTTCTTCTGGGAGAGGCTTGGTGACTAGACTGACGAGGAAATAGGTTAGGGCTGAACCGAGCATCAACAGTAAAGCCCAGTAACCCCAATGGTACAAGCCAACAAGTTTTCCGTAGGCTTTAGGATGGAGAAGCGTTAAGATTAACCCATACACTATGGAGGCTGTTGCGCCCCATTTCGTTGCCCTTTTCCAGTACATGGAAACCCCGACAACGAAAAAGAATATGCCAGCTTGAGCCACGGCTGAGCCAGCCATAAACTCTGAAAGAATGGGCGGAGGCGAAGTAAAGGTCCAATACAATGGTATGGCAATAAATGGGATGAGCATGAGCTTCGTGAGCCACAACAATTTTTTGGGGGAAGCTTTCGGATAGGCGTTGTGAATTAGGTCCCTTGTGATATTTGTTGCCATGATCATAACCATTCCTGCTATTGTTGCAACCGATGCTGCAAAAACGCTGGCGGCAAACAAAGATACGAGTGGAATGCCTCCAGCACTTATGCTTGCATAAACTGGTGCTGAATCTCCATACATTGGGTAATATTCATTAGTCATGAAGACATTGCCCCAAACGGTTCTGGCAGCAAACCCTGCTACGCCGATCCAGAGAGGTGTTAAACCGCCTATGATAAGTATTAACAGCATAATCCAATACTCTCGCTTAGTGACTTTTCGGGCGCCTAAGAAACGGGATACGTTATGTGGGAAGCCTGTTGCCATTAGTAGAAACATGAACATTGCAGCTATAACGCCTATGTAGTCCACGCCTGGAAAAGCTAAGCCTTCGGGGGGTGGAAGAGGTAAGGTGAAGTCCGTTAAGGGGATTCCTGTCTGTGTGCCGTTTGGAGCAGTAAATGTCTGTGTTCCAATGGTTCTTGAGATTTCTCCTAAGCCACCTGCCCAGAAAATGGTGATTATGCCTAATATCCAGCCAACGATTGTTAATATGATGCCTTGGAAACATGAAACCCATTGTGTGCCTGTGTATCCGCCTATGATTAAGTACACGAGCACTAGGATCGCTGTCGCCAGTAGGCTTCCATAGAATGGTATGTTGGTTGTTATAGTCCAAACTGTTGCCATTGCCTTGTACTGTCCTACTGAGTAGACTATGAGAAGAATTATCATTGCTAAACCAGCCAATGCCTGTACTGTTCTGCTTTCAAATCTCACTCTAAGCATTTCTGGTACGGTTCGCGCTCCCAGCGTCACGTATCTTCGCATTCTGTACCCAATGACCAAGCATAGGGCTGTTCCCGCGACGCACGTTGTTCCGATGAGCCAGCTTCCTGACCAGCCATAGGCATAACCTAAACCAGCATTTCCAAATATTGCCCAACCGCTCAAATATGATGCAACCAAAGCGAAACCAGTTACAAGAGGTCCTATGTCCCTGCGGCCTACCAGCCATTCTTCGAAGTTTTTAGCTTTTTTTCTCATGAAAAATCCTAAAAGAATGCTTATGGTTAGGAATGCGGCTATGGCTGTGATAACGCCGATCATTACTTCTGGTCCTGTTTCAGGTATTGGAGGGGCCACCTCAGTCTTCCTCCCAATAATAATGGGTTTTTATGAAAACTGCTAGGACGCCAAAAATTATTGCTAGTAAGGCTTGTCCCCAGTAGGCGTACCAGCCTCCGATCAAATATGCTATGACTGGGACCAGAATTACACATAGAGCCATTATGGATAATAGACAGTAGATTTTTTTCATTCCAGCCCTTCATTCCTCAGAGAGTCATATTTTAATTATTTAACTGTTTAAAAGAATAATCCTCGTTTCACTCAATTTTATTGGTAAGGCATAAGCTATAACTTAAGGAATTAATTAGAATCGTAAAATCCCAATCTTGTAAAATATTTCACGGATCACAGTCCATTTAGAATTCAATCGAAGATCCTTCCACAAGTCATAAAAACTGAAGTAGAAGACATAATGAACGATGTGGTATAAATAGAAAACTTGTCTCAATTGTTCTCGTAACTTTTGTTATTGTAACAATGTTTTCAATTGTAAGATTTGTAACATTGATTGAAGAGCCTGTAGAGGACACAACTTGGGGGGCTGAAGATATTAAGGTTGGGGCTTACTATTATGTCTGGTATATGGAAAATTGGACTGAAAATCATAGGAATTGTATAGACAGACCTATTATTGGAGAATACAGCTCCCAAAATGCCACAGTTATCAAGAAGCATTTAGAATGGTTTTTTGAGTTGGGTATTGATTTCCTGATTGTCTCTTGGTGGGGGATTGACAGGTTTTCAGAGCAACTTGAAGCTTCTTTCATGGATGACTCTACGAAAATGTTGTTTTCAACGGTGGCTGACGAAAATTACCCAATTGTACTGGCTGTTATGGTTGAGCCCTTCAACAGTTCAAATGGACGAAGTGGACAGTATAACTTTACAACTATTTACGATTATATTTATCACACCTATGTGGAGCCATATCCTGATACGTACATGAAACTCTATGATAAGCCTCTGTTATGTTTCTTCAATGATGATAATATGACTTCGCACGGCCAAATAGAGTTTGACAATAGATTTGTGTCAAGGATAGTTGGTCTAGAACCATATGTAAATTGGACTTACTGCTCAGTTGATGAAGATCGTTGGGGTAGACATTGGGGTAACAATACGTTTACGGTAGAGCAAATGTTATGCGTAGATGGAGAGATAAATGTCTTGCCGAGGTTCGATGATAGGGCTTGTAACAGAACTACCCATACAACAATTGACCTAAATTACACAGAAGGATTATATGACGAACAATGGAGCAAAGTCATCTATTTGGCAAGAGAGGGTAAAGTTAACATTGTTACAATAACGAGTTGGAATGAATATGCGGAGAGAACAGCAATAGAACCTCATTGGGATAACACCGCTTTTGATTCTGACCCTTATTTCTTGTATGACAAAACGAAAGAGTACATCAACATACTGAAATGCATCTTTGCCTTTTTTGCAAAAGAAATGCTTGAAACTGTTGGAGATTTAGGTGGGAATCAATGTGGCTATAACGTAATGGACGATAATGGAAGCAGGTTGGACGCTGTTAAAATCATTGAGAACCCGCAAGGTGGTTATCTCGGCGTGTATCACTCAAATGT
>CAZRCD010000008.1:0-90781 GCA_964598485.1 uncultured Candidatus Bathyarchaeia archaeon
AGGAAAAACCACACAACCCACATCGAACCAAGAATTTCTAAACACCCTAGCGCGCCAGCTCATTTGATTACCGAAGAAAACTTCCTTTGAGCACCGAACCGATGTAGCAGTTACATCCTGAAAATTTTATCCGACACATAAATAGCGACTTGGTCTTTTGGTGCCTCAGCTCTTTTGATTGCCGCCTTCGCTAAGGCTTCTCCAAGCTTCTTGCAAACCGCTAGATCGTTTTCGTTTGGCGCTCCCTGAGAGACTACGCCTTCGGACACTTTCTGGAGTTTGAAGGATGAAATCATTTTTTCTAGGCTGAGTAGGGCGGAGTTGCTGGAGCCTCCTCCTGATGTAAAGGCTGCTGCTGGTTTGCCAGTAACCTTTTCTCGGATGGTTAAGGCTTTGTCGAAGAAGTGTTTCATGAGTCCAGCCATGTAGCTGAAGTAGTTTGGAGATCCGAAGGCTACGGCGTCGCATGAGATGAAGTCGTTAACGGTTGCGTAGTCAACGCGCTTGACTGAAACAGAAACGTTCTTTATGGTACGTGCGCCTTCTGCGATGGAGTTTGCCAGAGTTTCGGTTCTTCCAGTCCTAGAATAATACAATATTAGTACTTCAACCAAACTGAATCCCCTCATTCATTCGTTCAGCGATTGTTCTTAAATAGATTTTGTTCTCTTTCTCGTATGGAAAACATGCACTTACGTAGTAGTTATAGGTTCTTTTCACAGTGATAGGTCGCAGGGTAAGCCATGCGTGAGCATCTCGGTTTTGACAACATGATAAACATAAGCAAATAATGAAGGGAAATAATCATGGAAAAACTTTCTCCTTTGCAACACAAAAGAGCTAAGGGGTAAAAGGCACATTAATCATCGATTGGAGAACGCATACATTTAAAATCAACAATTATTTATGAGTGAACATCTTAAATATGAACTCGAGAGTAAGGAGACAAATCTTGTCTAAAATAGTTGAAGATTCCATCACAATAAGGAAAAAGAACCAAGTTCAAACAACTCTATTAGGGGAAAAAGCTGAAGAAGATTGGAGTTTTTCCAGAGCCAGAACATCTTATCTAACCCATGGTCTTCATGAATATCCCGCGAGAATGATCCCACAAATTGCTAGACGACTAATCCTCCGTTACTCTAGCGAGAAAGAGAGAATTCTAGATCCTTTCTGCGGAAGCGGCACAACATTAATCGAAGCTAGGTTTGCCCGTCGGTATTCTGCAGGAATCGACATTAACCCCTTTGCTGTACTTCTATCGAAAGTTAAAACGACACCTATCGACTTTAGAAAAATGGATTTTGATCCTTTTAGATTTATAGGTAATTTGGAGACAGAATACGAAGAGGCAAAAAAAGATGGAAAACTGCCCACTCCGCCAGTGCATATTTTTCATAATCTTTTGCACTGGTTTAAAGAACCTGTGGCAAGAGATTTAGAGTTTCTGTATCATAAGATACAAGAAGTGGAAGAACCGAATGTTGCAGATTTGCTAAAAATAGTTTTTTCCGATACGGTGTTTAAAACCTCTAACATAAACCTTCGCTCAAGCAGGTTTTTACGAACTTTGCCAAAGGAGAAACTAACCTCGCATAATCCTAATGTTTTGATGCATTTTAGGAAAGAACTGATAGACTCTGTTCGCCGCGTTGAACAGTTCACGAAAAGAGTAAAAGGAGAATCAGAATGGGCTGCTCAACAGCCGGTAGTTATAGTTGCAAAAGAAGATGCAAGAAAACTGCCGTTTAGCAATGGAGAATTTGAAGCTATAGTAACATCACCACCATATGGAGAAGAAAAGAACACGGTAGGTTATTTCCGATGGGCTAAGCTCTCACTATTATGGCTTAGATTAGACGGAGAGGTCATAAAAAAACTAGAAAAACAGACTTTAGGCGCTCTTACTTCGTCTAACGTAAGAGAACAGCTTGAAGCGTTGCCATCTCCTACCGCAGCAAGCCTTCTAAGGGAAGTTCTTAGGCAAGATGAAGAGAGAGTAAGAGACGCTTTGCCATTTTTCTTTGATTATCTTCTAACATTAAAGGAGATGTATAGAACATTAAAACCATGTTCGTTCTGTTGCATAGTCGTTGGTGATAGATCGATCCGTAAAAGACCACTTAACATGGAAAGAGTTACGGTAGAACTTGGACAAGAAGCTGGCTTTGTTCATAAAACATCTTTTTTTAGGGAGATTCCTCAAAAACTAATACCTTGGACCACACCTACTGGCAAAACGATTTCTAAGGAAAGTATGGTTATATTGACGAAAAAATGAGGGGCGCATAATAAGGAAAATAGAGTTCACACAGCCAATAACTCGTGTCCATAATTTATTCAGAATAAGAACAATAGTCAACGCCGTAACAGATTTTAATGTTAAAAGGAAATTTCCGGGCGACGATGAGGTCGCCATAGTCTTAGCAAAAAAAGGTTTAAGCAAGTTAAGAAGAGCGAAAATGAAAGATAGAATAATGAGAAGAGCTAGGGACCACCTTCTTACTGCTTCTTACATGGGTCTTCTAAGCAGAATTGGAAGACCTTTTGGCTATTGGTCGACTACTGTTGGAAAACAGTTGAGAGCACACATTGGAGACGAAGAATGCCCAAAAGATGCCAAAGAAGAGGCAGTATTTATTGACAGAATTATGAGGCTCAAATTAACAAATGTTTATGATCTGCAACAACGTAAACAATACACAAGACTTAGGTCCAGACCTTGCTTATACATTCTTCATATACTTAAAACTAAGAAATGGCTTCATGAGCACCAGATTGCAGTGGCGACAGGAACAGAAAGGTGCGACCCACTACTAGCCGATGGAAAAACGAAACGGACCCTTAAAAAAATCTGCAAATATGCTGGGTTAAGCAAAAATCTCTTGTTGAAATTCTATAAAGACTACGCTATAGACGAAGAAACGAAGAGAAACATGACTAGAAACGTGAGGCCGCTTTTGGACTGGTGCGAAGCTCTTGGGCTTATAATATCAAAGGAACTGCAAGGAATCGGAGGGAGATGGTACAACCTAACAGATCGTGGCGTACGAATTCTTTCTGTTTATAAGAACAAAATACCCATATGGTATATTGATTTAGGCGAAGGTGCTCCACTTAAAGCAGCTATAATACTTTTTTATAGGTTTCTGAGAGCAAGAAACTTGGATGCAGGAAGCAAACTTCTTAACCTAAGTTTACAAACCGGACTGGTTAAAACAAGAATCAAAAAAACTATCAGTGAGCTGGTAAAAGAACAGAACATTCTGTTTTCTAACGATTTCACGGTTCTGGAATCTGAGATAGACTTCACCTTTGAGTATGATGTTCCGCCAGAAGAAGCTAGTATGGTGAAGTCTCTCCTTAGAAGAATAGGCCAAGTGTATGGAGTGAAGTTTACAGAAATATTGAACACAATAGAGTTAGACGAAATTGATGAGCTTAGATTTTCCATACAAAAGCAGCATGAAGAAATAAAAAGAAAAGAGGTCGAAAAATTCGCATCCAGAACACCAAAAGTCTCCAAGCCTATTCTGTCAAAAATATCATCAATTATGCCTTCGACAGGAATTTTAAATCAATATAGAAGTGATTTTGAAAAAGAAGCTGCCTTACTTCTAAAAATACTAGATTTTAATGCAAATAAGTACCAAGGACAAATGGCGGATAGATGCACCAAGACTTATGCAATAAGATTTTTTGAAAATAATCCTGACATACTGATAACTAATGGCGTTGAAGTTCTAGTAGAATGTAAAAGCATCGGGGAATGGAAAGCTCCTTTAAGTGACAAACGTGTTCCAAAGGAAATAACGATATATGAACGACTTTTTGATGAAGTTAACCCTAGTTCTGTTTTGATTGTATATGAAGGAACCTTGGATGCAAAATCGCTTAGTTTAGTTGCTAGTATCCTAGAAGATAATCCCCATGTTGTATTTGTTACAAAAAATTACCTTGTTAATTGCATATATAGATTGGCGCTCAAGAGAAGATTAATACAGATGTTAAAAACCCCGAAAAAGTTCGAGACGTCGTCACGAGTGCTACGCTAGTGAAGCAGTTAATTACACTATATTTCAATCTTCGGTTGGAACTCTTAGGGGAGAGCAGTTATTTTCCTTTTGCATATTGCTTCTGATATGAGACCTGTACTCTATGCGTAATCCATAAATACTCTTTCTAGTGCGGTTACGCCTGGTAGTTTTTTGCCCATCAGAAACTCTATCAGTGCCCCGCCTGCAGTGCTGATATAAGAGATTTTATCGGATAACCCAAGTTCCTGTAAGGCCGCTACCGTGTGTCCGCCACCCGCAAGAGAAAACCCTTCCGAATTCGCCACTTCTTCAAAGATTCCTTTTGTTCCATAGATGAATTCAATGTTTTCATAAACTCCCACAGGTCCGCTGACTACGATTGACTTCGCACTCCTAATAATCCTAGCATAGGCTTCAACAGTTCTCGCTCCAACGTCAAATATCGGATAATCCACTGGCAGTTCATCAACAGAAAACTCCTTACGCTTACCATGCACTTCCACCGCAACATCCAAAGGAACCCTAATCTTGTCTGGATAAGTCCGCATAAGCTCTTTTATGCCCGACACAAAACCCAAAAGTTCCTTACGCTTCAAGAAATCCATGTTCGACTCACCAAGATCAAAGCCCTTCGCCACCAAAAACACATGCCCAGCAACCCCGCCCGTAAGCACAAAATCTGCTATACCATGGTCCAACACGTACTTTGAAATTTCAAGCGCATCATCAGCTTTTGCTCCTCCAAGAATGAACACACAAGGCTTCTCGGGACTCTCCAAAACCCTGCTTAAGGATTTCAATTCCCTCTCCATAATGCGACCTGCAACACTCGGCAACATAGCAGTGAAGCCTACAATAGACACGTGGGCTCTGTGTGCTGCTGCGAAAGCGTCGTTGACAAACAAGTCAGCCAAAGGCGCAAGCTTTCTTACCATTTCCTTCTTTGCATGCTCTTCTGGTGTTCCCTTCTTTCTTTCATCAGCATAAGTTCTAACATTCTCCAACATAAGTACCTCACCGTTTTTCAGCTGTCTAATGGTTTCTTGAGCTTTCTCACCGAAAACATCATCAACATACTTAACAGGCTTGCCGAGAATTCTGCCTAAAATCTCAGAATGCTCCTTCAACGGAATAAAATCAGGTTCGCCAGGTCTGCCCTGATGCGCCAAAACCACAACCTTAGCGCCTCTATCAACAAGCTCCTTAATTGTTGTCTCGCCGTGCGTTCGGATCCTTGTATCGTCCAGAATCTTCTTCGTCTCAGGGTCAACAGGAGAGTTAAAATCAACCCTCACCAGAACAAGCTTACCCGTCAATGACACATCGTCCAAAGTCAAAAACTTAGCCATATCATACACCTTTGCAAAAAATATAGGGGGGTAGTTGTTATTGGTTGTTTTCTGGTTCATTACGTCATTTTGCAGATTTTCTCTATCATCCGCACCATCTTAACAGAGTAGCCCCATTCATTGTCGTACCAAGCAAGCACCTTAACCAAGTTTCCAATGACCATCGTAGACTGGCCGTCCACAATCGCCGAGTAGGGGTTATGTATAAAATCTGACGAAACCACAGGATCCTCAGTGTAATCCAAGATTCCCTTCAGCACTCCATCGGCTGCCTCCTTAAACGCAGCGTTAACCTTATCCTTCGTAACTTCTCTTTGCAGTTGCGCCGTGAAATCCACAATAGAAACATCGGCTGTGGGAACACGCAAAGCAAGTCCATTCATCCTTCCCTCAAGCTCCGGCAATGTCAAAGTCGCCGCTACTGCTGCTCCAGTTGTTGTAGGAATAATGTTGAATGCTGCCGATCTTGCCCGCCTCAAGTCGCTATGCTGCATGTCAAGAAGCCTCTGGTCATTAGTCATTGAATGAATTGTATTCATGATGCCAGCTTTTACGCCGAATTTTTCGTTTAACACCTTAGCCACAGGCGCCACACAGTTTGTCGTGCACGAAGCCAAAGAAATTATATGATGTTTCGTCGGGTCATACTTGTCATCGTTCACGCCGTAAACCACTGTTAGGTCTGCGCTTTTAGCCGGGCTCATCGGAGCCGAAACCAACACTTTTTTAGCTCCAGCCTGCAGATGCTTTGAGACATCTTCCCTTTTTCTGAACCTTCCCGTGGATTCCACTGCTAAATAGACGCCCATTTCTCCCCAAGGCAACTTCGCTGGGTCTGGCTGCGCCAAAACTTTCAATTCTTGCTTGACAACACCGTTTTTCTTTATAACGATAACATCTTCCTTCGCTTCTGTGTCAAAGGGTAATGGTCCATGCACCGTGTCGTGTTTCAGGAGAAAAGCCAAGGTTTTTGCGTCTGTTAGGTCGTTGACCACTGCGAAATCTATTTCTGTCCCAGTTTCCAGAGCTGCTCTGTACAAAAGTCTCCCGATTCTTCCGAATCCGTTAATCGCTACTTTCGTCACCATTTCAAATCACCACATTTGCCCAAACTATTCCAAGATTCCACTAATTAACTTTACCCGTCCTTTAAGCTTAACGCAACTTCCTCAACGCTATTTCAGCAGCAAGCACCATAGGCTCCCAAGTTTCATTCAAGGGCGGCGCATAAGCCGTATCAGCCTTAGCCAATTCCCGCACAGTCATCTCTTTCTGCATCGCAAATGATAAAGCGTTTACACGTTGAGTCACTTGTTCGCCCCCAACTATCTGAGCCCCAATCAGCCTTTGACTTTCTCTTTCTACAACAATCTTGATTTTAATGGATAAGCCGCCTGGGTAATATTCCGGTCGAGTTTTTGAACTGATTGCCCCAACAACTATTTCAACTCCAGCTCTCCTTGCAAAAAACTCAGTTAACCCTGTAACACCTATTTCAGTGTCAAACAGCTTTGTCACAGATGAACCCAAGACACCATGGAAAACCGCGTATCCACCAGCTGCATTGATTCCAGCCACTTTTGCTTGTCTAACAGCTACAGTTCCGAGCTGACATATCGTAGGTCTTTGAGTAATCATGCTAACGGATTCCACACAGTCTCCAGCAGCATAAACATCCTTAACATTAGTTTCCATCCTCATATTCGCCTTTATCGACCTAGTTTCGCCTGTCGCAATACCGGCTTTCTTTGCTAGTTCAGTGTTTGCCCTTATCCCAAACGCAGCAATGATTAGATCCGAGTTTATCTGCTTCCCACCAGCGATTATCCTCGTAACCTTGTCCGTGCCGAGGAATTCCTCAACCCCCTTGCTAACCATTATGTTTATGCCTTTCTGCTCAAGCATCTCCTGCACACTTTTAGCCATATCCGCATCAAGCATGGTTGGAAGGATTTGAGGCAGCAACTCAACAACAGTCGTTCTCAAGCCTCTTTCCTGAAGAGCCACTGCAGTTTCGAGCCCTATGAGACCTGCTCCCATAACGACCGGTGCCTTTGCACCATTCGCTATCGCTTGATCAATCTTTTTCCCATCCTCTATTGTTCGAAGCACTTGGATTCCTTGTTTTTCTCGACCCTTAATCGGTGGTACAAAAGGAAAAGCTCCAGTAGCAAGAATAAGACTGTCGTATTGCAGAGTGTCTTGTTTCCCTGTTTTGTCTTGTATTTCAACCGTTTTATCTTTTGTGTCTATGTTTGTCGCTGTTGTTTCCAGCATGAGATTTAGTTTCATCATGCGGAAAAATGATGGTGGAAAAACTATGAGTTTCTCGAAGCTTGGTATATGTCTACCTAAGACAAAGGGAATCGCACACGGAGAGTAACCAGCTTGTTTTTGCTTGGTCATAAGCGTTATTTCAGCTGTGCGGTCTGTTCTTCTAGCAGCTGATGCTGCGTCCACACCAGCGGCATGAGCACCAATTATCACTATGCGTCTCGGCATCTGTTTATCCTTCTTTTGTCAAAGTTTTGTGCCACTCGACCGCCTTGTTATAGTCCATTATGTTAGCTAGCTCTGTTTGCAGGTTAGATGGTTTTATGATCAGTAGCCATCCTTTTGTGTAGGGGTCTTCGTTTAGGATTTCTGGGCTAGACTGAACCTCTTCGTTCACGGCCTCAACCGTTCCGCTCACTGGAGCGATCAGGTCTGAAACAGCCTTCACAGATTCCACTGTGCCATACGGCTCCTTTTGTGTCACTGTTGTTCCGGGGCTTGGTAGCTCAGCATAAACTACTTCGCGGAGTTGTTTCTGAGCGTAGTCTGTCATGCCCACGCGGACTTTGTCTCCCTCAACTTTGACCCACTCCCAATCTTTCGTATAGTATAGACCTTCAGGCACTTCATATCCGTCTATCTTCACCATATTTGCTTCACCTCTCAAATGATTGCTATTTCTTTCACATATCAGCCTTTAAAAGTTAACCGCTACTTGACGCACTATCACAATGATTACAATTGACAATTCCTAGGCAGATATAGAAGTAGAATAAAAACCTTAGAATCTAACGTTCTCGCTTTCCGTTTATGTAGTCTTCAACCCATTGTTTAGCCGTGGAATCTGCTACTTGAGTTGGTGGATGTTTAAATGCGTACGAGGATATACTTATCAATGCACCACCTATCTTGCGGTTCAAAGCAATTTTCACCGCCCTTATAACATCAACCACTACTCCCCCACTGTTAGGCGAATCCTCAACCTCAAGTTTAGCTTTTATCGTTACAGGTTGGTCACCGAATTTTCTGCCCTTAAGCAGTATATAACAGATTTTTTTGTCGCCAAGAAACGGAACATAATCTGACGGGCCAATTCTCGTCGGCACATCATATGGAACAAGGCTTGTAACAGCCTCAGTCTTGCTAATCCGCTTTGTCTTCAACCTTTCCTCAACAGTCATGTTTTGGAAGTCCGTGTTTCCACCCAAGTTTAGCTGATAAGTCTCCTCAACCATCACTCCCCTGTCTAGGCAAAGCTTAACCAAGTTCCGATGCAGAATAGTTGCTCCCAATTGACTTTTTATGTCATCTCCAGCCACCGGCAGCCTCTCATCCTCAAATTTTTTGCTCCATTCAGCGTCTGAAGCTATGAATTCAGGCATACAATTCACAAAGGCACATCCAGCATCCAAAGCCGCCTGGGCATAAAAGCGGGTGGCAATTCTGCTTCCAACAGGCGAATAATTAACGAACACGTCTGCTTTTGTCCCTTTCAGAGTTTCCGCAACATCTGCCTGCTTGACTTGACTATTATTGTAAACTCTAAATGCTTCTCTCATGTGTTCAGCCACCCCGTCGAGAATTGGGGCTGATGAAACCTTCACGCCTAAAGTTGGCACATCTGCAAACTTTGCACAACAGTTCGGCTCAGCAAATATGGCTTCAGCTAAATCCTTTCCAATTTTGTTCTTGTTAACATCGAAAGCCGCAACAAATTTTATGTCGCTTACGTGATACCCACCGAAATTCACGTGCATAAGTCCGGGAACTACGACATTTTCCTTTGCCTCTTTATAATATTCCACTCCTTGGATAAGGGCGGACGCGCAATTACCCACTCCTGCTACGGCAACACGAATCTCTGGCAAGTTCTCACTTCCCCTTTTCATTAGATGGTCAATGTTTTAAGAGTTGCCGTCTATAACTCTTTCTTGGGAATAGGCAAGGTTAAAAGGGAATATGGAGATAAAACATGAGGAGACAGGTGAAAGCGCTTGGGTGAAAGCAATGTTGACGTGAAATATGAACCTTTCAAGGAAATCGTGGTGATGCAACAGAACATTTTCTCATCACCCGACTACATAGCAAGATTTGCATCGATAATTGCTGGAGGTAAAACAACTGGTTTATACTGGGCTGAAGGGATGGTGTTCCTGTATTTCCCTCTTCCAGCATCAACAGAAACAGCGGCCAAGGCTCTAATTGAGAACGGACGGGTCTACTGGACTTTTGTTGGCTATGCACCCATGCCAAATTATCGCCCGATAATTGAAACAAAAGAGAAGATAATGGTTCCAGTCATTGACATGTCTTCCAATCCAATGTTTAGAAAAGTTGCAAAATGGTTGAAGGAACAAAAATAAACTCGCTTCCAAAAGCGCTTGTGAAACTCGTTGAAAACATTATGCATTAAAGGAATAGTCTTCTCCGGAAAGGGTGAAGGAGCAAAATTCATTGAACTTCCATGGGTGAAAAAACAGATAACAGAGAAGCTTGGCTTTACTCCATATCGTGGAACACTAAACATTGAATTAACCAAAGAAGAGTTCGAAAAAAGAGCTTCACTGGAAAAGGCGCAAGCAATAGAGATTTCACCAGTCAAAGGCTTTGATCGTGGAAGATGTTTCAAAGCTAACTTAATGGATAAGCTGGAATGTGCAATTGTCATTCCGGAAATCCCAGATTATCCAGAAAATGTGATAGAAGTTATTGCAGCAACAAACGTGAGGGAGAAACTTCAACTTAGAGATGGAGACTCCGTTGAGGTTAAAATCCTAATGGAATAGACTTTGTTTTCCCCTTGTTTTGTAGAACCTTTTCAAATATTCTTTCAAGCATTTTTTCTTTTTAAGGTAAAGACCGTATCTCATAAGGGCGTTCATTGATCTTGCAGCATCTTCCGGCGAAAAATAGGCTGGAATGCCCAGTTTATCAAACCTGGAACGTGTGTGCAAAGCCATCTCTGTTTCCCCAATGTCACACGCGACTACGGGCTTGTCATATTTACTTGCGACCTTTGCAACCTTATCAATAAAGTCCTCTTGCAAGGCTGGAGTGTGATGCAGACCCAGCACTATTATGCCGTGGATTTCACGGTCTTCAAAAAGTATTTTTGTTGCAAGTTCAAACATCTCAGAAGTTACTGAACCAGTCAAGTCAACTGGATTAAGGTTTGTCGCAAACTTCGGAAGCTTTCCTGCTTTCTTTAATCTCTCAAATTTCCGAATAGTCTCTTCTGAGAATCGCTTCACGTCTAATCCTTTTGTTTCACATTCGTCAACAGCCATTATGCCCGGGCCACCAGCATCCGTGATTATCCCCACGTTTTTTCCCGCTGCTGGTGGTTGCATGGCTAACGCCTTTCCAGCGTCGAAGAACTCTTCCATGTCCTTTGCCCTTAAAATTCCAGTCTGTGCAAAAGCTGCGTCATATATTTGGTCTGAACCAGCCATGGCGCCAGTATGTGAAGCCGCTGCCCTTGCTCCAGCTTTCGATCTTCCACATTTAAGTGCTACAACAGGCTTTCTCCTTGTAACCTTTTCAGCTACTTCTAAGAACTCTCTTCCGGATTTTATATCTTCGAGGTACAATAGTATGACTCTGGTTTCCTCGTCGTATAACAAGTAATGCAGCATTTCCGCCTCATTTACGTCACATTTATTCCCGAAACTCACAAATTTGCTAACCCCAGTTTGCAGACCTGTCAAGTAATCAAGGGCTGCGACGCCGAAAGCTCCGCTCTGCGTCACTATTGCTATGTTTCCGGGCATCGGACGCGGAGTTGCAACAACCTCGTCTCCCGTTGTTAGAACCCTTGTTTCGGGCAAAAACAGCATGTCCACACCTGTTCTTGAATCATAGACTCCGAGACAGTTCGGACCCAAAACCCGTATCCCAGCTTTTTTTGCTATAGCCTTAATTTGATTCTCAAGTTCGTAGTTTCCAATTTCGCTGAAGCCTGAAGTTATTACGACAGCGGCTTTTGCCTTTTTTGATGCCGCATCCCTCAGCACATCTACAACATGCTTTGCCGGAACAACAATCACAACAAGTTCGAGTTCCCCATGGATTTTGGTTACCGAAGGATAACACTCAAACCCCAGAACAGAATTTTCGTGTGGATTAACCGGGTAAATCTCCCCTTTAAAAATGCCTCTCCTCTTGTTCTCTGCAAAATTTTTGAAAATTATCTGTCCTGCCTTGTTTATCTGTCTAGATGCCCCAACAACAGCAACCGAGCTTGGGTTAAAGAACGCGTGCATCTGCTTCAGAGAAGATTCCATTAATACTTCACCTTCTGCTCTTCCTAACAATAACTATGGGTTTATGTCTATTTCTTTATATTAGGCTTCTTTTATTTCCTTTTCCTGAAGGCTTTGCTGGCATGCTCGGAAGAATTATGCACATCGCTGAAGTAGCATGAATGAAAAAGGTGATAATAGTTGTCAAGCTGAGTTCTGGAGCAGCGGCGTCAGCGACAACTAGATTGTGAGGGAGATGCTTGCTGAGGCTAGGATTAGCTAGAGCTGAAAAAATAGAGAAGATAACTATTAACAGAAACGCTTAAACTCTCAAGAGAGAAAAAAAGTTAAATTGTTGACTAACACTAAACTACTCTGGAGGCGTGTTCACCGCCTAGCCCTAAGTGAAGGGCAGAAAGAGAACAAAACAGGAGAGAATAAAGAATAGGGATAACAATGAAATTGAACGTGGAAAAACACTCTGTAATAGCGATAATTCTTGCTGTCTGCGGTTTTTTACTGGTCTATATGGGAACAACTGTTACTTCAGTCTTCTTCCTAGCGTCAATCGGCGTATGGATAATCACGGCGGTCTGGATTTGGCAGATTAAACGAACGGAAAAAAAAGAAGGCAAAGAACTCCTGTTATAAGAAGTGGAAAGAATGAAAATGTCTAAGTTTAAGTTGGCTTTCGCAGTTGTTTTGATTTGCCTATGCATCTCAGTCGGCTTCAACGTGTTCCAATACTTAGGGACTGAGCACTCGCCTAAGACCTTCGTTTTCACATGGACACAAGAGGCATGGGAAAAGGAACGGGAATACCGCATGATACTTGCATTTGACACGGTGCCTACACTTACTGGAGCGAACCTTTCAATAACAGCAAAAATCAACGAAGACCATTATTATGAAAGAGATAGCCTCAGCATACTTTTCGACAAAGACGGAGACGGAGAATTTAAGCGTGGTGACCCAGCGCGTATATTTTACGTTGACGACACGATGCATTTGGGATTCCTAGATGAAGGATGGCGAATGGGTTTTCCTCTGTGCTTTCCTTTCCCAAGTCCATATCACACATGCACCTTCGACAGCAGTGGCTACACCTTCCACATCAACTTTCCACTGGAAGAGTTAAAACTGAAAAACGACTTGATTTATGTTGCTTATGGTGGATTTTGGACTTTCTTCCACTTCGACCCTGAAGGAGAGTTGTTCAAATGAAACCTTATGCATCTGTCTTAATTGCTGGGTTGCTCCTTTTTCTGTTGTCTGAAGCTTTAGCAAATGTTTAAAACTCTTAAAAGACATGAGTTAAATGGTTAAGCCAACGGTTACTCCGTTGGAGGCGTGTTCACCGCCTAGCCCTTAATTGAGGGACAGAAAGAGAACAAAAAAACGAAAAAGGAAAGGAAGAAAATGAAACAGAAAGAAACATTGGTTAAAACTGTTGCCTTTTTAGCAGTAGCATTTCTTATCGCACCAGTATTAGTCAATAAGGTTGAGGCTACTGAAGACTTGCCTGGTGATGACCTGTTCCAGTTTGTCTGGGACGACAGTTTACGCGGCTATTACATAATCAGCGATGAGGTTTTTCCGCTGAAGGTTTATGTTTTGAGCCTGCCAGACGTTGGCAACTACCGCATATCCAACCATTCGGATATCATTGAAGGCGTTAAACAGGCAACCAAAATTTACCCTGGAGACGCCGACGTGAAAGAGCTGACCATACCGTTATGGTTCAGACTGATCATGAAGTTGAACGTGAGCGTCTCTTACACCATGATCCAAGATTGGAATGAGTACAAAACGCTTGTCGAGTCAGCCAACAACATCATAATAGTGAACACGCACGACGAGTACTTGCCCGTTCCGGAAGGCTACACGAAAGAGGAATGGACAGACGAAGTCGCGGATTTCATGCTTAACCGTTGGGGAACATGGGTTCACGCAGGCGGCTACCCGTTCTATCGCGTTTGGTACCAGAACGGAACAAAAGAGGAATGGGGCGAAGACGGCTTCAAAAGGTTAATGAGCCACATAGGAAAAGGAAACCTAACATGCTATCCGCCAGCAGACTGGGATCCGACAAACCGGACATCATTCAGTATGTGGGCAGAAGGCATGAGCAGGTGGTATCTCTATGGAACATCGATTCTTGGTTTCGCTGAAGCAAACCCCGGCTATCCCATAAATTTTGAGGATTTTGAAGACGAATACATTGGAAGCCTCTATTCATATGGGGATTATAAGCCTGGAGCTATAATCCGCTACAGCCAAAACCAGTCAGACTTCAACTTCGGCATATATGTTCACATGAGCCCTTGGCGATTCTATCTTTCAAACGGAAGAGAAATTGAATGCCCTGATCTCGCCATGGGCTTCATTTCAACCGCAGCCGCCATATACGGCGAATTTTTCTGTGCAGCAGACAAATTGTATAGCAGATCAGGAGACAGCGCCGCAGAAGTCATCCTAAGAGCTGAAAAAGAAGGCAGAACAATCGGGTTAGCCGAAGCGAAAAACCTGTTTCGCGACGCATTAGACGCCTTCGCAGCTGGAAACTACAAGCTGGCTGCAGCCTACGCTATACAAGCAAAGCTGACAGCGGAAAAAGCCACAGCGCCGAACACGTTGCCACAAGTAATAGCCATCATAATAACGATAGCCGTCCCGATAGGCATAGGAGCATACTACAAAATCAACAAAAACAACAAAAAGAACAAAGGGAGGGCGTCTAATGCGTAAAGCGAAAACAGCGCTAATAGTAGCCTTATTATTAGTATCGGCTCTTCCCTTCGTTCAAAAAGCTGAAGCTACGCTAGGTGAAGCAAATGTATACATCATCTGTTTAAACAATGTTCCAACGAATGACTCTTGGGTTGACGATTTTCAAAGTGTAAAGGATGGAGCAATAGACGCATGTATGTTACAAGGTACTCATATCCAATTTAGCGTGCCTCGGGCTCATCCTAAACGCAGTGTGGATTATCCGCCGTATTATGAAGCAACGCCATATGTTGTTACAAGTTGGTCTCAGTATGCAAGCATAATCACAAGCTATAGTGAAGTGATTGTTGTGAACACTCATGGTCAATACTTGCCAGTACCTTCAGGCTACACTAAAGAGCAATGGGTTGACAAAATAGCAGACGCTATGTTAAACCGAAGACTAACATGGGTACATGTAGGCGGTTACACATTCTTCAGGGTCTGGTATCAACAGACAGGAACAGGCGAAGAATGGGGCGAGCAAGGTTTCAAGCAGTTAATGAATCACATAAACAAAGGCGACGTTGACCTTTCGCCTTACCCGTATTCTGAAGATGAGAGAGCCTCTACATTATTAGGGGATCAGCAAATAGGCTTAAACTGGTACGACAGAGATGGGCGACCTATCACTGGCTATGCTGAAGCAACTTTAGGCAAACCTTTGAAAATTGGCGACTTTAAAGAGTATCTCATACTGCCTATATTTGAGTATGGAGAATTTTGGACGGGTGCTGCCATCGCTTTTGCGAAGGCTGGTGCAAGATACACTGATGAACATGGATGTGGAGCTTACGTGCACATTGGCGCCAGATATCTTTACCTTAGTAATGGAAGTGCATTGGATGCTGATTATGGCAGAGGCTTTATTGGCACTGCTGCTGCTTTGTGGGCTGAATCGATGGGGTTTGATGCAAAAATGGACGCAAAACATGATGGCAGCTTTTGGGGTCCGAACAGCGAGAACGCAAGCCTCGTTGTTCAGCCTTCAATTTCCGGCGTTCGTAGGATCGGAACTGACTTAAGTGTGACGATGACCTTTGCCGTTTACGGTGCGACGCAAAGCCATCAAGACGACGTATTTAGGTTTAAAGACGCGTCATTCCGCATATATGAGGTTTCCGGCAGTGAATGGTCAAACGTCACGATGAGGGTTGATCTAGGCTTCTCAAGGGAAGGCTACAGTGATGGACTCGTGTTAAGCGGACTCTACGATGAAGGTCAAGCCCCATACGGTTTAGCGGCAAGCAGTATCATGTGGATTCTTGGAGCGCCAACACTGTTAGCAGCTCACCCAGTCGCCGCTCCAATTCTCTGGGGCATCGGAGGCGTTAAACTATTAGCAGGTTGGATTGAGCAAGGCTCCACCATAAATTACAGTGGTGTTGGTGATTTTGACCCGTACATCGATTTCAAATACTTGCCAGCACAGAACTATACGGTGTCTGACGGCAAGGCTTATCGGGAGTTTATGACCCTTACAACCGTTGAGCTGTTGATCCCGACTTCTGGAAAAAGCGGTTGGCTTATTCTTCCACTAGAATATAATATATCCGCCCTGCCAAGCTGGTATTGGTGGGACCATCCTGGCTGGCTGGACGTTAACGACACTCTTGAAATCGCAATCTGGTTTCCTGGAGCCGGACAAGAGGATGCTGGAACCGAAGGCGACGCTGGTGACAGCCACGGAGCCGCAACCGAAATAGACCCAGGCAGCTATCATGGCTATCTCGGCGGCGGGGACAACAACGACTGGTACCAATTCCACGCGAACTCCGGTGAGACAATATCCGTTTCAATGACCCCTCCATCCTACGTGAACTTCGACTTAGAACTTTACAGCCCGTATAACTCTGACATCCCAAAAGATGAATCCCACAACGGAGCAGGAGCCACAGACAGTATTGAATACACTGCGGACTGTTCAGGCTCGTGGAGGATTAAAATCAACAGAGTGTCTGGATCCGGAGTGTACTCATTCGACCTAAATCCGGCGTCCTTATACATCTCTGCTTCTTCCGGCGGCACCACAGACCCTGTGCCCGGAACCTACAATTACGGCTACGGCTCGTCTGTGGCTGTCACGGCTACCGCGTATTCGGGCTATCACTTCGTGTGGTGGTGGCTCGATGGAGGACTAAAGTCTGGAAATCAGATAACTGTTACAATGGACTCTGACCACACGTTATACGCGTACTTCCTCCCTAACGGCGGTGGAGGCGGAGAGCCGTGTCCAACACTGTTTGTTTGGAACGGCAACGATTACGTTGACTACGGCGTAATAGACATCCACAATCCGTCAGGCGAAGACGTTGTTAGAGAAGTGGCTGTTCAAATGGAAGACGTGGGCTTAAACAACCATAAAGCTACGTTTAGACTGAGAGAAGGATGGGAAGGCTTGAACTTTTCAGAGTCAGTGATAGACCATGTTAAGCTGTATGCAATTAACGAAGATGGAAAACTGAAACTATGCCCATTAACACGTGCAAATCACAGCAGTCTCGGAAACGTTCTGCCACAGCTACTGAAAAGTGACGATATTAGAGTGCAAACGCTCCTTCTAGAAACAATAGACCTAACCTTCAAAGTGCCACACAAAAACGTTCAAAACTTCACATTCGTCATTGAAGGATGCAACATGCTCAAATACTAGCCTAAAACTTCCCTTTTTTTCTGTTTTCTGAAGCTTTAGGCGTTAGGCAGAACTCGTATTATTTTGTTGCTTGTCTAAGGGATTCTCCGATTCATGTCTAAATCTATAGAGAGTAAGATGCTAACAATAGGGGAAAATGGGAATTAGCGGGAGACATCGCCGCGTATAATTACTATGGGTTTATGCTTTACTGTTTCCAGCATCTCCCAACTCACACCTGTTAAATCAACCTTAAACTTCTCAACCATGTCCCATACGGTTTTTCCAGCGCCAAAACCCCTCACACGATTTGCAATAGCAGCAATCTTCAAGGCTTCTTCAACGCTTATTTTGCACCCTGCCACAGCAATGGGCGTCGGACGCTTCTTAAGCCCAAACACACGCCCAACCACGTAGGTTACGACCCCGCCGAAAGAATGAATGTTTTTCATTGGTTTTGGTCTTGGTGTGAAGTGGAAGTTTTTAAACGAGTAGGTTTTATCCGTGTCCACAATCATCACAACAACCTTCTTTCCAAGCCTTAACCGTATTTGGTCACGTATTTTTTCCGCTATTTCATCTGCGTCACTTAAGGGTAAACTGACGTAAGCGTAAGCCAGATTACTTCCGTCAATACCTCCTTCCGAACCAAACATTAAAGCCTGCAACAAGCCAGCCTGCCGCAAAGCAACCTGCTTATGACGGCTTCCCATTTCAACTGGATATTCACGAAGATATTGAAGAAGTCTTTCTCGAAAATGACATAGCGGTCCTAGAAGGTGTCCCCAAACTATTTGCATCCAGTAGTTGGCTATTAACTCTGCAGACAAACTTGGTTCAATCATGTTTTCATTGACAATATTGCCTATTGCTGTTGAAATCGCTTTCTCCGATACAACCACAAAATCTCTATTCAATATCTTTCCTCTAACACCAGCAATTATCTCTTCTGGGAAATTTTCGCCAGGTCTCCAATATTTTGTGGTAACAGCCAACGCTTTGTATTTAACCATTTACATCGCATTAATTCCGTCAAAACAAAATGAAGTCTAAAGGCTTTGGAAACGTTTCTTTATTTCTTGAATGTTGCATTCTGGTGGTTTCATTTTTCCTTCAGGGCAATAACCTAATTTTATACATGATGGGCCAGCGTTTTCAAAAAGGACAGGTGCAACCTTCTTGACTTGCTTAAGCATTTCTGTTGCAGCTTCTCTTATTTCCCACTGGGCACGGACGCAACACCGCAAATTGAAGAAGTGACGTAATTCACGAGCGTTCATTGTTACGATTATGTTTGTTTTACATGCGTTTGGAAGAATAAACCTTGCATCTTCTTTGGGAATCCCCAGTTTCAGAAGATTATTGTAGGTTTTAGAGATTCTTTCTAATGTTTCTTCAAACAGTTCTTTTGCTTCAGCTTTGTCTGCTATGCTGGCGGGCGTTACATATTTCTCAAGCGTGTTATAGGTGACGTAGCGTTGGCTTTGTTGAGTATAAGATGCAACACGATGCCTGACGAGCTGATGAGTCATGGCTCTGGACACGCCTTCAATGCTGAATGTGAAGGATGCATGTTCAATCACTGAAACATGACCATAACCAGTTACCCGCTTAATTATTCGCTTAGCTTTGTCCGAATCCATTTTGTCAAAAATTTCTGAAGGGCTTCCAGTTCTTGTTGATGTTAAGGCTGCGGTTCCGCATAAAAGTACAGGGTCTGCTGTGTAGCGAAGAAGCTTTATTTTCAACTTTTTTGACCTCACCTTGCAATGTTGTATGAAAGTAGTAAATTTGCTTTGTGTAAAAAAGAAGGATTTTGAGAAAATTTAAATGGATGATTCATACACAACGTAAAAGAAAGCAGTTGACATTGTTTTGTTAGGGGTGAGTTAGCTTGGATTTGCGGTTGATAACGTTTTTGATGGAGTTCATAAGCTCTTTCATAAGCTTGCTCGTTGGATATTACGCGTTGAAAGGTTACAAGGAATTCTCAATTAAGGGGCTTTTTTTTCTCTATTTGGGCTTTATAATTCTTGGGATCGGCACTTTTCTGCGTGTTTTTAGTGCAACATACTTCGTCATATTGCTAAGGGCGTTGGAACCTGCGCCTCCTTTAAGAAGTCTCATCAACTTGGCGGGGTTGATTTACACTTTGACCCAGCTTATAGCGTATAGCCTTTTTACAGCCACTTACATCTTGCAAGCTAAAGCTTTGGGTGAACACAGTTTAGAGTTGGGCATGGTTTCTGCTGTTCTTTTCCCAATTTATGGGTTGTTTTTTAATCCGTCACTTGAGTTAATTGCCATAGTTATGCTTGGATTCATAACTGTACACTCTTTCAATAACTGGATTCTTAAGAGGAGCAGTGGGTCAGCATTGGTTTTCTTGGGCTTCGGCTTTATGTTCTTAAGTCATCTGCTTTTCTTGTTTATGATAATGGAGCCTGTGTTTCTGTTCTTCGGGCAAGTGACTCAACTGGCTGGTTTTCTGTGTTTGTTGGCTATGTTGGCTAGGGTGAGCAGGGTACATGCCTAGAGAGCATAAGGAATATCGTTCAAAAGCTCGTATTTACGTGGATATTCTAGCGTCTATTATGAAGCATGGTGGGAAATCAAGGCCTACCCGTATCCTTTATGGAGCAAACCTTTCGCATGATCGGTTAATGAAGCATTTTGGGCAGCTTATTGAATTGGGACTTGTGGAAGAAGAAAAACAAGATGATGCTGTGATCTACAAGTTGACTGATAAGGGGAGAAAGTTTCTCATAGAGTTTATTAAGATGGAAAAGTTTGCAGAAGCCTTCGGAATAACCATTTAGCATGAACGATTCGTTTAAATCAATTCATTGTATTTTCAATAATAAAAGAGTTAGAGAATATGAGATGGGATTAGAAATACCAGACTTTAGACTAATTTCCTCAATTTCTCTAAGTTTCTGAGCTGGAAGAGAAAAGGCTAGTAAGCAGTTCTTCACAATTCCGCAAGAGCCTTCTCTTTTTTCTAAGGTCAGAAATAGCCTTTTCTATGTAGACCTTGCTTCAAATAAAGACAGCCGCTATTTCCCTTTTTTTCTTAATCTTGAATTTGATCTTGGATATGTTCTCCTTGCCGAATTCTCCAGAAGCATCGACTACTAGCAATTTAACACCGCCTTTTCCCTTCTTAAGACTTACAACTGCAATCTCAAACTCGATGCTTCCAGCAAGCCGATACTTTTTACCCTCCAAGCCATTCTCAATACTATTACTTGTTGAACTAACGAAATCTCTTAGTTCATCACTTTCAATTTTCATTTCAATCCTTTAATAGTAGCTGTAGTTAGTTTTGAGTACTTAGCCTAGTTATTCCTTCTTTTCTTCTAAGCTCTTCTTTTGAGCACTTTTGAGGATAAGTTTGTTCAAGGAAACAAATTCTGAAATCTCCTTCACAAGATGCTTTATCTTAAATTCATCTCTAAATGCCATCGGTGTTACCATCAGAGTTGCTGCACCAAATATTAAGAGACCATGTAGAGTTTGATAGAAACGTGCTGAATCGTAGTTTGTAATCCAAACTGCGAGGTCTTCACCCCTTGGTTCAGAGAAGAATCTTGTCACCTTGAAGTTCGTATGGATTAACTCTGACAAACTTCTATAGACTTTGTCATAGGACAAACTTTCTCGAACTTCTTTCTTGAGGAATTTAGGAGTAAATCTCTTGCCAGACCACCATTTCCTTGCTTCATCCTCTCTGTTCAAAAAGAAATACATTAGCAGATGATTTTCAAAAGCCATTCTCAACATAGCCACAGATACATCATAGTATCCATTCAACATAGACCGATAGACACATCGCAGAACACGAAGGTTTCGAAGGAAAAGAAGGACAATAGACCACTTTGTATAATCATGCTCTGTCAAGATTTCACCAGAGTTTGTGGCGAAAAATTTGAAAATTCTGAAAAATAACCCGAACATTTTTTCTACGTGCTGTATTTCTTCCTCAAAACCTTCTCGAGTCAAAGCATCTACTGCATTCTCTCCATCCCTTATTGTTTCTGACAATGTAATCACCAATTAGAGCCATAAGGAATCAATATTAGACACCTCAGATTTGTAAGGGTTTTGCAAGTTTTTTAAATGTGAGAAAACGGAAAACTTAAAGCACAACCAAAAGAATCAATTAGAGTTGTGATAGAGTATGTCTGAAGCGATTAGGTCTTACAAGACTATGTATGAAGAATTAACTGAAAAATTTGAGAAGAAACTTGTTGGCGTGCCAATAGTTGGTGTCAATGAAGAGCTTCAAAAAAAGCAATTTGGAGGATACAAATGTTGGGTTGATGCAAATGGGTATCTCTTCTATGATCTCCCGACAATAGGCTTTTCGATTTCAACGTTTGAAAAAATAGCGGAAATGACAAAACATTTTGAACCAGATATGTTTGTACTGTTCTCAGAATATACTCACCCTATCAATAACGAAAAAGGAATAGAGTTTACCGTTAAAGGAAAAACTGTTGTTCTATTACATGATAGGTTTCTTATTCGAATGATAGGCATAGGTCCTCCCGAAGAACGTCATCTCTCTGTCGAAGAACTCGCAGATGCATTTGTTAAGTTTTATGTGGAATATGGAGAACCCAAAAAGAAGATACCGAAATTGGATAAAACGATTTCAGTTAGACTATAAACTCTCTTTATCTTGCCAAATCGGCGGTATATGTGCAAAATGCTCATTTAGTTTAGAAGCTGAAAACATAATTGAGCTAAAAAGAACTAATCAGAATAAGTGGAAAGGCTTGATGCTTCTTTTAGAAACCAATATGCCTACCCAACCAGCAAAAAGCCCTACAAAACTAGGTTATTACCATATTCTACCTTGTTCGTGGTGAAAATAATCTCTGTGTTTACATCGTTTCTCAGGATAATATGCAATTTCGCGCCGAAACTGAATCAAAACTGAATTTTTAAAAATCGAAGATTCTTCCACAAGCGTTAAAAATTGATAGATCAAATATGTTGAATGATGCAATATGAAGGAACTGAAATCTATAGACTATCAAATTCTGTCGGAGTTACTTAAGAATAGTCGTAG
The DNA here is from genome assembly GCA_964598485.1 of uncultured Candidatus Bathyarchaeia archaeon. Lineage (GTDB taxonomy): Archaea > Thermoproteota > Bathyarchaeia > Bathyarchaeales > Bathycorpusculaceae > SOJA01. The sequence continues at coordinate 22,380 of CAZRCD010000008.1, forward strand.
GAGTGACAGAACATTAGCTAAGGTTTTGAAAACCTCTCAACCCACATTCACAAGAAGAAGAACGAAGCTTGAAAAAGACTTTCTTTCTGGGTACACTGCGATACCAAAATGGAAGAGATTTGGCTTTGAAATTATTGCGTTTACTCTTGTAAGGTCCAATGTCAAGTATGTCAACGCTGAAAAAAGACAACTAGCCCTGAGCGAATTAAGAAAGTGGTTTGCAAAGCAGCCAGATGTTATCTTTTGTGCAGAAGCAGCAGGAGCAGGACGGGATGGCATTTTCGTTTCAATCCACAAAAGTTATTCAGACTTTGTAGAGTTTATGGAAAGGCATAACAGTGAGCTTTCAGCTTTACTAGTTGAAAGTCAAACTGTTATTGTAAGCACAAACCCTGCAGCCATCATAAAACCATTCCATTTCAAATACTTAGCAAATGCAAAATAGTGCCAGTATTCTCACAGCAACACTACCAGCAGTCATAGTCTATAAGAGAAAACATCAAACTCGGAATAAAAAGAGAGAAGTTTAGCTTTGTTGTTTCTTTCTATGAACTCCCTAGAATGTTTGTGAATTCGAAATAGAAAAAGGAGATTAGAGTGTTTTCTCTAAGTCTGCATACTCTAAAAAGTTTGTTATCTCTGTTATGTCATAGATGTAAACTTTAAGCTCTATCTTATAAGTTAAGATTTACAGCAAAAACGTCTATTAAATTACCCTCTACTCAATGAATCATTCATACGAATCATGCGTCACCCTTTATTAAGACACCAACAAAGCTTCACTTAACAAGCCCAAAAGGAGGTGGAAAAAACATGAAGTCAAAAATAAAGATTCTCGCCATCACAATAGTAATAGTTGCCGTTGCAAGCGTATTTTTGTGTGCGCCATTGACTAACGCACTTCAGCCCAATGGAGATCCAGAATCCGGCGTAGAAATACTCAACGGCATGAATTTCGAAGTGCGTTGCAGGTGTAGACCGCGACTTGGAATTCGGCGGGGTTGGTGGTTCCTCAACCACTCAGAACCCACGGAACTTGACGGAACCGCTGTCGCTCTATTCAAGAACATGCTAATAGTAGACACCGGCGAAGGACAGATACGAATTCATTTGCCACGAGCATGGACTGTTAACGAAGATATAATGATGAGAGAGGAACTCTTTGAAAGTGGCTACTTGAGTGAAGGCGAAACCATAACTGTTAAGGCATTGAGAGCAGATGTAATCGACAAAGAAGGATTATGCGTTTACTTGCTACTGGGCTATGAAATCATAAACGAAGCTAGCGTTCGCGCGTATGCCGTCTTACCATTCAACATAGAAACCTAGGCGCACGTTTTTCCCAATTGTCACAAAATATACTAGCTAGGGCTAAACACGAGCGTAGACGCGGTCGCTTGTGTATCTTCCGGTTTCCATTTCCCTTTCTATTTCATGCAATAGCAATATTCGCTTAAAAGTCGGCGGATGCGTTGAAAACCATGTGTTTATTTTCGACCATGTTGATTTAGCTTCTTTTTCCATAGCCAGCTCTAACTCTCTTTCATCCAGCACCCCATCTTTGTCCAAGTCGTACTCTTGCTTTCTAGACATTATATGCTGAATCTCCTGTTTAGCTAACGCTGGATCGCCGATGTAGAACGCTCTAGCTCCAGACGGCGGTTTTCGTGAAAGCGACAACCCATAAGTGATTTTTGCCAAAGCGCTTTCTAGGCTTCGAGGCGAGCTAGTTACATAAGCTGAATAAGCATCGGCGTAATGCTCTCGCAGTCTGCTGAGCTTCATCACGCACAGAAGCGAAACGATGTAGACTACGTAGGAGATTATTCCAATTAGAAAGAACGCAGCTCTTATACTACCTTCTTCCTTTTTACGAGAAGAACCAGATAATCTCGCCGCTGTCCATGTTCCCCGAGCAATAAGATAGGCAAGTAAGGGTAATGCAGAAAGCAGGGTCATCACAATATAGTCCTTGTGCTTTATGTGTCCTAGCTCGTGGCCGATTACACCTTTAACTTCTTCTTTGTTCAGCTTGATCAACAGTCCTTCATGAACTGCTAAAGTCGCGCTGCCAGCTGTCCTGCCGAAGACAAAGGCGTTTGGGGTTTGGTCTGGAACTGTGGCTAGTTTTGGCATCGGTATTCTACTTTTGTCTGCAAGTTCCTTTACGGTGGATTCGAGCCATGGGTTTTCTCCGGGTTTTAGATAGCGTAGGCGTGTTGAGGCTTTGACGATAGCTGGTCCAATGAGATACTGAATTAGTATGAAAATTATTGTGCCAACCAAAGCAAACATCAAGGAGAATTGGAAAATGAACATTATTGCCGATAAGAAAATGGCGAATATGAAGGCTACTAGAAAAATGGATAAGCTCATCGTAAGTTTTAACTCAACTAGTCTGGCCATTTTCTCTCATTAACGAAATAACGAAATATTGAATTAAAGTTTTCCTAAGAAGAAACTTGTCATAACGATTTCATTATCTTGCCATTTGGAAGCATGTTGTCTGGATGCGGTATTCCAGCCTCCTCCAGTTTATACCGTACACACCGCATATAGTCACCCATACAATACTCCTCTATCCATTTCCGCTCCAGCCTCCCTTCCTCATAAAATCTCTTCATCGGACAAACAACGTACCATTTACAAACTTTCTTCATCTCAATCAGCTCGAAACACGAATAACCTGCGTTGGCGTAACGATAATTGAAACTTTTTCATCTTTTTCCTCGAAGGGAACCTCTTCAACAACTTGTATTTCGTGCACAGTTGTTGCCACCACAACTTTCCCAAACATTCTATTTAGCATTTGTATTTCCAAGTCGCTGTAGCCGTGTCCTTTTCCAAGCCTATGCCCTCGCGTGTCAACGGCAACGGAGCCTTCAACAACAATGTCTGGCTTAGGAAAATCTTGCACTTCTAATCCAAACTTGAAGGCACCTTTAATTGTTGATGCAAAACGTTCTTTTCCTTTCACTTTAGCCGGGTCAATCAGCATGAAGCCTTTTTTAAGCCTCGGAGAAGCCACTATCAAAGTCTTTCCGTCTTTAAGTGCATTTTCTCTGACTTTGCGCTGTGGTGAATCTGGATTAACAAAAATAACTTTGGCTTTTTTCCATTCCTTTAGTTGACGCAACCTTTCAGCGGCAGCTTCAGCTCCTTTGAAATTTGGGATTCTGCCTCGACACGGAAGAGGAAAAGCTGCGATTCTTAAGCGTTCCATCTCGCTCCAAATTTTTTCCCGTAGCAACTGCTTTTTTGGAGGTATAGTCATTAGGCATCTACAACAAAAGATAACATAAAAAATGAGAGAGGTGTTTAGCGGTTTTTAGATTATTCCGAGGTTTCTGCCGCCTTCTTTGAAGACTTCTAATGTTCTGTCTAGTTGTTCTGTTGTGTGTTTTGTGCACAGCTGGACTCTGAGTCTTGCTTTGTCTCTTGCAACCATTGGGTAGAAGATTGGCAGTACAAATATGCCTTTTGTCCAGAGGTAGTCTGCAAAGTCCTTTGACGTTTTGCTCTTGCCACACATCACCGGAATTATAGGCGTTTCCCCGTTTCCAGTGTCAAACCTAGCATCCTTAAATCCGTCTAAGAGATGGTTGCGATTTTCCCAAACTCTTCTAACGTGTTGCGGTTCTGTCTCCAGCACGTCTATGGCTGCAATGCAAGCGGCAGCAACACCAGGCGGAACAGCACCGCTTAACAGCCAGCTTCTAGCCTTATTATACGTGAAGTTGCGAAGGTCTTCATTGCCAGTGATGTGCCCACCTACGACACCGAAAGCCTTTGAGAAAGTTCCCATCTCTACATGCACCTCGTCACGTCCAAGTTTAAAGTGGTCCACGATTCCTCGTCCACCCTCGCCTAAAACACCTTCACCATGGGCATCGTCAACATAGACGCCGGCTCCGTGTTCTTTGGCAATCTTGGCTATTCCTGGTAGTGGTGCAAGGTCTCCGTCCATACTGAAGACTCCGTCTGTAAAGATCCAGATGTGTTTGTATGGAGGATCGTGTTTTTCCGCTTCTTCCATCACACGTGTTAAGTCTTCTATGTTTTTATGTTTGAATATAGCTCTGTCCGCGCGGCTCAGTCTTACTCCGTCGATTATTGAACCGTGGTTTAGCTCGTCTGAAACGAATAGGTCTCCTCTGCCAGCAAGCTGGGGAATAAGCCCCTCATTAGCCATAAATCCTGTTTGAAAAGTCAGCGAAGCTGGAGCGTTCTTGAACTTTGCAAGACGACGATCCAATTCCTCATGAAGAAACATGTTGCCAGAAATCGACCTGTCACTGCCTGCACCTGCCCCATATTTTCTGGTTGCCCCTATCGTTGCCTCAACCACTCTTGGATGAGTTGCAAGGTTTAGATAGTTGTTTGCACAAAGCATCAAAACCTCCTTTCCATCTACCGTACAGATCGGTTCGCTTGCGCTTTCCAGAACCCTAAGCTGCCAATTGAGGCTTTCACGAACTAAGCGTTGATATTCTTCACCTAAATATTTTGTTGGATGACGTGAAACTTCCACATTAATCACCTTTTACAAAAACTTAGTCTCAGTTTCTTTTAATATTTACCTATAGTCTTTTCATGATTACATCGTCCTTTTAGCATTTCACCATTCTTAGGCAGAAATTGGAAAAGACAGTTTGCATAGTGTGCGTCGAGCTCTGCAGAATCCACAATCATCAGAACCAAACTACTAAGAATACTGGAAAACGACCCACGGAGGAGAAATCCAGCTAGAAATTGGAGAGGCTTGAAATCTCTCAGCTGTATGACGGGTCGGACATCGTCTTAGTGCTTCGAAATCTCAAACCTCTCCAGAGCAATACTGGCGCGCACACTCATAAAGCCCACCTTGATAAGGATGTGGATAGAGTTCTGAAATTGTAAATTTCTTTGTTTTTTTGATAAAAGACAAAGCTGCACTTGAAAATCACGGCTTCAAGAACGCAGGAGCAATAAGAAGTTACTATTTCATTGATGGATGTTACGTAGACATGATGTTTTACGAGTACCCTTAAAGATTGTCTTCGGCAAACCTTTTCGTCAGTTTTTCAATCATATCCTTTGTCATAGCAGCCAAATCATACGTTGGATTCCAACCCCACTCCTCACGAGCCACGCTGTCACCTATCGACATAGGCCAAGAATCCGCAATCTTCTGTCGAAAGTCAGGCTTGTATTCACATTCAAATTCTGGAATGTGCCTTTTGATTTCAGACGTCAGCTCTCCTGCAGAGAAACTCGTTCCAGTCACATTGTAACTCGTACGACATCTAATCCGAGACGCGCCAGCCTCCATCAGGTCTATGGCTGCTTTGATACAGTCAGGCATATACATCATCGGCAACACTGTATCCGCCCTCACGAAGCATGTGTACCGCTTATTCTTGACGGCTTCATAAAATATCTCTACAGCGTAGTCTGTTGTGCCTCCACCCGGAGGAGTCTCGCTACTTATGACCCCGGGATAACGAACGCTTCGCACGTCCAAACCAAATCGAAGGAAATAGTAGTTGCACAAAAGTTCACCAGCAACCTTTGTGACACCATACATTGTGCGAGGGATTAAGACTGCGTCTTGAGGCGTGTTAACGCGACGTGCTTCGGGGCCAAATACAGCTATGGAGCTGGGCCAAAAAACTCTAGCTAACCCGTGTTCCCTTGCAATCTCAAGTACGTTGTAAAGACCGTTCATGTTCACTTTCCAAGTAAGTTGTGGTTTTTCTTCACCTATAGCCGAGAGTACCGCAGCAAGATGATAAATTATGTTAATGTCATATTTGTGCACAACTTTTTCAATATTGTCTCTGTCAGTGACGTCGATGTATTCGAAGGGACCCGAGTTAACTAGTTTTTCGCTGGGTTTTCTCCTGTGCCCAGCTGCAATGACGTTGTCACCGTCATACCTTCTTCGCAGCTCCATCGTCAATTCAGAACCAATTTGGCCTGTGGCTCCAGTCACGAGAATCTTTTTCATGGTTTTTCCTGACATTTAACAACCTCAATTATTGCAAAGAAGGGATGTTGTAATTTTCGAGATATAAGAATTTTCAGACGGAAATTATCGCTGGTAATGTTCATCAAATAAATACCACTGTAACATCCTTTAAGAAGGTTAGGACAAAAAAGGAATCTTGACAACTTTTTTATAGATACTTTTCTATTCAAAAGAGTTCTAAATCTTTCGTTATAAAGACGGTGATAATGAGCATCTTCAGTTATTATCGATTCAAGTTTTCCTTAGATAAAGTGTAGCGGAATCCTCGAAAGAGGACGCATCACAAATGCGAAAAGAAAAAATAGGAGGAAAAGAAAGGAAAAGGTGGTAAAGAGTTTGAAAAAGAAGATCGTTTCGTTCGCTTTTGTATTGGTGCTCTTGCTATCAATGATGCTTATCGCATTAACAACAACATCAGTCGATGCGAACTCATCTGAAATAGAAATATACTATGATAACAATGCAAGTAATCCTGGCGGTCTTGGTGGTACCCTTCCTGGTGGATTAGCAGTAAACTTCACTCCACCCTCTGAAGAATACTGGATGCTAAAAAGAGTTAAGTTCTATGGAATGAGGTGGGCGAATGAATCATATGACAGTATGCCATTTTACATAGAAGTCTGGGACAAGAACAAAAATGAATTGCTCCACATCGCATACAAGTACTCAGACTACTTCAAAAACTATGATTCAAAGTGGGTTACAGTCGACATTCCAGATGTTCTCGTAAAAGATGACTTCTTTGTTTGCATTTTCCCAAACATGATTTACATGCCTTCAGGACCAAGCCCACACATGAACATAGGTTTCAACAATGACCCTCCGATCAGCAACAGATCTTACAGGGTAAGAATGGATGACAATTCCATCGAATGGCAAATACCCGGGAATCTATTCATCCGTGCAATCGTGGGAGAGCCAATCATAGTCCCAGACGATTACCCAACGATACAAGCAGCGATAGATGCTGCAAACGAAAGTGATACAATTTTTGTATCTTCGGGAACATACTACGAGCGCGTGACCATAGACAAGCCTTTAACGCTTATAGGGGAAAACAGAAGCAACACTATCATTGATGGAAACGGAACCATATATGCGTGTATCCATACGGTATTGACGGGTGTCCACGATGTTTGCATAAGCGGATTTACAATACGGAACGGATGTTCGGGTATATGTATCGATCAAAACTCACAAGCAAATTATATCAGAGGCAACATAGTGACAGACAACAAATGCGGCATACGCCTATTTCGTTCCGATAATAACATTATAACCGATAACGTGGTAGTAAACAATACTGAAGGTGTCAAAATCGGCTTTTCTTCAGGAAACACTCTTGTCGATAACACCATAAGTAGCAACAAATACAATTTCTACGTTTACGGAGAGTATCTCTCACGTTTCATCCATGATATAGACACGTCGAATAAAGTCGACGGTAAATCAGTCTACTATCTGATTAATCAGCATAACCTCATAATAAACTCTACTACATTCTCTGATGTAGGATACCTTGGATTAATAAACTCAACGAATATTGTAGTAAAAGACCTAAACTGCAACGGAATATTGTTTGCTTATACAAATAACTCTACGATACAAAACGTGAACGTATGTAGCAGCGTGTCTGGCATCTTTCTAGTGCACAGTTTTGAAAATATCATTTCTAACAATTCATTATCGAAAAACGGTTGTGGCATTAAAGTTTACTCTCGCCCTAGTTTCCCAACGCCTTTTTGTAACAACACGATAATTAACAACGTTATATCAGATAATGACTGCGGGATTCTGGTGGTAATACTATTGTTAATAACACAATAACCTCAAACAAAGGAACCGGCATGCATCTATATCATTGTGAGAGGAATACCTTTAAAGGCAATAACATTCGTGAGAGCAGGTATAACTTTGTGATTTGGGGGAGTGATTTGGACGATTTTATTCATGATATAGACGCATCTAATATAGTGGACGGAAAGCCCATCTATTACTGGGTAACACAACATAACAGGCAGATTCCAGCTGATGCAGGCTTTGTGGGTGTTGTAAACTCAACCAACATCACCGTAAAAGACTTAAACTTGACGAATAATGATCCAAATGTGCTATTTGCTTACACAAGAAACTCTATCATAGAAAACGTTAATGCTTCAAACAGTCGTCTTCATAGCGGGGTCCAGCTATACTCTTCGAGCAATAACGTACTTATCAACAACGTATTATTAAACAATAGATATGGCATATATCTAACGGGCGGGATTGACAATACTATTTACCATAATAACTTCATTAATAACACCATTCAAGCAAGCGTCACGTGGTCGATTAACACTTGGGATGATGGTTATCCTTCTGGAGGGAATTACTGGAGCGACTATACTGGTGCAGACTTGTACAGTGGGCCTTATCAAGATGAGACTGGAAGTGATGGAATAGGCGACACACCATACGCAATTGATACGAGGAGTATGGATAGGTTTCCGCTTATGGCTCCGATTAACATTTTTGATGTAGGCACCTGGAACGGCGAAGTATGCGAGATTCACGTGGTTAGTAATTCTACGGTTTCAAGCTTTCAACTCAACGCAACTGAGAAAATAATAAGTTTCAACGTTACCGGTGAAGCTGATTCAGGATTCTGCAGAGTAACCATACCAAACATCATAATTCAAGACATGTGGCAGGGCAACTACACAGTGCTTGTAAACGGCGATCCTTGGCATTTCACAAACTGGACAGACACTGAAAACACATACATATACTTCACATACCTCCATTCAGAACACGAAGTAATAATAATACCAGAGCTTTCATCAGCTCTAATCTTACCTTTCCTCATGATTTTCACACTTGTTGCAGCTGCGTTGTCAAATAAAAAAAGACACTAGATACACGAATCTCTTGATGAAGTTGATAAACTTGATGAGAATGAGCCAAACGATGCAATCTACATGCTTAAGAACTTTCGGATGAAAAACCGTTTTCATGTTATTCTTTTTCCTATTGAGATTTCAGCTTGCGAAATAGTTCCTCAATGGGCTTTTCATGCATGTCAACTCTTATTTTCACTTCCACTTTTTCAGTGCTGACTACGATTAATGCGGCTGATTTTTCTCCTCGTCTGTCTCCACCGCTTTCACTTCCCGCTTTTAACGCCTTTGCCATTCGCCATGCTAAATCTCCACTGGAACGCTCAAAATCTTTAGCCATACTGCTCGCCACTTCTTTTTCAGAAAGCAAATTTCCAACAACAACGTAATCTTCACCTACAATTTCTCCACGAAATTCCGGAGCCTTAACACCTGTGAAAACAGCCTTTCTTCCATTGAAATCCATGACTGCCACTTGCCGTAACTCTCGCCCAGAGTCTTCCATCAAAAGCCTATCCAAAGTCTGTTTCGGAGACAAACCGCTTGCCAACAATTCTAATCCTTTGATTCCGTAAGTAACATTCGTGTATGCTTGGGTGGCTATTACGCCGAGTCCAGGTTTTGCGTGTGGAACTCTGTCTCCCACTGAAGTGGAACCTGAAGCGACGGCAACACCCATTAATGTAGAGTCGGGCGATATAGCCAGAATGGAAAACGTTCCGGTTGATGGCTTCTTCATTAGGTTGTCGCTCCACCTTTCAAAATAGTTTATTAGCTTACGCAATAAATCTTGTCACTGATGAACACTATGAAGCTGGGTTTTGTCGTTAATCCGATAGCGGGCATGGGAGGCAGAGTAGGTCTAAAGGGAACGGACGGCGTGTTTAAAGAGGCGATTGCGAGGGGAGCTAAACCAGTAGCGCCTAAAAGGGCAGTAGAATTTCTGCAAAAACTAAAGGAAAATATGACGGAAGCACCTATGAGAATTTTGACTTGTCCGGGGATAATGGGTGAAGAAGAAGCTGAGGCTGCAAGCGTTCCCGTTCAGGTTTTGCCCATGAAAATCCGAGAGGAAACAACATCTGAAGATACAAAAACCGCAGTGAAATTAATGGTGAAGGCAAGGGTGGACTTGATTATCTTTGTTGGTGGAGACGGCACTGCTAAGGACATTTTTGATGCCATGCAAGAGTGTAGTGAGGTGCCTGTTTTGGGCGTTCCGTCTGGAGTGAAAATGTACAGCGGCATTTTTGCGGTGAATCCTTCAGATGCTGTATATGTTGTTTTGGCATTTGCCCAAAACCATGCGGAGATAACAGAGTTTGAAGTTATGGACGCTGATGAGAAGGCTATTCGAAGCGACACTTTCGCTGTTAAGCTCCATGGTTTGTTGAAAGGTCCGTTTCTTCCAATGCGGATTCAAGGAAGCAAACAGGTAAGTCCAGCAACGGTTGACGAGAAGGAAAACCAAACAGCCATAGCAAGATTCATAATAGAGGAAATAAAGCCGAAAGCCACCTACATACTGGGCCCAGGAACAACAGTCAAACACATTGCAGAACTTTTGGGCGTAAAGAAAACAGTGTTAGGCGTGGACATCTACAAAAAAGGCACGGTCATACTTGATGTGGATGAAAAGAGAATTTTAGATGAAGTGGAGGACTGGCAGAAAGCTTGGATTGTTCTTTCGCCGATTGGACACCAGGGAATTCTTTTGGGAAGAGGAAACCAGCAGGTAAGTCCTGAAATCATAAAACGTGTTGGAAAACAAAGGATAATTGTTGCAGCGACAAAGAGTAAGCTTCAAAGCATTGCTGGTGGCGTGTTGAGAGTTGACACTGGAGACGTGGAAGTTGATGAAATGTTCAAAGGATACATTAGGGTTGTAACAGACTATAGAGAATGGCGACTCATGCCAGTGCAGTAGCGGGAAACGCTGTCAACTTATTGGGAATAATAGGTTTTCTGCACGTGAACTGCACACTTTTGAAGGTTTGAACAGATATTTTTGTGCTATAAGTGGTATTGCGCGTCAAGTCTAATCCAATCTGCTTTCAAGGCAGCGCAGTACTTCTCTTCGGAAGATCCTTAGCTTCTGGAAATCATCGGGAGTAAGTTCTCTATTGTGAGCTATGTCGTTTCTTATTACGTTCAGTTCTTCTAATCTAGTCTTGGTCCAAGCGACATTATTAAAATATTGACTAAAGATCTGCTTCCAGTTGTCTTTTAGAGTCATAATCTTCATAAGGTCTAGAAAATCAGAGTAGAAGATTGGATGGCATTCTTTCGCTTCCATCCATGGATAGTTCTCTCTCTTACGCTTTCTCTCCTCACATCTCTCTTGTACATCCGAGGGAATCCTTTGTTTCCACCATTCCTTGCCCACAGTCTTCTCCATTCTGTTGTGAATAAATAGTCTCAGCTTATTTTCAAAAGCGTAAAGAAGATGGTAAGCTTCAGGATTAGGCATTTCGGCAGGGGGTTTCAACACTTCTTCTTTTTGTGCACTTTCTAGGTTTTTCCTAGCTAAGTCAAAATTTGGATCCAGTTGTGAAGCCCGTTCAAACTCAGCTATCGCATCTTGCCACAAGCCCTTCTCGACATAGGCGACTCCAAGATCGTTGTGGACACCCGCATCATTGGGATCTAGTTCTATGGCTCGCCTGAACTCCTTTATTGCTTCATCTGTAAAACCTCTGTTATTATATACTCGCCCACGATTCCTATGAACCAATGCAGAATTCGGATCCGAATCTGCTGCTCGCTTGAACATTCCTATTGCCTTGTCTCATAAACCCTTGCGAGCATACGCACTTCCTAGGCCATCGTAAGCAAATTCAAGGTTTGGCTCCAGCTCTAGAGCTTGCTTGTATTGCTTTATTGCTTCGTCGATCAAACCCTTATCATAGTATGCATGCCCGAGGTTAGTGCGTGTCTTCCCGTCGTTCGGATTGAGCTCTAGAGCTCGTTTAAGGCTTGAGATGGCCTCATCCACCAATCCCGCTTTGCACAATAATGCGCCTGAGTCTGAGAGTTCCCCAGCTTCCACTTCCAAACTTTTCCAGCGAAGGCTATTAGATTCTGGATCAAAATGAATTGAGAGCAGACCATCTAGAAAACCCGAAGCTAAAGCATCTACTAATGCAAGACCCTTCGGAGATTCGATGATTGAATCATCATTCTCAATAAGTTCGTAAACGTTCTGTCTAAACTTTGATTTGTCAATTATAGTCACACTACACCCTCCAAATCCTCCCATTTAGCGTAATCCACAATCTCTTTTTTCATATTTTATGACTTCTGCACAAATAAATATACATGAGTGAACGCATGATGATATGAATCTGTCATGTGCCCCAAACCAATTGACATTAAAAAGAGTTCCAGACATCAGAAGATAATTGGAGATTTGGGAGAGCATTTAGTTTGTAATTGGCTTTCCAGATCTGGTTTTGAGGTGACAATAGTAGATCATACAGGCATCGATGTAATTGCATATGACCCCAAAACAAAGAAGAGATTAGGAATAACCGTCAAATCAAGAACCAGAAACTCAGGCAAAGAAAAGGAATCTGTCAATCTGTTCAACAATCGAAAGGGTGATAGACAAAAGACAAGGGAGGCATGCGAGGCCTTCAATTGCGAACCGTTCATAGCAGTCTATACTGAGACGACGAACTACGCTGACCTCTATTTGACAAGTTTAGGCCACTATGATGCTAGATATCACAAGAAAAGAGTTGTTGATGACTGGAAGATGAGTCCAAAATGGTTAACAACCTATGATGAAGACGAAGAAGTAAAACACCTGCATATAGAATTTAGAGCGAAAAGTTGGTTCGAAAAGTAACGTATGCAAACCGTGCGTTGCTCAACACTCTTGAAGACAAATCTGTCCACACTGGTCTGAGATCATCAGGAATATCATTCAAATGTGTCCTTTTGCATTTCTTCCAGGAAAGAAAGGAGACGGGAACATGCCTAGAAAAATTCTTTCGATTTGGCGTTGTCTTTGTTGATCTCTCTCCTTGTAGTGGTTCCGCCGATGTTTTCCCAATCTGACCTACATGAATAGTAACATCCACAAAAACAAAGTAAAGAAAGTGGAGACCACTGTTTTCAAGCGATCCATCGGTCTTGGTGCAGTCTTTCTATGGGCAGAATACGCATTGGCCTTTTCTTTTCTGCTCCTCAATCCATGCTTCGATTCCGATTTCTTTCATTCTTTTCGAGTTTTCGATAGTCCTCTTATGATGCGAGATGCCGTCTGAACTGAATTCGTTCACGTTTGTGCATGGAAAGTCCTCGCACTGAAAACAGTGTTGAAGCCGTTTCTTTTTTGCAGAGCATCATTTTGCAGTCAGGACTCCAATGATGGATAAGTGGACCCGTACATCCCTCGCATCTCACTTGCTCTGGTTTAACAGTCTCGTTGCGTTCTTTTCTAAACCACTCTATTATTTCATCTCGCAATTTTTTATTGCCATGACCCGCTTCATATATATCGCATTTTGCACAGTTCAGACCACAAACTGAAATAACCCATTTCTCCAAGTTTTCAGACATCACACTTGGACTCCATTTTTTCAATTCTGCCTTTCAGATAGAGCAGGCATTACTTTTTGAGATTCCACCATGTTAAGCCTTAAGCTCCAAACTTTTTGGTCTTCCCGATTAAATTCATCAAAATAGGCATCAAATCCACGCCTCTAATCCTGTTTAAACCGCCGTTAGCACATGCTCTTTCATCATATTCTTCAACATCGTCACGACGAACATAGGGACCAGTTATGGCTATTGGGACAGGGTCTCCTTCATGGTCTTTTGTGATGGAAGATGTTGTGTGGTCTGCGGTTACAGCCAAATAAGTTTCATCTAAGCTAATGTTGTCAAGCGCGTAGCCTAGCATGCTGTCGATTTTTTCAATCAACTCAATCTTTTGTTTGATGTTTCCGTCGTGGCTTGCGACATCCGTTGCTTTCACGTGTAAAAGCACAAAATCATTCGTTTTTAATGCTTGAACCGTTGCTTTGGCTTTAGCCATGAAATCTGTTTGAGGCGTTCCAGTGGCACCCTTAACATCTATTAGCTTCATTCCAGCGGCTTTACAAACTCCTCTAATTAATGGTGTGGCACCTATGCATGCAGCATTTATATCGTATATTTGTGAAAGAGACCTTATATTTGGAATCGTGCCTGCACCTCTGCATAAAATGATGTTTGCCGGCGGCAAACCACGTTTAACCCGTTCCTTGTTTACTGGATGTTGCTTCAAAACTTCATGGAATTTCTGCATGAATTCATTGAGAATTTCAGCTGTAAACCTAGCCTCTAAACTTTCGTCTAACGGTTTTATTTCAGAAACTTTTTCTCCGATTTTTTCAGGGTCTGAATCGCTAACAGCTGTCGATAGTTTGGGTCCACGAATAACTAGGGCTGCACGGTGTTGAATGGTGTTTTTGAAAAGGAATACAGCGTTTGAATACTTTGTCAGCTTGATTTTTTGAAGACTTTTGGCCAGTTTAGAAGCGTCCTCATTTGAGATTCTGCCAGCACGCCTATCTAAAACAACAAGGTTGTTGTCCACTGTTGCGAAGTTACATCGGAAGGCAACATCCCCGGGTAAAACGTTTACGCCGGAGCCTATGGCTTCAAAGGCTCCTCTTCCAGAATAAACTTTCAAGGCGTTGTAGCCGAGCAGTGCAAGTGTGGCGGTGTCGCTTCCGGGAGGCAAGCCTGGCGAAATTGGGTCCATTATTCCGCTGACGCCAGTATTTGCTATATGGTTTAGCGAAGGTTTGTGGGCTGCTTCTAAAGGTGTTTTCCAGCCTAACTCTTTAAGCGGTCTGTCAGCCATCCCGTCTGCAATAACAAGAACTGCCTTCAATACGGTTCACACTCATTCAAGTTTACATCGAGCACGGTTAAAATACTTACTATTCTAAATGATGAACTGCAGGCACGAAAGAAACTTTTAAATAAGCTATTTTTATACTGTTTGGTTGAGTGGTTGAAATGGGCGATCGTGTTCCACACCGCTGAATTTTTGCTTTGCTTATTTGACATTAGGATTTGTTTTTCACTAGGATTATATGCTTCTAGCAATGAAATAAGAGGAGAGAGATGAAAATGTCAGAGATGGGCATCACAGTTAAAAAGTCAGAAAACTTCTCAGAATGGTACACGCAAACAGTTTTAAAATCTGGATTAGCCGATTACGCTCCAATAAAAGGCTGCATGATCTTCAGAGAACATTCATACGCCATATGGGAAAAAATCCAAGAAATCTTCAACAAAAGAATAAAAGAGAAAGGACACAAAAACGTTTACTTTCCAATGTTCATACCTGAGAGTTTCTTGAAGAAAGAAGCAGAACATTTTGAAGGGTTTGTTCCAGAAGTTGCATGGATCACCATGGGCGGAAACAGTAAACTGGAGGAAAGGCTTGCTGTTAGGCCTACGTCTGAAACAATCATGTACGCGACGTACGCGAAGTGGATTAGAAGCTGGAGAGACTTGCCCCTGAAACTGAATCAATGGTGCAATATTGTAAGGTGGGAAACAAAAGCGACAAAGCTCTTCTTGAGAACAAGAGAATTCCTTTGGCAAGAAGGCCACACAGCCCACGCTACAAAGGAAGAAGCAGACACCGAAGTAATGGAAATCCTAAACATCTACAGAGATTTAGTGGAGAATTACTTGACAATTCCAGTGCTTGTTGGAAAAAAAACTGAAAACGAAAAATTTGCTGGAGCATTGTACACAACAGCCGTTGAGGCTTTAATGCCCGACGGAAAAGTGTTGCAAATGGGTACTTCGCACAATCTTGGTCAGAACTTCGCAAAAGTCTTCAACGTCAAATTCATCGGAGAAGATGAAAAGGAACATTACGTTTGGCAAACATCATGGGGTATAACCACGCGGCTCATAGGTGCTTTGGTCATGGTTCACGGCGACGACAAAGGACTCGTGTTACCCCCGAAAATCACTCCAGTGCAAGCCGTGATAATTCCAATATTCTACAAGAATGTCGCCCAAAAGCTAATACTTGAAAAAGCTAGAGAAATTCTGAACAAACTTGTGGAAAACGGAGTAGCTGCTGTTCTTGATGACAGACCTGCGTATACTCCAGGCTGGAAATTCAACGAGTGGGAACTGAAAGGTGTGCCGATAAGAATAGAGATTGGCCCAAGAGACGTAAAACAAAAGCAGTTAACCTTGGCTAGACGAGACACATTTGAAAGATTAGCTGTGAAGGAAGAGGAGATAGTGGATGTTGTGAATAAACTTCTTGAGGAAATCCAGAATAACCTCTTTAACAGAGCAAAAAAATTCTTGGAAGACAACATCACTACAGTGAAAACCTACGACGAATTCAAGGAAGCTTTGAAGAAGAAAGGAGGATTCATTAGAGCTTGCTGGTGTTTCAGCCCAAAATGTGAGGAAAAGATAAAGGAAGAAACAGGAGCAACCATCAGAATAGTACCTTTCGAAAAAGAAAAGACGTTTTCAAATTGTATATACTGCGGTAAAGAAGCAAAAGAAGTGGTATACTTCGGCAGAGCATACTAGACTATTAAACCTCGCCCATATCCGTTTTTACCTATAAATAGAGGGAGGTTAGGCAGTTCAATCGTACAGTTTCACACGTTTTCCAAGCTGCCTAGCAACATCTTCTAACCCTAACTTTTTCAAGGTCGTTTTGATCGGGATTCCCCGCCCATCCCATCCTCTCTTCCGGTAATACTTACTCAGCATGACATCATATTTTGCTCTGTCAAGTTTTGCACCTTTCATCGGACCTTTAGTCAGCGGTTCTTCAAACCATCTCGCCGGTGGAACATCCATCTCCCTACCCCAGCTTTTACCGAATTCACGTACCCAAAAGCATCGAATCAAAGCGTATATTCTATCAGCAACAACGTTCAAGTCTTTCCAAGTCATTTCCAAGTCCGTTGCCGCATGCAAAAACTTTGTGTACCATTCAAGTCCGAATCCAAGCTCAATCCATGGAAGCCTACAAACTGTTAAGGCTTCGAAAACACCTCCGCGGATACGCTGAAACTCAATGACCTTATCAACTTTTTCTTCACTGTAGCGTTTACGCCCAACCTTCATTTCCCAAGATATAACCCAAGCATCCTTATGATGTGCTCCAATGGAACTGGTTGCAAAGGCTAATGCCATGGCTGGTGCGGCATGGCAATCATAACCTGTAACTTCTAAGCCCTTCACGTGCATAGCCCATCGACTTGAATTTCCACCGATTTTTTCAGCTACGAAACGAACACCTTCAGCAAGCATGTCACCTAAACCACGTCTATAAGCGATGTCTTCAACTAAAGCATTGGTCGCTTTGAGTTTACCCCAAGAAACTTTTTCTTCAATCAATCCTTTCTCAGAAGCCTCCATCGCAAAACCAAGAACGTTGCCCAAGGAAATCGTGTCTAAACCGAATTCGTCAGCAGCTCTATTCAAAGTTGCAACCCTTCTTAAATTGCCTAATCCAATGTTTGAACCCAGCATTGCAACGTTCTCATAATCAAGCTCAGATTCCCTTCTATACGAACCCTTAATCACATTACCACACGTCATGTTGCAGTTGGGACATCCACGTTGAGAAACTTTCATTGTCTCCATGACAAAACCGCCAATGGCATCTGACTTGTCAAAAACGCCCTCACGATAATTGTATGTTGGGAGAACACTGTTCTCTTGGCTCCACTCAATGGTCATCATCGTGCCCTGCCGCTTCCAAAAAGCATAGGGGGGCTTAGTCAAAATCTCCCGGTAGGCTTCCACACCTAACTTCTTCAACTCTTTCGGGTATGCAGCGGGCAAATCGCCAGAACCAATTATTACAACAGCCTTCAAATTCTTAGAACCCATAACCGCTCCTATTCCAGGCCTGCCGCCAGCCCGTCCTTCTTGGCAAACAATGTTGGCAAACTTCACAAGGTTTTCTCCACCTTGACCTATAGTCAAAACCCCAGCTGTCGGCCCGTAAACTTGTCTAAGCATGCTTTCCGTTTTAAAAGAGTTTAAACCCCATAAATCTCCAGCGTCAAGAAAGTCGATTTGCTTGTCTTGAACAAGCAGAACAATCGGCTTTTTTGATTTTCCTTCAACAATTATAGCGTCGTAGCCAGCCTTACGCATCTGAACAGTAGCAAGTGTTCCGATGTTTCCATCTCCGTAACCGCCAGTTAGTGGACTTTTAGCTGCAACAACAAGCTTGCCACTGCTGGGCAAAGCGAAACCTGTCAACGGACCAGCAGCGAACACAAGTTTATTTTTGGGTGACAGCGGATCAGTTCCAGGCTTAAGTTCATCCCAGAGAATTTTGGCTGCAAAACCCCTCCCACCAAGGAAGTTTTTAGCAATGTTTGCATTATACTTTTTCGCAATCGCTTTCATTTTAGTCAGATTAACTCGCAGAAACAGTCCATTCCAACCATACATAATGTTTCACTCTCAAAGTAGATGTATACCTATCTATTCGAATCTAAATAAAACTTAATGTGTTCGATAGCCAAATTGGCAGCTCTTCTGGTTCCACAGACCTGCCTTTCAGATCTAAATCGCTGGCTTTAAACTTCCTCTGCCTCTACCCATAAATCTGCATATTCCTTGCCACAACAAAGGACGATTGGATAATTTCTTGTGTAACTAAAGTTGGACGTGAAGGATGCAGTGAAGGAAGAGTTGAAAAATTGGATACGATTGCAGATGGCAAGGAGCAGGAAATCATCTTAGTAGACACGTTCTAACGTCATTGAAACTTTTTTAACAATTCCACTACGTCGGGAATGCCTATTCCGAGCTCCCTGACTTTCTTTAAGGTCGGAACACCGTTGTCGTTCCATCCTCTTCGCTTATAGACGGCGTCCTTGAGTCTCTCGTACTCTCTTTCCCGGTACTTTCTCAGGACCATCAACTTCTCCTTCGCCGACTTGCCCTCCGGGTTGAAACCAACCTTATCTCTAAGCTGATTGTCATAATGTTCTGCGCGACTCTCATACTCCTCTTCCGTCACCGGTCCAACGGCTCTGTAAGGTATATCATCGTGTTCACGCGTGCCAAACCCCATCCTTAGGTTGAAGATGCGCTGAAAGTTGTACACTTTCTCACTCATCGAGACAAGGTCGTCCGGTGTAACCTTTCGCCCAGTCACAGCGTAAAAGTATTTAGCGTAATTCTCCACGTGAGCCATCACCTTCGCAGGTTCTTTGGTGTACTTGTTGTCTTCCGGCACGATGTCGTTCCAAGGAAGCTTGCACAGCCCATTTAAGCCGAACCAAGTGCGGAACATCGGGAACCAGTGTAGGGCTTCTGCTTTCTGCTCGAAAGTAGGCATCAGGTTGTGCACCATGTCCAAGAAAATCAGCCAAGCCTCGTCATGTTGTGGACCTTTCAACGCAAGTCCATAACCGCCCTGCTGCGCCAGAGACTCTTTAGTGACGTACTCAGAAAACTCCAAGCCCTTCGCCTCCATCCCTATATCCCGCATTATCTTGGGGTCCGCCCCGTACTTTTCCGCAAAAAGCTTCTTCATCCTGCGTATTCCTTGACCAACAATGACTCCGAAGCCTTCACCCCTCGCCATCTGATGAAATAGCTCCATGGCTGCTTCCTTGTTCCCAAAATTAAGCTCAAGACCACCAGTGATTTCCTTGCCGATCAATCCCATCTCGTAGCACTCCATGACAAAGGCGATAGCCGTCCCTAACGAAATTGTGTCTATGCCGTACGTGTCGCAGTAAAAGTTCATCTCAATCACGTGGTCAGCGTCGAAGATTCCACAATTGCTGCCAAGACCTGCTATGGTCTCATATTCTGGCCCGTTCACGAACACCCTTTGACCTTTATAGGGTCCTGTTTTGAGCCCGAAATCTTTGACGCCATGGGAGCATGCAACGGGGCATCCTATCCAACATCCATCGAAGCCCGAATGAAACTTCTTTCTATAGACCTCTTCACCGAGGTTTAGAGCTTCTGGGTGTTTTCCGAACTTGAAGTTGTTTGTAGGTAGTAGGTCGAACTCGTTCATGATATCGATTAGGTGTGTAGTTCCCACGATAGCCATCTGGTGTTGTTTCGGGTCCAGAGTTCTGATTTCCTTGTTGTATGCAGTGCCGACTTGTCTTAGGAGATCGAAGTTTGCGGGATTGTTTGATTTCGCAGTCAAGTTGGAGAATTTCGCAACTATTGCCTTTACCTTCTTGTTTCGCAGAACCGTGCCTGTGCCGCCCCTTCCAGCCTGCTTGTACCTCACAACCTTACGGGTTAAGTCATACCATGAGAAGTTGAGGCATCCGAATCTCGCGTGCTCTGCGCCTGAACCGGCAGAAATCACTGAAACGCTGCGTTTGTTCTCTCCCCCATACTTTTCTGTTAGGATTTCGGCAAGTAGGTGTGTCTCGGAGGGAAGCCCTTCAGCTTCTTTGATCACCACTTTTCCTTCGTCTCCATCGATAAAGATTATTACTTCGGACTTAGCTTTTCCTTGTATCTCGAGCGCGTCCCACCCAGCGAATTTCAAGTACGGTCCGAAGTATCCGCCGACGTTAGAGTCCATCACCGAATCCGTTAGAGGCGAGATTGTGACGACAATGCTCTTTCCGCTTCCCGGGTATATGGGACTGCCGCCGAGGGGACCGCAGGCAATGCATATCTCGTTTTCTGGATCATTCCATTTGACGATGCGGTCTTTGGGCAGGGCGTTCCACAGCAGCCAGAGGTTGAAGCCGCGGCCGCCTATGAACGCGTCTTTCATAAATTGAGTGACTGGTTTGCTCTTGATTTGGTTGTTTGTGAGGTTTATATAGAGGGTTCTGTTGTTGTATCCTTTCTCAACCTTTCTGAGGGGGTATGTGAATTCTGCAACTGTCAATTCTGTTCACCTTTTTGAAACGTTAGCTAACTTGTTTTGACGTTATAAATGTTCTCTTGTCACGCTAGGGCTTCAAGGACTACGCAAATTTTTTCTGAAACGTAGAATTGTGATAAGAGTTCAGCGTTAACGAGGATTTTGAGTCCATGAATCAAGATTGACCAGATATGAAAATGGATTGTGAGTGTGCAGGCTGCCCTTTATTCCTGTGAGACAATTCAGTGAGCAACCACCTTCTCATAGTACGTGCTTTAGTAAAAACCTTAATAATTGTTCAAAGGATATAATTTGAAGCTAGTAGTTGGAGATGAGTTATTTGAACAAGAACAAGCCTAAATTGGCGGTTATCGGCGCTGGCAAAATGGGTGAAGGCATAATTTCAGGTTTTCTTAAATCAGGCGAGTATAAACCCCAAGAAATACAAGCATTCGAGATCCTCGAGAGCCGCAGGAAATACATAAGTCAAACATACAACGTGAAATGTGTAGGTGAAGCAAAAGAAGCCGCCTCTTTCGCGGACATTACAATAGTCGCAGTAGAACCCAGACATGTGAAAACAGCCTTAACACAAATAGCGCCCGCAATGAAGCCCGGAAAAATAGTTGTTTCGATCGCCGCTGGTGTCACATTAGAGTTCCTGAGAAAATATCTCCCAAAAGATGTTCCTGTTATCAGGGTGATGCCTAACATAACGTGCCGAGTTAGAGAAGCCATGATAGTGGTATGCCCGTCGGAAAACACAAAGAAGGAGGAGCTAGAAATAGCAATGAGTACGCTTTCACTTTTAGGACATGTCATAAAATTGGACGAGAGATATCTGAATCTGGCAACAGGCCTAGTAGGAAGCGGGCCAGCATACATATACGTGATCATAGAAGCCCTAGCTGACGCAGGTGTGAGACTAGGTTTACCAAAGGATGTTTCAATACTCCTCGCAGCACAAACAACTCTTGGCGCAGCAAGAATGGTTGTCGAAACCGGAGAACACCCAGCTAAACTCAAAGATATGGTCGCTACACCCGGGGGCACAACAGTTGAGGGACTCTTGGCCCTCGAGGAAGGCAGAATAAGAGCGGTGATAATCAAGGCTGTGACAGAGGCAGCTGAAAAAGCAAAAAGACTCCAGTCAGCTTAGAAAACTGGCATTGTCACCAAGCTCGCGCATCAGCTTTCCTCACTAGTTCGAGACACGTAGTCTATCAGTAGACCGCGGCATAACAGTTCCATTCATCATCCAAGTGATTTCAGAGTTTACAACCGTGGCTTTGACAATAGCTTTCATAATCGCAACATGAACAGTTCCCATCATTTAAAAAGAGGTGACTTTTAGCACAGCCCATTTTAATTGTTTCATTGAGAGAACACTTATTTATCTCTAGGAATATGAGATACAACACTTATGATGTGGAAGGGAATTGCATGCTTATACGAAGTAACTTAAAAGCAGTTTCAACTCTTGCAATCATACTTTTAATGATAATATCCGCAGTAATAGGAGGCTTACTTTCTTACATGTTCACAATTGCCTTCTTCACTGAAATACCTGAAAAAACAACAGTAACAATAACGGATGTTTATTTTAATAGGGAAAATGCTAGATCGTTCAAAATTACCCTTTTAAACCCGTCCTATTCGCCTACAAACGCAACAATAACAAGAATCGCACTGAGCTTGAAGGGAGAGTCGCAACTTTACGATATCGTAGAAACAGAACCTTCAATCGAAAATGGGATAATTATTCAGAAAGGTGAAACAGTGAACATAACATGCTTTAAAGCTCAAAGAGACAGCGCCTATGTCTCTTGGGGAAGATTAGCTGGCGAATTTGCTGGCGAAAACATCACTGTACACGTTTTCTCAACGGATTCACCAGCCGCGAACATTGAGGTAACTCTGCCGTTCGTTAAACTTCACGTAACCGACACGGATTTTGACTCCAAAGTTTCGTTTAATAGATTTAACATTACAACAATGAACGATGTAAATTCGGAGATTAACTTAACTATAAACGAAATAATGGTTGGAGGGGTTGATTTGGATGGCATGTCACCAGGGTTACCCCAGGTCATCGCAGGTGGAGAGTCTGTTCATTTTAACTGTACTGGAAGTTGGCGTAATTTAATAAAAACAGCACTTTCGGTTTCTACTGAAGAAGGATACGTTTTTTCCCAAGAACTTGAGTTGCCGATGGTCCACACTGCAATTCAGAACGTACTTTTTAACGAAAATACTGCGTACTTTAACGTGACAGTGTCCAATTCTGCAGACTCGGCTAACTATGTAAACGTCACAAAAATTACATGTACACTGGAAAATGGAACTATCGTCCAACAAAATTATCCATCAGTAGGCGTAACACCAAATTCAACAAGCACCTTCACGTTCAACTGGACTTTGAAAGAATATAGAGGGAAGGAAATTAACGTGACATCGTATTTGTTGCAAGATTTTAAAACCGACACATTCACGGTAGTAACTCCACCGCCAGTCATATTCAGCGTTTTAAATGAAAAGGAAGTTTTCGATTTGAAAGATAAAGAGCATTTTAACATTACATTACAAAATCATCCATCTTCCATCCAAGCGGTCAACATTACAAAAATAGCGGTTAAGGAAAACGGTGAGCTTATTGAGGTGATAAATGATACAAAGGCAAACCCGAAATTACCCTCTGACCCAATTGAACCTGGTCAACCCATAACGTTTTACTGTAATGTTACTGATTGGACTGATTATGCAGGCAAAGATCTGACTTTAACCATTCACGCTATAAATCAAACTTTAGAAGAGTACACGTTTGAATTCAATTTTACCCTTCCGACAGTAATCCTAAATGTAACGTTCAATAGTAACATGAGCACGCAATATTTCAGCGTTAGCGTTCAGAACAAGGCGTTTTCAACTATCAACATAACTGGAATAAATGTTAATGAAACGTGGATAAACACAACACTCACTTACCCCTCATTGCCGCTAACCATTGAAGACGGAAATACTCTGGTAATTCTCTGTCGACTTAACTGGCAACCATTGAGCGGTGGCGACGTAACAATTGTGGTCACTACATCAAACGGGTTCGAGGTTGCTGACAAAGTAGGAGTACCTTAATCATGAATAACTCTCGAGTGTGACTTCATGAAAGCCATGAAAGTTACCCAAAGAGTAAGCACAATTGAATATGCTATTCGCGACGTTATTGTCTATGCCAAAGAATTGGCGAAAACTGGGAAAAAAATCTATTATTTAAACATAGGCGATCCAGTTGCATTTGACTTTGACACCCCACCACATGTTAAGCAAGCTTTAATGAGAGCCGTTGAAGAAGGCGAGAATAGTTATTCTTCTTCTGAGGGGTTGCCTGAGCTTAGGCAAGCCATAAGTGAGAAGGAAATGAGGGTTAACAGTGTAGATGTTTCTGCTGACGATGTTATTGTCACTGCGGGGATTTCTGAGGGCATACAAATGGTTATGGCAGCACTTATCAACGCTGGCGATGAAATTCTTCTTCCTGGACCTACTTATCCCCCTTACATTGCATATGCTAAATTCTTCGGTGGCAAACCAGTAACTTACGAGACGGTTGAGGAAAATGGTTGGCAACCAAACATTGACGACATACGCAGAAAAATTTCAGAGAAAACGCGGGGGATTGTGATTATTAATCCGAACAATCCTTGTGGTGCACTTTATGAAGAGAAAATTGTGAAAGAGATAGTGGATTTAGCGGGTGAAAACGGAGTTCCGATTATTTCAGACGAAATTTACGATCGAATTGTGTATGATAAGGAGTTTGTTAGCACATCTCACTTGGCTAAAGACGTTCCAGTAATAGGGTTAAACGGCTTTTCAAAGGCATACTTAATGACTGGGTGGAGACTTGGCTACGTGTATTTTCACGAGCAAAACAACGAGTTACAGGAGTTGAAGCAGTGCATCTTGAAGGAGGCGAGAATAAGGTTATGCGCAAACACTCCGGTTCAGAAAGCTGGGGCGACGGCGTTAACTGGGCCTCAAGATCACATCAAAGAGATGATTGGAAAGCTTAGGAAGAGAAGAGATTATGCGTGGAAAAGGCTGAATGAAATGGAAGGGATGAGCTGTGCAAAACCAGAGGCAGCATTCTATGTTTTCCCAAAGGTCCACGGAGTAGCATCAAAATGGAGGAGTGACCGTGAATTTGTGTTGGAGCTTTTGAATGAAACAGGTGTGCTTTTCGTTCACGGGTCGGGTTTTGATCCAATTTACGGGTCAGGACATTTCAGAGCTGTCTTCCTTCCACCACTAGAAACACTTGAACGAGCATTGAACGAAGTGGAAGGTTTCATGGAAAAGAATAGGTAAGAACGGTAAAGACAGCTATGCGTGTATTATTTATAGCCTTTCTTTGATTGCTTGTCCTAGCCTTTTGATGCCTTCCTCTATTTCATCCATCGCTGGATAGCTGAAGTTCAGCCTCATCGTGTTTGTTCCGCTTCCATCCACGAAGAATGACTGGCCTGGAACGTAGGCAATCTTATGTTTCTTGATGCAGTCTTCGATGAGTTCTTTGGTGTTCACTTTTTCAGGAAGCCAAGCGAATATGAATAGCCCGCCTATGGGCGTTGTCCACTTGCATCCCTTTGGGAAATAGGTTTCCAGAGCCTCCAGCATTTTGTCTCTCTTCGTCTTGTAGAGTGCACGAATCTTTGTAAGATTCTCGTGGATAACCTTTCTTTCTAGTGCTCCATAAGCGATGTACTGTAGAAGCGGTGAGGTACACAGATCCATACCCTGTTTGGCGAGCACGAACTTTTCGATTAGCCTGTCGTCAGCTACCACCCATCCTAGGCGCAGTCCAGGAGACAGGATCTTGCTGAAGGTTGAAAGGTGTATGACTCGCCCTTCAGTGTCCATGGATTTCAGAGGAGCAACATCAATAGGCTCGTACAGTATTAGACTGTAGGGGTCGTCTTCAATGACTAGAAAGTCGTACTCCGACGCAAGTTCGAGAAGACGTTTTCGGCGCTCCATGGATAGGGTTACGCCAGTAGGGTTTTGACATGTAGGAACCGTATAGAGAAACTTTACTTTTTTGTGCTTAGACTGTAGTTCTTTCAGGACGTCTTCTAAGGAGCCCATTATGATGCCGTCATCATCCATTTTCAACCCAACAAACTCTGGATTGTAGGCACTAAAGGTGTTAATGGCAGCTAGGTATGTTGGAAGCTCCATAAGCACGACATCTCCTTCATCGATGAAGACTTTTCCAAAAAGGTCAAGTCCTTGTTGGCTGCCGCTTAAAACGAGAATGTTGTCGATGCTAGGCACATTAATTCCTTTCCACTCCATGAAACTCTTGAGCTCTGATCTCAGCTCTTTCAAGCCCTGAGTCGTGCCGTACTGTAGAAGTTTGTCGCCGTGCTCGCTTATTCCTTCGGTGATGATTTCTATAATCTGTTGTCGAGGAAACGTGGATGGGGAGGGCATACCGCCGCCGAAGGAGATTATACCTCCCTCAGCAACCCACTTCAGAAGTTGTCGGATCTCCGATGCTTTTAGTAGTGATGTTCTTTTAGCGAAGAAATTTTCAGGAACTAGCATTTTATCCACTTAACGCGTTTACAAAGTGTAAGCTTAAAATTTCTTTCGGTAACTTTCTTGTGGTTCTTATGGAAAAGTGGAGTGTTTTACGGCGTCTTGCTATTGATAGATTGGTATTCCTTCTTTCGGGTCTCGGACAAGCTTTTCGAATTCTTGCATTAATTGTCGTGTTATTGGTCCGGGTTTGCCGTCGCCTATCATTCGCTTATTGACTTCTACTATTGGGATGATTTCTGCTGCTGTGCCAGTGAAGAAGGCTTCATCTGCTGTGAACAAATCTGTCGGCGTGATAGTTTTTTCAGTGGCTTTGTATCCAAGTTTTTCAGCCAGTTTCATGACAACGTCTCTTGTTATTCCAACTAGAGCACCGGTTGATGTTGGCGGAGTTGTGACTTTTCCGTTTTGAACTATGAAGAGGTTTTCGGCTACGCCTTCACTTATGTGACCGTTTTTGTCTAGGCATATGGCTTCGTCAAAACCCGCAATGTTCGCTTCAATCTTTCCCAATATGCTGTTCAGGTAGTTTAGGGATTTGACTTCGTGGGATGTTGCATCCACGGGGTCCCGTTTCACCCAAACAATCATGGCTCTTATTCCTTTTTCTTTTGCTTCACCTGAATGAAGTTTTATGACGTCGGTTATGATTATCACCGTGGGTTTTGGGCATTTTCTCGGGTCAAGTCCTAAATCGCCGACGCCTCTAGTTACGACTAGGCGTATGTATGCGTCTCGCAAATTGTTTTTTCGCAAGGTTTCTAAAACAGCTTTTATCATTTCTTCTTTTGTCAGTGGAATCTGAAGCATGATTACACGTGCCGAGCGATACAATCTGTCTATGTGTTCTTTGAGTTTGAAGACTACGCTGTTATAGGCGCGGATTCCTTCAAAGATGCCGTCTCCATATAAAAGTCCGTGATCGTAAACTGAAACTTTTGCTTGCGACTTTGGATAGTATTTCCCATCTATGCAGATGAGTAAATCTTTTTCCAAGGGTTTTATTCCTCCAAACTGGAGAATCTAGTCTATTCAAATATATTTTTTGTAAAAAGTTGGTTGTTTCAATCATTGTTAACCGTAGAATTGCGGTCTTTTTGATAGGTGTTTTGGAACTGGAAGCGGTTTGAATGGTTTTCCTTTCACTTTTTCTTTAATCTCGTTTGTCAGTTCTTCAAGTTTCATTTTGCGCATTTTTCCAGCTTTTCTGTCCCTCACTGGAAGTACATCTGATTCTATTTCTTTTTGTCCCACGACGATTATGTATGGAATCCATTCTCTTTCAGCTTCTCTAACTCTTTTTTGCATGGTAAACGTCTGGTCATCGATGTCTACCCGTATGTTTTGTGTATCTAGACTAGATGCCAATTTTTCAGCATGCTCAAAGTGCTTGTCTGACATGGGGATTATGCGTACTTGCGTGGGTGAAAGCCATAATGGAAGCATTGGTGGGTTGCCCCTTTGTTGTTCCTTGTAGGCTTTTTCCAATAATGCATAAACACATCTTTCGATTGCTCCGCTTGGAGAACAGTGCATAATTAGCGGATGACGTTTCTCACCTTTCTCGTCAACATAGGTTATGTTGTATCTTTTTGCGTTTTCAACATCTATTTGATCCGTAGAAAGGGCTGCTGCTTTGTCTTGGTTGTCTACGACATTGAAATCCCATTTCAGTATGAAATAGAAAAAGCGTTCCCTCCACATTTCAGACAGGACTGGTCTTCCGAAGATTTTGGCTAAAGATTTGATGAAGTCTTTATTTTCTTCGTAGAAGTCTTTTGTGAAACGTATTGCTGCTTCATAGTCGTCTTCGGATAAGCCTATTTCCTCTAGGATTTGCATGCACAATTTGAATCTTACTAGGAATTCTTTTTTGGCTTGTTCGAGGTCTGTGCAGAAGGCGTGACAGTCTGGCATCGTGAATGCTCGCAGTCGCCTTAAACCGACAACCTCGCCTCTTTGTTCCCGTCTGAAACTGTAGCGTGTTAATTCGTAAACTTTTAGTGGCATTTGCTTGTAAGAGAACTGGGCGTCATGAACCATCAAAAATTGTCCGAAGCACGCCGCAAACCGTAGAAACAGTGTTTTGTTCTCTGATTTTAGTATGTATTGCCTTGCTGGAAAACGGTTTACGTAGTCCGCTAGACTTGGATGCTGAAAATCGTACATGATTGGAGTTTCAACTTCCATTGCTCCATACTCGATCATTTTGACGTTGACAAACTGTTCGAGCAGGGATTTGATTAGTCGGCCTTTTGGATACCAGCGTATGTTTCCAGGGTCGCTTCCCGGCTCATAATCAGCTATTTCCAGTCTTTTCATTAATAGAACGTGTGGAGGCGCTTGCTGACTTGCCCTAATCTTTGAGGTTTCATATGCTGCGAATTTATGCAGGTTTTCCCGTCCTTTAAAGTCGAACTCTTCAACTGGTACCATTTTTCCGTCTGGATGGATGATGTACCAAGAGGATCTGAGTTTTTCTTCAGCCTTTACCGCTTCGGAAACCTTTTCTTCTTTCTTCTCTTCTGCTTCAGCTGGCAAGATGGCGCGTGATTGCTCGGCAAGTGGATGCCCCTTTATCGAAATTGTGAACTGCTTGTTCCAGCCGAATGGCGCACGATATGTTTCTAAGCCTATCTCCTTTGCGTAGGCTTCCATGACTTTGACTACCTCTAGTGCGTTTTCGGGTTTTGCCAAGTTGCTACTTAAGTGTGCGTATGGATAGATTAGAATCCGGTTTACCTTCAGTTTTTCTAGGAAGGCTTGAACTTCGTCTATGGCTTTTTTAGCTACTGCCTCGTTGTCGCCTTCTTCAACAGCAGTGAACAGGACAACGAGTTCTTCTAGTCGCTTTTCTTTTTTTTCAGCTTGTTCAGCGATGGCTATTTCTTTTTGGATAGGCTTATACTGGATGAAGGTTGAGTGCAACTGTAATATTCGCATAAAATCCCTCGCCTTCTAGCCTTTATGATGGTTTATATCGCCACTGTTCAACCTTTTTCTCTTTTTTAGTCTTCTTTTTATATTCTTTGTAATGTTCTTTGCATAAATAAGTCCGTCTTTCGTTACTGCTAATGTTGAGGCCAGCAGACTTGACTTTTGCCGATGAAATTGAGCGCACAGCGTCTTTACTGCAACCAGAAACACTGCATTTCACCCCTTTAGCGATACGTCCCAATGTTAAACGCCTCTTTACTGCTTTAACGCAATAAGATACACGTCATTGCTTAATTTCTTTTTCATAAAGCACGCGTGCCCTTCGATAAATCTCTGCTTTTTCGCCTAAGAATGTTGGGCCAGCAGCCTCAACGACAAGCGAGGCAGCCGCAGAACCCACACATGCGCACCACAACAAGTTTTCACCACGGATGTATTCAGCCAAAAAACCTCCGATAAAAACGTCTCCAGCCCCCGTTGGGTCAACAACCTTCTTCGACTTGTAGGCTGGAATCTTATAGACTGTTTCTTCGACGGAAAGCACGGCACCCTTCATCCCCAAAGTTACGATGATTATTTCGACGCCATAATCATGGACTGCCTTTATGGCTGATTTCTGGGTTGACATGCCAGTTACGACTTTAATTTCGTCTGAGGAAGACTTGTAAATGTCAACGAGTTCTAACACTCGCTTGTCGGTTAGCGAACCACGGATGACGTTTCCTTTTTCGTCGAAGCTTCGCACCAGCCCTTGCGGGTCGAGGGACAACCACTGAGCACAGCTTCTTAATTTCTTGGCAGCTTCGTACGTAACTTCGCCTGCAATGGGTGCAACATGAATGGCTTTAGCTTTCAGAGATTTGGAGAAATCATCAACAGTGATTGGTGGAGCTCTGCTCTTTAGTCGCAATTTTCTGGTTCTCAAGTTGTTACTGTATTTTAGTTCGAAACGCGTGGTCTGTGCAGTCTCAACTTTGACTATTCCAGATAGATTAACACCTTCTTGCTCAAGCCACCACAAATAAGCCTTTGGAAAGTCACCGCCAACCTTTGAAACAACGGAAACGGTTGTATCCAAGCGTCGGGCAGCAAAAGAAGCATAGGCTATGGATCCACCTAAGACAATAAAGGGCGTGTTCCTATCTGGGAGAAAAATAGAATCTATAGCGAAATGCCCTACTGAAATGATGTCAAACACTTGCGATTTTAGCCTCCTGTCAGAATATTGCATGAAACTGAACTTAAAACCAACGGAACATCACTTTACATTTTAGGTCTAGGCTGGTTTCCGTTAAGCTTTCATGTTAAGTTAAGGAATTACTTGATGCCTCCCTTGCGGGGCAATTGAAATTAAGACCTTGTAATTGCTGCAAACTCGTAGTTTACACGCATAAAGTCATTGTATAGTTCCGTTCTCAAACAATCAAATTTTGAAATTTGAAAGAGGTGATGTTTAATACTCAACATTCGTAATATGAGAGTTGAAGATGTGGAAACAGTAGCGAGGATGGCGGCTTTAGACTATCACAATGATCCGGAGAAGGGTTATAGAAAAGCCAAAGAACACACATTAGACCATTTAAAAATCGTGTCTCAACATTGCTATGTGGTGGAAAACGACGATAAACAAGTCATTGCAGTAATCGTTTTGCACCCGCAAGAGAAGATTTTCATATGAAAGAAATTTAGCGAAACAAAGAGGCTTTAGCCTTACTTAGAACAAAGCTTTTGGGATATTTGGAAAACGTTCAAACAGAAGTTCTATGTTGTCCTTACGCCCTAAGAAGACTCATGGAAACATACTAAATTTATGATTGAAGTAGCAGAATTGCTTTCGCTAGGTCGCCTTCGCATTCTTCCAGTGCTTTCCTAGCTTCCTCTAAACTTTTTCCAGTTTGATCAGCCACAAGCCTAACATCCTCTTCCGGTACGACCAATTTGCGTTCTACCGCTTTCTCAACTATCTTTCCGCCGGTTACCTGAAAGATTTTCTGTCCTTGAACTTCCATTATTGCCACTTCAGGCTCTTCAATTGTTATTTCTTTGCTACCTGTTTTAATGATTACTTCTTCAACGTCTGGTATTGCGTCCATACTCAGACCCATGCGCTGCATCATACGTTTCGCGTCACGGGGACTTACGCGTCGTCTTCTCATAGAACCACCTTTCTACCATAACAATTACTGAAAACTCATACTTAACTTTCTTCCACACACCCACGCCTAACCTTGACGGCAACACCCCTCTTGAATGCCATCATTTCTTCACCAGACAAAACAGCACGTCCAACAGCCAAAACTTCGCCCTTTTCGTCAACAATGATAACTTCATCTTTTGGACGAATGTCACCATCAGCTTTTACAACATGCTTCGCAAAGACATCCCCGCCTTCAGCGATAAACTCCGAAACATCATCCATAATAGCAACGAGGCATTTTGCTGAAATTGCATTCCCAACAATTCGTTTTGCCCCTGCAATGCTTAGGGAAAACAAGCCGTCTGTTGGACGAAGGGTCGCCAGCCTTTTTCCATCCAAATAAACGTAACGGATTCTGCCAGTTCTTTTAGAGCGGATTATCTCCACATTTTCAGGAAATAACCTAGCGCCTACGCCTTTTCCAAACTGGTAGTCTGCCACACTCCTGATACGCCTAAACGCATTCTCCAAATCCGTTACACCATTCAACTAAGCCTTTAAGATTCGACAACTATAAAGACAACCACACAATAAAAACAATTTAGGTGCGGCAAGTGCGGTGTGAAGTCTGTGGGCGCAAAATCTACGGCAAATCTTACAGAGTTATGATTGAAGGAGCAAAACTAACAGTGTGCGGCAAATGCGCGAAACTTGGAACAATTATTTGGGATGAGACAAAACCAAAAACATCAATGCTGAGTGCAAAAGCTCCAACAAGACATCTAACATTAAAAACCAAAAGCAAAAAGTCGCGGCAAGCCGTTGTGGAAAATGGTCTAGAGCTTGTAGAAGATTTCGATGCGAAAATAAGGCATGCTAGGCGAAAGCTAGGACTCTCACATAAAGAGTTAGGTAGAAAAATAAGCGAGAAGGTTTCAGTTCTTAAGAAAATTGAAACAGGGAAAATGACTCCAGACAACAGGCTTGCAACAAAACTGGAGCACACATTGAAAATTAAGTTGCTTGTTCAGGTTTCAGAAGAAAAAGTTCCAAAAGCAAACATTCTCAAGCCTGTAAGCCGTGAACTAACATTAGGAGACTTGATTCAATTGGACAAGAAAAAGGCGGAGGAGAAAACGTAACGAAAGCAATTATAGTTCAACGCCGACAACGCTTCGAACCCTTAACCCTTGACGAACTTAAAAGCTTGGCAGAAACCGCAGAATACACTATAGTGGACAAAATAGAACAGGTTAGGAAAGCAGACCCTCGCTACCAGATAGGCGCGGGAAAAGTACGAGAAATAGCTCAACTAATCAAAGGAAACGAAGCTGAAAAGCTAATCTTTGATAACCCGTTAAAACCCGTGCAAGCCTACAATTTAGCAAAGGCCACAGGCGTCGAAGCAATCGACCGTTTTCAACTAATTCTAGAAATTTTCGCCAGAAGAGCCACAACAAAAGAGTCGAAACTACAAATTCGATTGGCAAGACTACGATACGAGTTAACACATGCAAAGGAAAAGGTACGACTAGCAAGGAAAGAAGAACAACCTGGATTCATGGGTCTCGGAGCATACGAAGTAGATGTTTACTACGAAGCTGTGAAGAGACAAATACAGTCCATTCGCAGAAAACTAAAGAAAATTCGGAAAAAAAGGCTTCTACACCGTAAAAGAAGAATAGAACTGGGATTCCAGTCAATTTCTTTAGCTGGATACACAAACGCTGGGAAAAGTTCACTTTTTAATGCGCTCACAGAAGAGGAAGTTCCAGTGGACGACGCCTTGTTCACAACGTTGTCAACAACAACAAGGCTTTTGGAATTCTCAAGGAAAAAGTTTCTGCTGACAGATACTGTCGGCTTTATAGACCGCCTTCCACTGACACTGATAGAGGCATTCCGCTCAACCCTTGAAGAAACCATCTATTCAGACCTAATACTTCTAGTCATAGACATAAGCGAGCCCATGAACCTCATTGAAAAGAAACTTTCGTGCTGCCTGGAAACAATAGGGCAAATAGGAGCAACCGGCATCCCAACAATAACGGTTCTAAACAAGATTGACCTACTGTCAGAAACCGAGTTAAATCAAAGGCTTAAAAGCCTAAAGGAAAGGGCGCCAAACCTTTTGCCAATATCAGCAATATACAAAACTAACTTTGATCCGCTAAAACAGGAAATACTGAGAACACTGAAAAACTATGTTCAAGCGTCATTCGCTATTCCATTGACCAACGAGTCCATGTCGTTTATCTCATGGCTATTCAACAGTGCAGACGTGCAAGAATTGAAGTATTCGGACAGATTTGCTCACATGGTCTTTGAAGCAGTTCCATGGTTCGCTGAAAAAGTGAGAAAACGCGTAGAGAAAGAATTTAACGGAAAATTCGAGGAAACAAACAATAAACATCTGAAAAGGGACAAAAATGCCTAAAATCGTTGTTTTGAGGTGGGGCCACAGATTACAAAGAGATGCTAGACTTACAACACATGTTGTGTTAACTGCACGAGCATTAGGGGCTTCAGGTCTCATACTGTCAGACATAAAAGACAAAAGGATTAAGGAAACAGTTGAAAAGGTCACAAAGAATTGGGGAGGACCGTTCTTTTTTGAAATGGGCGTGCCTTGGAAAAAGACTGTGAAAGAATGGAAGGAAAAAAGCGGAACAGTTGTTCATCTCACAGCGTATGGAGAGAACATTCAAACAAGCGATGTTCTACAACGAATTAAGGTTTCAGAAAAAGACGTTCTAGTCCTTGTTGGAAGTCAAAAAGTTCCAAAGGAATTCTTCTCAAAGTCTGTGTCCGATTTTAATGTAGCAATTGGAAATCAACCTCACTCCGAATGTGCAAGCTTAGCCATATTCCTAGACCGCTTTTTCGAAGGAAAAGAACTAACAAGAAGCTTTGAAAACGCGAAAATGAGGATAATACCCCAGAAAAGGAGTAAGAAGACTGCCAAAAAATAGTTTTGTTTAGAAACTGTATCTTATTTGGAAATCTTTGAACTCGCCAGTATAGCTTTCCCACTTCACGTCTACATGAGTAACCCTTGCCCTAGGTGGCCCTCGCTTGCAAAATTCTATAAGGTCTTTTACAGTCTTCTCCTCTCCTTCGAAAACGGCTTCAACTCCGCCATCTCGCAAGTTGCGAACCCACCCTTCAAGACCGTGTTTTTTGGCTTTATGTTTTGTTTCTGATCTGAAAAAGATTCCTTGAACTCTGCCACTTACAATGATGTGTGCCCTGACTTTCATAGGATTCACCTTACGCATTGATAATCTTATGGTTTTTATTTGTTCATTTTAACTTATCTCTCTCCACCGTGTAACCGTGTCGTTTCATCGCATGTTTTAAAACTGTTTGACAGTTGATCCTGTTTCTGGTGGTTGTGGTTGGAGAACTGTAACGGGAAGTTGTTGGTTTACGCTTCAAATGTTGCACGAAGTGAAAGGCGATTGCGGTCTGTGAGTGTTGCAGCTAACAAGATGGCTAAGCTGTTAAAGTTGCCCATGGAAGTTGTTACTTTTGGAGAAGAGTTCGATCCGATATACGTGTATTACAAGAATGGGGATGAAGAGCCTATTCCAATTTACTGTGATAAAGGTGGGAAATTTGGCATGCAAGAGATTTACAAGGCTTTGAGAAACATGATGTTTGTGCTTTCGTTCCATCCGAAGCATTCGGCTTTGAAGCGGATAAGAAAGGAGGTTATGCTGTTTTCTTGAATTTTATTGTCTGATTTTCAAGAGTTATATCGTAGATTTGATTCACGTCAAAGTTTATGTTTAGACTTTCATATTCCTGCTCTGTCAAGAACAAGATTAATTTTGGAGTTGCAAACTGTCTTCTTGCTAGAGGCATTGGCAACTGCTGTTGCATTGCTTGAAGGACGTCTTGCACGACCTTTGCCTCTTCGGTTCTTGGTCTAACAATAAAACTTGGAACCTTCCGATCTTCAATTAGTTCTATGCGTTTTCCAAGGTTTCCATCTAAGTCTCGAATAGACTCGATTTTGTGCACTCTAACCCGAAACATGACTGCTCACAGTGTAAAACAGTCTCGAAGCACTTATACGTTTTCTTGGTTGTTGTTATTCCATTTCAATTGTCGCAGGCGGCTTTGGAGTAACATCATAATAAACTCCAGACACGTTTGGGCATTCCTTAATCACCTTTTCTGCAGCCCTGTCCAACGTTGCCCAAGGTATTTCTGAAACCCGTGCCGTCAAGAAATCCTTTGTTTGAACCGATCTTATACCAATAACATACGGTTTTTTCTCAGTCACGTCTTTAACCGCGTAAAAAACCCTTGCAACCGCTGGATTTTCAGTAATAATTCTCGCTTGAAGAGCAATGAGGTTCTGAAGAGTTACATGATGAATTCGCTCATTCATGGTCTGAGCCTTTATGCCCACTATTTCACCATAGCGCCTTTCGCCTCCCTTCACCCCAGTCGCCCTATCCCTGAAAATTTTTACTTGAACATTCCTTGAAGGAACGTTAAGAACCCGTGCCACAGTATCTTGCATGTGTGTAATACCGGATTGCTGCAATGCTTCTTCATTATCAATGATCACCGCAAAGTACTGACTCGGCTTATGCTCAGCAAGTTCACCTTCAACAATGGCCGTAGCCTTCTTCACAGTCTCCAACTTATCAGGACGAATCTCTCCAACCACACGAACTGACAAACCAGGCCCAGGAAACGGTTGCCTTTCAGAAAACTCAGTAGACAATTCCAAAAATCTTGCAACCATCCTCACCTGTGACTTATACAACGTTACGAGGGGTTCAACCACTTTAAAGCCGAAGCGTTTCATAGGATTTATGCCCATCTGCTTCAAAACATTGTGTTGTGTTTTTACGCCAGCAACCGTTTCTTCAATGTCAGCGCGTATTGTGCCCTGCACAAGGATTTCACAACCTTCTTTTTTGGCTGTTTCGCCCAGCACTTGATAGAAGGTTTCGCGGAACCTTTTCCTTTTTTCTTCAGCGTCACTTAAACCTTTCATGGCTTCTACGAAACGCTCACGAACATCAACAATTTTCATTGGCACATTGAAAGGCGGCTTAGATAGGACTTCAGCCACATGCTCTGGTTCACCCATGCGCATGAAAGCATCATCCAAAATAACGCAAACAAGATTTTCACCTAAGGCTTTATGCGTCAACACAGCACATGTTACGCTGTCAACACCGCCAGAAACAGCAACTAAAGCCCGTTCATTGCCAATGGTTTTTCTCAACTCTTCAATCTGCGCCTCAACAAAGCTTTTTGGGTTAAATTTCTCCAATTTAGCTTTCCCTCTCTAAACTGTCAACTGATTTGCAGTTTCACGATTTAAATATTTACCGCCTCGCGGTATCGTTAGAACGCCGAGAACTTTGCTTATAACCTTCATTGATACTGGATTATTGAGCTCGTAGAAATTTGTGAATCTGATGAAAGTTGCAGTTTTTCTGCCTTTCAGAAAACTAACGTATTCATCGAAGGTTTTCAAGCAGGTTTCATCCCCATACATGTTCCAAAGTTCTCTATAGTCTCCAGCCAAACGCTCAACGAAGTCTGCAACTCCTCGAATTTGCATTATTGGTTTTTTAACGTAGAAAAGGAGTTTTTGGGTTCTAAGGGGACCCACACGGTTTCTCCGCACAAACACGCGGATTCCATTGTTGTTTCTGTTTCGCTCGCACAATCTGTTCCACCATTTCTCGTCGGATATTAGAATGTAAGCGTAACATTCATTTGGCAACAATGTTCCTCCAGAAGCTAATCCATAGTTTGTTGTCGAGATTTAGTAGAAATAATTTTTGGTGTATGCTTATCAGCTTGACGATTACAATGTTTCACTATTAACAACAAAACAGCGCAGAGTGGGATAACAAATTTTAAGCCATTTTTAAAAAGCTTGGGTTCTCTGAAAGAGAAAAACCGTAAAGGCACCATTTTATGGTGAATAAAGTTTTTCTGTTCAAACAGTTCCATTATACAAAAGCTGGGCGGGTTTCAATGAAAACGGATGAAGTCAAGACCATCGTTAATACTGTGAAGGAAATGAATGAAAGCTATGTGGATCTGCTACAGTCCGTGAAAGGAATGATCAAAGAAGCGAAATCGACGAGGCAGCTGTGGCGTAACGGAAATGAGACAAGGCTGATAAAACTTGGTTTAACGTTTATAGTGTTTCCTGAACCTACTCCAATAAGTGAGACAGTAGGTACGTGTCT
Source organism: uncultured Candidatus Bathyarchaeia archaeon (assembly GCA_964598485.1). Lineage (GTDB taxonomy): Archaea > Thermoproteota > Bathyarchaeia > Bathyarchaeales > Bathycorpusculaceae > SOJA01. Next base: position 60,040 of record CAZRCD010000008.1, read on the forward strand.
GCTGGCTGCTGGAGTAGTTCAAAAGGGAATTCGAAGTCGCGCCATCTACGTCGAAGATGTGTACAAAACCTTTCAAGACGTGTTTAAAGACTTGCGGACGACGAAGTATGACCTTCGAATCTGAAGAGTTAACCAAATTTTATATTTACCACATATTATCTACATAACATGTCGTAGGTGAAAGAGGCATGAAACTTGTTACTGTGTTGTTACCGGAAGCTTATCTTGAAGGTTTGGATGAACTTGTGAGGGCGAATATGTACCCAAGTAGAAGCGCAGTCATAAGGTCTGCTGTTAGGGATTTGTTGAAAAAGGAGCTTTGGGAAAGAAGAAAATAAGCTTGATTTTACTCTGCGAAAAGTCAAAAAGGTGAAAGGCTATGAGTTTTGATCCTTTGGCAACTCCTTGTCTGCTATATTGCGGTTCTTGCCGCTATTACATGACTGGAGAATGTAGAGGCTGCGGCAGCAAAGATAGGCCAAATTGCACGATATTCAAGTGCTGCAGAACAACTAAAAAGTTGCGTTTTTGTACCGAATGCAATGACTTCCCTTGCACAATACTGAAAAAATCCGTAGGGTCCATCCAGACTGGCTAGAGGACCAAGCAAAGCTGCCATCAAAAAAGCAAAAGCAATAACACGCTTTTGTTTTATTCTCATTTTATTCACGTTCGTTTCATCGGCATTGATTCGCAAGGTCTCTGATTTTCTTCGCAGTTTCAGCTGGATTTTCTGACAGTGTTATCGTTCTTCCCACGATTAGGTAGCGTGCTCCCGCTTTCAAAGCAGATTCGATTTTTCCGCCTTGAGCGCCTATTCCGGGTGAATAGATTGGAATTTTTTCGCCGAGTATTTCGTGAACTTCCCTTATTTTTTCTGGGTATGTTGCCCCAACAACAACGCCATCGGCATTCCATTTTAGGGCTTTTTTAGCGAATGAAAAGTATTGAAGCGTTTTTTCACCAGTTTCAGCATTACAGATTGTTTGTCCGTAGCCTTCCCATGCTCCTTTGTGACTCATGTAAACGAGAAGAATGACACCACGTTGCAGTTTATGCGCAACATCAAAAACGGGTTTTAAACCTTCTTCCCACCCCACAAAAGGATTAGCTGTTAGGGCATCGAAGCCAGCACTGTAATAGTATTCTGCAATTGTCTGGTTTGTTGAGCCTATGTCATTTACTTTGCAATCCATTATCGCCATTAAACCCATAGCATGAACTTTTTCATCGAGTTTTGCAACGCCATTGAATGTGCCGAGGGGAAGAACGAGATGACGGTTAAACTTGACAGCGCAAATGTAGGGTTCCACCGCGTTCAAGATGCGTTCTGCTTTAGAGAAAAGTTTTTCTCGGTTTTCTGGTTTTTCAAAGGGAAAGTCTAGGGCTAAAATTATGTTTGATTTTTTGTCTTTTGCTGTTTGTTCCATCTTAAGCCGGAAAGACATACCTAAACACCGTGTTCTATTTGGGCGTAGGACTAAAAACTTTTGCTTTTTTTTGTTTGTATTGGTTAGTAAAAGGTATTAAGGAGCAGAGGGATACGTTTGTGCTAGAAGTTTTTCTATGTTGTCTAATCTTTTTTCGATTGTGTCAAGTCTTTCGAGAACCTGTTTCAAAATTTTTCCGATGTCTTCTGCTGGTACTGCTGGAAGGGGTGTAGGTGAGGGCCACCGTTGTTCTTCTGGGCGTTTAAGAGGTTTCGGAATACGGGGAGGATAAACCATTTTCAGTTTCTTCCTAAACAAAACTGTCACACGACAAAATATTAACTTTTCATGATTTTGATGGTGTTTCGAAAACTTTTATCGTCTCCGTTTCTCCGCCTGAAACCAGCTTAATGTATGATATTGTTGTTTCCACAGCTTCTTTTAGCTGCTGTTCTGTTATTCCCGGAGCCCCGTAGCCAACTATTAGCACATTTCTCGTTTGTCTAGTAATCTTCGTATGGTCTGAGTCTCTGTAGGGATATATGCACAAGATCTGGTTTTCATCAGTCAAGACGAGCGTTTTGTCTGTTAGGGCCATGGGTTTATTCATGCCGATTCCCGTGAAGGCTTCACCGTTTTTTGCGAAGTGTATCTGGAATGGGGGGTTTAGGCGGTCTTTGTCAAACCCGCTTATCGGAATTATGGTTTTCAATGAAGCTAGATTGTAGGCGTCAACAACCGTGGATATGCACGGAAGCTCGCGTCTGTGCAAAACTCTTCTGAGCAAGGCTTCGCCTGAGGGCCTCGTTTTTGTAGGGTCTACGTCAAGTTTCCAGTAAAAATCTCTGTAGGCTCTTACTGTTGGGTTGTCTTTCAATGTTTCGATGTTGTATTTGGTTCTGACTTCTTCATACACAGCTTTTTCAAGCTCTTGAATTTGCTCGTTTTCTTTCTCTACGTGAAGATTGGTGATTATGCCTATGCAGATAGTTAATTCTGGAAACTTTTCGGAGACTCTTGAACTCCAAAGAACCGGGACTTGCATGTTTTACACACATTGGACAGACAGTAGACGTTAGATATTTTAGCGTTCTCTGCAAAATGTTTTCCTCAAGTAGCCGATTGATGGGTTGGTGATTAGAAAGGCTGTTGAAATGATTAAGGTTGGGTGTAAGGCAGCGGGAGAGTGTTGACGCTTTGATGACATGTTGGAGGGTTAAGCTCTCTGGTTGACCATACCCCCTTATATACTCTCAACATTCTCGCCTTGACAAGATGAGTGCTAAACGGGTCTTTTTTGTGTGAGTTCTTGTTTTAGTGTGTGGAAATCGGCGATGAGTTGTTCTTTGTATTTTGGGTGGTATAGTGCTGCGGCTGGATGAAAGGTTGGAAATACTATAACATTCAAGCCCAAAATTGAGGCTTTATAGAATTTTCCGTGCACGCGAGTTATACCGTTAAAGGGTAATGCAACTTTGGAGAAAATGTAGGCTGTTGAATAGTTTCCAAGAGTAACAATAATTTCTGGTTGGATAACTTGTATTTGGCTGTTTAGGTATGGCGTGCACGTTTCAATTTCAGCTGGTGATGGTTCACGGTTTTTTGGAGGTCTACACTTTAAGATGTTGCCGATGAAAACGTTTTCTCTTGAAAGACCTGCTTCAGATAACAATGTATCGAGGAATTTTCCAGCAGCCCCTACGAAAGGTTTTCCTTTAACATCTTCCCAGTAGCCAGGTGCTTCTCCGATAAACATGATTTGGCTGTGTGGGCTGCCTTCGCCTGGAACAGGATTTTTACGGGTTTTCCAAAGTTCACATTTACGACAAACAATGACTTCTGTAACAATAGCATCTAAACGCTCTTTCTTAGACAAGAAACACGCCCCCTTACTCATTCCTACGTCTTTTCCTCACTTTCCCCTTTTAACTCCAAAATCTCTTTTAACTTATTAACATCAACACCATACGACAAAACTGCCCGCGAAAAATCATTCAGCACACGTTTAAGTCTTTCAACAACGGGAGTCACAATATCCTCCTTTACAGTGTATTCATAAACAGACATGAAATATGTGACAAACTCCTGAAAATCTATATTCACGTAAAAGTCGCTTTTCACCCTCGGTTTAAAACCCGTCAACCACTTTTCCAAACCAATCCTATCAAGATAAGTCATAAACCCTACATTATACTTGCCCTTCAATAACGCGTCTTTCAAATCACTCATTGTCGGACTAATGGACGTAACATTCAACGCAGCATACTCCACCATAACGCATATGTCACACATACCATTATCCAACCTTCCCTCACAATTCCTACGTAATTCCTCTCTCCTACCCGTCTTTTTGGCTTCAATAATTATCCGGACACCATTCACATAAAGCAAAACATCAGGATAACCCTTCTTCAAAACAACCTCCCCAAGAGCCTTAAGCCCCCTCTCAGCTAAAAGCTCAGCTAACAAAACATTCAAAGCCTCTTCCCTTACATTCATCCACCCTTGCATGGAAAACCTCTCTCCACTATAACATTACGTAAAACCTATTTCAGCATTTTGATAACTTTCAGGCTTTAAGCTTTCTTTACCGCTCGGAAAGCTTACATAGGTTTCTATGTTGAAAAATTATAGGGCGGTCTATCGTTTTTTGCTTGCGCAGAAAATCCACAGATATCTTGAGCCTATTGGAAATTCATTGCAAAACCCTATATGGGGTCTAGTCTGCAAAGCTTACACGGAAAATTTGCAACACGCCACGATTATTGTCTGACAAAAGGAAAATCTAATGTGCGACAAATCTATGGAGAGCCTGAAAAACGATAGGGGGATACCCAATATTGGTTGCACTGACAACCAATAAAATACTTGCTTCAAAACAAGCATTTCAAGGCATCAGCACCCTTCATTCCTACGCTTACACCTAAAGCCTCAGCTTTAGAGGTTGTTGCCTTAACATTTGCATTAAGCACATCTTCGAAACTTTTCACTCCACTAACTACTGCAGCGGCAACATCCAATTTTTCAGCAGCCTCAACATTCAAAAAACCACACATAACAAACCCTCGTTCAGCAACAACCAAAAGTAAAGGCGGCGAATCCGGCAACTCAACTCTCAACCCCAAACAGGTTTTGTCATAAACCTTCACAGACATAATACTGATCATACAGACACCTTCCAATAACAAAGTATCTTCTCGTATCCACCTTAAATAACAATCGCTACTGAGCAGAAAAGCCCTTTAACACAAACGAAAGCTCAGTAATCCTAATAATAAAAGAAAAAAGAGGAGACAAGCTAACTAGGGTTGAAGGTCTTTACCACTATTCTTCTTCCTCTTCCGTATCCTCTTCCCAGTCTTCTTCCTCTTCTTCTTCAAAGCACATGGCTTCATCCTCCACGAAATTGCATTAGCATCTCACCTAAAAATAAATGTTACTATGACTCTCACCACAGAAAAGTTAAAAGAATATTTAGACGACATCTGCACCTAGAAAACAATAACCATTAAACTGCTAACATAGAAATGGAAGCCTACAATATGCTAACAAAACTGAAGAAAAGAGTTCAAGCAATGTTTACAACAGAGGCAAAAGCAGCCCACAAAATAGGTTTAACACCAAACAGAGTAAGCGCCATAGGGATAGTTTTGGCTTTTCTTTCAGCCCTAGCATACACGGCATGGCAAACCAACACGTTTTATCTCTTACTTGCAACCGTTTTGCTCTTGCTCTCAGGATTCTGCGACGCCCTAGACGGAATGTTAGCCAGGCTCTATCATGAAACAACCCCTTTCGGCGGATTCCTAGACTCACTACTAGACAGGTATGTAGACGCAATAGTATACGCAGGCATACTCATTAGCGGATTATGCGACCCACTATGGGGTTTAACAGCCCTAATAGGCTCATTACTCGTAAGCTATACCCGCGCAAGAGCAGAAGCAACTGGAATAAAAATGGAATCAATTGGACTAGCAGAAAGAGCGGAACGCATGATCATACTAGCCATAGCAAGCATAACAGCAGCTTTCTGGCAACCGAAAACAGTAATGAATGCTGGCATAATCTTGCTTGCAGTACTTTCAAACCTAACAGTTCTGCAAAGAAGCCTACATGTTTACAAAAAACTAAAAAGCTGAAATCTACCTTCTCCGTCGCTTTCTCGGACGCGTATGCCGCTCGTTTTTAGCCCTAACCTTCACAATCTTCCTGTGCACAGCACACGAAACACAATAATACTTAGTCGTCACCGGAGCAGCAATATACGCACCCTTCTGACGAAGCTCCTTCATCAAACCATAATCAACCATAGAAACCCGTTTAGTAACCTTCTTAGCCTTATCCCTAGGCACCATCGCACCACAGCTAGCACACTGAACAAAACCACCACTTCCCTTGCCACCCTTTGATCTACCATGACTTTTCCTTTTGAAAGGCATTGATTTTCACTTCTCCATTGCACGTAAAAGTGTTGTCTACCTTATATGTCTGTCCTCAACCTAAGAATCGAAGCAATATTGGCCTTGACATCAATTCTAGTAATTATCTTCCCCGTAGACGACGTAAAAAGCGTCGTCACCCCCGGTCCATGACCAGACGACACACAGTTCGTGTGCACAACAATGCCTACTGACATGGCACCTTGCTTGTAGATTCTCCCGTAAGAGTGATCCGCGTCTTTTATGGCTACAACATCGCCGAGCCTCAAATCATCAAGACCAAACTCCTTCCTAACGTTCTCATCAAAAAGTTGGATGTCATAATCCCCAGAATACGTTTGGTCAGCCCCTAAACCCGAACCCATTATTGCCGCAGGAATCACATGCGTAACAGGAACCTCCAGTTTTTCGCCACTCGGCTTCGGATCTAAAGCCTCCAAGAATCGTGGATCCATATTCATAACTTTTATGTCCGGAAAATCCAGAAGTTTCAAACCTACACCAAAAGCTTTCACGAGAACTTTGTCGCCAAGCATGAGTTTCTCAAGGGTTTCAGGCTGAAAGTCCACCAGCACATGCTCTATTCCTCCGTGTTTGCCTGTCACAACCCCCTTCGCGCCTTTCGCATCTTCTGTAACGACTACTGCTTCATTTCCAACGCAGGAAAGCACATTAAAAGCAGTGTTTGCACCACGTCCAAAACGTGAGTCGTTCTCCTTATTTTCTACGCTTACACCCGGCTCAACATGGTCCGCTTCCCATCCACAAGCAAGGTCGCCCACCCTAACATTATATGTGATACCGCCAACACCAGGCAGAACAACTGGGTTGCCTTGAGCTGAAATTCTGTAAATTCCTCGCCCATAAACTGGACTAGCTACTTCACCGACAACCGAAATTTTCACCAACTTATCAACGTTTGTTCTTAACATAGTAATTCCTCACACTAGATTTGGTGCATTAGTTAACAGATGCTAATAAAATTTCACCCTAGCCCGAAACTATTGTATCTACGAGAAACGTAACAAGTTTTAAATGTAGGATACTTATTTTGAGTTGATTGAAGCAAACATAAATGATGTAAACGTCATTCACAGGTTGAGAACCATGTCAGACATCGGATTAAGGTCTAGAATGTTGGTTAGAGATGTTATGAGCAGCCCAGTAATAACCATAAATGAAGAGGCACCAGCGAATCAGGTTGCAGGACTCATGGACAAGCATGGTTTAGGATGCATAATAGTAACAAGTAAAGAAGGCAAACCCCTTGGAATCATCACAGAAAGAGATTTGGTTAGAAGAGTTTTAGCCAAAAACATCAAGCCAGACTCTCTTGAAGCAAAAAAAGTTATGACCTCACCTCTAATCACGATAGACCCCGGAGAAAAAATCAGTGAAGTAGCTAGAAGAATGAGCAGACTGAACATCAGAAGATTAGGAGTCATGTATAAAGGTCAACTCGTTGGAGTGCTCTCAAGCAAAGATGTCCTCGGAGTCATGCCTGAACTTATAGAAATCATCCAAGAACAAGCCCTCATGGAAGGCGAGAACAGAGCTCAAGAAGCAGGGGAAGAATCGACGCCTCTTACCGGATATTGTGACAGCTGTGGAGGCTGGTCAGACAACCTAAAAGAGTCCAATGGAGATTTCCTCTGTGAAGATTGTGCAGCTGAATTGGAAAGTGAGGAATGAGGCGGTTGTTTGCGTGTTAGAGGAATTATGGATGAGAAGCATCCGTTTATTTATGAGGATGAACTTGCAACAAAAGCCCGTGCAATGATACGAGATTTCGCCTTAAGAATTCTCCCAGTAGCAGATGAAAACAAAAAGCTACTAGGCATAGTTTCACGTAGCAGTGTAATGGCTATTTCCTCTTCCGTATCGCTCATAAGAGTTAAGGGCATAATGACCACGCCAAAGCACATAGCAGCGATAGAAAACGACGCCTCTTCAAGCATCAAAGAGATGATTCGACTAGATGAATGGTATGTACCCGTTGTAAACTCAGCTCAAGACAAAACCTACAGAGGAGTTTTAGGCTTAGAAAACTTCATAGAGGCTTTGCTCAAAGCAAACCCAAACAAACTCTCAAAACCAGTATCAGAAGTAATGTCCAAAAAAGTTGTCGTCTGCTCTCCAGACGATGAAGTTGATAACGTTTGGCGTTTAATGCAAAGCCAATCCTTTGCTGGACTACCAGTTGTTAAAAAAGATAGGCTAGTGGGAATTATTACACAGAAAGACATGCTCGAAAGCGGAACAGATCTGCCCACTTTTGAATCCAAAAAGGGACGTTTCCGATCTTCCTCCAAAATTTCCTCAATAATGAAAACAACGGTAATAACCGTAAAAACTTCAACAAAGATCAGAGAAGCCGCTGAACTCATTATTTCAAAAAACATTGGAAGAATACCTGTAAAAGATGATAAGGGAAGGTTGATTGGTATAGTTGACCGTGAAGATGTTGCCAAATTACTTATTAAATGAGAAGGGCGAAAATTGAGTAGAGAAAGTTTCAGAAGATCGTTAAGGGACAAAGGTCCACTATCTTTGAAGGCTCATCCCCCGAAAAAACGGGAAGGCGAGATATTACACATTGCGAAAAGCCCCGTTGTCACAATGGCGCCCACAACACCCATCTACGATGGCATCCAAATAATGACTAAAGAAGGATTCCGACGAATACCAATAGCAAATCCAGGAACCAGAACACTGGAAGGAATAGTGACAGCTACAGACATAATTGATTATCTTGGCGGTGGAAAAAAATTCCAAATAATTCAGAAAAAATTCGCGGGGAACATTTTCAAAGCCATAAATGAACCGATAAAACTCATAATGACCAAAAAAGTTGTTTCGGTTCAAACCTCTGCAAAGATAAGTAAAGCAATAGAATTAATGAAACAGCAGAATCTCGGCGGCTTACCTGTGGTTGATGATAAAAATCGTGTAAAGGCAATAATTACAGAAAGAGACATTGCCGACATGTTCGCCGACAGAATAAGTGGCGTAACAGTTGCGCGGTTGATGTCGGAAAAAGTAGTTACGGCTATACCAAAAACAACAATTTTTGAAGCTGCAAGAACAATGACGACGCGGGGATTCAGAAGGCTGCCAATAATCTCCGAGGGCAAAGTAGTCGGCATAGTAACAGCCATGGATATTATACGGTTTTTCGGCTCTGGAAAAGTCTTTCAATACCTAAAATCGGGAACCATAATTCAGGTTTTGAACACGCCAGCATTTGAAATAGCAACAAAAGATGTTGCAACTATAGAACCAGATGTGGATGTAGGTCAAGCAGCAAGAGTAATGCAAGAGAAAAACATTGGGGCTTTACCAGTGGCTAAAAATGGGAAACTCGTGGGTATAATAACGGAAAGAGATTTCTTCAAAATAATAGAATAAGCTTAACTAGATAGTGAAGCGCGCGTTCTATGAAAACGATAGTTAGCAGTCGATAAGAAAAAACTAATATTCAACTAATGGAGCGGATGGATTCATGGGTAGAAAAGAGCGATGTCCTCAATGTGGGAGTAAGAAGATTACGATAACTGGAAATCTGAAAAAATGTAACGTTTGCAAATATGAATGGACGGGAAAGCCTAGAAAGAAAACTTCCAAGAAAGAGAAAGTCCGATTTTAGGTGAATATTTGAATATTGAGAAATACAAGCAGGAGGTTGTGGGAGTTTTAGTGAGGCTGTTAGAACCCTGCAACCTAAAAACTTCTTACAGTTAGAAGCTTTTGATGTCGTCTGTAAATCTAAACTTTGATATAATGATATATTATAGGATAAACTTTAACATTCTATCCCATCTTATCCTAATAAAGAGAGCCGATCAACTTGATAGCTGACCTGATCCTAAGCAACGCAAAAGCCTACATAGACAACGAAATAGTGGACTGCAGCCTCGCAATAAACCGAGGAAAAATTTTCAAAATAGCCAAAGAAGCAAACATGCCTAAAGCAGAAATAAAAATCGATTTAAAAAATCTCCTAGTTTTACCAGGTTTAATAGACGTTCACGTGCATCTTCGAGATGAGGGAAAATCATACAAGGAGGATTTTTACAGCGGAACGGCGGCAGCTGCTGCTGGTGGAATAACGACGGTTTTGGATATGCCTAACAATGAACCAGTAACGATGAGCGTTGAAGCCTTAAGAAGACGAATGAGAATTGCTGAAAGAAAGATTTTGGTTAACGTTGGCTTTTACTCCGAATTTCCAAAAAACATGAAGGAAGCGGAAGAAATCATTAGGGAAGGCGCCGTGGCTTTTAAGCTTTTTATGGGTGAGCAGATTGGCGGATTAAACATAGATGATGATCATGCTTTGTTGGAAGCGTTTGAAATCGTTAGTAGCTTGAAGGTTCTAGTTGCCGTTCACGCAGAAGACAAAATAACATTAAAAAAAGTTGAAAATGAACTTAAGCGAAACAACTGCAGTGACGTTGAAGCGTTTCTCAAAGCACATTCAGAGAATATTGAAGTTACGGCTGTGAAACGTTTGTTGAAGATTGCCGAACAAACTAAAGTACACGTGCATTTTTGTCATATAAGCACTGAAAACGGGTTAAAAGCAATAATTGATGGAAAAAAATCTGGAATCAAAATAACTTGTGAAACAACACCCCATCACCTATTTCTTTCAGTTGACGATTTAAGGCGAATCGGAACGTTAGCATTAACCACACCGCCAATTCGAGAAAAACATCACATTACAGCGCTTTGGAATGGAATCAAAAACAGTTGGATTGACATTTTGGCTTCAGATCATGCACCGCACACGCTGGGTGAGAAAAAAGCCAAGTCGGTTTGGGATGTTAAAGTTGGCGTGCCAGGCTTAGAAACAACGCTTCCGCTGTTGCTCACAAAAGTGAAGCATGGACGGTTATCAATAACCGACGTAGTCAGACTGATCGTGGAAAAGCCAGCTGAAGTTTTCGGACTAAAAGGTATAGGCTGCTTGAAGGAAGGAAACAGCGCGGATCTGATTGTTGTGGATTTGGATAGAAAACATAAAATTGACGCATCAAAATTCCACTCAAAAGCGAAATATTCTCCATTCAATGGATTAAGTCTGGAGGGGAAACCCGTTAAAACCTTTGTCGGCGGGCGATTAATCATGGATGATGGAGAAATCGTCGGTGAAGCGGGAAGTGGCGAAATAATTCGAAGAGAGTGAAGCTTTGAAGTTCATTGCTGACGGCATGCTTGGAAAACTGACACGTTGGCTTCGAATGTTAGGACACAACGTGGAATATTCAAACGAACTCGATGATGCCCAACTAATCATGATAGCTGAAAAGGAAACAAGAATACTTCTTACAAGGGATTTGCAGCTTTACCAACAAGCCACAGCGAAAGGCGTTGATGCCTTCTATCTGGAAGGAAAAACAGAAACGGAAAAACTAGCAGAAATCGCAAAGAGATTCAAAATCAAATTGGAAATGGATATGACAACGTCAAGATGCCCAAAATGCAACGCCAAAGTGAAAACAATACCGAAAGAAAAAGTAGCAGACAAAGTTGAGAAAAGCACATTTGCCTACTGTTACGAGTTTTGGGAATGCCCAAAGTGCGGACAAATATACTGGCAAGGAGCCCACTGGACTAGAATCAGGGAAACACTTGAAAAAGCAAAAGAAATCTTAAAGAAAGATCAAAAGAGAAATTAATTGCCTCTAGCTATCAGAATTTTCGATAACAAAGAAAAAAGAGAGAAAACGTCATTCTTCCACTTGAAGCCATTTGATGGGAATATCTTGGTAAGTTCCGTCAGGCAATTTGCGTCTAATTGTCATCGGCAGGATCCCTATCTCAAGTTCTTTCAGGGCTATGTCAATCGGACTTGAAAAGCCTTCAGAGACCTCAACGAGTATAGGAGCACCCATAGATATTTGGAGGGACCTAGCCCCCACTATCCGAGCTTTCTCAAAGCGAGTGAGTTTAGGGGGACCTATCAACACTTTCTTCTCTGTTTTGGACGTGCTTTAATACACTCCGGCACCTGGCCCCATACCACCCATTCCTGGGGGTCCGCCAGGGGGAGTTGGCGGCGTTTTCATCTTGCCAGAGGCAATTACATCGTCAATTTTAAGTATCATTGACGCTGCCTCAGTTGCCGACTTGATTATCTGCTTCTTAACAGCCAGCGGTTCGAAGACTCCTGCCTGAGTCATGTCTTGAACCTTTCCGGAGTGAACCTCTATTCCAGTCCAAGTTTCACCCTTTTCATGTCTTGCCCTCAACTCTGACAGTATGTCGATTGGATCTAAACCAGCGTTTTCAATTAATGTTAACGGAATTGCCTCAAGTGCTTCTGCAAAGCATTCGACTGCAAGTTGTTCTCTTCCCGGAAGCATTCCCGCATACTTCTTGAGTGCCCGGGAAACTTCAAGCTCTGGTGCTCCTCCTCCAGCTAGGACTTTTGGTTCTTCAACTATGTCTCGAACTACGCACAAGGCGTCATGCAGTGAACGTTCTGCTTCGTCCACTATGCGTTCTGTTCCGCCCCTTATCAAGATTGTAACTGCACGGGGGTTCTTGCATCCTTCTACAAAGGTCATCTTGTCATTGCCTATTTTGCGTTCTTCGACGAGACTTGCGTAGCCTATGTCTGCTGGGTTTATGTCATCCAAGTTTGTTATTATTTTTCCGCCAGTGGCTTTTGAAAGCTTCTCCATATCTGATTTTTTAATTCTACGCACTACAAGTATTCCCTTTCTACTCAAGAAGTGTTGAACCATGTCGTCTATGCCTTTCTGGCACAAGAGAACTTTTGCACCTGTCGCGGTTATCTTGTCAACCATCTCCCGCAACATTGTTTCTTCTTGTTTTAGGAACGCATCCATTTGTTCTGGACTTTCAATGTTAATTTTCGCGTCAAATTCTGTCTTCTCAATTTCAAGTGCACTGTCTAATAAGGCTATTTTCGGATTTTCTACACGTTTAGGCATTCCCGAATGTACGACTTCCTTGTCTAAAACTATGCCATTAATCAGTTTTGTTTCTCTCACTGATTCTCCTGGTTTCTTTTCAACTTTGATGTCATCTACGTCTGCCTTGTACTTACCAGCTTCTTTTTCAGCGACTTGAAGAATTGCTTTAACAGCTAAATCAGCCAAATACCCTCTATGTTCAGCTACCAGCTTGCTTGCCATAGCTGTCATTGCGGCTTTTTTCAGGTAACCTTGCAAGCTTAAATCCACGGGTATTGCTATTTTTTCTAGGGTTTTTAGTGCTCTGTCTGAGGCTTTCTTGTATCCATCGATTATTATGGTTGCGTGAACATTTTTGTTGATTAATCCTTCAGCTTTGTCTAATAATGCGCCAGATATTATGACGGCTGTTGTTGTTCCGTCGCCCGCTTCGTTGTCTTGTGTTTTTGCAACTTCAACCATCATTTTAGCTGCTGGATGCTGAATGTCCATTTCGTCCAAGATTGTGCGTCCATCGCTTGTTATTGTTACGTCGCCGAAGCTGTCAACAAGCATTTTGTCCATGCCTTTTGGACCTAAAGCGCTTTTTACGGTTTCAGCTACCACTTTTGCAGCCATTATGTTTGAATGTTGGGCTTCCTTTCCTCTAGAGCGGCTTGAACCTTCTCTCAATATTAAAACTGGAACGGCTCCAGCTTGTGTAGACAAACTTAACAAACCTCCTTTAACGCGTCAACAAGAAAAACAGCATTACAATATAAGTTTTTCTAATCGAATTTCTCTTTCTATGTTTCGTTTTTCGGATCGACATCATAAAGACAGGCATAAACTGTTGTAAAAATTGTTAGCCCCTAGTAAAAAGAGAAGTGCACGAATTGTGGAGTTTATTGTAAAAGGAGTGGGATGTCAAGAGGATAAGGGTGGAAGAATATGCTGAGAGTGTCTGTTGGTTCCACGTTTGGAGATTTGAAGGGAGAGAGAAGAATTCTTCTTGATAAAGTGGAATCGGCTCTTACCAGTGTGGGTATGGAAAATTTTATTCCTGATGGTAAAACTTAGGAAATGTCATTAATTCGGTTCAAGTGTTGTTTTCAAGCCTGTTCCTGTTAGGATTATCACGGTCTTATCGTCTTTTGATGTTTCTTGATTCTTAAGCTGCTTCTTGTAAGCTGCGTAAGCAACAGCTGAGCTTGGCTCAACAAACAAGCCTTTTCCAGCCAGTTCTATGAAAGCATGGAATATTTCGTCTTCCTCAACTATAACAGCATCACCATTTGCTTCCCTCAAGCGTTTAAGCATAAGATTTAGCAAAGGAGGATTTACAGTAACTAAAGCGTCAGCAATAGAAGCTATTTTTTCAGGCGGAGTGTACCTTAAGTTTTTGAAGCGATGGTAAAGTGGTGAAACTTGCTTTGTTTGACAGGCCACTATTTTCGGCATATTCTCTATCACGTTGGACTCAACTAGATGCTTAAACCCGCTTATCACGCCTAAAAAGAGAGTTCCAGCGGAAACTGGCAAATAAATGCGTTCTGGAACGTGCCAACTAAGCTGTTCAGTTATTTCGTAGGCGAGGCTTCTTATGCCGTCTCTAAACAAGGGATGAAGTATGTGTCCAATATAGAATTTTCTTTTTTCAGGTTTTTGCGCTTCTTCTGCAACTTTGTTTCGATCGCCTAGAACTTTAACAACTTCTGCACCATAAAATTTGATTTGATTAAACTTTGGTCCAGAAACATTTTCTGGAACATAGACTTTGGCATTTAACCCTGCACGAGCAGCGTAAGCAGCAATAGAAGCTCCAGCATTACCCGAAGAATCCTCAGAAACATACCCTCCAGCTTTTTTTACTGCTTTATGCAGAGCAGAAATCAGCACGGTTGAACCTCTATCTTTGAACGAGCCTGTCGGATTCAACTGGTCCAGCTTAAAGTGCAAGCCATTTGAAAATTTGATTAGAGGCGTCCATCCTTCACCTAAACTTATAACCTCTTTTTCCTTCACGTAAGGAAACCAGTTTACGTAACGCCATAAGCTGTAATTTCGCTTGCGAATTTTTTTCTTTTCAAACCCAAAGTGCAAGTGTGTGTCAAGCGGTGAACCGCAAGAGCATTTAAAATCTAATATGCTTTGAGATGCGCGACTACATTTTGAGCATTTGATTTCGTATTTCACATTAAACACTCCAATTAGATTAGCTTGAACAAGTCTTTAACATTTTATATTGGCAGTGCGAAGAGTGAAACTTTTATGTAGAGAACTGCTATTTTGCTCTTCTCTTAATGAGGTTTAATTAATTGAGAGGTTAAGCAGATTGAAGAGAATCATAGTGTGTCTCAAACAAGCAGTAGATGTTTCACAGTTGAAAGTTGACCTCAAGACAAGCCAGTTATTAACTGCTAGCGCGCCTAAGAAAATCAGTGATTTTGACAAAAACGCTTTGGAAGAAGCCATAAGAATTAAGGAGAAACTCGGTCAAGCGGAAATTTACACAGTAACGGTAAGCTCGGAAGATGCAAAGGCTGTTTTACGTGAAGCACTCGCAATAGGCGCAGACAAGGCTTACTTTGTTAACGACCCAAGCTTTCAAGACGTTGACACTTCAGGTACAGCCTACATCCTAACAGAAGCGATAAAAAAGATTGGAGAATTCGATTTGATTCTTTGCGGCGAAGCATCCTTGGACAGTTTTTCAGGACTTGTCGGTTCAAGGTTGGCGGAACTGCTGAATTTGCCGCTGATAACATCAGTCAGAAAACTTACAGTGGAAGACAACATCGTAGTCGCGGAAAGAACACTTGAAGACGCATACGAAACTGTGAAAGCGAAAATGCCAGCGCTGATAACCGTTACGCGAGAAATAAACCAGCCGAGAATCCCATCGCTTATGATGATAATGAAAGCTTCAAAAAAGGAAATAGGCACATGGACAGCTACAGACTTAAACATTCAAAAAGAGAAAATCGATGCAAAAATCGAGGTAATCGAAGTTTTAGCACCCAAAACAGAACGAAAAAAAATCATGATAACAGGTGAAAACAAAGAGGAGATTGCGGCGAAGCTGGCTAAGGCGCTAATTCAAGAAGGTGTTGTTGGAAGGTGAAAGAGCATGAGTGAAAACAAAGAGGTTTGGGTTTTCTCAGAGAATTACGATTTAACGTTGGAAATGCTTGGGAAAGGACGAAAAATCGCGGATACGCTTAAAACGGAACTTGTAGCTGTTTTGGTTGGATTTAACGTGCAGGAAAAAGCAAATGACTTAATAAAATATGGAGCAGACAAGGTTTATTTGATTGATAATCCAGCGTTGGAGCGTTTTCAGGCTGAAGCCTGCCTAAGTGTTTTACACAATTTAACAGCAAATTACAAGCCAGACATTTTGCTAATTGGGTCAACAAAGAACGGAAAACCACTTGCAGCCAGACTTGCAACGCGCCTTGAAACAGGATGCATACCTGACTGCGCCAGATTAAGTGTTGACGAAAAAGGAAGGCTAATAGGTGAAAGAATAACTTATGGTGGAAACGCTGTGGCAAAGGTTACTTTTAGATCTAAACCACAAATAGCAACTATACCAGCGAGAGCATTTGAAAAGCCTGAACCGCAGGATCGCAGCGGAGAAGTAACAAAATTAGATGCACAAATTGAAGAGCCGAAAACGGAAGTAGTTGAAACAAAGCCGCTTCAAACTTCAAGCGTAAACATCGAAGAAGCTAAGGTTATAGTCAGCTGTGGGAGAGGCTTGGAAAAGAAGGAAGACAAGGCTTTGCTGGAGGATTTAGCAAAGATTTTAGGTGGGCAAGTTGGAAACAGTAGGCCTTTGGCTGAAGATAGAAAATGGTTCACGGAATGGGTTGGGCTATCAGGACACAAGGTTAAGCCGAAGCTTTACGTCGCATGTGGCATCTCAGGCGTAATCCAACATGTCGCTGGTATCCGCGACTCGAAAATGATAGTAGCGATTAACAATGACGCAGAAGCACCAATATTTGAAGTTGCAGACTATGGAGTAGTAGGCGACTTATACGAGGTACTGCCAGCATTAACAGAAGCCCTGAAGAAGCAACTTCAATAGTTTTCCTGTTTTTTCTCTTTAAGGGATATTATCTTGATAATTTTGAGGGCAAAAGCCTTATAAAAGAATGAAATATTGGCTAGACGCAGTACAAAACAAGGAGAAGATTATAGTGTTTGATTTTACGGAAACCGAGAGCCAGAAACTCATGGTAAAAAGCGTCAAGGAATTCTGTGAGAGATACCTAACAGCTGAAAAAGTTAGAGAAATGGATGACAAGGGACATCCGTACCCTAAGGATGTTGCCGAAGGATTATGCAGCCTAGGCATCGTTATGGGAACTGTTCCAGTGGAACATGGCGGTTCTGGCATTGACTGGATAACTCAAGGCATGATCGCTGAGGTGATAGGGTATTACGATCCCACCATTGCCACTGCTGCTGGTTTTATGGCTGTCGAAACAGGTTGGGGATTTACAATCGATAGACATTGCAGCGAAACCGTGAGAGAGAAATACATAAAACCAGCAATCAAAGGCGAAAAATTCGTGGGTATCGCAACTACGGAGCCTGCCGGAGGATCGGATGTCGCAGGGTTCAAGTCAACAGCCAAAAAACAAGGAGACGAATGGGTGATCAACGGGGAAAAAACGTTTATCAGCGGCACAGAAGAATGCAAGAAATGGGGCGGTGGATACTGGATTAACGTGAGAACGGGTCCAATGCAGCCGGAAGCCCCGCATAGAAATATGACTTCTTTCTTCCTGCCAATAGATGCAGACGGCGTAGAAATACAAGAACCCTACAGGGATGCTGGTAGAATGGCGATATCAACTGGCGGTTTCAAAATGACAAACGTGAGGCTTCCCGATGAGTACAGATTAGGCGAGGAAAACAAAGGCTTCTATTACACCATGGAAGGATTCGACAACGCTCGAATGCTCATAGCATCCAGTTGCGTAGGAGTGATTCAACGAGTAATCGATGAGGCTGTGCCTTACATAAAAGAAAGAAAAATCTTCGGACGCCCCCTTGCCAAGTACGAAGCAATCCAGTTTGAACTGGCTGAAATTTATCGCGAAATGGAAGCACTAAAGCTAATGGCTCAAAAAACCGCGTGGATGCAAGACATAAGATATCAAGAAGAAGGAATGCCAGAAAAAACTTCAACCGCAAAGACCTTCAAGCCCACCGATGTGGCTAAGTGGATATCCCTGATAAAATGGAAAGGACCATCTCTTGCTTTGGAAGCTGCTAGAAAAGCAATGATCTGGCTTGGAGCCGCAGGATACACCAAAGAATATCTTTTGGAAGCTGCTTGGCGTGGCGTAATGTCCTATGTAGTGGGAGCCGAAGGAGGATTGAACATCCAGAAGATCGTCGTTGCAAGAGAACTGCTTGGAAAAGAATACATCCCCTACAAGTAACCCTTTTTTTACAGGTTTTGAGCATAGTCAGTTCTCGGGCGATTAGAGGCCGAACTTCTCTGGCTTGAAACTCTGGTTTAGATGGAGGCCTAGTTTTTCCTGTTCGATCTTAAGTGCGAGTCCTAGAAGCTGTGTGTAGTAAAGCACTGAGAGAGAAAGCTTGCCACCGACCGTGGTTGCAGCCTCCTTTTGCCTAGCGTCATACATTATATGGCAATAAGGGCAGGTGTCAACAAACCCATCTACACCATAACCTTGGACAGCCTTCAGCTTAGAACCAGCCAGACTTAACGCAGAATCCTCATGCGAATACAGCAAAGCCGCCCCACAACAATCCAACTTCTCCGAATAGTCCAAAGTCTCAGCCCCAACCGCTTCAACCAAAGCATCCAACTTCTTGGGGTTCTCTGCACTGTCCACCCGTCCTATATCGCTCGGTCTGATTATTTGGCACCCGGGATGAACAACAAACTTCAAGCCTTTGAGCGGTTTCTTTACTTTGGCTTTAATTGTATCTATTCCAACAACATCGTGGAGCAAGTCAATAACATGCCAAATCTTAATATTATCAGAATATGTAAGCCCCTCCTCTCTCAGCAACTCCTCAATCTTTTTGCGCATCTCTTCGTCATTAGTGATTCTGTGTTTCGTTTCGCTTAACATGAAGTGACACTCATTACATGGTACAAGCAAATCATCTAGGCTAGTTTGACTTGCGAGAGCCAAGTTTCTCGCAGAAAGATACATCGCTGCAGAAGTGTTAATGTTTCTTACAGGCCCACCACAACATGACGCGCCCTTCAAATCAACAAGCTCGATATCTAGATGTGGAAAAACCTGTCTGAGCGACATTTCATAAGCGTACTGTGCCGTTGGGATTTTGCATCCCCAATAGATTGCAACTTTCACATGTTTATCCTCCAAGAGCTTTCATGAAAATAGCCTTAAACTTGTCGTCTGCATATTGAATTTTCGGCAGGCCAAGCTTTTCTCTGTTGAAATGTTGCATTTCTCTTGATGTAACCGTTTGAATTTGCTGGATCAAACCAATTTCCAAGATTTGAGCTACGGCTTTCATGTATGCTTCTGGTATTTTTACTTCTCTTTCCACTGCCAAGTTTCTCAAAGCTACAATAATGTCATATGGGGATGCTTTCTGCGGACATCTTTCTCTGCATTTCAAACATGAAGCACATGCCCAGATAATATCAGATGAAACGATTTCTTCAACGAACCCCGAGTTTACCAGAAGAATAATCTCATGAGGCTTCAGCTCCAGCAGTTTCAATGATGTACAACCACTGGTGCAGCGCATACACTGGAAACACTCGCCAGGATGGACCTCCCACAATCCACTCAGAATCTTTTTTTGCAGCTCCTTGTTTGGCTTTGCCATCGTCATCAAATCAATCAAGCTCAACTTCTTTCTCCTCCTTGTGCTGCTGCTTTAATCTGAGCCAGAATCTGCTTTTGCTTGTAATGTTGCATATCTATGGCGTGAGTGGGACACGCAACGGAGCATGCGCCGCAGCCCTGACAAACTGCTGGAATGATCTTGGCAACGCTTTTCCCTTCGCCCTCCAGGGTTTTGTCTTCCATCTCAATAGCTTGATAGGGACAAACTGATTCACAAATTCTACAGCCACTGCAGAGACTGTCCTCAACAACGGCGATCAGTGGCTCAATTTCAACTTCACCCGTTGCTAACAGCTCAGCCGCTTTCATTGCGGCGCCGCTTGCCTGTGAAACCGTGTCTGGGATATCCTTCGGGCTCTGGCAAGTACCAGCTAGGAAAATACCTCTAGTCGGCGTTTCCAAAGGTTGCAACTTGGGATGAGTTTCCATGAAGAAGCCGTCGGGGCTTCGTGGAATGCGCAGAATGTTCTGCAATTCAGCAAAGTCTGGTGAGGATATAAGGCCAGAAGCAAGCACAACCAATTCAGCATGGACTTCAAGAAGTTTGTTCGTGTTTGACTCGTAAACATCAAAATGCAACGAATTTCCCGGCGAAGCCTTGACTTCTGAAGGCAGTCCCTTCACAAATTTGATTCCCATTTGACGAGCGCGGGCGTAAAATTCCTCATAGGCCTTGCCAAATGCCCGCATGTCGTTGTAGCAAACACAAACGTCAACTTCGTGACCCACCTTTTCTTTTACGAGAATGGCTTGTTTCAAAGTCACCATACAGCCTATTCGACAGCAATATTCACAGAATCTCTTATCTCTACTCCCCACGCATTGGATGAATGCCACGCTTTTAGGCGGCTTTCCCGTTGCAGGGCAGAGAATTTTTCCCTCTGTTGGTCCTGCTGCATTAGATAGCCTTTCAAACTCTAGATTGCTGACGACGTTCTTGTAACGTCCATATCCCAATTCCGGGGTCAGAGATGCATCAAAAACTTCGCACCCTACCGCCACAATTATGCCTCCAACTTCGATCGTGACATGTTCATCTTTCTGTTGATGATTTATCACATCTGGTAACTCGCACACTTTTTCGCACTCCAAACACTCTGAACATCCTCCGCAAGCAAGACATCTGTTAGCTTCTTCTCTCACCATGTCTTCTGTAAATCCAAGTTCCACTTCTTTGTCGCTCAACCTTTGCGTCAGAGGGAGTAAGGGCATCACCTGCCTAAGTTTTTTCTCTATCCCTACCTCAGGGATTTCTTCAACTCTCGAAGCTCTCTCTTCCCTCCCAGCCCACATGTCTTCGCCTCTTAGATAACGATCAATAGAAACAGCCGCTCTTTTACCATCAGCAATGGCATCGATTACTGTAGCTCCTCCTTTAACCACATCTCCACCAGCGAATATACCCGGCAGATTCGTCTGCAAAGTAACAGGGTCAACGGCAACCGTCCCATATGGTGAAAGCTTCATGTTCTTTGGCAAAAGAGTCTTATCCAGTGCCTGCCCAACGGCTGGAATCAGTATGTCAACATCTACAACGAATTTGGACCCTCTAATAGGAACGGGGCGTCTTCGTCCAGACTTGTCAGGTTCCTCTAACCTCATGTTAATACATTCTACGGAAACAACATGACCCTCTTCAGCCAGAATTTTCATTGGTGACACCAAAAAGTGAAGCTTGACGCCTTCTTTCTCTGCTTCTTCGACTTCGGAAGGGCACGCCGGCATCTCCTCTCTCGATCTTCTGTATAGCACTGTGACTTCTTTTGCACCACAGCGTAAAGCGGTTCTCGCTGCATCGATCGCGGCGTCGCCTCCCCCAATCACCGCAACTTTCTCTCCGATCCTAATCTGTTTGTCCAAGTTCACTCGTTTCAAAAATTCCAAAGCCGGTATCACGCTTCTTGACTCTTCACCATCAATTCCTAGTTTTCGACCTTTCTGGACACCGACTGCAACAAATATAGTTGTATAGCCCTGTTGCAGTAGGTCGTCCACTGTTAAGTCCTTGCCAACTGTTATGTTGGTTTTGATTTCCATACCTGAACTTTCAATTAGCTTGATTTCCTTGTCGAGTACATTCTTAGGAAGTCGATACTTGGGTATTCCTACGCGCAACATTCCCCCAAGTTTCGGTAGTGATTCAAAAATTGTTACTGGGTATCCCATTTTAGTCAGTTCGTAAGCTGCTGTAAGTCCTGCTGGTCCAGAGCCGACTACGGCAACTTTCTCTGCATACTTCTTCGGTATAGGTTCTGGTTTCTCTCTTTTTTGGCCTAAAACGTAATCGGCCACGAAACGTTTTATAGCATTAATCGCCACTGGTTCATCGATTTTCCCACGTGCACACTCATTTTCGCAGGGATGAAAACAAACTCTTCCACAAACCGATGGGAAAGGGATGGATCTTCTAATTAGTTCGTAAGCCTCTTTGAATTTTCCTTGGCTTGCGAGGGCTATGTATCCTTGGACATTTACTCCAGCAGGACATGCTGCTCTGCACGGGGGAGTTCCCTTTTTGTCTATTGTGAAAACGTTGGGTATGGCTTGAGGAAAAGGTCTGTACACGGCTTTTCTCGTCTTTAAGCCAAGATCAAACTCGCTGGGCATCGAAACTGGGCATACCTTTTCACATTCACCACAGCCAGTACATTGTCCCTCATCTATGTACCTAGGCTTTTTCAGGATTGTAACCTCATAGTTTCCAACAAATCCAGTTACGTTTTCAACCTCAGAGTATGTTAGTAATTCGATGTTCGGATGCCTACCAACTTCGGCCATTTTCGGTGTTAGAATGCATGCACTACAGTCAAGTGTTGGAAACGTTTTGTCAAGTTGGGCCATTCTGCCTCCTATGCTTGGAGACTTGTCCACAAGATACACCTTAAATCCTGCGTCAGCCAAATCCAGTGAGGCTTGTATCCCAGCGATTCCACCACCTATGACGAGAACACTCTTGTTGGCTTTCATTTTCGCTCTTTCAAGCGGTTCTAGAAGGACTGCTCGAGCGACAGCCATCTCGATGAGTGTTTTTGCTTTTTCGGTGGCTTTTTCTGGTTCTTCGCTATGACACCACGAATCTTGCTCGCGAATGTTGATCATCTCCAGCAGATACGGATTCAACCCAGCCTCGCTGATTGCCTTGCGAAAGGTTTCTTCATGCATTCTAGGAGAACAAGAAGCAACAACTACTCTGTCTAGCTTGTTTGTCTCGATGTCTTCTTTGATTCTTTTCTGTCCGGCATCTGAACAGAGGTATGTGCTACCTCTCGCCACTTTCACGTTTGGAAGTTTTGAAGCATACTCTGCGACGCTTTTAACGTCTATGACTCCTGCTATGTTTAGTCCACAGTGGCAAACATACACACCTATTCGAGCCAAGACTTGACCGCCTTTTTGGTCAGAGTAGTCTAAAAATGCCGATGAACCTTTTATACATTACGAATATAACGTGAAAATTTTAGGTAACCTACTTCACACGTTGTGGATGGTATATACCATATTTATTATAAGCACGCAGTCTATTTATGACGGCGTAACTATAAATACATAGTTATCTCCCCGAGGCAAATATATGTCGAATTTGAAGGCCACAAGAGCCAAGCAAGAACTAGTGAATAAAGATAAGAAAGGTGACCGCAAAGGTCTGTATGAGTTTGTCCCAGAGGCGACTCAACTTTGTTCAGAGACACAGTCGGACCAAGGGACATCAGGACGTCTGGAAGACACTCATATCGTCTCAGTGAGAGGCTACACGTGCACGAACGGTTTTGTTCATAATATCAAAGTGGTCAAGTATGACGACAGTTCCGTATGGGTCATGTGCCCCATGTTTGGCTGGTTTGAAGAGGCTGGTTCAGACGGAATTCTAAAACTTGGATGTAAAGAGAGGAAGAAGCGCTGCACATGGTTCGTAGGGTAGACATCAAGGCAACCCGTGAATTAGACAAAATCAGTGAAGCTTGAAGTCACTCCCAAATTAGGGGTAAATTGTTCCCATGGGGTGTGCCCTTCGGAAAAAGGACATTTATTAGTCGAATGCCGATCCGTTTTTTTCTGATTACTCTACTTCTAATTGTGGCTTCTCTCTTCCCAAAGAGTTCGTATATGCTCTTATATCCAGTAACAAGAGGATTCAACAAAGGCAGTGGTGCCTCTAGCGTGTAGTCTGCTTTCTCTTCTTCAGCTGAAAATGTGATTTCTCCATCATCAATCAGAAAGGTTGTTGTTTCTTTTCCCGTTTTTACGGCTAGGGATAGTGTCTTAATGCAAAACTCTGAACGATTCAATCGACTTTCAAGTTCCTTTTTCATTTTATCAAATAAAGTCGTTATGTTTAGAATTCTTGCAAAGCCAGCACCACTAGCCATTGTTGTTCTAAGTTCCGCGTTTTGCCAGTATGCGAATTGCGCGAATGGATGTTGCGGGCTCATTGGACAGATTAGTTCAGCCAGTTTCTTCTCTTTTGCGTAGTCTAGCAATTTGTTGAAGATTATTTTGCACGCTTCCGTATTAGCAACTCCGATTTCCAATAGGTTTCTGCCCGACCGAGCGGTTTGACTGATTACAAAGTAGCCTATTACTCTGCCTTTTCTGTCAATTACCGTTTGGAATTCGACGTTTGGACTGTGAACCTTCCATTCGAATGGTTCTGGGTTTCTTATTTCTGCTAGTACTTGGTTGATGGTGTTCTGGTGATATATGTCCGTGACTGCTTTTGCTTGTGTTTCCTCATAAGACTGTATTGTAAAAGTGTCTTTAACTTCAGTTGGGCGGCATCTTTCTGGCTTTATTGCCACGCTTGGGCTTACCATGGCTGGCGAATATCCATAATGAGTGTATAGCCATGGGTGTCCCCAAAGAGTTGTGATGTCGAATTCTTGCTGTTTCATGTAGTTTATCGCGTTTCGCATGACTAAGCTGCAGTAACCTTTCTTTTCATGGCTTACACGAGTCGCAACTGGAGAAACTATCGCGTTGTTGACTATTGCCTTGCCGATTCGTACTTGACGCCTTATGATAAGCATCATGCTGACGATTTTGCCTTCTGCTTCAACGACTCTTAAGTCTCCTTTGCGAAAGTTTGGATCAGCAGTAACTGTAGCTTCAACTATATTGCGTTCAAGTTCACCTGTTGAACCTCCACCTGCAGCTTTTCCGAAAGCTTCCTGCGTCATCGCCAAGACTTCTTCATACTCTGCTTCTTCTGTAGATCTAGCTTGCAACATCACACCAACTCTTGGGCAACTTCTTCCTTCTAATTAAAGAAACTTTTGATTATGAAACATGGGCGCTTTATCCTTCTCCTAAGGTAAGCATTCTGATTGTTTCCTAGAAGACACGATCACACTTGGACTATTAGAGAAAATAGTTTTCCGATCATGTAGGTTATTGCTGCTGCTGAGGCTCCTATAATCATCATCTCTAGCCCGCTTCGAATCCAATTTTTCCTTGAGAAAATGGTTTTCATGGCTCCCACTCCGAAGAGGGTGGCTACAGTGGCAACTGTGGAGACTGCCAGGGCGTCCGTACAGTTTAGACTCGGAAAGGCGAAGGGCAAAATCGGCACGAGAGCAGCGAGACCGAAGGATACTCCACACAAAAGACCTGCCTTGACGGGGCTTCCAAGCTCTTTAGGGGCGAGGCCCAACTCTTCAAGCGTGTCTGTTTGTATGGGCACTTCTTCTTGCCCAGCTATCCTGTTGACGATTGCTTCAGCCTCTGCTCTCTTAAAGCCTTCTGCCTGATAGAACTTTGTCAGCTCCTCCTTCTCCTCTTCAGGGGTTTTGCCCTTCTTTACTTTTTTCCTCTGACTTTCCCTCTCCAGCACCTCGAGCTCGGACTTGGATG
Source organism: uncultured Candidatus Bathyarchaeia archaeon (assembly GCA_964598485.1). Lineage (GTDB taxonomy): Archaea > Thermoproteota > Bathyarchaeia > Bathyarchaeales > Bathycorpusculaceae > SOJA01. Next base: position 85,560 of record CAZRCD010000008.1, read on the forward strand.
ATTGGTACGCACCGGCGGCCATGGATATGGTTCCGGCGAAGAGTTCTGCTATTGCTGATAATAGAATAATGTAGGGATTTGTGATGGCTCCGAATACTCCGGCCACGAAGGCTAAGGTTGAGACTAGCCCGTCGTTGGCTCCGAAGATCATGTCCCTCACCCCTCCGCCGCCATGTATCTCCCAAGCCTCCATGCCCAACACTTCCGTCTTCATCCTTTCCAGGTGCATCCTTTCGTCAGAGGCAAATCTACTCCAGGCTTCGGAAGTGGCCGTGTCCCTGATTTTTTCTGCCTGAATGGCTAGATCTTGGATGCCTTCTTCTTCGCCTACGATGGCCCACTCAAAGAACCCCTTCGTGCCGAGGATGCTCATCATCAATCCCACCTTGCGGTCTCTAAGATACGCTCCAATTTTCCCTTCGCGCTCGCCCCCTAACTCCTCGATTCTCTCAGACCAGAACTCGGCGTGCTTTCCTTCGTCATCGCTGATCCGAATCAAGAGTTGCTTGATTCTTTCGTCCCTAGCCCTTTTGACGAGCGTCCTGTATCCCTTGATTTGCACGAGCTTGTGTGCGTGAATCTTCTTGGCTGCGTTTAGAAGCCTTCTTCTTTCCTCATCTGTTAGTTTGTTCATTCGCATCCTCTTCAGATATTTTCTCTGAACAGTATTTAAAAGTATTAACATGAATTATATATGGTGCAAAAATTGTTTAGAGTTAGAGGTGTTTGATGTGGCGGTGGATTATGTTCCTACAGGCGTTCCTGGTGTAGATAAGGTTCTCGCGGGGAAGGGGATTCCGAGTGGTCACACGATTTTGGTGTGCGGTGGACCTGGAAGTGGGAAGACGACGTTTGCGATTCAGTTTCTTTACGTGGGGGCGACTCAGCACGGTGAATCTGGTGTCTATGTTACCCTTGAGGAGGAGCCGAACGACATAAGGACGAACATGTCGAAGTACGGGTGGGACTTGAAGAAGCTGGAGGACGAGAAGAAGCTTGTGTTCATCAACGTTTCGCCGGTTCGTGTTGCGCCTTCGGAGAGGGGTGGCCTGATTCAAATCGGAATGAAGGAGTTCAGGCTGATTAAGTTGCTTGAGGCGATCAGGCAGGGTGTCAAAGAGGTGGATGCGAAGAGGGTGGTTGTGGATCCGGTGACGATTTTTACGCTTCAGTATCCTGATGATGTTGAGCGTATTTATGCCATGAGAGACTTGATGAGGGACCTGAGAAGGACGGGCTGTACTAATCTGTTGATTTCGGAGTTGAGGGGAACCGGGTGGGAGCGGGAGCATCAGTTCGAGGAGTATCTAGCTCAGGGGGTTATTCTGCTTCGCACCTTTCTTAAGGGCAGCAGGCTGGTTCGGGTTTTTCAGGTGGAGAAGATGCGTGGGTTAGCCATAGACAACCAGCCTAGACCCTACGACATATCGGGTAAGGGCATAGAAGTGTATCCCGGCGCAACAGTTTACAAATAAGACTCGACTCTAGGCTTGTTGGAACCTTGCAGATAAGTTAAATAAACCATTTCGGGCTATTTATAACCGGGATCATTAATGGTTTCTATAACCCAGATACAAGAAGTGCCACCTAAAAAGTCGATTCTTTTGGTCGGTCCTCCCGGAGCGGGGAAATCGACGTTCTGCGAACAGGCTGTTCTCCAGAGCTTGGCGGTGGATAGGCCCGTCATTTTCGTGACGACAGAGTGTAGCCCGTCTGAAGCTGAGAAGGACTTGAGAGAGAGGGGATTGGGCGAGATCGAGCCAGGTTTACTAAACTTCGTTGATGTCTATAATGAAACTGTGGGTGTTTCAGTTTCGGAGAGGCCTGACACTGTTCGTGCGGACTGCGCGAACCTGTCCGGCATAGGCATAGCGATTTCCAAGATGAGCGAGCGAATAGGGAGAAAGGGTGTCTTGTTGGTCTTCGATTCCTTAACTTCTCCATACCTCTTCAGTGGTTCAGAGATCTTGAGGTTCATGAGGCTGACCCTTTCTAAGTTTGCAGCTGAAGGGAACTCGGTTCTGGCTTGCATAGATGAGGGATGCAGCAAGTCGGAGGACCTCGTGACTATGATGAGCCTCTCCAACGGCGTGATAAAGATGGAGTTGAAGGAAGGAAAGAGGGTGCTGAATGTGGTGAAGCATCCCATAGTGGAGCCTGGAAGCATCGAGGTTCCCGGGGCCAAGATTCCGGAGAAGCTATGGGATATGAGGATGTGGGAAGAGGAGATTATGACGATTGCTCTCCGTAGTATGAAGGGCGCAGGTCTCGCGCAGCTCAGAAGAGAGGTTGGGAACTACGTGAACTTGTTCTGGCCTAACTTTGCCCACTGGAGCTGTATGCTCTGGGACCCCAAAAGGTTCCCGGAGATAACGTATGAAATGAGCAAGAAGCACGGTGATTCTATGAAGGAAATGATGTCGGTTGCTCCTCGGCACCAGAGACTTCTCTTCCAATTACTCATGCCGAAGAGCCTCAGCAGAGTCAAAGACATGAAAAAACTGTGGAAAGCTCTTGAGAAGATGTTGAAAGGGATGGGTTTTGGCATCATGGAATACCTTGAAGATGTCTCCAAGACTGACGAGCACTACTTTAGAATATATGAGAATTGTGAATGCTGTGGATTCGAGAACGTAGGCGCCGCCATGGCTTCGATACTCCCCGCATCCACTGCAGGCATGTGCAAAGGACTTGAGAGGTGGAAAGGACTTGAGCGGGACTGGAACGCCGTTGAGGTAAAATGCATAGGACTCGGGGACCCCTACTGCGAGTTCAAGGTCGTCCCTGGAGAAATCGATAAGCTAAAGGATTCCCTGGGAGCTATAGACAGCACAGTTTTAGACAGGATGCATGACCGGCTGATGGATCGCCTCATGGGATTTCTACTCGATGGAAAACCCCTTGTAGACAGGCCTAGGTTGGGAAGCGATGTAGGATTGAGTGCTATTATGCACGTCATGGTTCAGCCCACTTTGGCTGGTGAGAGGTACCGTGTGGTCATGAGGATGGCGGGAGCAAAGGCGGGGAAGGAGGTCGGTGAACACCTGATGGAAGCGGGGGTAAGGGAGGATGAGGCGGTGAACCGCGTTCTAAACTTCTTGGAATACTGCAAAGTGGGAAAGGTCACAGCGGATGAGACCATAAGAATGAAGGAGAATTGCGAGAGCGTGTTTTATGAGTTTATGACGAAGAAACGGGAAGAGCCTTGCTGCTATTTCACAACGGGCTTCCTTAACGGTTTCTTTTCAGCTGTTAAAAATCAGCACGTTAAAGAGACCAAGTGTATAGCGATGGGTGATCCTTACTGCGAGTGGGAATTCAGATGAAACGAAAAATGAGAGTTGATGAAAGTTGGAGTTAGACGAGATAATCGTTGCCGGTGAACCCTGCCTTATTATTCGTAGCCCTCTGATCCCAAAAACTATATTGTGTAACTCGCTCCTCCGTCCCTTACTGTCCAGGCTAAAGAGTTCCAAGGAGTTCGTAGCATTTGTGTCAGAACCCTGCGTTGTTGCTCCCCAAGGGTTAGACGTGGTATTAGTCACGGCTTTTTGGCCCGGATGCGTCTTTGGCCAGGCCACGGAGGGTGCCCTCAGCCAGCCAGTGCAGATCATTAAACCCCAACACCTTATGCTGGTTGAAAGGGAGTTGTACATGAAGCTGACGAAAAAGAGTTGCCTCTTCGGTGACTTCCTAGATTCCCTGCTTCTCTACAACGAAGACAAGAGCAAGATTTGTAGGCTTCTAAGCAAGGTTCGCACAAGGATAAGGGAAAACAAGGCGTACGGCCTATTCTTCATGACAGAGGTAAGGGGGATGGAGGACGTCATCGACCAAGCCGCCGGCATCTTTGAGATCGTCGTCAAGGCAAAAGTCGAAACTAAGCATGATGAGCCTCTACTAACCTTGACCATAATAAAACACCCTAACATCGCTGAGACAGACAAAAAAATTGAAGTCGTATTCGAGAAGGGACAACCAAAACGAAGAGCCTAAAGCCCCCCCACGGTTACCATTGCATGGCATGTTAAAAGTTGCGCCTAACCGCTGTCAGATGAAGAATCAAGCTCGTTGGAACATTACAGATAAATTAAATAAACTTAGTATCGTTACTAATAAATGGGATTATTATTGATATCTCTAACCCAAATACAAGAAGTACCACCAAGAAGCCTACTTCTGTTGGTTGGGCCCCCTGGAGCGGGAAAGTCGAAATTTTGCCAGCAGATCGCCCTAAAGAGCTTGGCGGTGGATAGGCCCATCATCTATGTGACCACCGAATATAGTCCATCTGATGCCGAGCGGGCCTTAAGGGAGCAAGGATTGGGGGAGATTGAACCGGGCCTGCTGAACTTCGTTGACGCCTACAATGAGACGGTGGGTAGTTCGGTTCCAGATAGACCGGACACCGTTTGTGCTGACTGTAACGACCTTTCGAGTATAGATATAGCCATCTCGAAGCTAAAGGAAAGAATAGGAAAAAAAGGAATCTTAGTTTTTGACTCCTTAACTTCTCCGTATCTCTTCAGCGGCTCAGAGATCTTGAGGTTTATGAGGCAGACCCTGTCTAGGCTGGCTGCTAGGGGAAACGCTGTGGTAGCCTGCATAGACGAGGGCTGCGGCAAGGAAGAAGACCTGGTAGCCATGATGAGCCTCGCAAACGGCGTGATAAAGATAGAGACAGAGGAGGGCAGGCGGATCCTGAACGTTGTGAAGCACCCAAGAATGGAGCCGACAAAAATTGAGGTTTCGGTGACTGTTCGCCCTCATGTGGTCTCCTCCTATTATGACACAGAGTACGCGAGAAGGGAGGCGAAGATGGCTGTGCGGGGAGTAAAGGTGACGTTAAGACCAGGGGTTGGAGATTACGTTAACATCGGCTGGCGGGACCTCATATTCTGGAGCGGCATGCTATGGGACCCGAAGAGATTCCCAACGATGATGTACGAGTTGACCAAATATTCTGAGAACCCGAGCAACTACGACTTTGACATGATTTCGCTTTTTCCCTGGCACAAGAAACTTCTCATGAAATTATTCATGCCAAAAAGCTTCAGCAAAGTGAAAGACATGAGAAAGGTGTTTGAAAGGGGCTTTAAGCCTGAATACACACAGTGGAGAGTCTCAACTGTCGAATATGTTGACGACATCTCCAAAACGGATGAACACTACATTAGAGGATACGAACATTATGAATGTTGGGGGTTCGAGAACGTCGGGGC
>CAZRCD010000009.1:0-89424 GCA_964598485.1 uncultured Candidatus Bathyarchaeia archaeon
TCCTAACAATAAATAGCCCAACAACAAATTAATTTCTAAACAGCCTAGCGCGCTAAAAAAAGAACATTTTTGGCTCCAAATAACGGTGACATACAAAAATTATAGAGGGGTACTCAATTTACCCTTGTGAAAACGCATAACCTCACCCTACGCTGCAGCATTCTACCCTGTTGTAACCCATATCAAGAGATTTATGAAGCCAACCTCCATTACGGCTGCAATGAAGAATATACCATAAATGTAAGCCAAGCCTCTCATGGACATCGATCTGCTAAACGTCTTCTCAATTGTCAAGTAAATGCCGTAGCCCTCAACTATTCCGATCGGAGCACTTATCAGCAGAACTAAAGGCAGCACTTCAACGTTTATTCCACCAAGAAGACTACTTCCGCGCAGAATGCTAAGAAAAACAATCATAATTGTGAAGACCAATGCGAAAGTTCGCGGATGATCAAGCACAACATGCGAATACTTTTCCCTCTTAAAGAAATCCAAAATCACTAAATTAACGTAGAAAGTCATACCCAGCAAAATGAGAGAGACCACAAGAACGTTATGTATGAAAAGCATCCCAACAGCCAAAAACTGATTTGAAAAAAATTCACTTAGAGTACCGAAAAAAACTGTGTTTTCAACAGAAGAAAGAACCAGCAAAACTAGAAAAGCCAAACCTAAAAACATCGTACGCTTTCTTTCATCAGGCAATTCTGATCACTTCCTATCAAGTCAGAACAGTGAAAAAACTAGACGAAGTCCTTCAGGAATCATCTCCCACCCTGATTCTCTAGCACCAACACTCAAGACCGTAAGAAACATAAGCCGAACCAGACTCGACAGCATCATTCAAATCACTTAACGGTTAGCCTATCCACTTACGCACAATAAAAATCTTATGAACTAAAGCTTACATTCTCTCGCGTCTCACTTCAAAAAGCACCGTTCCACCATTTGTGTAAGGTTTTCCCGGATCCAAGCATTGAAAATAACCTTTCTCACCCTCTTCCGTTGCTGACCCCAGCTCTTTGAAGCTTATTCCACGGCTTAAAGCAACAATCATGGAAAGCATGCAACCAAAAGCGTGACCGCAGATGCTGTCAGTTCTTTCAACAACTATCTTAGGCGACTCCACAACTACTCTGTCTCCAACATTAAAAACTGGACAGTTTCCACGAATCTCCTTAACACTTACAACCAAGCGATATTTTTCTTCTCCAACCAATAACGCCGCCTCGATCCCTTAATCATTTATAAGTAAGTTATGAGTTTCCCGCAAAACGGCAAACACTTAAAAGTCATGTTAAAAGGATAAGTTGCAATTGACGAGAAGGGAGTAAAAGAATGCAAAATCGTCCAGCCATAGTCGCTGTTGGAAGAACAAAATTTGGAGAACACTACGAGAAGCAACCAGAAAGACTAATTGAAGAAGCATGGCTTAAAGCCTCAGAAGGAGCACGTATAGAGCGTAAAGACCTGAAAGCTTGTTACCTTTCCGATTACTTCCTCCCAATCACAAACAAACTCGGACTGGAAGAAGGATTCCTTTCAGAACTAACAGAACTTCACGTCCCAATGGAAGTAACTCGTTCCTTCAGTTCAGCCCTACTAAACGCTTGCAACGCCATCCAATCTGGAAGATACAACATGGTTTTGGTTGGCGGACTAGAGAAAATGACAGACAGATGGGACAAAATCCGCGACGACTTGATGCTTCTAGAAGACCCATGGAGCTATTACGCGGGATGCACACCAGAAGCAAACCATGAACTCATGCTTAGAGCCTACATAAAACGATACGGCGTAACCAATGAAGACCTTGAAAAACTAAACCTAGCCCTAGCACAAATATCAGTCAAAAACCATCTACACGCAACCAAAAACGAGTACGCACAATACCAAAGAAAAATAACCATCGAACACGTTTTAAAAGCGAGGAAAAACGCCCGAAAACCTCTAGGACTTTACGATTTTGCACCAATATCTGACGGCGCAACCGCCCTCATCCTTGCAAACGAAGAATTCGCCAAAAAATTCACAGACAAACCAGTCCATATTCTCGGCGCCTCATCCGCAACGGATTATCTGACCTTTCCAGCAAGAGAGGACATGACACACTTTTTAGTGAGCGAAATAGCCATGAAAAACGCTTTGAAAACGGCTGGAATAAACCTCTGGGACATAAAAATTGCTGAGGTCTACGACCAGTCCACGGTTATGGAGATGATTTCTCTTGAGGACTTAGGTTTCTGCGAACGCGGAAAGGCGTGGACGTGCATACACGAAAGCTGCAAAGATTACAAAGGGCATTATGAGATGAACGGGAGGAAACTCTTCGTAAACACGAATGGCGGATTAAAAGCTGATGGCAATCCTTTAGGCGCCACAGGTGGAGCCCAAGTTTTTGAAGTCTTCAAGCAGTTGAGGGGCGAAGCTGGTGAACGACAAGTTAAAAATGACGGAAAATTACAGTATGGATGTGTGCTTGAGCTTGAGGGTTTTGGAACTAAAGGTTATGTTTACATTTTAGGGAGAAATGAGAATGAGTAGTGAGCCGATAGAGAGAAGGGTTTCATACCTTGGCGATAGGCTGAGGGGAAGACGCTGCCAAATTTGTGGTAAAGAATATTTTGAGATAAGGGACTACTGCGGAAACTGCGGAAGAAAAAGCTTCGGAAAAATGGTTGACATAGACTTATTCTACGATAAAGGCAAACTGGAAGTATGCACCTTCATAGACAAGCCCACAAACAAGTTTACGAAGTTGGGTAACTACATTTACGGCATAGTCTCCTTCCACAATGGAAAGATAAGAGTTCCAGGAAGACTAACAGACCATATAATAAAAGACAATGAAGAAATAGACCTTTCAGCCTTTGAGGGAAGGAATGTCGTCCCAAGGTTTAGAAGACGCTATTCTGTTGGAAAAAGCGACGTCATTCCAACAATTTCTTTAGCTTTCACATTTGCAGATGAGTATTATCCACACCAAGAATACGCCATTATGAAACCAAATAAAAAGTATGATGCACCGGGAATAGTGGGCTACGGGGTTTACACTTCAAAGTTCAGAATACGAGAAAGAAACATTGAACGTTCAGTACCGTTCATCGATGAAGATGCAATAACTGCTTCAGTTGAGGCAGGAAAACTTGCCTTAATCCACTCTGGAGTTAACAGTTCACTTGTTGGCAAGATTTACGTAGGTTCAGAATCTAACCCATATGCCGTTAAACCCATGGCGTCAAAAGTTGCGCAGGTCCTAAAACTGGGCGAAGAAGAAGGAGATATGCAAGGAGTTGATGCTGTAGACACAGAATTTGCATGTAAAGCCGCAACAAGCATGTTCAAGGATGCAGCCTCGCTGGTAAGCTATCCAAAATCAAACATTCAATACGTCATGGTAATAGGCGCAGACAATTCACAAGCTGCTCCAAGAGACTGTCCCGGAGGAGAACTAGACCTGTTCGTCGGATACGGCGGATGTGCATACATTTTTGGAAAAGATGACATCATAGCCGAAATTGAAGGATGGTACTCGTGCACTTCAGACACACCTGACTTCTGGAGAAGAGACGGAGAACCATACCCAATGCACGGCGGAAGATTCACTGGAGACCCAGCATACTTCAAGCACGTTAGAAAAGCGGCTAAAAAATTGATGGACCGACTTAACCTAAAAGTGGAAGATATTGACTATTTTGTTTCGCATCAGCCGAATGTTAGGTTCCCAGTGAGGGTTGCCAAGGAGCTTGGGTTTAAGGAAGAACAGTATTCGCCATCACTTCAAGTAGCGAAGTTTGGCAACACGTATTCAGGCTCTTCACCAATGGGTTTAGCGGCTGCTTTAGACATAGCCAAGCCAGATGAACGCATCTTAATTGTGAGTTACGGTTCAGGAGCTGGAAGCGACGCCTACTCACTGATAACCACGAGCCAAATACTGGACAAAAGAAAACGCCAAAAACTAACGGTTAAATATCAAGCGGACAATCCGTTTCTGGAATATGTAGACTATACAACTTATAGGCGACTGAAACTTGGAATGTAGCAAATCATTAATAAATCCACAACAATCACGCATAGACGGAGTGTGAACCATTGTTTGCTTATGGAATCTTCAAAGTCATATACTCACCTTTCAAAGCATTCAAAGAAATAATCCAAAACCCAAAATACATAGGACCAATCTTAATAATGATTCTATTCGCGCTAGCAAGCATAGGAAGCGAATACACTAGAGCTTCGAAACTCTACGTGCAACAGACACTGCCAAACACTCTAGACCCATATAATCCAGATCCATGGACAGAAAACTGTACAATGTGGATTTCCAACGCCGAAATCACATGTAATAACGATGATTGCCTCTTAGGGTACAAAAGTATTCAATTTAACATCACAAATAATGATACAATATGGATGGAACTTAAGAACATTGGCCAAATAAATTGCTCGAGCATTGATAGTTACAAGAACCTATCTTTTTGCATAAAATGGATTAATCCCACAGCAGATCCGCCTCAAAATGCTAATCTTTACCTTTTCTCTATGGGTGCGACAGATCATTTCTACTACGACTTGGCTGAACTCGTCAATCAAACTGAAAATGACAAATGGAACAATTTCACCATTCCAGTAGGGCTTGACGCTGAACAATGGGTAAACAGTAGCGCTCAAGCAGCGTGGAATAACATCACTGGTCTTAAACTTGATCTGGTCTGGGTACAATCGACTGGGTCAAACTTGACGATACTTGTAGACAAAGTGTATTTTCAATCTGGAAATTTTAAACCGTTAATTAATTCCGTGAGCAGCATCATAGTTTTTTCTGCTGTCAACGCAGTTACAACCTTTTGCATTTATTGGATGCTGTCTGGCGTGGCCGTGTTTATGGCGGGGAAAATATTTAAAATCAAAGCCGAATTCAAAGTATTCCTCATAATAGTAGGTTATGCGCTCATTGCTATGGTTTTCATGCAGGTGTTGTTCAACATCCTATATCTACTAATCTCCCCCCTATACATTACCATTGATGCCGTAAGTCCAACATCTGTATTGCAAACCATAATCTTGTTCACTTCTTCAATGGTTCTTCTCCTACCAGTTTGGTCGATAATAATATCTTCCATAGGGGTACATACAGCATCTGATTTGCCTCTAAGTAAAAGTGCAGTCATTGCCATCATTGGATTTTTACCTTACTATGTTCTGCTTTTCGTTGCATAAAAACGGCACACATGGATAAAACTGCTAATCGAAGACGCTTCCACAACACTGGTAAATCGAGTTTCGCACTTTATAATAAAAGTTAAATACGCCAGAACTTTTCACTTCTCGTTGCTGGAATAGGTATAATGAATATTATGACGGTTTCTGTTATGGAGCGAACACGGGAAATTGGAATATTGAAGGCTATTGGAGCTAAGAGCCGAACTGTTCTCGTCATATTTCTCGCGGAAGCAACGCTAATAGGCATAATGGGCGGTCTAATTGGCGTCTTCACTGGATACGGACTTTCCCATGTATTAGCCTACGCTTTATCGGGCTTTATACAACCACAAAACCAAGACGCAGGGTTCCAACCTCCTGACGCTCAGAGAATGACTATAAACCCTGCTTTTTCGCCAGACTGGACAATAATAGCCCTTATTTTCGCCATAATTGTGTGCATGATCTTCGGCTTATATCCAGCTAGAAAAGCAGCGAAACTAGATCCCGTTGAAGCATTACGGTACGAATAGGCACTTAGCAAGATTTACGTGCCATTAACAACATATTTATATATTAGTAGCTACTTACCATATCACGATTAAAATGCAACGTGCAAAAACCGACATAAAATTTAATCCAGTTCAAACGTGGATAGACAACGTAGCATACTCACATTCAAACAGTAAAAACACAGCAGCAAACTACACACTATTCTTTAACAAATTCTGCAAGTTCATAGACAAGACACCAGAGGAGATTTTAAGCGATTACGAAGAGTCAACAGACCGAGATTTTAGGCGAAAGTATGCTCAGTACGTGCGTGGTTGGATAGGCAGCTTAACCCGTGAAGGATACGCGATTAAAACAGTGATTGTTCATGTCACTGCAGTGCAGAGTTTCTTTAAGTATAGTGATCTTCCACTGGGGCACGTGCCACGTGGAGCTGCTTTCGTTACTTTTCATAATCGTGACATTTCAAAGCAAGAGATCGTGGATATTCTAAGCATAAGTAAGCCCAGGGAAAAAGCGTTTTTTGCGGTTATGGCCCAAAGCGGGTTACGTCCTCAAACGATCTGTAGGTTAAGAATCCAACATTTACAACCAGACCTAAAAGAAAAGCGGGTTCCATGCAAGATAGATGTGCCTAGAGAATTAGCGAAGGGCAAATATCGCGCGTACTGTAGTTTCGTAGGCGATGAAGCTGTTAGTTACTTGGTGAATTACTTGAAAACCCGAACTGACCTGACAGAAGACAGTTACTTGTTTACTCAACGCGAATCCGACAAGCCAATAGAATATTCCAATATAAGCCACAGGTTCAGAGAGGCTATTCTAAAATTAAGAAAGAAGGGGGTTCTTAGTTTTGAACAGAAACAACGGGGTAAACCGTCTGAGTTGCGACTTTATAATTTGCGTAAGTATTTCCGTAAATACGCGAATCAAGCGGGGTTTGAGTTTGTGCAGTATTGGATGGGCCACATAGTTAAGCAAGGGCAAGAAGAGAGTTACCGACCTTTAGACAGTGAATTTCATAGGAAACTATACGCTGAAAAAGCCATGCCGTTCTTACGCATTGAAACGCCTTCGCGTTCAGAAACGGGAGAAATTATTGAAGAGCAAGCTAAAGAAATTGAAAAGTTAAAGAAGGAATTGGGAGATCGTGACAGAAGATTAGAGATGTTTCAAAAAGATTTGGATAGACGAATGGGAGATTTTGATTACCGTATGAAACTAATAGAAGAAAGTAGGGCTTTAGTTAAAGATTCAGAGGAAAGAGAAAAACAAAAAAATAAGCATTAGCAAAGTCGCTAAAGCTTATACTCGCGTTCACTGGGACGGTTAAGGTTAAATTGCCAACAGCGGAATAAGGAAAAATCAACGCCATAAACTTGCGAAGCATTCTAGGCAATATAAACGTAAGGTTTTACTGTTGTTATGTGTATGACTCCACAAGGTATCATCCAACTCAAAAGTTTTAGGACAACGATCACAGTGAACATACCCTCCGTTTTTTCGTTTGTATCGTGTCATTAATAATGGTGTCAAAACTATTTTATGCCAAGGCAAAACATAACCCAAGCATACTTATATGGCTAGACCCTTAAAACTTTTTTGTTAGAGGTCATGGTGAAAAAGGAGGTTAAAATAATGTTGCGCAAACAAAAGGAGAATAGACAACAAACAGTTCAGCAAATTGTTCAAGAAAAGCGGTTATTGGTTACTTTCCAGTCGTCTGGAAATCTACAAAAAACAAGGTATTGCAACAGGTGTTATTGCAAATAGCCTTTTTATTGAAAAAATCTTAAACCTTCTTTTCCGTCATCGCCCTACAATACTTCGCGAATTTAGCATAGTCTGTTTTAGCTATTATTTTACCGTCTTGCTCAATCATATAGCAAGTGAAACGAAATCTTTTTCCTTTATAATCAAAACTTAACTCTGGAAGCATCCCCCCACAGTTAGGACAATGTTTCGGGTTCGCCATATCTTCTTGTAGAAACTCGCGTAATCCAATCATAAATTCTGAATCTTCAAGTGTTAGAATAAAACCATTATGTGTTTGAGGTTTACCTTTCGTCAAACTCTTTCACCTTTCTACATTGTCGACTAATTATTATCTACAATAAAATGTGGAATTGCGGATATGTACCCGCAAATTTAAAGGATTCACTTTTGTTTTCTTCCGATTGTTTTGTTGTCGCTGAAAACCCAATAGAAATAGTTTTCGCGTCGAAGTTTTCCGTCGTGATCTAACAAGTCCTGCAGCATAGTTTGATGTTGCGGGTTTTCATAGTCAACGCTTTTTTGGTACGGCCCTTTCTGTCCATTCGCGTTTTGCCATTCTACACCGTTAGGATGCCACGTGCCTGATTTACCGATAGATATTCCTTTAGCTTTCTTAATTGTCTCTCTAGCTGCACATACTCCAGCGTCAACGGCTGCTAGAAATTCTGTGAATGCTTCTAAAGCGGTTTCGTTGTCGTTACTCAATTTTGTTTTTCACCCCCTTTCTTTTTATCTATTATTTGTTGCACTATCAAAAGGTGGGGTTTGACTCCTTTCTTGGATTCCTTTATTATGTCACTCATGGTTGTTTCACTTCGCTCTTCTAGGATTTTCATAAAACAGAACCAATAGGTTTTAGACTCATGTTTACGACGGCCCGCCGAGCCTTTCGTAACTTGTCCAAATAAAGGCTTAACTGGAAAAAGTCTAAGAATATCTTTCACCTTTTTAGATTTAGTGTTCCATTTAAAAATCAACACACCCATAGGCTTCAAAACCCGCCATAATTCCCTGAAGCCTCTTCGTAAATCTGATTGCCATGTTTCAGGCTTTAAAAAACCGAAGTCGTGAATAAAACTACAATTTGGATCAGTCGGATAACGTATTTCGTGGGGTGGATCCCAAACGATCAGTTTAAACGTGTTATCTGCAAAAGTCACTAAATGAGTAAAATCAGCAACAACATCAGGATTACATTCTGGGCGGTTATCAACGTAAATCGTGTTAACTTGTTGTTTGTCAAACCACATCATTCGATAGCCAGCAGTAGCGTCTAAAATGAATTTCTGGGTGTTTTCAAGTTCAACCATTTTAATCTATCTCCGTCAAGGTTGTGAATTTCCATCCTTTACTTTTCATTTGGTTTATACAGTTTTGGCAGCGTCTAAGCGGTTGACCATCAACGACAAATTCGTATTTGACTGGAAACTCTCCGCATGTTTCGCATTTTTCAGCTTCGTACACTGGAGTTAACGGAATTATCTTAGATTGTCTTACAAACGAATTTAACGGTTGTTTAGGGCTTGTTTTCGAGTTTAAAGCGTTTTCGTCAACTTTAAAATTGTCTTGTGAAAACTCTGTTTTATCTAACTCCATATCCTTACTAACGGCGTTAGTAAGGATAGGGGTTTCTGGAACCATGTAATATTCATTGAATAAGCCTTCCACGTCATTATCCCACTTATCACTAGGAATCGCATTTAGTAAAAGTGACTTTTCATAAGACAATTCTAAAACCGTTTTAAGCCAAGCTTTAAACAAATCAAGCGTGAAAAACCGTCCAAATTCGTTTCTAAGAGAATGTAAGGTAATTCCACGTTTCCGAATCACACTAATGATTTTCTTGCGTTTATCATTGAGGTCAGGCTCTTCGTCAACATATCCGATTTTAGCAAGTTCACGCACGTAAACGTAGAGTGTAGCACGCGCTAAAGGATAATGCAGCATTTCCGTGCATTTAGCTACTAATTCAGGATACCCAAAAGTTTTCAATGGTTCCATAACTCTGTGAAACACGTTGAGGATGTGCGCGTTTAATCCGCTTGTTGTTGTCTCTTCGATAAACTCGAAATATTCCATGACAGCTTTAAAATCTTCGTAAGTCGCCAACACAACGGGTTTTTCTCTTCCAGAGATTTTCGGTCTATCCTTATGGTTTACTAAAGCGTTTAGTTTTATGAAAGCCATAAGATGTTTCAGATCGCGCATAATCCGGGGTTGATTTAAAGGTATGATTTGACTAAACTGTTTAGCATAGGGCACGGCTACGTTTATTTTGCCGTTTTCAATCTCAGTTTGTAAGCACTGTAGAACAAGCTTCATTTTCGACTCAGTTTTCGCCTTAAAATCATCGAAGGGGAAGGCTGCGTCAGACCCAACAAGTACGCATGCTTCTCTAAGTTTCTTTTCCGTTGTTTTCGGAGTAATGGTTAAGCTTCGCGTTGCTAAGTCTTCCATCCAGTTTTTATCAGTCGTACAAAACACACAAGCCGGCCAACCCTTCAAAACCACGTGGCTTGTGCGTAAACTTCCATTCTTGCTTTTATCCGTGAATCTGTAGCTGATCTCTTCTTTATCGTGACTCAAGACGGGTCTAAGCTTGTTAAACGTCTCAATATGTGGAGCATCCAAAAACACTAATAGTTTACCGTTGAGGTCAACCACATATTTACTGTCTTTAAGTTTGTCATTCCAGTTCTGCAACCGACTAAAATATTCTTTTTGAACTTGCGCTTTAGAAATGTTAGGTTCGCTAGCTTCTAATTCCTCTTTCACTTGCTCTAACGTAGGTTTTTCCGTCCATTCAATAGGGTTACCGTTCGCGTCTAACAGTTCACCATAAGAATGAACAAGTGCCGTCGGTGACAACCCCCCTAACATCCACACGTTTTCATCATCAAACAAATCTAGGACATTCGTGACCACCCATGTTTTTCCGATCCCAGAGTCGCCTCTGAGAAAAATATTTTGAGGATCATCACTGTCTTTACTCAGCGCAGTTAAAAATACGAAGAAACTTGCCTCACGATCTTCCTTTATTCTATTTTCATAATAATCTAAAAATTTTTCTGTTCGGTTCATTGTACTGCCACTTCCATTAAAGGTATGACGTACATCGCGCTGTCCTTAGACTCAAATATTTCACAAGCCTTAGACCACGCTATCTTGTTCAGCTTGTTAAGACAGCATCGCCCACACCATAGGCGACAATCACAACACTGCTTAGGCTTATCGAACAATTCTAATTTGCCAATGCTCTTAACGGATACAATAGTTCTATCTTGCCTTTCAAACATTGATTCTTTCATTTCTGATAACACCATTCCTTAGGGATTGTTTCAACGGCTCCACATTCAGGGCAGGAACCGTCTTCCGGGTAATACATAAAACCGCATTCGAGACAAACGCGAAGCGTATGTTTCTTTAAAGAAGGTTTAGTTTCCATTTTCTAGCTGCTCCTTTCGTTTTGCGTTAGAATCTCAGAATAAACACGGGTTAGCTCTGCATCGGCATCTAACAGTTTTTCAATAGCAACCGTGAACGATCTAAAACGATTCTTGTCTCGAAACCGCTTTAATTTTTGGTATATGCTGCTGCGAATCATTATTTGAGTTGATCCAACCATTTCAATCACCTTTTCCATTTCTTATGTCGTTCTTGTCACGTTATCTATACATAACGACTTATATTTAAATAATTCCCTTACTTGTAATACAGGTACATCCGAGTGTAAAAAATTACACAGGGATGAAGTGAAACTACAATGAGTTCAACAAAACACAAACGCGGAAGACCAATCCAATATGACGATTCATACCACTTGGTAACTAGAGTGTTAGAAAGAGAAAGACAAGCAAAGAAAAGACGTGAAACACAATGAGTACGGACGACGGTTCATTCGGACACGCCAATACGAAAACGCCTAGACCTAACATTCAACTGGATAAAGCAACATTAACACGGTTGAATCAGCTTTCATACAAAAATGAAGCGTTAGCTAATTGTATGTGTAAGAAACTAGAAGATCACGCTTGGGGTTGGGATACTGCTAAAAGCCTATGCGAAAAAGAAATAGAACGTACACATAAAGTTCAGAAAGAAATAGATCAAATTCATAAAGACGCTAAACACAATAGAGAAAGAGCTGCACGTGAACAAATCAAAAGGGCAATACAGACAGATAAAGAAGAGAAAAAACGAAAAGTAGCTTTAGATCAGAGAATAAAAGAGATCACTAGACCCGAACCTTCAAAAATGATTTTTACTCCTAAAGTGTTAGAACACGCTTATTGTTGTTTTTGTGATTCATTTCATCCTACGGTTATTCAGGTAGGGTTAGGAGACTTTAGAAATTTCAGTTTAGACAGTTACCATGTTAGCGCGTACATGACGGTTGATAATGAAGGGTACGATAGAAAACCTACAGACCGTGAACGCTGCATCCAAGCAATCATGGAAAACAGAGGTTGCGATCAAGACGAAGCTGAAAGAAAATGTGATCAACTACTAAACGATCCGTTAGTCATTAATCGGTACATAAGAAACCCAAAACATGAACAAGTCACTAAACAAACGAAAGAAGACGTTTTCGTTGCTGACATGGTAGCTAAACAAAACATTCACCCGTCTATTCCTCAAGCCATCTATAAACAAGACCAGGATAGACGTACCCAGTTTATCAGCTACTTGCTTAACACTGGAAGGCTTGGAAACCGAAACGGCAAATTCACAACTTTCGCAAAATCTGAATCACAACTAGAAACTTGCATAAAAGAGCATATGCTAGAAGACGGCATGAGCTACGAAGAGGCCCATGACTACTGCAAACACAAAAAACGTGAAGAGGTCCCAGAAAGTGTTTAACATGACAAAACGAAAGAAGGTTAATCCATGACGGATGAAGTGCTGCTTGAAAGTTGGGAAGGAACAGGCGTATCTGGTTATGGATACACATACGGGGTTAATTGGAAATGCCAAACTTTCATGCATGAAACAACACACCAGATAACAAAAATTGTTATACCGTTAATCAAAGTAGGAAATCCCGCTGGCGACTACACAATTCAAATTAGAAACTGTGTTTTACGCAATAGTTACTGGAGACCTGAAGGATCAACTTTATGCAGCAAAAGCATACTAGCTAGTGATGTAAGTGGTAGTGTTAGTTTTGTTTTTGCCACGCCCGCAACGTTGAATGGTAACCAAGTTTACGGAATAGTAGATTCATGCGTAGATGGCGACTCTGAAAATTACATAGGATGGTATAGTTATAACGCTGGAAGTTACCGAGACACCCTCTGCAATAAGGGAGCATCTTCCGATAGTGGTGTAACCTTCGGACTTTACACAACAACCGATTACCGTTTTGAAGTGTGGGGATATGAATTACCCACACACCATAAAAAACACGTGCCATTCAAGGAACCAACACGATTAGAACGCTGCATACGCAACATAATGGATGCGCGAGGACTAACCGAGAAAGAAGCAAGAGACATCTGCGTAAACGATTTTCATTTAGATTTTGAGGGAGACACACAAGGAAATATTAGACGTGCTAAAACTGAAAGACATGAAAGATTGCGTCAACAGAAAATGGATGAAGAGAAGATACAACTGCAAAAAGAACAAGACGAAATAAACCGCATAACCAAAAATCTTGACTCAGGCTTATACAAAAAAATGTTTGCAGAGAGGCGACAATAATGCTGAAACTGCCTAGTAGTGTTGAAGGGTTCTTATGGTTTTTCCGCCCTGATGATACACGCCTCCCTGAAGACCACTCCTCGGATTTAACGATGAACGGTTTTAAAAAGTCAAACTTTCAATGGAGTAGTCAAACTTGAATATCCTAGAAAGAAGGTTGGAAGTCTTGAAATGCGAACAAATAGGCTATTCTCGCGCTGAAACAGTTATAGAATTAAGCAAAAAATACGATATTCCTAAAAGCGTCTTATGGTATGATTACCGCAATAAACGAAAATGGCAACCGCACATTCAAGGAATAGACGCGGAACAATTAAGACTAACCATTCACAACCGTTTTGAATATTGCTATCGAAAAGCAAGTTTCCTATTAATGACAAGCCAAAACGAAAACGTTCAGTTAGGCGCGTTATCCCGCATGATTGAAGTGTTGAACGCTTATAGTCATCTCTTAGGACCGCAAGTTGAGGTAGGAACAGAGGATAAGCCTTTCATAATTAAATATTGGAGACCTGAAAATGCAATCGTTACAACAAAAGAATGAATACACTATTCCATACTATCCACATGATAAGCAACGGGGCTTTCACGAAGACCGTTACACAGTGAAATACCGTTTAATCAGTGGAGGCACGGGAAGCGGAAAATCAATCGCTGGCTGCTTCGAAATGACTAGTTACCTATTAGAAAATGATGGAGCCGTCGGCTATATTTTCGAGCCTTCATACAGAATGGTAAGACGAATTTTGATTCCAACATTGGAAGGTTTACTGGGTTATCCAATAGAAAGCAACCACGTTGTCGAATCATACATGCGAACTGAAAGCAGAATAGACTTCACTAACGGAAGCAAATTATGGTTCGGAGGACTAGAAGACCCTGAAAGCGCGGAAGGTCCCAACGTAGATTTTATTCAATGCGATGAAGCACGACTGGTTAGACACTTCGATATCGCGTGGAGAGTTATTCAACGAAGGATTCGGGGAAGTGTACCCGGCAAATATAAAACGGGTGCTTTTATAACCACGACTCCAAATAGTCCGGGTTCTGTCTTACACAGTTTCTTTGAAAACCCATTAACAAAAGACCCATGCAGCAAAGTGTACCGTATGAGCATAGACGACAACACGCATTTAACAATGGATTATATTGAAGCTATTAAACGCGCTCATCATGGAGGACTTGCTGAAAGGTTTGTTTACGGAAGATTCGCAGCTGTCGGCGTCGGAACGGTCCCTTTCGACAGTACAGTTCACGTGTTAAACTTCATAGACTTGTCAATATTAAAAGAAGTCATTTACGGTGTAGATTTTGGCTTCACCAATCCGTCATGTATCTTAGCTGTAGGATTCGATAATGACAACCGAGCTTATGTCTTAAGTGAATTTTACGAAAGGCAAGTTATGCACACATCTTTAACAGAGGAAGCTAAACAGATGCAATCGCAATTTGGAAGAGGACGTTTCTATTGTGATAGAAGTCAACCTGAAACTATAGAGTTGTTTAAGAGTCGTGGAATCAGAGCGGAAGGCAGCAACGCTAAACGCGACGAATCAATCCGTGAATTAGCTGGAAGATTCCTTAAAGCTGGGGATGGTAAGCCACGCATTTTCATAAGCAGCGAATGCGTCAATTTAATAAGTGAACTGCAAACCTACGACGAAAACATAAAAGAAAACGATCATGCTGTGGATGCGTTGCGTTACGCGTTGGCTTCTAAAATGAAAAAGAAATCAGGTGTAGCGGGAGTTTTCTTCGATGTATATAATCCACATGGATTAAGATCGAGAGGAAATAGGAGATTTTGAGAAATGACAGATTTTAAAGTTGAATGGCAAATAAACATGGACAAAAAAGACCAAAACGGAATCCCACTAATAACTCGAAGACCAGGATGCTCTTTAGACATAGAAGACTCGGATACAGTAACTTTCAATTTAACCATAATCCAGTACGGTTTAAAACTAGACGTTCCCGTTGGCAAATTCGCGGGGTGCAATACTGAACTGTCTAAAACCGTGGATGCACGAAAGCGACACGAAGTTTACAATGATGTTGACGTAACCAACTTAGAAACTGGGGTTAAACGGCACATGAAATATGTTCCAGAGGTGCTTGAAACATGACGGGAACATTAATAGCCAGTTGGGCACTTTATTTTGCTCATAGACCAATAGCAGATCATCATCCTTCCGACAGCGTATTTTACAGTGCAGC
The DNA here is from genome assembly GCA_964598485.1 of uncultured Candidatus Bathyarchaeia archaeon. Classification (GTDB taxonomy): domain Archaea; phylum Thermoproteota; class Bathyarchaeia; order Bathyarchaeales; family Bathycorpusculaceae; genus SOJA01. Next base: position 15,418 of record CAZRCD010000009.1, read on the forward strand.
TTTTCAATGTTTTAAAAATTTAAGTTTCAAATATAAGATTATTGAAGCAAAGTTCTCTCTAAAGAAAACTGGGTCTCCGACGGGTATGGGTCACGCTGTATTATACGGTATGGGGGGCACTTATGGGGTGGATGGGAAGCCAACTGGAAGCGCGTTGGCAACAAGTGACGATTTTGACGTTTCCACGTTGACCGGGGTAAATCAGACAATCACGTTCACGTTTAGTGGAGCGCAACAATATGTGATGCAGCCGGATGCTTACTACTGTATTGCCTTCTTGAATCCTACGGCTGGAACTATTGATGGAGGCAATTATGTTCATTTTGCTTTCGATGATACTGTAACTCACAGCTTGAAAATATTTGGTGACTATGCCAATGGAGTATGGACCTCATATCTTAACGACACTGCATTGTTCTATGTTTACGGACAAATGGTTGGTGTAAGCGCAAGCGACTTAGACGCTATAATGAATCTTGGGGGCGCTATCTCAGACACAAATCTAGAGCAAATCATAGATTTAGCCATTGATACTCTCAACCTTTTCGGTGCTGAACTGCCAAACATGAGTGGCGAAGCTGGAAGCAAAATCGTTACGTTAACGTCGAAAGAGAAAGCCGCTGTATTCATCGCTGCTAGAGCAATCAAATATGGCTTTTACTATTCGATAGGTAATGTTGTAGTGGAAGGCTTGAGCGTTAGCGTCAGCGACTTAGCGAGTAACCCTGTAGTTATGAACACGATTAAAGAGGCTGCACAAAAACTAAAAGAAGTAGAGCAGAAAAAAAGCGGAATACCCTTCATTGTTGCGAAGGCTTCATCATAAAAATAATAGGTGAAAAAAATGATTGAAGGATACGAATCGTGGAAGGCTATATGCGAGCGTGTTAAAGCCACACAGACAATACCCGGTGATTTAACTGAGGAAGACCAAGACTATCTTATTCAAACGTTAGCGGTAGAAGAGGGTATGGGTATTCTACATGCTAGGTTTGGTCTTGATTTAAGTCGCGAAAGAGAACATGCGATCAGTTGGTTAAAAGAGTATGTTGAAACTCGCAAACCCGTCTTAAAGAAAACGTTGAGAGTTGAGGAAACAACATGAGTTTGAAACTTGACTTCACCAGAGGCACGGTAAAACAAGATATTGCGGAGCTTCCAGAGAAAATGTTAGACTATGCCTTCGAGGTGTTGATGGATAGGGCTCGTTTGATGCAGGGAATAGCGCAAGTTCTTGTCAGAGTTGACACGGGCTCGTTGAGAGACAGCATAAGAATTGAACGGGTAGCGCCTTCATATCATCATCATAGAATTGTCCGAGTCCGAGCCGGAGGCTATGTGACAAATCCTAAGACTGGAAAAATCGTAAATTACGCAGCCATTCAAGAAAGGATAAATCCATATATGAAACCGGCTTGGGAGCAAGTCAGCGGAGACATAGAAGAAATGATTAAAGCTAAAGTGGTGCAAGGGGTCAATGAGTGAAGCTCACGATATTCGTTTTGATTTAGAAGTTAACGTGTCAGACGCTGAAAAAGACCTAGCCACAGTGAATAGTTTGCTCACAACTTACGTGGCTTTAGCTAATCGTGCGGGTTTGCCTCCTGACGTTAACAGAATGATACGACTGTTGCAGCAAGCTCGTTTAGTCATTGAAATGACTATCCGAAGCATTCAACTGTTAATGGTTGCTGAAGCTGCCAGCGGGCCCACTGGATGGTTAGTTGCTGCCGGCAGCATGGGAATAGCTCTTTTCGCTTATACAGACCTTTTAGGAGACCTGCAAGGATGATACCAGTCTATAAAATTGAAATTTGGAATGCGACACCAGAGAAAATTCACACTATCACAAGTGACGCTTTAGACGTTAAAATCAAAGAAACATTAACTCAGGGAATTGGAACTTTCAGTTTCACTGTTCCAACAAAAAAGAATGGAGACACATACTACTATAATGATGTAGTTGTAAATGATCTTGTGAAAATGTGGTTAGCCTATGATGCCGTGCCTGGCGATCCGCTCACGGTTGGTAGAATCTATCAGATCACAGCTCCCTTAAGCGTTGACAGTGGTTACTTGCGGCATTTTGCATGTAGCAATCAAGGCGAAATTTTGCAGCGTAGAATCAAAACTCGAAAGGCATGGGAAGGAATAGGCGCAAGCACAATCGTAACCGAGTTAGCCAACGACTTATCTTTGACCTTAGGTGAAATAACAGCGGATGCTACAGCGGTAACACTAATGTGTGACGGAGAAACCTACTTCGACGTGTTAAGCAAAGTTAGCGATTACTGGTTTGATGCTGGAACACAAGTGAAAAAAGACTTTTTTGTTTCATGGGATAATAAGTTGCATTGGAAAACTAGGCCGATTAGAACTGCTGGAGTAGAAACTCTCACGGTAGGCAGCAACATTTTAAGTTATCGCGTGTTGCGTGACTTGCTTGCTGTTAAAAACAAGATTTGGGTGTATGGGCATGACGCGCCTTTTGATCCTAACCGTGCAGTATTGAATTATGCGGGGAGAACTTTTCCAGTTAGTGGTGACGCTTGGACTTACGGGTCAGATTGGACTGCAACAAAAGGCACTCTCTCAAGTAACGACACCGACCAAAAAGTTGGAATTAACTGTTTAAGGTGTGCAGCAGACGGAAGCTATGACTGTCAATACTACAGAACTTTCAGTCAAATGAGCGTGGAAGGCAAAGAAGGTTATTCAGCGCTACAGTTTTGGGGAAGACGAAGCGCGTTATTAGCTGATGATCATCATGTCCGGATTTGGTGTCCTGACGACAGTAACTATTTTGAATGGTCGTTCGCTGACCCCGGCGTTAATGGTGTATGGGCTTTCAGAATCGCACGTTTAGGCGACAACAACACTTATGATGCAGATACTAATCCGAGTGGTGAATGGGTCAGTCATGGTTCGCCAACTTGGAATAACATGCAAGGAATAGAATTTCTGGTTGACAGTGGCATGGCTTTCAACTGGGACTTAGACGGTTTATGCTTCAGTTTCGGAAGATGGAGAGGCACAGCGGAAGATGCAACTAGCCAAACAGATTATGGACAGCGCGACGTTATAATCGTAGATGATTTATTGCCTAGTGACAGTGACTGCACGAAAAGAGCGGAGACATTATTGTATCAGCTTAAAGATGGTGTGAACCGTTTAGACGTTGTCATACGTGGAAACACGAATGTTAAGATAGGCGACAGATTAAGCATAACAATTCCAGCGGAAGACATTAGCGCAGCGGATTATGATGTGGTGACAGTGGAACATTCATTAACAGCTAAAGGCGGCTTTGGCACCTGCGCAACCTTAGTGAACAGCGCAAACATACGGCAGCCTCCCGCTACATCTATTCAGGAGATCTTGGTGGATCAACAAAGAAGTCAGAGACGCTTGGGAAAAGGCTTGTATTATATAGCGCGTTAACGTGGCTTGGAACATGAGCTCTAAAACATGCGGTAAATGCAAAGTGGAGTTAGACTTCATAGAAAACTGGGCGACAGAACAATACGACTATTTCTTGTATCAATGCCCACAATGTAGAAAAGTGGTTGTGGAACGCAAGGATTTTTTCGCGAAACAATAACGGTTTACCCTAGCCTAATAGACATAAAACCCTAACCCTTCTTTTCTTCTAATAATGGTTCTCCACAACAACCCCAAACTAAACATGGTTTACCACAATGAGGACATAGAATTAATTTTTGTTTGAGCAACTTCTTGAGTAAAACAATATTAGCTTCAACCATTGCTTCTTCCACAATTTTTGGATCCTCTTGGTGTTCAAGAATGTCTCGAAGAATTTTTTCTGGAGGTTCGCTAGGCGGTCCTGTATACTTCAAATCGTCTTCAATGTGACTTAATGCTTCTTCTAACGTCTTATAGTGTTTATGTAACCAATCATGCATAGGATACATTTCATTATTCCATCTTTCTTTTAGCCACTCCTTTTGATACTTATCTATATCTTCCTTTGAGACTGTTGGTTCGGGTATAGGTTTCATGGCTTATTCCTTCTTTTCCACGATTACGTGTTGGTTGTCAACCCATAGCTGAACAACGTCGCCCTTCTTAATGTTAAGATGTTTAGCTATTTCTTTGGGGATAGTGATTTTCAAACTGTTTCCGACTTGAACAACTTTTATTTCAAACTTCACTGGCAAACTCATAACCTATCACATGAATATCTTTTAGATATACTTAAATATAAGGATATCCCTTAATTAGTAATGAGGATATCCACAGAATATATGGGAGTGATGGTATGACAAAAACATGCAAAAAATGCAAAGAGCAAGGCATCTATCAACCTCTGGAATTCAGGGGTTCTCACAGCTATTGTGTAAAATGTGGACGCGTGGAGATGAATTAACATGCAGATTATGCTTCGCAAATCCAATGAGGGGCACATCAACTTGTTTCAGTGGTCTGTCAATGGTGAAACATGGTATTGGATAAATGCAGCTCAAATAATTCCAGAGCCTAACGGAGATCCAGATCCAGTGCGGGCTTTACAGTTTTATCAAAAAGCCATGAATGGAATGTGCGCGTATCCAGAGTTTTGGATCTCTCTGTTTGAAGGCACGTATGACAGAAACACAAAAGTTTTGAGGGTCAAGAAAAATGCGTGAATGGATGAGGCGAAGCACACCAATAGTTATTCGCCGGACAGATATTAAGAAAGTGCATGACTACGCTCGCATCCATTGTAAGTTGCGCGATTACTTAATGATTCGCCTGCCTATGCAAATCGGCTTGCGCGTAAGCGAAATCCGCACGTTAAACATTGAAGATATAAATTTTGAGGATCGCCGTTTTCAAGTGTTGGACAGCAAAAAAAAGCAGTTTTACCCTTTGCCTCTGGACACTATCACATTACAGTTGATCCAAGACTTAATTGGTGACCGGTGGGAAGGCACTGTTTTCACCAGGGAAGACAGCTTGAAGGTTGCCCGACTGAACAAGCCCCTCAGCAGAACAGCAATCTGGTATCTATTTGACGGGATCGGCGTTAAGGCTGGCGTGGAAGGTTTCAGCCCTAGACTTTGCCGTCACTATTTCAGTGCTAAGTGGCATGAAGACATGAAGAAACGTGACTCTAAAAAGACGCTTGAGGGCTTAAGACGAATTTTAAGACATACTAGCTTAACTACGACACAAGTTTATCTGCAACGCCTCACGTTTTTCGAAGACCTCCAAGACCAATTCCAAGAGATCCAAGAGCCCTATATCGCAACGCGCCAAGTCTCAGACTTTTACCGAGAATGGTGTAGCAAATGCAGAATGGAGCCTGTCTGCAAAATTATGGATCAAGCATGCGCGAGCGAATGGGCTACAGGCTGCAAGTTTCACGTGCCTAAACAACAAATCAAAATAAACAGAGTATAATGACACGTGTCAGTTCCTTTCTTAAGAGTTCATATAAGGGCACGTCCCAAAGTTTATGCAATTTCGTAAACTTTTTATGGGGTTCCTAGAAGTTTCATGTCGAACCACGAATGGTTTGGGATGGACCGCTAAGTGTAACTCATATTCAAGAATTAAGACCATGGTTTAACGGTGCTCAGTCCTTAGCACCTGTGATTGAGAAACTTGATGTGGTTTTAGGAATAGTTATATGTCGTTAATGTCTTACAACAAGATTTATATGGTGGAACGGCTTTTTTGCATGTAATTAGCCTTCCCAAAACTTGTGTTACTGACGTGACACTGAAGTTTTGTTGGAGAGGCTGGTTCCGCGATAAGGACGAAAGCAGAATATGCCGAGAAGACTACCAGAAAAAACGAGAAACGCTAAAAGGAAATTAAGAAGACGCGGAAGCAAAAGAAGGTACCGCCCAAGCAAACCATTTTTGCAAAAAGCACCCATATGGAGGGGTCAACAATTAGAGGTTGTCATTGATGACATTGGAAGCAGGGGCGACGGAATAGCGAGAATGCACAACTACATGATTTTTGTTTCTGGAGGCAAGGTCGGCGAACGTATTACGGTCAAGATTGTGTCTGTTGGCGGTAAATTCGCTGTCGCGGAAAGAATACCCTGAACAAGGAGGATGAGAATTGGAAATAAAAGATTTGCGGAATGGAATGAAACGTGTCACTGTTGAAGGCACAGTAAAAGAAAAAGCTGAAACACGTGAGGTTCGATCGAGATTCGGAGACAAAACGTACAACGTGGCAACAGCCATCATCAGCGACGAAACGGGCTCAATAAAACTGACGTTATGGAACGAACAGATCGACCAAGTAAACGTGAACGACAAGGTCAAAGTGGAAAATGGATACATCACAAGCTTCAGAGGAGAGATTCAGTTAAACGTTGGAAAATACGGAGAACTCACGGTCGAGTAAACCGAGAAAATAGATGAAACAATTTTTATCACACGAGATGAGAGGTGAAACGGATGGAAGAAAGAAGAGGTTTCGGCAGAAGAAACAGCTTCCCACCAAAACCAGTTGAAATTGGAAAAGAATATGAAGTTGACATTCAAGAAACAAGCCGCAGAGGAGAAGGCATAGCCCGAATAAAGGGTTTAGTAACTTTCATACCAAACAGAAAACCAGGCGACCACGTTAAAATAAGGATAACAAGAATAAGCAGAAGATTCGCAGAAGCCGAAGTCGTTCAAGAAGGAGAAACGGAAGAAAAAGAAGAGAAATAACCAACTACAATTCTCCTTTGATTTCCCTCTTCAACTTTTCAAAGAAGTTCTCCATAAATCGCAGTCTCCCTTTGGCTATTTCCCTTGCCTTTTGCGTGTATAACCTTTCTGGGACAAGCTTGAACTTCAACTCGAATTCTAAATTAGGAGTGTGTTTAGATATGTCTCTAACCCTTCCATCAGCTTTCTCTTCGACAACATTATCTTTCAAGTACTCTTGGATTGAAATGTCCGAATAGATTTTCGGAAGAAACGAATTAGAAACTTTAATGTTCGCGTCACCATAGATTATTCGAGCTTATCAAACGAACAAAAGCCCATTTTAAGCTTCTTTTTAATAGGGGAGACAAGACAGGACACCATACACGCCAAGGGCATAATGCACACAAAACCCAGCCTAAACGCTTTCAAATACCTAGTTATGCATGGAAACCGTGTAGAGACAGAAAAGTTTTTTGGTGTTAGTGAGCTTCTATAGTTAAAACAAGCCCTCTGGAGCCTTCGTTTCAACTTGCAGAAACCTAGCTTTTCATTTCAATGTCAAAATTCAGAAAATCCTCTAGCAATTGCTGAGATCGGTTGCGATGAAAGTTCGCCAGAACCTTCTGAACCGTCTTTTTCTGTTCCATACTTGACACCACATAGGATCTCGTAACCCTCACGATATAAGGTTTCCGATGGAAAAATAATATATAGACTGAACGCTAATTTAATGAAGGGGAAATAATCTGCCCTTTGCCTTGCTTCAACCAGCAACAATTTTGGCATCTCCAAATTTCCCCCATCATTAATTCGAGCGCTTCTAACTTTGAAAAAGCCTGTTTAACACGTAGCTGTATATTTGCGAAAACAGACTGAAGCATGAATGTTAACAATTAGCTTTTTTATTGCAATTCAGAACCGTTAATCTTTTAAACGGTTAATCGCAGAGTCAATAAATGGAGAATCAACATGGTCAAAAAAAGAAAAACAATAGCCCATGCGAAAACTATGATTCATAGCGGAAGTGTGCTGATTGGTCTCTTCGCTGGAATTTGCTTAGTGATCGGCGCTCAATATTTTGAAAGACAAGCAAAACTCAGAGCTTTCAGAAACGCGAGAGTAAGAGCGGTTGCGTTTAGAACACAGAACCAAAATCCACGCATTCTAAGGTGACTTTCTTGGGAAAAAAACTGTTAGGCGCGAAAGTTGAACAGGACATTTATGAGAGTTTTGGCGAGGTCGCATGGAGACAGAAACTCAGCGTATCACAGCTGCTCAGAAAACTAATCACGGAAAATCTCAAAAAGAACGGAGTTAAGGTGAAGGCGATTAAAATTGAAAAAATCAAAGACAAGTAAGACAGACAGTCAAGACAAGAGCGAAAACATCAAGACAGAGCCCAGACAACACCAAGACAAGAACCAAGACAACATCAAGACAGAGCCAAAAGACAGTGAAAAGCCTACCGTAGTGCCTTACATAGCGTCTGAACCTATGTCTTCTGATATGTCTGAACCTTCTGAGAGTGACTTGAAAAAAGAACAAGAGAAAACAAAGAAGATGCTTCTAGCAACACAGCTTTTGGAATCTGGTTTTTCCGTTCGCGATGTTAGCCGAGAACTTAAGCTGTCGAAGAGTCTAGTGGAAAGAGCGAGCAAAAAAGTCAACCGTGAAACATCTAGCCGTCCTAGACAAGAATATATGGAGCAACCCTTCAAAAAGGCGCTCGAAGAGTCTGAAGCTGACGAATCCCTTCTGTCAACTGGTTGGTTTGAGAAGACGTATAGAAGGCTTCTGAGGATGCGAATTGAGTTCAAAATGATGCAGAATATGGGTTTACTAGGCGAGCCCGATGGAAATGCAAGCCAAAAAACCCAGAAAATCGATGTCAACGGTTTATTATTCGCGAAAGCCATAAGCGGTAGTGGCAGCAACAAGGAAATTTTAGAACTTCTCGCGACTTTGAAAACCATGGGGCTTCTTGGAAATTCTCAACAAGCAAATGCATTTGAGACTTATACTAAAATTCAAGAACTCGAAAAAAATGCAATCGAACAACACAGCAAGGTCGAGGAGCAAGCTTTTGCAAGGGCTGAGGCAAATGCCACTAAAAATCTGATTGTTAAAACCATTGACAAGTTCGGAGAGCCTTTAATGAATCTGGGAAAAGGCATGTTAAAACCTCCCAACATTCCAAATCCTACGATGCCACAGCCTATGAATCCAGTTTTTGCAGAACCGCACTCAGGAATTTTGCCACCTAATCCAAACCCAACACCACTGGAAAACTTGACACTTCCGTCAATTCCAAAGAAAACGCCTATTATTCCACAACAAAATCCAGTTATTCCACAAGATCCAGATCATCTGGGTTACAGCAATTTGTCTCCCTTAAATCCAGCCCAATCCAAAAAAGCGGCGGAGGTGACTTAACGGATGGAAAAAACAGTTAGATGTCCTCGTTGTGGCGCTTCCTTTAAAATCTCAAATCCTGATACAAGCCATATCATCGTTGGAAAGCATGGCATAGCTAACTTAGGACAAAACGATGTCACTACGAACACTAATTTAGCAAACCAAGCTCAAAAAGACCGTGAAATAAGAGAATGGCTGCAAAGGGAAGGGCAAAGAGTTCTTCAACCCTCCGAAGGTTATTCCAATTTGAAAGCACACGAAGAGGGTATCGGGCACGAAGAGCAAGTTAAAGAAGACCAAAGGAAAAAAGGGTTCGTCTAGGGATAATCCTGACCAACGACATCATAAAACTCGGAAGATACAACGCGAAAAGATGGAAAAACAAACGCTGTCAAGATTGTCAGCGAGAATTTGAGGAAGGCATGGAGGTCATAAGTCACAAAATCGGCGTGGCAGATCCTAAATATGGAAGAGGGAACCTGCGAAAGCGGACAACAGTATACGTCTGTTTGGAGTGTTGGGAAAAAAAATTTGTCAACAGTGACGATGAAGGGTTAGAGGAAATTGAACTACAGGAAATGCGTTGAAGGGGAAAAGCCGCTTCCACGAAACAGCTCACTATTGGTTCTAAAAAAAGGGCGAAAAACCAAGTTTCGAGTGTCTATCGGATTGTACACTTGAAATTTTATGGGAAGTTGGGATAAGGAGACCAGCCCTTCGGCTCCCTAAAAAAATCTGAAAATCAAAAATTAAGAGGTGAAAAGTACATGGGAAAAGCGAAAACAGTGAGTCGCAAGGGTAAGAAATGTCCATCAGGTTATGTATTTGATCCGAAGATTCGGAAATGCAAATTGAAAACCTGAAAGGGCCCATACGCCTTGGTCTGTTTCATTAAATTTTCTGTTTTTTCAACCTCTAGTTTTTCAGAGTTTTAAAATTGAATAGGGAAAAAAGGGAAGGTTAACGCGATCTAGGAGAATCCCAGAGTCTGGAAACGCTGGAAAGCTCGAAATTCCCTTTTTCCCTGTTCTACTATGTGTTTTCTGAGTATAAAAGGATATAGATTTTTAAAGGGTTGACGATAAAGAAGATGTTAGGTTAACGTAATGTCTGGAAGTTCGAAAACTAGAAAGCAGAAAATCATCATTTTAATTGAAACTTGCATCCGCAAACGCTACACGCCTATTAGTTTTATTCATAATCTTGTGCCTAAATATGCTTCTGAGTGGATGCTATCGGAGAGAACAGTTAAGAGTTATAAAAAGACCATGATTGACATGTGGAAAAAAGACCGTTGGCTGAAAATTGTTGTTGAATCAGAGAATCTTATGGAATCAGAAAAAAAAGCATGGATTGAAAGGTTCTCAGAGTCACAGAAAACAGATGTATTTGATGTACTCGATTGTGCACACAAGCGAGAGCGTAGTCGAAATACTCAAAGTTTGAAAATGCGCGTTTATGACGTTCTCGATGGTTTTCCTACGTCAACCTTAGAGGAATTGATGGATTTTCTAGACGATTGTCAAATCAAAAAATCAACAGTATCTCATTATAAGTGCGAATGGAAGCGCAAAAATACACAAAATAGCATAGTGCCAATTTCTGAGGGTGTGAGTGTTCATCGGAGTGAGTGGTTTGGTAGTGTTGGGAATTTACGGTTGGATCGAGAGCGTGCTGTTAGTGTTTTTGGTTGGTGTAGGACGAAAGATAGGAATGGTGTGTTGAATAGTAATCGTGCGTTGATTTTTCCTAAGGATGGGAAGGATGTTGGTACGCTTGTTTGGTATTTGAATGGTAGGGTTAAGTTGATGTTGCATGAAGGTTTCACTAATTTGGGTTATGCTCAGGCTTTGTTTTGGCGTGGATTCGCGTCTTTGATTGCTGATCGTGCGGTTTTAGATGAATGTTTGAAGCATGTTCGTCCTATTAGGAATGAAACAGCGTTTAAACTGTCTGATAAACGGCTTCCGTATGCTGTTATTACTAATTTTAAAAGGTCGAATGGTGTAGTGATTGCGATGGGAGATAGGACTCATCCTTATAGTGTTGAGGTTAAGAATGATATTCCAGATGTGAATCAGCCTTTCAACGAAATGTTAAAGCAGTATGCGAGTTTGGCTATTACGAGTGTTTCAGACGGAAAAGACTTGTTTGTTATGAGTTATATCTGTTGAGTGTGGAAGGTGTTAGGTAAAGAATGAAGATTAAAGCTTGTCCGCGTTGTGGAAGGAAAGGATCCGTTCATAAGAAATGGGTCTGGAACAAGCTGAAAAAACGGTATTTTCCATATTTCTACGTTGCACACTATAATCCTGAAACCCAGGGAGTGAGCTGGTGTTATGTTTCGAGGGCAGTTGCGAAGCAGCTAACTTAAACTCTTCTCTTTACCTAACACTTGAAAAAGAAAAAGAAAGGGAACTTACCGCTCATTTTCCTTCAACAATCTAACCGTGCCTTTTCTCTTATGAGTTCACAGACAATATCGTTGGTTGTTATGTCTTTTTTTCCTGTTTCAGCTTTCCGAATTAATGTCAAAGTTTCTAATAGCTCTATGTCTTTCTGGGTCTTTAGGCGGACGGGATATATACCGTGGTCTGGCTCTCTTTCTAACGCTTCTGATTCTAAGATTCTCTTGAGAGTTTCTTTAAGGGGTTTTGACAATTTTTCACGTCCTCTGTCCTTACATTATGGCTCTGTGCCTATGAATTTTTTCCTTTTCGACTTCATTAATATAGAGAATTGGAGAAGTGAATGGCTCCATGAATCCCAAAATAAGAGCGGTTGCGCATGTATTTCTAAAGCGTCCGTTTAATTTTTGCGTTTCGTTCCTCATAAAGACATAGCTTGACTCTTTCAGCAATGCCTGTCTTTAGTTTGAAATCACTAGTAATGTCACTTCTTGCAAAAAGTCTATTCCGAGTTTCTAGTGTATAACCAGCTATGTTTGCAAAATATGCTATTTTCAAGTGTGCAGCTATGTCTTTTTGTTTGATCAGCTTGACATTCTCAATCCATTTATCTAGATTTTCTTTCTTTGCTTTGCCTTTTCTTGATTTACATTCAGATACAACAATGATATCACCGTCTTCATCATAACCTACTATATCAATTTCGCCAACTGGCGAAAACGTCTCTCTGAAAGTCCAAATCTTGATTCCTTTATGTTTTTTCACTAACCATTGAAGAAAACGATACTCCAAACATTTTCCTGTTGGGTCAAACTCTTTGGTTATGAAACATTTGTAAGCCATCTCCAAACCACGGGGACTGAAAGCATCATATATTTTGAAGAGTTCTCCCCTGAATACGGGGTGAAATCTGTATGTTTTACCCATATCTCTAAGAATTGATGGATGTAGGCGTATCTTGTTCTTGACTAGCTCGACCAACATCTTCTCCCTTTCCAATGTTAAAACCCCACGTCAAACTAGTCTGGACATTCTTCTTACTTAAATTTTCTTCATTTTCAACCATCTATTCTAGTGGTTGCGCATCAAACAGAAAAAAGGGACTTCAGCTAAAGAAAAAGAGAGCAACCGCTACTAGTTTCACTTTCATGAAAAAAAGGAGGGGGTTTACTCTATTGGCTCTCCATCAATCTTTATTGGTTTTAGATCGATCATCGGCAATTTTTTCCTAGTTTTTTCGTCCAGCATAACTTGACTGAGTTTCATCGTGTATGCCAAAAGCTCTTCGTATTTCTGGTTTAGAGTTTTAATTTCATTGGTTTTAATGTAGCCGTTCTGTCGGACTTCTTGGATTTCTCGATCTTTTTCCTCTAATCGTTCTCGCAATTCTTTTACGTCATTGTTTGAACTGTTTCTGGAAAAGTCGATAAGAGCTTCTTGTTGTTTGAAAAATTCAATGTCATGTCTGTCTAGATAGTTGCTACGGGAACCCTTAATCGTGTGTCCCATTCTAAATTCAACGTAATCATCATCTAAGCCTTTGGTGTGTCTTAATACTTTTCTGCATGCCTTACGTAGGCCGTGGAAATTGAATTTTTTAGGGTCTAAGCCTGATCGGATTACGGCATTCTTATAATTCATGAGTAGTCCTGATCTCCAGATGGGCTTTTTTCCTGTTTTGCGTTTATATAATCGCGCATAGAACAGGGGTGTATCATCCGAGCTTGAGCTGTGATATTTTTTGCAGTATTCTCTCAGAGCTTCTATCGCGTCTTGATGTAGAAAAGTGTAGTAAAAGGGCACGTTTCGATGTCTTAGTTTCGAGTCGTGGTTTTCTGTTATTTTGAGCATTAGCATGTTTGAATCGAGCTTGTCTTTAACCATGCCATAAGTTAAACTTTGAAAAACATTTTGGCGACATCCCGTTTGGAACGCGCACAACCATAATGTTTTATCTCTTAAGCATGTTGCCATGTCTAGAATGTTGAAAAACTGTTCTGTCGAAGGTGTCTCTTCCTCTAGGGATCTCTTGTATCTCAGGTGTATTTCATGTTTTCCTCCTCTTCCAGCGTCGAAATTTAGTCTTTCTCCGTGTTCATGGCGGTAGAAGCTTATGAATGCTGCTCGGAGCGCTCTTGCAGATGCGGGTTTCTCGCTTACGTAAACAACCTTTTCTTTTTTGCCGTTGACCATGATTTCTTGTTCTGTGGTTAGAAACGTCCATGATAAAGCCGTAGCCTTTTTTCGATTTAACTTTAAGAACCCTTTTGGTGTAACATGCATGCCTTCACAGAAAACCCTCATCGCCATGCCGTACCTTTGTCTTGTTCCTTCAGCTCTGTTAACAAGCCATTCTCTAACGCTTGGATGTTCCTCAATAAATTGTTCCGTGTTGCTTGTCTGTCCTTCTGTCTTAACCATTTCAATCATCTAACCTATCTATCTCCATGCCCTGTATATAATGTTATTTGTCACTTCTGATAGGTTAGATTAGATTTTCTGGTCATATTGACCAGCTATCATGAAAGATCTGGCAACACCTATCACACCTAAAACATCTAGCTTGTCTCATCGAACAGGATTTTCGCTTCTTTTGTTTGGGGTTTAACTTTACTTCGGAAGCGGTGTGCCACTATACAATGTTTAACATGAGCTATCTTCTCAGAATAACCGAGTGTCCTCAAAATTTTGTCAGCCATTTCAGCCCCAAGAACGGAGTGGTCAATGCTTCCAGTCTTATCATTGAACTCTCTAACACGGGCTATATCATGTAACAAAGCAGCTGTTTTCAAAACATCTAGATCTACGTTCAATTCGTATTTGGTGAGATGCAAACAGAGATTGTAAACCCTCATGGCATGTTCCATTGCATGAGCGGAACAAGAAAGCTCCCTCGCAACAGTTTCCTCTATTTTCTGATATTTAGTTTCCATGATCATTGATTTCAAGTCAAAACTGGATAAATTTTTTGGGTTAAAAAGGCACGCTTTAGGCTTCGTCTATGAATTTCTTTGGTGATGGAATCTCTGGTGATAGACCTCTTCTTTCACGAACCTGCTTGATAACTTCGGCTGCCACACTTTCTGGAGCTTTGTCCCAATGGTCAAAAGAGCATTGCCAGAAGGCGTGACCTGAAGTCGCGGAACGCATATCTGCAGCTAAACCAAATGTTTCCGCGACTGGGATGTAGCCTGTAACCGTTGTCAAGGCGCCTCTCTGCTCTGAGGAAAGTATCCTTCCGCGCTTACGTATGATCATGCTGGAGGATTCGCCAACCCACTGGGCTGGAACTGACACTCCGATTTTGTAGATAGGTTCTAGAAGCACTGGTTTCGCTGTTAGAAATGAGCCTAGAATTGCGCGGCGTACGGCTGGCATGACTTGAGCTGGTCCGCGATGCACTGGGTCTTCGTGAAGCTTAACGTCTAGTAGCTTGATTTTTAAGCCTCTTAAAGGTTCGTCGCATAATGGTCCTGATTCGCATGCCCAGCGGAAACTAGCAATAATCATCTCTCTAGCTTCTCGAAGGTATTGGACACCTTTGGTTAAGTCAATGATCATGTTTTTGTGTTCCTCCAAAGCCCAAACGTTTCTAGCTTCTCCTGTTGGCCAGCCTGCCTCCTTAAGCACCGTACCTATTCGCTTGCGACCCATTTGTTCGGTAATATCACCCTTCTCAATCATTTTTATAACAGTCTCGTCTAGGGGTTCGATTTGCACCCAGAACCTGCTGTGTTTGTTGGGGCTTTTAGCCATAGCTACTACGCCTTGTCCAGAGACGCTTTCTCTGTAGACTACTATCGGCCGAGAAGTTGTAATTTCTATTCCGCCACCATAATCCTTCAGGAACTTGACAGCAATTTCCAAGTGAAGCTCACCCATTCCACTCAGTAGGTACTCGCCAGTCTCTTTGTTTACTGTGGTTACAAGATTTGGATCTTCAATCGAAAGCCTATTCATGGCGTCAACTAGACGGGGTAGTTCTCTCGGATGTTTAGGTTCGATGGCTATTGTTATGACTGGTTCTGAAACATATTTTATGCGTTCAAAAGGAAACATGCCGTCCTTGTGTTCAACATCAACGATGGTTTCACCTGCTCTTGCAAGATCGAGACCAAGTAAAGCAGCTATGTTGCCTGCCGTGATTTCGCCAACAACCTCTCTGAAGGCACCCATGTACATGGAAACTTGTTGCACTCGATATCCTTTCTTCGTGTTGACCAAGTAGATTTGGCCACCTTCTTTTATCGAGCCTGAAAACAGTCGGCCCGTTGCAACCAAACCTGCATGGGGATCCATTTGAGCAAGTGTTATACACATTACTGTTGGGCCATTGTCATCACAGTTCAGCATTGCTTGACCTACCTCTGACTCTGTTTCGCCTTTCCAAATTTTTGGTATACGGTATTTTTGGGCTTCAATAGGGTTAGGCATGTTTCTAACTGCCATGTCAAGTATTGCAGTGTGAAGTGGAAGCAGCTCTGGAAGCTTCTCATATTCACCTTTCACGTAGGCGTCGACTACATCGCTGAATTTTATTCCCTTTTTCTGTGCCATGCTGAGGGTGAAACCCCACTTGTGAAGAGCGGAACCAAAAGCAACACTTTCCTTTGCAGGGTCAACCTTCCATTTCTCCTTAAACCCTTGTTCCCCATAAATGTCAATTAAGTTGTTAAAATCACGGATTATGCGTACAATTTTCTTTTGAATCTCATCTGGGGTAAGTCTCAACTCCTTTATTAAGCGATCAACCTTGTTTATGAAAAGGACAGGTTTCACTCTATCATCTAGGGCTTGATGGGTGACGGTTTCTGTTTGAACCATGACTTCTTCCACAGCGTCTACAACAACAACTGCGCCGTCTATGGCACGTAAGGCTCTTGTCACTTTACCCGTGAAGTCTACGTGGCCTGGTGTGTCAATTAAGTTGATTACGTATGGGCGACCTTCCATCTCGTGTAAGAGTGATATGTTTGCAGTTTTTATTGTGATTCCTCTTTTTTGTTCTTCTTCCAGATAGTCCAGTGCTCTGGCTTCTCCTGCTATTTTAGGCGATAACAATCCAGCTTCAGCAAGCAGCGAGTCGGTCATTGTTGTTTTTCCATGGTCTATATGAGCGATTATGCCTACGTTTCGTATATCCTCTTTCCTACTCATCAGCTTAATTATGTCAGCGGTTTGTCTGAATTTTGGCATTTCTTAACCCCGTTTTGAGACAGCAATTTAGTAATGGGGGTTTCCTATTAACTTTACGATGTTATTTACAAAGTTTATTTCAGTGAAGAGACAATAGAAACAAGGGGAATAAACCTTGAAAAAGGCATTCGTGATAAACCTTGAAAAATTAAGTGAAGAACCTTACGCGTCAGTAATATGTTATCCTAGACCGAGCAAGGCAGAACTTAAAGTGCGTCTGAAAGAACTGCAAGAACTCAGAGTGAAGGCTTTAGAGTTTAGCGGAGAAAAACAAGCTTTCAACGTACCAGTTTTAGGCAAGGGCTGCGTTGGCGTAGTTGTAATAGCATATATTGACGGAGAGAAAGCGGCTTTAAAGGTTCGAAGGGTGGACGCTGACCGCTCTGGAATGCAGCAGGAGGCGGAAATGCTTGAAAAAGCAAATTCTGCAGGTGTTGGACCAAGACTTTTAGGGGTAAGCAAAAACTTTCTTTTAATGCAGTTCATTGATGGTGATTTGCTCCCGAAATGGTTAGAAAAGCGAAAGGGAAAGGCAGAAGTAAGGAAGGTTTTGCGTGAGGTTTTGGAGCAGTGTTGGCGGCTGGATGAGGCTGGTTTAGACCAAGGCGAACTTAGTCACGCTCCGAAGCACATAATACTTGATCAGAAGGATGAGCCTTTTATTGTGGATTTTGAAACAGCCAGTGTGAATCGGAAGCCGTCGAATGTGACATCTATTTGCCAGTTTCTGTTTATTAGTGGTGCGGTTGCGGATGAAGTGGCTGTGGAGCTTGGTGGAAAAGATGAAAAAGCGATTATTGATACATTAAGAAATTACAAAAATTGTAGGACTCGTGAAAATTTTGGAGATGTACTGCGGGCTTGTGGCCTCTAAACAATGTATCTTAGTGCTGGATTTGGGTCTCGTTTACTCGTGTCTACGCTTTTGATTTTTAGCTCTTTGATGATGGGGGAAGGGTCAAGCCACATTTCCACTTGAAATTGCCTCGCAACTCTTTTTTTATTATAAAGTAATGGAACATCGTGAACAAACAGCCATCTGAAGGATTCAGTCAACTCCCTTCTCCTCTAAGAATGAAAAAGTTATTCTTTTCTTATAACCATGTATGTAAAAAGGAGATAGAATTAAGCTCTAGAACTAAAATTCGTGAAGTAACTTTTTACAGTTGGGTGTGAAAAAGATTTAAAGCATTGGATGCTAAATCCCTTAGCTAAAACTGGTGAGCTTTATGGTTATCAGTAGAGAAGAGATGCAGGAAATAGTTAGAACGTATAAAGAACCTATTGGACTGAATTTGGGTTCTCACTCAGCCCTAGATGCTTGGAACGGGCAACGCAACTATGGTTTAAGAAGCATAATCTACACAACGCCTAGCAGAGCACGAATTTACCTCCAAAACCCGATGGTTGGAGGAGTAGACGAAAAAGTAGAAGAGTTGCCAAGCCTCGTGAGAAGAGATTTACGCGTTGTGAGCGACCCGAAAGACATAAGAAAAGCCGAGGACTGGAGAAGCGTCATATTAATCCTTGACAACTACTCGGACATCGTCAAATATGTTGATGAGCTCGTTGATTTGGAATGTTTGCAGATCCCAAACAGGGCTTTCTCGGTTTATGTCGGCGGAGACGAACACTGTAGCGTAATCGAAAACAACTTTACGGTTCCAATAGTTGGCTCTAGAACCCTTCTAAAAATAGAGAACAGAGGCGAAATCGAAAAGGATTATTACTGGTATGCGAAGCAAGCTGACATTCCATACCCGAAATCGTATCAGTATGAAGTTTATGAGGGTGGAATGAGGTTTAAGGAACCAATTGATGAGCCTATGCTTTTGAAGGCTGAACATGCTCATAGGGCTTTTGAAAGAGAATTCATTTTCGCTGCGAATTCACAACATCTAGAGGAAAAGGTTGCACGAGAAATCCAGGCTGGAAACCTAAACAAGGAGGGTTTAGAGAACGGTCGCGTTGAACAGATTGTGTTGGGGCCACATGCGAACTTTAACTTCTTCTTTTCACCGTTAGACGCAAAAAGCGAATGGGGAGACGTGGACGACTGGTTTGCAAAACTCTATAATGTAAGCCTAGAAGAGGCGAGAATTTGTTTAGCCAACCAGTTTCTTTCGATAGATGAACGAAGAGAGACGATACTTGACGGTTTGAAAAGACTTCCAATAGACGTTCAAGAAAGAATAAGAAAGATTCCATCATTTGAGGTTACGGCTCACGCGATTTTAAGCCTTAGAGAATCGCTTTTGAAGGATGTTCACCGTTACGCAGACCGTTTCATGCTTTCGTGCAGAGAACACGCTTATCCGGGAATAATCGGCGCATGGTGTCTGCAAACGCTGATCACGTGGGACCGCATTTCTAAGTACGAACTTAAACCTGTGGTTAAGCTGGATTTCACAAGCGGTTTAGAAGCCAGAACAGCAGCAGACTACGGAGTATACGATGTGCCTGAAGAGAGAGACCCTTACATGCATATTCCAGTGACTCAAGATATTGCTTTGAGGCATGGTGGAGGGACAAATGTTCACATGGGTATAGGCTCTCAATATGCAAACGCGAAATACAAGAAGACGATGAGCATGGGTGACCGCATAGCATTAGAAATCAGAAGAGCATGGAAAACAAACCAACTACACGAAATAGTCACTTGATTTGTACTACATAATCCCTATATTTTTTGATTAGCTCTACAAGACATGGGGCATGAAACAATTTCTTACCTGTCAGCTCGTTTGCGGCAGCCATATACATCTCGTTCATTATTATTTTTAAGGCTGGGTCAAGTTTCAGTGGACTAGACCTGCAAAGTTTTCTCCAGTCTTTAACACCTTTGGTTTCCGCCCTTTTCTTCGCCTCTTCAACATCCCTATACCAACCTGTTTTTCGATAGAATTGTCTGGCTATTTCTTTGCTGATGGGCAATCCGTCATAGGCGAATCTGCACTCGTCAAGCGTCCCAACAACATCCACAATCATAAGCCTTCTCTCAACGTCAAAAGCCAACTCTATTTTTCCATCCTCATTTTCCAAATCAGCCTTTGACGCCATATGCGTTATTGTTTCATCCACTTCTGAAAGCAGAGTCTTAACCTCTTTCACTTCCTCATCCGTTAAGCCAGCAATTTTTTGTGCTTCTTCCCATGTAACATATCTGTCTTCATCCTCAAGTTTCGTGCTCGCATCAAAAATAGGCTTAGAAAGCCGCTCTCCAGGCTTCGGATAGTGGTCTAAGCCCAACTCTTCAACAGTGATTAAGCCACGCTCAAGTCTTCTGAAGATAGACGAACCTTCGGGCAGTCCGTTTCTATAGATTATCTCAAGCGGAATCAAGCAGTTTCTGAGGTTCTGCGTGAACATACTATAATCATATTTAAGTTTTCCATTTTCTACGTACGCCTTTGGCTTAAACACGTTAACTAAATTAAACTCCATGATGCATGTTGGCTGCTCTAACTCTTCAAAACTAACGAGTTTTCCATCTCGCGTAACCAATCCGCTAAAATGAGTGTTTATACCCCCTCTCTCAAGCCTCTCAAAACAGTAAGCTCCCATAAGGCACAAAGCTGCACCTTTACCTTCAATATGATCGGGCATCTCACCCCAATCAAAAACCGAGTAGCGGTCTGAAAAATGAAACCTTCCAACACCCATAGCATCCTTTGTCGGTTTCTTAACAACTTCCAGGTCTTTGACGCTGCCCATGGCTTTCACTATTTCAACCTTTTAACAGACTCGTCAGACTTTTCAATCTGCTCTTTCTTTGCCAGTTGATAATCTCTTATGCGTTTTGCCAATTCCTTGTCTTCCATGGCGAAAATCTTTGCAGCAGCAATCGCTGCTCCTTCAGGCTCAATCGTCACAACAGAGCCTATTCCGCTTGGAACCCTGAGGGAAGAGTATATGTCTGCTCCCCCAAATTTTTCAGAATATGGCGGACAGGCAATAACGAGTTTTGTGGTGTTCGCATCAACGAAAGCACTTAAAGCGTTGGATCTTCCCGCCACCGTAATGTAAACAATCTTTTCTTGTTGATACTCTTTTAGAATCTGCAGAACTTTCTGCGGAGTCTTGTGAGCAGAGGCAACGCGAAACTCGTAATTCAGCTTCAAAACTTTCAGATGCCTAGCTATTTCACGGCAAAATTTGAAATCCGTTTCAGAACCCATAACTATGACAACTTTTTTTTCCATGCTTCTACACCGCTATTTCTACAAAAGCTCTACCACGCTATTAAATTTTTCAAACATTCCTCTTTAGCTGGAAAAGTTTATTTTCGTTACTATTGGCGATGTTTCCTGCAAACTTGTTTTTTTGAGTGAGAACATACGTATGCGGTGGATTTCCCTTTTATCTTGTTCCTATTCTGCTGCGTGAGTTTTCTTTCTTTTCCGTCTTGTCAGGTATACAGCTGTGGGTATGGCTGCGACGGCTATGGCTGCGACGATGTATGGAACGTAATCTAAGAGGTTTAGGAACTGTGGTGAAGATGGAGACGAGGTGGTTAAGGACTCAAGCACGAAGCTGGAGGGAGCTTCGAAATCGTCTTCGTGATATACGTCCATTTCGATGACTCCCATCAACATTAGTACAACATCGTAGTAAAACCTATGAGCAGCGACCAATATTCCGGTTGCCTTGTCATACCACAGATGACACTCTGCTTTAATTCCCACGTCCGGCCTTGTCTTCCCCTTAACATATACGTGCCAGCAGTCGAACTCTCCCGCCGGAGTCTTCACAGGATTGTACAAGTAAGTCATCACGGTGGCGTTTATCTCGTATAGCGGCTTCCCGTAAATCGTTACGATGTCCCACTTCTCAACGTTCGGATCAATCCAATAGTTAATCTTGCCGAGGCTAGTGCCGTTCGGCGCCATCGTGTCGCGGTTGTCCACGTTTATCTTAACCGACGCTGTCTTGTTCCATGGACCTGTTACAAACCCCGAATGTTCATCACTCCAATATTCTGCGATCAAATCTAAATGTACATTCACTTCGGCATAACTTCCAGTCAGCGATTTGACCTCCCAGCTGTACGTGCCATTACCCCAATTTGGGCCTCTACAATGTACTTCACTATGATCAACCACTTCGATAATCTCACTTATGATACCGTCTGATCTAACCTTATACGTGGCGGAAAAACCTTCCTTCAACCAGTAAGGCTTCGCAAGAGCCAAAGGAAAGAAACAGTTGCTAAAAAGGAGAAAAAAAATGGGGAGGAAGATGAGTTTCTTAATTTTCATTTTGCAACCCTATTCCCATTTGGCGTTGACTTCCGCTGTCGCACTAATTGTAGTTACATATTCACCCGTTTTCAGCTCGATATCGCCCCATGCATCTGTCTTCACATAGTATAACCGGCCCTGTCCATCGAATTTCAGAGTGTATTCAGCGTCGTAGTCACAGAAAATCCACGGAGGAGGGGGATCCATCGCAGGTCCATGATCCCACCACTTCTCATGAGCTGAGAAAAAGCTACCTTCGTCTAATCCGCCAGCATGCGCCGAGACCCAGAAAATATAGTATTCATCGTAATCATCGTCACGTCTCCAAATTCCAGCTGAAACGGGCAATGCAAACAAACTAATTGCGATTGCTGCTAATGCTAAACCTACAAGTGCTTGTTTCAGTTTCATACAACCACCTAATCTGCGCTTTGTCACACTCGTAGGTTAATATACGCAATTCTTTTAAGTTTTTCTCTTAACAATAAGAAGCATGTTAATTGTTGAAGCAAAGGGTCTGGCTAAACGGTTTGGGAATGTGCATGCTCTGCGCGGGCTCAACCTGAGAGTGGGCAAGGGCGTTACTGGGCTTGTGGGACCAAACGGAGCAGGAAAGACCACCACTATCGGCATTCTTCTGGGCTTGCTCAAGCCCGACGGGGGCAAAGCCCTGGTGTTTGGATTTGACTGTTGGCGTGACAGCTTCGAAGTGAGGAGGAGGGTGAGGGTTCTCCATGAGAAACCCGCGTATCCCGGCAGCTTTACGGGTAGAAGATACTTGGAGTACGTAGCGGAGTTTTATGGTATAAGAAATCCCGAGGAGCAAGCTGTTAGACTTCTGAGTAGCGTGGGGTTTTCCGAGGCTGCTGACAGAAAGATCAACACGTACTCGGCTGGAATGGTTCAGAGAATAGGACTCGCCCAAGCTTTGATCGGAGAACCTGAGCTTGTAATCCTTGACGAACCAACTGCAAACTTGGACCCCATCGGCAGAGCGGAGTTTCTGGAAAAAATCAGGGAGTTACACCAAGAACACGGCATAAGCTTCCTCATCTCAACCCACATTCTGGGCGAACTTGAAAGAGTCTGTGACCAAGTGGCCATAATCGATAGGGGAGTTGTGAAGGAGCAAGGTGAAATTGAGGAGCTTACTAAGAAACATCAAGCAAGGAACTATATGATAACTGTTTCAAATCCCCAAGTTCTGTCAAGGGAGATTAAAAAATCTGGGGTCGCGAAACAGATACGGGTTGAAGGAGGCAAAGTATTCGTTGAAATCGACAGTCGACAACACTTTCAAGAAGAGGTCATTCGCATAATCAGAGAGCACAAGTTGGAGCTGGTCGCCATGGGTCCCCAGTACGGGATGCTTGAATCTATTTATAGAGATGTTATGGAGGAAAAGGAAATTGCCTGAAAATTCTTCTAAAACTCCTGGGAGACTCTCCTCTCTAATTCGTTGGGAACTGGAAAAAACTTTTACATTTCCTACATTAGCGATCATAATAGCTGTCGTTCTTTACATCACTGTACCAGCATCGTTCGGCGGGAGCAGGGGACCCTCTCAGATGCCGTCTTTGGTCGAGATGGAGAGAAGTTTTGCATCCAGCTGGACGAGTGCGTTAAGCCATAACGTATCCACTTCTTTCATGTATAGCGTCTTTATCTTCGCTGCTTTGGCGTCTAACAGCTTGTCGAGGGACATGTCGAGGGGCTACATGAGGGTTCTCCTCTCCTATCCCATCGGAAGAACAAAGTTTTTCTTGTCGAAAATCTTGGTGTTGCTCTTCGTTCCTTTTTTCATCTTCATGTGTTGCCTCCTCTTTGTGGCAGCATTGGTATTTCCGGGACTATTTTTGCACATGCCTCCGTCTAGCGTAGCATACATGATGGTCGTCATGCTGGTTCAAACGTTCTTCATACTCGCAATTTCCCTTTCCGCATCGCTGTACATAAAGCAGCCCGTCATGTCCTTTCTGGCATCAGTGGTAACTCTCATCGCCATGGATCAAATCAGCTTTTATCTTTCAGCTCCGTACAAGTATCTGCTGCCGACCATGGGCACACGTATCCTCATGGACTACCACTTTTACCCTAGCAGGTTCGAGTTTCAATACACCTCCGGCGATCTTCTGATGTCCCTATTCGGCATGGTCATCGTTCCCGCCGTCATTCTCATCGTAAATCTCGTCTATTTCAAGCGGAGGTTCCAAACGTGAGAAACAAAGTAATCAAGGTCGGATACCTAGCAATCATTGTCGCAGTTATGGTCGCCTTCACCAGAGCCTTCGTAACCGACTCCCAACCCGCCACCGTGGGCAGTCACTTCGAAATCCCGCCAAACTCGCAGTCCATCGAAATCACCATATGGAACACACGGACCGTCCGAGTGATAATAGATGTTTCTCCGGCAACGTCGAGGATAAGCGTGTACTTGCTCGACGAGGAAGGAATCAAACTCTTACACGACGAAGAACGCCTTCAACCAGCCTTCAGCCTTGAAGACGTAGACGGCTGCGACTTCACCTATCAACCAACATACCGCGGCATCTACGCATTCATCATCCAAAACAACAGCAACCAAACAGCAAAGATAAGCCAACGAGTGATCCACCAAGGACTCGAATGGGACATCCTACAGTTCTCAGGCGTACTAGCAATCATTGGAGTCGCCATGTCCCTTCTCCCACGACTCCCCTACCCCAAAAAACCAAAGTCTAGCCACACGTGAAGCTCGCAAACTGATAGAAGCCGAATTCGAACACGTCATTGACACGGATCAAGCAAAAACTTTAGAAAGCGAAAACAGATAGAGAATGAAAACCTATTGGAAAAGTTTATTTCATTGTAAGATGCTATCAATCAAAACAATTGGCGGATAAAAGTCCGCTGGGATGTAGCCGCATAGGCTGAACCATAAACTAAAGAGTGAGGTGAAAAAATGGCATACAAATACATAGCTGAGGCATGGGCAAAACCGGAAAAATCCTTCGTGAAGGAACTGATGCGTCAAAGACTGATAAAATGGCGTAAACAGTCAGCAATAGTCCGCATAGAAAAGCCAACACGAATAGACAGAGCCAGAAGATTGGGTTACAAGGCAAAACAAGGCTTCGCAATAGCTCGTGTCCGCGTCAGAAGAGGCGGATTAAGAAAAAAGAGACCTAAGGCTGGCAGAAGACCAAAACGAATGGGCGTCAAAAAATATAAGCCAGCCAAAAGCATGAGACTCATCGGAGAAGAAAGAACTGGAAAAAAATTTCCAAACCTTGAAGTTTTAAACTCTTATTGGGTAGCCGAAGACGGACGCTCAAAATGGTTCGAAGTAATAATGGTTGATCCGCATCACCCGGCAATAAAGGCAGATAAAGAAGTCAACTGGATAACTCAAAAACAACACCACAAGAGAGTTTTCAGAGGTCTAACAAGCGCAGGCAAAAAAATTAGAGGCTTGAGAAGAAAGGGACGCGGAGCAGAAAAAGTTAGACCAAGCAGAAAAGCAGCTAGAGGAGAAAAATAACCCCTATGACATCGATCAAGCCGATAATATTCAAAAAAGACGGAAAAAAACGCTGCGGAAAAGGCTTCAGCAGAGAAGAACTGAAAAAGGCTCGATTAAGCCTCAGAGAAGCCCTAAAACTCAGCATTCCAATTGATTCTAGAAGAAAAACAATCCACGAAGAAAATGTCAACACGATTAAAAAATTTTCTGAAAAACAAGAAAGCGTCCAAGCCCAAGAAAAGAAGAAAATCTAAAAGCTAAGCGCAGCTAAGAATAGCATGATTGTTTTGTCTTCTAAAGTGCCCATAGCATACATCGATGTTCGAGTCTTTGTCCACGCAACAGAAGACCTAGACAAAGTCGTGAAAGCCGTTTACAACACATTACCGACAGAATTGGCTGACGAGATTGTCTTTAAGAAAACCAATCTGAAAGGATATTATAGAAATCCAATAGTTCTTCTTGAAACAAGAATTAAAAAGAGAGACACAGCTAAAGCAGTCTTTAAAAAACTCGCTTCGGGTTTAAGCAGCTTAGACAAAGAACTCTTGAACAACGAGATTAGACAACGTTTAAACAAAGGAAACCTGTTCATCAGGCTTGACAAGCAATCTGCCTATTTAAATGAACTCAAGCTTCGTTCAGACGACCCAATACATTTCCGAATGCACTTCAGAAAATCCCGTTTAGAAGAAATAATGGAAATTTGCAGAAAATTTGGGATGCTTCCATGAAACGAAAATACGCCGACTTACACTTATGCCCAGACTTGGGCAATGATGAACAAGTTACACGTATGATAAGAAAAGCCTCTGAACTTGGATACCGTCTAATAGCAATACCGCTTCCACAAAATTTTCCCGAAGAAAAAATCCGAAAACTGCAAAACATTTGCAAAGAAAACAGAATGGATTTTGCCTCACGTGTGGATTTGAAACCAAGAACACCAAATGAACTGATTAGAAGTTTAAGAAACCTCAGAAGAAGATTTGAAATAATCGCTGTAGTGTGTGAATCCAAACAGGTTGCAAGGCAAGCAGCCAAAGACCGCCGTGTAGACCTCCTAAACTTTCCTGGCAGTAATCGCCGAAAAAGATTCTTCGACAAAGCAGAAGCCGAATTAGCCTCTAACGCTTTAGGTTGCTTAGAAATAGACATAAAACCTTTGCTCACACTAGAAGGACCAATAAGAATCAGGCTTCTGTCAAGTTTGAGAAGAGAAGTGGCAATTGCAGAAGACTTCCACGTTCCAATTGTCATTTCAAGTGGAGCCTCAAACGAACTGCTCATGCGAAAACCGCGAGAAACAGCAGCATTAACATCGCTTTTCGACTTAGACAAGAGTTCAGCCATAAACGCGGTTTCAAAAAATCAATTAGCAATTGTCAAAAGAAACAGAGAAAAGCTAAGCCCAAATTTCGTTGCCCCTGGAATAAGGTTGATTCGGAGAGGAAAAGATTGCTGAAAAAGACGAGAGCCCGCTACTTAGCGTTGACAATAGATTCGGATGAAATGTTTGGCTCAACGGAATTTATGAGTGCTGTTTGGGACGCTGTTTTAAGGCTTTATGGCGAATGTGGTGCAAGTCAAACAGGCTTAGCCTTAATTGATTATGATGTCGAGAAAAAACTTGCCATTCTGCGTACTGTGCACACGACTGTTGACATGGTTAGAGCAGCATTGGCTTCAATAACAAAAATACGTGATAAACCAGTGGCCGTACACGTTTTAGCAATTTCGGGGACAATAAAGGCGCTTTCCGAGAAGATAAGACAGTAGCCTACGTGAAAGCTTATTTGGCTGTTCTCCATTAATGTTTTGGGGGATGATGTAGCCGTCCCAGTCTGAACTTATGCTGATGAAGAACTCATAACGGACAGACCCCATAGTCTATGCAGCTATAAACGAAGACGTGCTTCTCTCGCCCTTTTCCTCTTCAGCCCAAAGACTAAAGCCAAAATCATTCCCGCGATGAAGCCACCGATATGCGCCCAGTAAGCAACCATTCCTCCACTTACAAAAATTACGTTAAGCCATTGTATTAAAAACCAGAATCCTATGAAGATTACTGCTGGTATGGGCACAATTACTGGAAAAATCAGCGTCAAAATTCTAGCCTTAGGATAGAGCACAAAATATGCGCCTAACACTCCTGAAATTGCTCCAGAAGCCCCGACAACTAAGTCAGTTGGAATAAAACTTTCGAGGCTCATTATGTAAGTAAAACTTCCTGCTAATCCACAAATGGTATAGAAAACTAGGTAGCTCATGTGTCCAAAAACATCTTCAATATTATCTCCGAAAATGTAGAGATAAAGCATATTCCCAATCAGATGAAGCCAGCCAGCGTGCAGAAACATTGCGGTGAAAAGCGTGTAAAGTTTTTCTCCGCGAATAATATAGTACGGTGACATTGCAAATCTGTTATCTACGTCCATGGCAAAGCTGTTGTCTATCAGACCAAAAGCAAAGAGCCAAGGCACCAGAAAAACGATCGTGTTAACTATTATAAGCGTGCGGTTAACGTGCGGAATTGTTGAAGTTCTATTAACATCTTTGATTGGTAGCAAACGTCAACCCACAAATCGAATAAATCTTTGCAAGTATTTATTTCTTAGTAAGGTATGGTGGGCCGGGCCGGATTTGAACCGGCGACCTTCTGCACGTCAAGCAGATGTCCTAACCGAGCTAGACTACCGGCCCCTGTTCATTGCACTCTCCTATTTAATGACTTTCCTTTAAAATAGGCTTTCGGATTTTTCACTAAAAAATCTTATGAAGTTACATGTAAAACTTCTAACGGCACAGTATTAAGTAGGAAATGCGAAAATAAAACATTTTAAGACAAGCGAACCATAGTTGACTTAAAGAGCCGGGATGGCAGAGTGGAAATGCGCAGGCCTTGAGACGAAAGAGAAAGTGTGTTTCTGCCTAGGGCATTGTTCCTCGCAAGTAAGCCTGTGGCCCTTCGGGGCCTCGCGGGTTCAAATCCTGCTCCCGGCGCCATTACAGTGAATAAAGTTTATTTGGAACAATTGTCTTGATTGAATTTCGGCGTCTTGGCTTAGGCAAGCCCTGGTAGTATAGTCCGGTCTAGTATAGGCGGCTGTCGCCCGCCCGACATTACATAAAATCATGTAACGGGAGCCGGGTTCAAATCCCGGCCAGGGCGCCATTTTCCAGAAAAGGGAACTGCTACGCAACGTTTTATTTCAGGAACGGATTACGGACTTCTGTGTGGAAAGAAGTTTTAACCAGCGATAATGTTATTTTCCCATTGTAACTATTATGATGCGAGGAAAAAGCAATGCCATACTTGACCCGTAAACAACGCTTCAAAATAGCTCTAGGTGGCTTTGTGTCGCTCGTAGGATTCGTAGTCTTAACATTCACATTTCTAGTGATTACAAAAACAATAACTGTTGAAAACATTTTACAACCTGATTTATTAATTAATGTTATGGCAATCATAGGCGGTCTAGACGTTCTTGCCGGAATTATATTGCTTCGCTCAAGATAGACTCTCAAACTTTGCTATTGGCTTCCCATTAATAGGAGACCGCCAACAACATTTACTATGCCCACAAAAACCCAAACTACAAGACCCCAAAATGTTATTTCAGGCGATATTATAATCCAATCTACATACCCAGTCACCGTCACATATGTTAACAAACAAAGAAGTAAAACCCCTGACACCAAGATTGAAAGGCTAAAGTATCTTCCAACCTTATGTGAAATTCGGAAAACACCGAATCTCTCCTCCTCTAGAGCTTTTTCTGCAGCTTTTTCGGCCTTCTTTTCAGGATGAATAACAGGTTTAGACGGTGCACGCACCACGATTTCCTTTTCATTCTTATTCTTTGTCATGGAAGACGCCCTATCACATTGATTTCATTTAAAAATCTGAAGTTTTTACTGTTAAATCTTCCTATTTCTGCCAGAGCTGTTCAGCCTAATCCAAGGTAACGTATGTAATGTCGGAATACTTCGCAAGTTATAAATCAATCTTAGTTTAAATCTATGAGACGAGATTGTAAACGGTGAAGAGTGTGTCTCAAGCAACCACAAAGTCTATCCTTCCGTTCTCTACTCTGTCCGAGAATCGCAGGGAACCATTTACAAAAAAAATCGAAAGAGCCGCAATTTTTTGTTTGGCTGAACTAGAGAGAGCGAAGGGTGGAGGACTCGTTTTAAAACAGGCTCCTGAAAAGTTGGCTTTCATTGCAGAGGTTTGCTATCCGTTTTGGCTGGTTACTTTGGACAAGATAGGTCTTCTTTTTGACGGGTTAAGCACTACTTCCCAAACACTGGCATACTTAACCATTCCAGACATACAAGTTTTTCTTGATAACATGAGGAGCAGCTCCAAAACACGTCAAGCTTATATGACATTTCTGTCAGGCAACATTAATTACTTTCAAGTTCCAAGTAACGAAGAAGGAAAGATAATAGATGGACTAATCACAGACCGTGAATTCCTTGACGAATTCATCCCATGTCTATCTGAGGATACACCAATTAAGACTTCACCGTCCAACATTGTAACGGTTTCGCCTACGCTTAATGAGTCCTCAATTGCCTCTATTATGGAAGAACTCCAAAACTTAAAGTCAAAACTTGTGGAAGAACTCAATGCTCTTTACACAGGCATGAAACTCATTAACGCAAAAACCGAGAGCTTTATGAAAGCGATTCGTAACGAAATAAAAAAAATCGAAGAGGAACTCGGTAAAAAAATTGAAAAATGTAAAGCTTCCATGACGAAAGAAGTTGACGAGATACGTAGAGCATATGATGAAGAAGTAACGGAATATTCAAAGACGGTTGAAGAAGGACTTTTCAATTTGCAACAAGAAAAAATAAAGCTTGAGAAAACAAAGGAGCAGTTAACTAAGGAAATTGACCACTGTGAAGCTGAAATAAAAACCTGTGCAATCAACAAAGATGATGTTAGTGAACACAAATGGAGAGAGGAGAAAAATAAACTCAAAAAACAGCTTTCTGAGACTGAAACTAAAGCGAAGGAACTTGATAAAAACATAAAAGAAGTTAAAGACGATAAAAACCTGAAAATTTTTGAGCTGAAGTCGGAACGCGACGCAAAAATCAAAGAAGCTACGAAGGATTTAGTGGAAATCGAGTCCTCACGAGATGCCAAAATCAGGATCTATCAGGAAGAAATGGAAAAGTTTGAAGAATTAACTTCGAGTGTAATCGACCAGATCGACAAACTGGCGAAACTGAGGGAAAAATCTATAGATGAGTTCAATAAGCTTGGAGTTCCACAAAAACGGAGAAAACGCGTATTAATCTACATGCCATTTTACCTAGCTTGCTATCAATCTGAATCAGGAAAGCGTTATATACATTTTTCGCCATCAATCGTGACCAATGTAAGTTTCTCGGTGAAATTCAAGGGAGCATTAGGCAAGATTAAAATTAAGCAGTTACTTCAGTCACGTTTCAAAAAAATAGTTTCGTTTCTGAGCAAATTTCCTCTTCTAATGGAACAAAACGCCGTGTTTAATCGAGAGATGAATGAGGCTTGTGCCAAGGCTAACTTAATGCGAACAGAAAAATCACGTGAATCAATTAAGGAAGGACTGGAGATGCTCAAAGAGGAAGGATGGTTCTCAGAAAAAAAATATGAATCTTTCAGCCAAATGCTAACGTGAAACAAGCTCTCCCATCATTTGAGAATACACCTGCTGACTCTCTTTTTGCTTTTAACAAATGTAAATCTCTCCTAACGCACTGTTTTATCTCAACTCACCATATCTAAAAGCACAGGTCAACCTTCAGATGAGTCAAGTATCCTATCAAACCGTAGGATGGAACGGAAACAATTTCGGTAATGTCTGCAATTGAGATTGGAAAGTCTGCGAATGCAAAAAAGCTGAGTATAAAAAGAAAAGCTCCATATACTATTAACGATTTGAAATTATGGAAGTTTTCTGTCGTTTTCCATTTTAACCGTTTCCCACAAAAGAAGGCTCCAATGAACAGTGGAGCAAACAGCAGAAGAGCATATTTCTTATACCATGGTAAATCTTCAGTTGTATCTCTTATGTCGTGGTAAGTCCTCCTTCTGAAGATGGAAGGCAGGTCTGGAAGGAAATTACTGTAAAAGAAAATTAATATGCCCAAAAACATGAAGTCCAGAGCATTCCTTCCAAAGAAATAGAAATTCGCAAAAACGTAAAAGAGGCTTGCTGGCAAAAGTACCCATTTAAACACTTTAATTAAAGAGTCAACGTGTTGTGAAGTTTCACACCTCATAGACCAAAAGGCAAGTTTTGACCTAGCCTTTCGATTTGCACTCTTGAAGTAGTGCAACACGGAGCCATAAAGTTTGTTATATGTTAATCGCGAGGCAGAGCCATAAAACCTTTTCACTTCTTGGTAGGTTAGCTTCTGTTTCAAATATGGATAAACCTTCTCCCCAAGAGAGTACCCTATGAGGGGTATCCATACAATAAGCAATAAACTAGTCGCGATAGTGACGTACAGTCCACCGTTCCAAGCGTAGTATTGATTTGGAAACTCCTCCAACTCTCTAAACAATTCACAGTATTTACGGTATTCCTGAAAGGTGTAGTAAAAGGCGATTCCCCAAATCATTGTGGCTATTAAAAGCACTACGAAAGCCAGTTTAAATTTAGACACCTTCATTCTTATCCTCTTTTACCCTTCACCTAGGGTTACGCGGTGACATTCTTCCAAAGTAGTTAACTCTGTCTCAAATTTTAACATTTTCATTTAAATCATTCAGCATGCTTCTTTTGACCGTGTGAAGTAGCGTTTAAGATACCTGCTATTATGGAGATTACGCCGATAAGAAACATGATGTAACTGGGTATAAATGGAAAAACGGGGGACATAACCCCTGCCTCAACTAAACAGGTCAGCAATACGAAGGAAACACCTATGCCTAAAACTGCCCCTCCTATGGCTATCTGCAGACGGTGAAGCCCAATCATCCTTAGATAATACGCCATCAGAACTAACGCCGTTAACCCAGCACTGGATATGAATGCAACTATAGCAGGCTCCTCTCCTAGGAGCATGGGAGACACGAGAAGCGCAATTGACAAGATGATTCCAGCAATGGGCGTGAAAGGATAAAGTGGAGTTTTGAATGGTCTTTCCATGTACGGTTTTTTCTTTCTAAGTTTTATAAGAGAGAGGTTAACTAAAGCAAAAACTATGAGCGATCCGAAGCTCGCGGCATATCCAAGGAACGGTACGGCTCCAATCCCACTCAAAATCATTATGAAAAGTGAACCAGCGATTATTGCAACGTATGGAGTTCCAAACCGTCGATGAATAGAGAGCAAAGCTTTAGGCAAGTATCCATCCCTACTCATTCCACGAGCGATGCTTGATTGAACCATTAAAGATGTGCCTAGAGCGGATAAGCTTGCTACCATCCCAGCAATGGCAAATAGGGCACCCCCAACTCCAGGCATGATTATTTCAGCCGCAAGGTTAAGCAAAGGCTTATCATAATCTTCTCCCAACGGGACAACTCCAGCAGCTACGTAGGCAAGACCAATATAGAGAGGCGTTATCAATAATGCCGACAAAAGTATCGCTTTTGGGACATTTTTTTCCGGACGTTTTATGAGAGCACCACCTGCTATGAGGGCTCTCATTCCAAAGAACATCGGAAACATATAAACGGTAGCTGCAAAAGCTTTTGGCAAACCCTCAAGCGGCTGCGTTGGAAGAATTTCTAATGGGGTCAATTCACACAACAATCCGCTAGCAATAAAAATGGCGAATATTGCTATGAAAATGACAACTATTATAGCTCCGAGTTTTTTCACTCCTTTAATGTCTAGTGCTGCAAAAACTATGACCACAATTATGGCGATTAACGGCGTTTGAGTTGAAACAAAACTTTCAACTGTGGGAGCAACAATCGAAAAAATATATGATAGTTGTTGAGTGAAACACACGGCGGCAAGTGCTGCGGCGAACACACTGGCGAGCCATCTGAAACAACCAGATATGAAGGCAACTAATCCGCTGTAAGCAGCCTTTATATACGTATATTCACCGCCCACTTGAGGCATGGCTGCGCCAAGTTCACAGTAGCTAAACATAATTATGAGATTTATTAGTCCAGCTAGCAAAAGAGCTAATCCTATGCTTGGTCCAGCCAGATGGAAGTAGGCATAATCTAACAGCACAAAGATTTCGAAACCTATGGCACCGCTTAATCCCATTATTAACGCATCGAAAAATCCCAGTTTTCCTTTTGTTTTCAACAAACATAACGCCCTCCTAACGTGACTCTAACCATTCATAAACAAGAAATAACCCGCCTATAATAGAGAAAAACCCGAAAACAAGAAGAACTAACACGTGAAAATGGCAAGATTCTATTGCCCCGTTTAACTGTCCTTGAACACCAAAAAAGTTGAAGTAGAGAGAGCAAGCAAAAATGAACACCAATGCAGCTATAACGCTCTGCATTAAACCAACTACAATCGCAAGAGTCCCCCTGATATTCATAAGCCAAACGCCGATCACACCTTTCTTGGCAAGTAATAAATAAATATTAAGTGGTAGGAAGGCAGGTGCCAATTGATGTCAAGACCTTCCAGATATTTACTCAAGAATCTTTTTTGTACTCGTGAAGCATTTTGGAACGGTCAAAGTCTGCTAACTCGTACTCTTCGCTCATTCTAATAGCGTTTTCTGGGCAAATCTCTGCACATTGCCCACAGAACATACAACGATCAACATAATGATTAATTTCCGCTTCCAATCCTTTACCAATCATTTCTATGGCGCCTGAAGGACATACATTAGAGCAGAGTCCGCAGCCAATGCATTTTTTCATGTCCCAAATCGGACGGCCCCTAAAATCTTTCGGTACGGTTAGTTTTTCGTATGGATACTTCAAAGTGGCTGGCTTTTGAAACAGTTGTTTTAGTGCTTCTTTAATCAAAGCCATATCTCATCCTCCGAGACCAGCCTGGATTAGGATTATTTGTAAGGTTGCAAGTGGAAGCAGATATTTCCACATTCCAGAAAGCATTTGGTCTATTCGAAACCTGGCGAACACTGCTCTTAGAAGGGAGAGTAGCATTACAGCGAAAGTAGTTTTCACCAAGAAAATGACAATTGGCGGAATCAGCCAGAATTGTTGGGGACCACCTAAGTAAAGCGATGCAATTAAAGCAGATGCGAGAACCAACTCTAAATCCTTTCCAAGTCGAAGCAACGCTAATTTTCTTCCGCTGAACTCTGTTCTCCAACCAGCAACAATTTCAGTTTCAGCTTCTGGAATGTCAAAGGGAACAAACTGTAACTCAGCGAGAAGGCATACAGTGAATATGGCGAATCCGAGAGGCTGCAATAAAATCAGCCAAAAGTGAAGCGATTGCCATTCAACTATTCTGCTTATTGACAAGCTATTTGCTGCTATCGCAGGACCAAACGCAACTAAACCCATTGGAATCTCATAACCTAACATTTGAAGTACGGCTCGCATGCTTCCAATTGTGCTAAATCTATTTATCGAACTCCAACCAGCAAGAAAAACAGTTATAATTATTAATGTAAAAGCGAAAAGGACGAAAACAAGGTCTCCCTCAAAGGCTATAAAGCTTGTAGGATCTAAAACCGGAATAACAAAAAGCGTTGTCAACGGCAAAGCAAGGTAGAAAACTGGGGCCAAAGCAAATACAAGCCTATCAGAAGCATGTGGCGTAATGTCTTCTTTTGAAAGCAGTTTCAAAAAGTCTGCGAGGGGTTGCAGAATGCCATGAGGCCCCGTGTGTAATGGTCCATATCTGTTTTGCAGTCTTGCAAAGAATTTTCTGTCAACCCACTCGTAGAAGAAGGCTAATGCAAAAAGAAACATGGCTCCTGGAAAAACTAAGATTCTTATTAATGAAACTATTGTTTCTGCGGTCATTCTTTTGCGTACTTCCTTCTTAACTGCTGCATAGTCCAAACCCATTTTTTGTTCTGTTTGATGTCGACGAAAGCCATGCGGTCCATGCAAGCGAAACAAGGGTCGATTCCAGCTAACACTATGGGTATGTCAGCTACGTATCCGCTTAGAAGCATTTTGCATAATGCCGGGATATTTGCTAGCGTTGGGCTTCTTACTTTGTAGCGTTCCGGCTTTGTAGTTCCGTTTGACTTAGCATAATGGATTAATTCTCCTCTAGGTGCTTCAATCCTTGAAACAACTTCTCCTTGAGGAACTTTCTTTGGAACTTGCACTCTAATAATTCCTTCAGGCATACTGTCTAAAGCGTAACGAATTATTTTTATACTTTCTAACATTTCTTCGCATCTAACCAGTGTTCTGCTTAAAATATCGCAACCGCTATGCGTAATCACGTTGAACGGGATTTCATCGTAAGCAGCATAAGGATCATCTGCCCTCACATCATTGCTTACGCCGCTTGCACGTAAAGTCGGACCGACAGCACACAAATTCACAGCATCTTTCGGCTTCAAAATGCCCACACCAGCGGTTCTTTTCAAAATAGTTTGCTCAGTTTGCACAACATTCAAATAATATTTAAGTCTCTCTTCCAAGAAGTCTAAACCCTTTATGATTTTCGGCACCATAGCTGCAGATATGTCTCTCCGCACTCCGCCTATAGTGTTCATGGCATAATGTATCCGATTGCCGGAAATCATCTCAAACAAGTCCAAGACCGTTTCGCGATCTCGCCAAACATACATGAAAAGCGTGTCAAACCCTATCTCATGTGCAGCGATACCAACCCAAAGTGCGTGACTGTGAATCCTTTCAAGTTCGGCAATTACTACGCGGATGTATCTGGCTCTCGGCGGCGGTTCCACACTTAGTAGTTCTTCGATTGCCTGCGTATAACATGTAGTATGTGCATCCGAGCAGATTCCGCAAATTCGTTCAGCCAAGTAGATGTTTTGTATGTAAGTTCTGAGTTCAAAGGCTTTTTCTATTCCACGATGGTTATAGCCTAGACGCGGCTTAACATCCACAACGATTTCTCCGTCAACTTCAAAAAGAAAATTTTCAGGCTCCTTCAAGGCTGGATGCTGAGGACCGAAAGGAACTTTAATTATTGAACCATGACTCAACTTCTTTCACCCCTCTTACTTCTCAGATGTCATTTCCTTAAGGTGTTTGAGCTGATATTCTTTCCTTAACGGATAAACGCCTTTAGGCCATTTTTCCGGAAGGATCAATGGCGACAAGTCTGGATGCCCTTCGAACTTCACTCCTAAAAGGTCATGAACCTCACGTTCATAAAGAATTGCGCCAGGAATTAAATCTGTAATCGTTGGGATGTTTGGATTCTTCTTTGAAACGGCAAGCCTTGCTGAAAGCATGATTGAGCCTTTATAAGAAAGATGGTATATCACTTCTATTTCTTCACCAAGATCTACCCCGGTTATCGTGGACAAATGTTTGAACTTTAAATCTTTCACCAAATATTCCATAGCTTCTTCTAGCGCATCCTTTTTTATGTAAACGAAAATTCTCCGTTTTTTAGGGATTGTCACATTAACAAGGTTTTCCTTAAGAAAATCCTTCAGTTTTTCTACTATTTCATTTTCCTTTTCCATGTCCTTTACTCCCTTTTATTTTTTGAATTAGTTTTGCGATCCCATCAATGATGGCTTCAGGTTTAGGCGGGCATCCGGGAACGTAAGCGTCTACTGGAAGCACGGTGTCTATTCCTCCGTGGACGTTATAGCAGTCTTTGAATGGGGCTCCGCTGATTGCGCATGTGCCTATAGCCATGACATGTTTCGGTTCTGGCATTTGCTCATAAACTCGCACAAGTCTATCTTTCACTTGAAGAGTCACTGGACCTGTGACAGCAAGAACATCTGCATGTCTCGGGCTCCCCTCTAGTAGTATTCCGAAACGTTCCAAATCAAATCTTGGCGTAAGTGCTGCTACAAGTTCTATGTCACATCCGTTACAGCCGCCTGTGTTGAAATGGATAATCCAAGGTGATTTCGTCCGAGCCCATTTAAATAAATTCATTTTATCCTCGCCGCCGTAACGGTGCCAAAAGTACAACAGCCATCAGTACGATAAGAGCGTAAACCGCTGGGAAATAACCCGGCGTACTCAGCGATGTAGCGAGAGTGAATGCAAAGATGTCAAAGATGAGGAAATAAATGGCATAAATGAGAAATTCTCTAACATCCACTTGAAACTTGCGTGGTGGAAGGTCTTCCCCGCAAGCATACGGAGCGACCTTACCCGCGGTTTTTTCACCTTTCGCCGCAACTATCCATCCTACCAAATAAATGGCTAATCCCGCAAGGACTGATACGATGAAAATGAAAGGCAGGGAAACTACAAGGTCGGCGTACATTTTTTCACAATCCTTTTACCTCATTTAAAGCTGTGGTTTATTTAACCTTTTTATGTGCGCTTTACAATGTTTCTTGTCGGGAAATCTTTTAAATGAGCTCATCTAAGCTTTCCGATATGATATTAAGTGGAGAGGATTTTGATTATCGGTGATCTGCTGCAATTTGGTCTGATATTTCTTACTATCTTCCTAGCCTTGTTAACCGTTGAACTAAAGGATTTGCTTCATGCTGCGATCTGCCTCTGTGGAACGTGCATCACTATAGGAGCCTTGTTTTGGTTACTTAACGCACCATACGTGTCTGTCTTTCAGCTCTTAGTTTACGCGGGCGCCGTGATTGTTCTTTTTATAGTGTCAGTTATGCTAACAAAAAGGGAGGAGGAAACGTAGAAATGGGAATAGATCGAATCAGGCTGGCAGGGTTAACAACCGTGATTTTGGCGATTCTGATTTTTTGGATGTTTATAGTTGAATATGATTTTCCAGCCTTCAAATACGTTGATCCAGATCAGCCACCAGAGCTTGTGGAGAATGATACTTCGATAATTGGTCAAAGAGTTAGTCGGTTTCTGTGGAATTATAGGGTGATAGATCTGATTGCGCAGGCTTTTGTTTTGTTTGCCGCTGCGGCTTGTTGCATGGCGTTGCTGAGAGTTGAGGAGAGGAAAAGGTGATTTCGCTTAGTTACTACATTGCATGTGCTGTTGTGCTTTACATCATCGGATTGTATTGTCTTGCTTCAAAGAGGAACATGATCAAGCTTGTTATGGGACTTGAAATCCTGGTGAACGCAGCCCACGTAAGTTTTATTGCTTTTTCTGCTTACATAAGCCCAGGATATATAGATCCGCTTGGCCACAGCGTCGTGATTATGTCAATAAGTTTTGCAGGATGTGTTACTGCTCTAGCATTGGTGATTGTTACTTATGCTTACAAGCATTACAAAACTTTAGACGTGCGGAAGCTGAGGCGGCTGAAGTGGTGAATCAAACACTCCCATGTCCTCTGCAGCCTTTCCACATTACCCCTACAGTTCGGGACATGTCAACGTTTAAGAGAGGCTGAACATGTTTACCCCGCCATTAGATACCCTTCTCGTGTTCATGATCGGCACCCCTGCGATAGGATGGGTCATACACAAAAAAGGTTACCCAAAGGTTCAAGGCATCTACGCCTCGGCAGGCCTTTTAGTGGCAGCCTACTTTCTCTACGGATTATCTCAGGAGGTGTCTGAGAAAGGCATAGTCTTGATTACAGGTCCACTGCCTTTCAATCCCCCCTTTGGAGCATGCCTCCAAATAGATGTGTTCAGCGTTTTCATGACAATGGTTTATATAATAATTGGATTGTTCACTACTGTTTATTCGATAAAGTTTATGGAACGTGATTCCGGCTTAACCGAATATTACACGCTTATGCTGGGTATGGTTGCTGGTATGACCGGCGTAGTTTTCGCGGGCGATTTTTTCACGTTGTTTGTTTTTTGGGAGCTTATGTGCCTGACATCTTATGCTCTTGTTGCGTTTCGAAAGCAAAAGTGGGAGTCCATAGAGGCTGGCTTCAAATACTTGATTATGAGTGCTGCTGGAAGCGCAACCATTCTTCTCGCCATGTCCTTTCTTTACGGTATGACTGGAACATTAAACTTTGCGGCTCTTGCAGATAGACTTGCTAACACATCGTCTGAAGGATGGCTGTACATAACGCTAGCGTTGGTTATCGTCGGCTTTGGGATTAAAGCTGCCATCGTTCCATTTCACACGTGGCTTCCTGACGCTCACTCCGCTGCTCCAAGCCCTGTCAGTGCTATGCTTTCCGGCGTCATGGTGCCGACAGGAGCGTGCGTTCTCATTCGTATTCTCCTACTCGTTTTCAGTTCTGCACAACCAGCTTGGCAAATGACATTGGCGACTTTCGCAGTTTTCACAATGTTCGGTGGAAACTTAATGGCGTTGTTGCAAAATGATCTTAAACGTTTGCTTGCCTTCAGCACTATTGCTCATATGGGTTACATTGTCTTCGGATTTGCAATAGCCTCTCCAGAGGGATTAGCCGCGAGTTTGTTTCACATAGTAAATCATGCAGTCATGAAAAGCCTTCTCTTCCTCTGTGCTGGAGCTTTCATTCGTCAAACTAAGACAAGAGATCTAAGAAAACTTAGAGGGATAAGGAGGGCCATGCCCATGACAAGTGCAGCCTTCACCATTGGCACAATCGCTATCGCCGGTTTTCCCCCATTAAACGGTTTCTGGAGCGAGATGATGATCATCACAGCTGGAGTAAGGGCTGAAATGATAATATTTTCAGCCTTAATGCTCACCAACATGGCTCTGTCAGTCGTCTACTACTTCCGCCTTATTCGCGTAATCATACTAGAAAAGCCTACGAAAGTGTCAAAAAAAACAACCAAAGCTCCTATATCAATGCTCATTCCTATTTTGGTTCTTGCGTTTCTCTGTATTTTTATCGGAGCCTACCCCGTACCATATATCGATGCGTCTTCAAAGGCCGCCGAAGCAATGTTAAACATAAGAACTTACATTGACGCTGTGCTTAGAGGATTGTGACAGGTTGCTTTCCCGCTTTTCTCGCAAATGCTGTTTCCCTATCCAACGCCTATGCGTCTAAAAGGGAACTGATAGAAGCCTCAACACAATATCAGGCCAGATTCCTATCACCACCGCAAGCACAGCCAGTATGATTATTGGGATGCGCATCAACCAAGATGGTTCCCTCATTATTATTTCTAGTTTTTCGGGAGTGGTTCCGAAGAACACTCTCCACAGAAACCACAGGTAGTATCCAGCAGTGATTGCTGTACTAACTACAGCGACTGTGGTGATGAGAATCTTTCCGGAGAAGATGCCTCCTGAGAAAATCATCCATTCACTCCAGAAACCGTTTAGAGGTGGGGTTCCAGCCAGAGATAGAGCACCAATCAAGGCTGCCACACAAACTACAGGCATCTTATTGGCTAAGCCTCCAAGTTTTCTGATGTCGCGTATTCCTGTTTGATAGATGATTGCGCCAGCACACATGAAGAGAAGGCTTTTGCAAATGGCATGGTTCACCACGTGAAAGATGGCCCCATTTGCCCCCATGGTTGAGTACACTCCCAGTCCAAAAAAGATGTAGCCCATCTGGCTGATGCTGGAGTATGCTAATAACCTTTTGATGTCCGTTTGAGCAAGAGCCATGAGCCCACCGTAAATCATGGTGATTACACCTAGAATCGCCAAAGTATCTGATGTCTGTACCAATGTTTTACCAAATCCGGAAAGAAGAATTCTTGCGAAAGCATAAGCTCCACACTTAATCATGACGCCGGAAAGCATAGCACTAATAGGAGCTGGAGCTTCGGCATGCGCATCAGGTAACCATGTGTGCGCTGGAAATATTGCCATTTTCACGCAAAATCCGATTAACAAAAGAACGAACACTGTGAGTATACTGGTTGGAGGGATATCGAATGAGACTTGTGGCAATTCGACGAAATCAAAGGTGCCCGTGAATACGTAGATTGACAGTATTCCCATGAGCATGAAAAGCGCGCCGATGTGTGTGAATATGAAGTATTTGAATCCGATGGTTAACCGTTTCTTAGACACTCCCCATGACGCTATTAAGAAATAGGACGGTATCAACATCAACTCCCAGAAAAGATAGAATTGAATCAGGTTTGCGGAAAGCATTACCCCAATCATGCCGGACATGAAAAGCAACAGGTTTGCGTAATAGCCTACTTGCCCACGCTTATTCTCCATGTACTTGATGGAGTAAAGGCATGAAAGAGTGCTTACAACTGCAACAATTAATGCTATACAGAAGCTGAGGCCGTCAACCATGAAGCCTAGTCTGAGGCTGAGTGATGGTGTGCGAATCCAGGCATAGGTGTCGTGTATGGGTTTATGTTTGATGACGTCTGGAACCATGGAAAGAATCATGCAAACGGACAGTGAAGCCGCCACAGTTGCTATCCATCCGGCATATTTTTCAGCATACTTTCCAAAAATGTAGATGAAAAATGCTGAAATTATTGGAAGAATAATTGCCAATAATGAGGCGTTAGGGATCAGGTCATTTTCCTCCTAGAGGATTACTCCTCCAAATAGAAGCAGTAGAATTATTAATATTATGGCTCCGACAAAGGTTGTCAGCATGTTGTACGATAACACTCCTGTGTGCGTTTTTCTGAATCGTCGAGTAAATGATGTGACAAGATGAGCTAGAAAATAATTTAGTGCGTCGATGCCTCTAAGCTCCGGATATTTATACATTAGACTGGATAACCGTCTAAATAAGCCTGCAACACCATAGTTCAATCTGTCAATACTACGCTCTAAGCGTTTATGCACGATGTTGGAAAATGCTATGGTTCCATATGCAACCTTGTGGTAAAACGCGTCGATGTAGCATCGCTTCCATAGAAAAGCGTAAACTTTCCCTAAGAATCGGTGTTCCTCAATTAACTTAACTGGGTTGACTCGGCGCGCTACGTATAACTGGTATGCGGGATAACCTCCAACCGCTACTGCTACACATGTTAAAACTGTACTTATGGAGGGAACGATGTACATCAGAACGTCGATAATATTGCTGAAAGTCAGTGTGCCTAAGAGAGATAGGAGAAACTTGTTAAAGCTCGGGATTAAAAGAAGTGCTAGGAAATCTAAGAATGCAGTTATTACAAGAGTTGCAGCAAGCGAAATTCGCATTAAAGATGGAGGCCTTCTGATAACTTTCTCCTCCGATCTGTAACTCTCCTTTCTGAAGACGAGTCCTATCATTCTGAGACCATAAAAGGCAGTTATTCCAGCTCCGATTATCAACAGAGCAAAAATTACGTAGCCCGATAGCATCTGTATGAATTGCCCTTTTATACCAGCCTCTGCCGCAAAATCCCAAGCAACTGTTTGAATCCAGTTCGTACACCAAAAGCCACTTAGAGGCGGTATGCCAGCTAGAGCAAGAGCTCCCACTTCCAAACTTCTATGCGCAATTCGACTCTTGAACCCTCCCATATGGTGCAAATTGTCCGAGCCAACTGCGTAGGAAATGTATGCTGCAGTGAGAAAAAGCAGTGCTGAGACGAAGGCATCCACCATAAGAAGGAAGGTGCCCGCTAAGTATCCCCAGCTCATGTCAGCCATTAATCCTGCTAAACCAAAAGCTGCCATCATGTATCCGATCACGCTTGAGATACCGTATGAAAGGACTTTGAATATGTTAACTTGGGCCATTGCTATAAGAGCACTAATAATCGCAGTGAGCGCGCCTACAAATGTCATGACTAAAAAGAAGTTAACCATGCCACTGTATCCCATTGGAGGTTGGGTAGCCTTATGGAAGATTGGGAGAACTCTAGCCATAAGAAAAGGGCCAGCCAAACACTCAGTTAGAGCGTTGAAACAGGAAGGTGAGGCAGCTAGTGCGTCCGGAAGCCATTCTTGCAAGGGAAACTGAGCTGCCTTTCCTACAGCTCCA
The DNA here is from genome assembly GCA_964598485.1 of uncultured Candidatus Bathyarchaeia archaeon. Taxonomy (GTDB): domain Archaea; phylum Thermoproteota; class Bathyarchaeia; order Bathyarchaeales; family Bathycorpusculaceae; genus SOJA01. The sequence goes on from CAZRCD010000009.1 coordinate 58,675, forward strand.
CCAAAGAACATGAGGGCTGTAATAAAAAGCAACCCAGACCTTGACAATTCTCCCATCCAATTGGTGTTTTGTAAGAGTTCCGTAATGCTAAGAGTGTGAGAGTAGGCGTATATTATCAGAATAGACGCGAGCAAGAGCACATCTGCAATGTGGAGGACGAGGAAAGTTTTCAAGCCTATGTGCGCCTTTTTAGGGTCTTTGTACCAAAAAGCTGCAAGGCCGGTGCAGCATATCCCAACTATTTCCCAGCCGATGAACATGAATAGAAGGTTATCCGCCATCACTATCACTACGTATCCGCCGATGAAAAGCTGTATGAGGAACCAGAACCTAGTCAAACTTGGCTCTTCTTGCATGTAGGCGACAGAGAAAATTGTAACTAGAAATCCTATACAAGTGATTACACTTACCATAAGCACGCTTAATGGATCGATGCATACACCAACTTGAATAATGCTGTTAGAAATCCATGGAATCGTCAAATCGGGCTGAGCTGTTCCCAAATAGACATCCGGGATCATCGAAAGAGAGAAGAGGGCACTCATTCCGATGGACAACACGGCTAGATAACTGCTGAATTTTCGACGAATTGCACCAACTAACGGCGTGACCGCGGTGCCGATAATTGGGATGAGCCAGCAAAGCCATGGTGCATACGGAAACAACAAACTTCTCCTCCAGAGCCTTATTGGAATATAGATTCCGGATTTAATAGTTTAAATGTTCGTCTCAACAAAAAGGTTAAACATCAACATAAACCAGAAAAAGGTTCACGATCACGAGATCTATTGCATCTCGTTCAGTTTGTTTCACTTGAAGAATTTTTTGCATATTTCTTTCAAAGATCGTAAAGCTGAGAGGAAAATTTTATTCATTTTCTTAACAGAATTCTCGCGCGCGCGGTCAAAGTCGGCTAACTCGTACTCTTCGCTCATTCTAATAGCGTTTTCTGGGCAAATCTCTGCACATTGCCCACAGAACATACAACGATCAACATAATGATTAATTTCCGCTTCCAATCATTTCTATGGCGCCTGAAGGACACACGCTAGAGCAGAGTCCGCAAATTCGTTCAGCTAAGTAGGTGTTTTTATGTGGCAATAAATAAATATCTAATTACTACGGAATACAAGACGATAATACCTTGAGTAATGGCAAGAGTGAGCTTCTAAAATGTCGGAAAAGGAAATCCTTGATAAGTTGAAGCGAAACATGGGCCCTAAACATGTTTGGAAGACATCAGTTCCTAGGACTGGGAAGGTCTTCGTAGAAATTGACAAAAAGAAACTGAAGGATGCTATTCGCTTTTTGAAGACCGAGGGTTTTGCGCATCTTTCTGCAATAACGGGTCTTGAAACTGAAGATGAAATTGAACTTCTTTATCATTTGGGCAACGGAGGCATTCTGCTAACGATTAGAGTTAAGTTGCCGCTAAGTGAAACAGTTATTCCTTCGATTACCACTCATATTCAAGGAGCAACTTTTTATGAGCGGGAAATTCACGAATTGCTCGGAGTGAATTTTGAAGGACACCCAAATCTGGCACCTTTGATCTTGCCAGATGACTGGCCGAAAGATAATTACCCATTACGTAAAAGCCGAAGAACAGAAAAAGAGAAAGAATAGAAACAGAGATGAAAAAGTCTTGGGTAGAATATTAAGTAGAAGAACTATTGGAGCTTTAATAGTCGTCCTAATGATAGGACTAACATTTGCATTCATCCTTTTATGGCAAGCTTTTAAGCCGAAGGTGATCGAGCCTTCTCAAACAGCAAATGCACTCGAAATAGCGCTTCCGACACCACAGTATGATAGCAACGTCTCAATTGAGGAAGTACTGTTAAAGAGAAGATCAATTAGGGAATATACAAATGAACCCTTAACACTCCAACAGGTTTCGCAACTCCTCTGGGCCGTTCAAGGAATTACTGACCAAAGAGGCTACACAACCGTTCCCTCTGCCGGAGCTCTCTATCCACTCGAAGTTTATGTAGTGGTCGGAAACGTAGAAAACCTTGAAGAAGGTGTTTACAAATACAAACCCCATGAGCATGAACTGGTGAAGGTTCTTGACGGAGACAAGAGGGCGGAGCTAGCCACAGCCGCTCTAGGCCAGACTTGGGTCAAAGAGGGCGCAATAAACATTGTGATTACGGCGGTTTATGAGAGGACGACCGTGAAGTATGGTGGTAGAGACATTAGATACGTGCACATGGAGGCAGGGCACGCCCCCAAAACCTATATCTCCAAGCAACCGCCATGAATCTCGGAGCCGTCACTGTAGGAGCATTCTATCGAGACCCTTGGATGTGCTTGCTTGAAAGGGACCTCTTTATAAGTAGAACAAAATCTACAGGTAAGCCTCTGTGACGTATCTGCGCATCATTCTATGGCTGTTAAAATAATATGCAATCTTTCCTATGGAATTCTCCATCATTTTTATCCACTCGTCTCTTTTCTGATAGAACATTGGGATAATTATGTATTCTAACTTATTGTATAAATCATCTAGCTCTCTAATTTCAGTCTCCTCGGTTGAGAGCTGCTCGTCTGGATGTGGCCCTATAGCCCAGCCGGTAACACCCTCAATCCAGCCTTCAATCCACCAGCCGTCTAAGACGCTGAAATTTATCACACCGGTATGTGCTGCTTTCATTCCACTTGTGCCGGATGCTTCAAATGGTCGTAAGGGAGTGTTTAGCCAAACATCAACTCCCGGAATCAACTTAGCCGCGAGCCCCATATCATAATCTCCTAAATATACGATCTTGATCTCGTTCTTCAGCTTCTCAATGTAACCAAAGATCTCTTGAATCAGCCTTTTTCCCCTCTCGTCCTTGGGATGGGCTTTTCCGGCAAAAACAATTTGTATCTTTCCCTTCTTATTGTTCTTTCTTAGTTTTTCCAAGTCCGAAAACAATAGGTTCGCCCTTTTATATCCCGTAGCTCTTCTGGCAAATCCCAAAGTTAGCGTGTCGTAATCCATGCCGATATTCGTCACATTGTTAACGTAATCAATCAATACCTTTTTTGCTTCCATATGAGCATGCCAAACCTCTTCATCCGGAATTCCACCTACTCTCACCAACAACTCCGGCTCATTTGCCCACCCAGGCAGATACTTATCGTATAACCTCCTGAAACTCTCGCAAGTCCAAGTATAAGAATGGATGCCGTTAGTTATCGCGTGAATCTCATAACCAGGAAACAACTCTTTCGAAACATCCCTATGTCTTTTGGCCACACCATTAATAAATTCACTCAAGTTTAGGGCAAGACGAGTCATGTTCAACCTATCGTGACCGCCAATTTTCTTTAAGAACTCCAAGGGAACGATTTCTCCCATTATTTCTTGAACCATGTCGTAGTGGAATTTGTCTTGTCCTGCTTCTACAGGCGTGTGTGTGGTAAAAATACACATTTCTCTAACTCTATCGACATCCATCTCATATCTTCGCAACAACTCCAAGATGAGAAGGCTGGAATGCCCCTCGTTCATGTGATATTTTCTAATGCTAAAACCCAACGCCTCAAACATTCGTGCGCCGCCGATTCCCAAAACAATTTCCTGTTTTAACCTGTATCTTTCATCGCCTCCATATAAAAAAGAAGTGATCTCTCTATCCTCTGGAAAATTTCCTTCTACATCGGTATCAAGAAAACAAATGGGAACTACTCCTCCTGTTAAACTTTGCACATTATAAAGCCATGCTTTAACCTTCACATCTCTGTTTTGAATTTGAACTTTTACCTCTGTAGGTAACAACTCCATAATCTTTGATGGTTCCCACTCAACTGGATGCTCTATCTGTTTTCCTTCCTCGTCAATTTCCTGCTGGAAATAACCCCTCTTACTAACAAGCGTGACCGCGATTAATGGGAGTTTTAAATCCGCGCTTGACCGTATTGTGTCGCCTGCTAAAACTCCTAGACCTCCACTGTAAGTGGGAATCTCATTCATCAATCCAATTTCCATGGAGAAATAAGCAATTTTTTGTTCTCTAAACACTTCTTGTAAAGGTTTCATCAATTCCTCTTCCATCAAATTTCAGTTTTACGCGGATAAGATTTCAGCTAAACGGTAAAGCCTTGTATCTAGTTCTCTCCTCTGTCTCCATGAATAGTCTAGATCGACTGAGATTATTTTTTGCCCTCTGATCCCTACCATCCTTTTCTCCGCGCCCTCCAGGAGCTGTTCTACTGCGTACGCTCCGAAGAGATTAGCAAGGATTCTACTACGGGCTGTCGGTGGTCCCCCTCTTTGTATATACCCCAAAACGGTTAAGCGTACTTCATATCCCGTCTCTTTTCTTATCTGATTTACAATAAAAGCAGGGTTTCCAGCTCCCTCAGCCATGACTAGGATCTCAGACGTTTTTCCCTTCCCTCGACCTTCCCTAAGTTTTTTAAAGATATCCTGCAGATTATACTTGATCTCTGGAACGAGGATGAATTCCGCTCCTCCAGCGAGGCCAACCTCCAAGGCGAGGAACCCGCGCTCTCTACCCATCACCTCAACGACAAATATCCTTTCATGGGAGGTAGCCGTATCGCGAATTCTATCAATTGCAAACAGGGCCGCGTTAACGGCTGTGTCGAAGCCAATGGTTGTATCTGTGCCCGCGACATCATTATCGATGGTTGCTGGCACCCCTATCACTGGCAATTCGATTGCTCGATGCAGTTCACTAGCACCCCTAAAGGAACCGTCTCCACCAATTACTATAAGGCCCTCAATCCTGTGGGTTTTCAAGACATCTACCGCCCTCCGAATGCCTCCACCAGTTTTTATCTCCTCACATCGAGCAGTTTTGAGTATGGTTCCTCCAAGATTAATGATGCCACTAACGGAGCGAGGACTTAATGGGCGAATCTGCCCTTCAATGAGGCCCATATACCCTCTTTCGATTCCCAGCACTTCCAGCCCATGAAATATGGCGGTGCGAACTATCGAACGGATTGCAGCGTTCATTCCTGGAGCATCTCCGCCGGCGGTTACAACAGCAATTCTCTGCATGCTAAAATCTCCTTCACTAAGATGGTTTAGTTGCTACATCTTCAAAATTTCTTCTTTTATCACTCTGTGTGTTTCGATGGGTGATAACACAATGTTCACAAGGTAGGTTTCAAGGCGACCGAAGAACTCTCTGAAAAATCGTCTTCGTAAATCGTTCTTTCGCTCATCTCTCACTAACAGATGAGGATTGCAAAATTCCACGGTTTCCATATAATTGGCAGCTTCGTTGGGCGTCAATTTTTTAACAACCGTGTCGTCTTTCGGATCGCGCATTAGTAAAATAGCCATTCTCAATGTGGTCATTGGCAGTATCTTTCCCTTTCCAACGATCCACCTAACGTTCACAACGGCTCTACCCTTCGCGTCAAATTCAGCTTTCTCGACAAGTTTTGTATACTCCCCCCAAGTTTCGGCTATGTCTGCTTGGATGTAGAAATTCTTCTCAGAACCGAAAGCAACATTTTCCTCAGCTAGGAAGCGAACGAAAAACCAATCGTCAGACACGACGCGGACGCCCTTCAACCTGAGAAGCCCGTAGGTATGAGTTGTTTTACCAGTACCCGGAGGCGCAATCAGACATATGCCTCGACCTTCAATATCTACACATGCACCGTGAACAGAATTGATAGCATGATTATCTTCCAATATGTCGCTGGCGACGCTTAACGCGATGGATTTTATCCAGCCATAATAGTCAACGTTTACTAAAAGCGCTGTTTTTGAAAGTTGATCGTACATAACCTTCAGCTTTTCACCTTTTTCTTCGGTGACGACAAGTCTTCCGTGGGATCGAACGTGGGCAGACATGGGATGAAAGTTTTCCTCCCAACGTTCCTTCACGTATTTGAGATCCGTCAGAAGCTTGATGCAACATCCGTAAATGTCGGCCCTTTCCTCGTAAAGGAAACGATTTTCATATCTCTCCATCAACTTGTCCCTATCTTCTATGGAGATAAGCTCAACTTCATACTTAGACATCACTCTAACTTTCCCTTTAATTTTGCTTCTGGCAACTTTCTCAGTTCATCCAGCCATTAAGATAGAGCTTGAAACTAATATTGCAATCGGTCTTGGTTGAATAGGAGAAGCGAGCTAAGTTCCGTTGAAAGGTGGTTATTTGTCAAAGTTTCTGGGCTTATTCCTAACACCTATAATTTCGGTCGGGATGTTCTTACTATTCCTTGTGATTCCAAAAATGGAGTCCAGCTACAAATCTGAAACCTCACGCTTACCTAAAAATCAAAGAACCAAAACATGCATACTTCCCGTAGGGAAGAAGTAAACACATAGTATCGCGCATGCTTGGTCAAAAATTTTTATAGCGTCTACGTTAGGTTTGTTTGGTGGATTGTGTGGATTTCGAGTTTCTCGATGTGTTGTTTGATCGTTTGGACCTTGGTCATATCGAGGATGTGTTGATGGGTGCGATCGATCGAGCTAACTTTATGGTGGTGATTATCCCGGAAGCGATTAGGCCAATCGCGCATGAGGTGGCGATTAGGAAGCCCATCCCCGGGCTTTCGAACGACACTGAAAAACCTAATGCTCCATTAACACGCAAACTGATCCACCAGATTCTGTGTGCATATACTAATGCGACTGGACCGATAATACATATACCGCCCAACAAGAACAGGATCACTCTCATGGCATCCGTTCTTTCCCTCTCAAGGAGAGTGAGAAGAGGAATGTGTAAAATGCCGATTATCGCTCCTACAAACACAAGGAGTATTATATCGCCAGCCATATTGTTTGTACCCGTCATAAGGTCGACCCCCGTCAACGCATGATACTGCCCGACATTAAATGAGCCTCCACGAGTTTCTATAAAGGGTTCAGTCCCTTCAGCAATTACCCAAGGTAAAAAGGTTGAAGTCAAAGCCAGAACGCCCATTGTCACCCCGACGATTATGCTAACCATTGAGAATGGTTTTTTCAACCGGGCAACCGCTAAAGGCTTCTGCGCTCCTAAGACAATTCCATAAACGAGAAACATGAGAGATAGAATCCAGAGGGCAAAGCCGAAAGGTAGGTAGGCACGCATAAGATCATACTGTTCGGCGGCAGCGGGGTCATAAGTTATCCGAACAGGTACTTCCATCGTAGCAAGATAGGTGCCTAACGCCAATAGAAACGCACTTAAACAAACCAGGATGCCAGGGTTCTTAAATAGTTGCATTCTGACCAAATCAACAGAACTTGAACCGATATTTATCTTTAGCGCGCAATTTTGAACCAAGCATGCGCGATAATTTTAAATCCATATGGGTCTAATCACTAAATATGCGCGAAACCATTGTTACTGAGAACCTCACCAAATATTACGGCGGTTTCTTAGCCCTCGATAACTTCTCGTTGAAGATAAAAGAGAACGAGGACGTTGCGCTTCTTGGTCCTAACGGTGCTGGCAAGACTACAGCCATCAAGATCTTATGCGGACTCCTTCGCCCATCCTCGGGTACGGCTTACATCGACGGCATTAACGTCGTTGAGGAGCGCGAGCTAGCGCTTTCGAAAGTTGGCGCCATAGTAGAGAGTCCTGAATTTTATCCTTACCTCACCTCTGAAGAGACCCTCAGCTACCTCGGCAGGCTTCGTGGGATGCGTGGGCGCGGGCTAAAGAGCAGAATAAACGAGGTGATCAAACTAGTCAGGCTCGAGGGATGGGCTAAGGTTAAGATAGAGAAGTTTTCGCGCGGGATGAAGCAGCGACTTGCGATGGCGCAGGCCTTACTTCATGACCCACCGATCTTGATCCTCGACGAACCAGCGTTGGGCCTCGACCCCAGAGGCATGATGGAAGTGAGAGAAATCTTCAAAGAGACGAGAAAGAAGAAAACGGTTTTTTACGCCTCCCATTTTCTCACCGAGGTCGCCCAAGTATGTGATAAGGTAGCGATAATCGATCATGGGCGATTACGCGTGTATGACAGTGTCGCCAGTTTAAAGAGGAAATATCGGTCACTGGAACGTGCATACCTCAAGTTAACGGAGGCGACCATTTGAGCGAGTTCGAGAAACTGAAGATAATCACGAAGTACGAGTTTCTGAAGCACCTGCGACGGAAGCGGCTGTATGCTGTCATGGGGATCGTTATTGTTGTCGTGTTATCGATCCTCATAGGCCTGCCTGCCTTCGGTGTTGATTATCCAGATGACATAACGGCAATGGCTGGTATGCTCTCGGTTAGCGCTACCTTTGCATCCATAGGGGCAGTGTTCTTTGCTGGCGATGTCATAGCTGGAGAGTTTGAGAGGAAAACGGGTTACATTCTCTTTCCAACCCCGGTCAAGCGAACAACCATAGTTATCGGGAAATATCTTGCATGCTATGTGGCAGTAGCACTAATCATCCTTCTTGGATATGGAATCGTATGCGTCTCCCTCTTGGGCATCTATGGCCAGATTCCAATTGAGGTAGGGACATCATTCGTCTTATGCCTTCTTTTTGCGGGTAGCGTCCTCTCCCTAACTTTCTTCTTCAGCTCAATATCTAAAGGGACCATGGCCGCCACAGTCATGACGCTCGCCTTCATAATGCTCATATCCGGGACTATCGATGGAGTTCTCATGATGGCTGATCAGCCAAGCTGGTTCCTTTTATCACGTGCTGGCGACGCCATTATTATGGTATACCCAGGATTCAAGGCTATGATGACGGCAGGCATGGGGATAGACATGCCGATGGAAGCTCTCGAATACGATATAGGGCTATGCACCGCCGCAATGGCAACCTACCTCGTAGTATGCTTCTTTTTGAGCCTATTTTTCACGAGGCGCAGGGAAATGCTCTAGCGCGCATATTTGCAAAGTCGGTATATCGTACGCTAAACTATTCCGAGATTGTTTACTTTTTCTCAGGTTTACTAATTACAGCCTCTTCCTTCAGAGGCTCCACAATGAGTGTTAGCCCTTCCTTTGCCAAAATCTTTACCTTCTGATTAGGCTTTATTATCGTGTCTGAACGTGCCTTCCAATACTCGCCATGAAAGCGGATAAACCCTATTTTCTCTGGGCCAATCTCATCTATCGTTCGACCAACTCCTCCAATAAATTCAAGCGTAGCAGGCCGCTTTTTCTTTGCCTTAACTATCTTATAAAGAACCAAGGCAGAGAGAACAGTCAAAATTGCTACAAGAGCTATCACTATGAGCATGAAGGGCTGATACCATTCTGGAGAAATCAACCATCGTGCAGGATCAAATCGAAGCAAGAACAACGTTCCTACTAATAGACAAACTATTCCAGCTGGACCAAAAAACTGGAGTCCGGGTTCTCGCATCTCTACGAATATCAAAACTCCGCCTAAGGAAATGAGCACAATGGTGAATAAATCCACATTGTACCCTAGTCCAATCAAACCCAAGATTAAAAGAATGCAACCTATAATTTCTCCTTCATATCCAGCAGTGAAGAAACCGAAAATAACGCCATAAATCCCAAGAGTGAACAAGAGATACGCAATCATAGGGTCTGAAATGATGCGTAAAACCCGCACACGTATACTTGCTCCAAAATAGTGTATCGCCGCATTTTTTGTTTGAATAGTCAATTGTCCTTTTTCCGCCAGTTGCTCCAAAAGTTCTTCTAGCGTGTTCGCCACTATTTCTATCACCCCGTAGTTTTTCGCATTCTCTGCCCCTATGTTAAGGTTTTCCGTCACGAACTTGGCGGCAATTGTTTCATTTCTACCGTGCCATTCTGCTCTTTGCACAAGGAACTCTTTTAGCGAATTGATTAACTTTGGGTCTTCTACCAATTCTCCAGTTGGGTATGCCCGTGGAGCACAAGATCCTAAAATAGAGAACGGTGCCATTACCGCTACGTGTGATGAAAGAACGATGAAAGTGCCTGCAGACCATGCTGTTGCTCCTTTCGGATACACAAAGGAAATCACGGGGATAGATGACTGTTCAATCATATCTATAATACTAAATGTTGCATCTAGTACGCCTCCAGGAGTGTTTAAAAGAAGCACCACGGCTTTAGCATCGATTTTGTAGGCTTCATCCATCCCTTCCCTAACGAGTTCTGAAGCCACAAAGTTGATCACTCCATCCAATTCTATAACAATCACAGAATCACTGCTGGATCCAAAAGAAGCGCAAACACCTAGCCATGTAGAAAAAAGGAGGAGTATAACAAGTACGCGTGCGACACGTAGGCTCATTTCTTCTTAACCTGTTCCCCTTTCCCTGCGGTTGCGCGGGCTATGGCAACGATGTTCCCCAATTCGCGTATGTCAGTGGTTGAAGTAACCACCACTAGGTTCTTTTCTCGTGCAATATCTGTCAGTGTTTGAAGCTCTCGCAGCTTTAGTGTGATTGGGCTTTTCCCGTAGACTTCTGCAGCTTGCGCCATTTTCTCTGCTGCGATATATTCTCCCTCAGCCACGATGATCCTGGCTCTTTTCTCCCTTTCAGCTTCTGCTTGCTTTGCGATGGCCCTCTGCATTTCCGCGGGAAGTAGGACATCGCTGATGGCCACAGCGCTTACTTTTATACCCCACGGGTCGGTCATTTCATCTATTTCCTCCTGAATGTTCTTTGTGAACTCTGTCGTTTTTGTCAACAGGTCATCGAGCTCCGCGTGACCCAGAACATCTCGTAATACTGTCTTTGCTAACGTTTGAGTGGCGTGAACGTAATTCTCTACCTCGCAGATCGCCTTTATGGGATCGACCACTCGGTAATACACGAACGAGTCTACATCGCACCGTATGTTATCTTTCGTAATTATTTTTATCATGCGTGCATCGTATGTGATGGTTCTTAAATCTACAATGCGTGGTCTGTCGATTCCCGGTATAAGTAAAATCAATCCTGGACCCTTGGCACCGATGAGTCGACCTAAACGGAAAATGACTGCTCTCTCGTATTCTCTCACGATTTTGATCGAAGACGCTAGGATGGATAGGATAATTATTATGAGAACAAATAAGGCGATGATTTCGTACATTTAAGGAGTCACCGAAAAATCATTTATACAGACGTCCTTAAAAACGTATGCTCAAGAGCGCTTGATTTGAAGCCGCAATTAGGAATAGTAAAATAGAGGTCTATAAAGGTGTGGTGGAATCGCCTAAAACTCGTAGCCATCTAGAAGGAGTAATGGAAAGAAGACTGACAAAGTAGATATATCACAGTTTTTATAATTTGTAAACTCTGTGAGTGTGCAATCCTTTATGGTTGATCCTTCGCAAGTGGCACTGTTGGCGGTTCTTACTCCAATCATAGTTGCGGTTCTGTCGCATTTAGTTGCGAAATTGCCAAGGAATGGAGCTAAACTCGCAAAGATGTTCTGCGTTTTCGCTTCTTACATAACTTTGCTCCTTATTTTTTCGCTGATTCCAGCAACGTCAAGTGCACCTGTCAAAACACATTTTTTTGACATTTCTTTACCGTCTGGCATAGTTAGTGCAAGATTATACGTAGATCATCTTGCATTAATACCTGCATTTGTTTCTTCACTGTTCACTGCCCTAGCTCTTACGTATAATGTGTATTATCTTTCTCCATACAATAGAGCCTACAAAATTGGTTGGGAGTTCAACAGGTCTTATTCTTTTATCTTGCTTTTTAATGGTGCCATGCTTGGAACATTGTTTTCTAGCAATCTTCTCAGTCTCGTCATTTTTTGGGAATTAATTAGTGTGTGCTCATACGTGCTGATTTCATTCTGGAACGAAGATCAATTCTGTTTGTGGGCGGCTATCAAATGCTTTATTATGACGCATGTAGGCAGTATGGCTCTTTTAGTAGCCACAATAGTCATCTACTCTGCTACTGGAACATTAGAAATTTCAGAGATAGGTAAAATAATCCCGTTAGGCGACCCAGCAATTTCGATTATTTTTCCTCTTCTCTTAGTTGCCGTGTTACCGAAAACTGTACTATTTCCACTTCACACGTGGCTACCTGACGGAACCGTTGCACCTACATCAGCAACCGTTCTCTTTCACGTCTGCGGCTTTCAATCTGGAATCTACATAATTATCCGTTTCTTTTCCGATGTGTTCCGCGCGCACGTGATTTCAGCTCAAGCTATGCCTTTACCTCTCCTCTTTGGAAACGTTAGCATTTGGAGTTTTATCATTTCTCTTATCGGCGCTATCACGCTTGTTATCGGAGCGTTAAATGGGATAATTGAGAATGATTTTAAAAGGATAGTTGCTTACAGCACTATATCTCAGCTTGGGTATATAGTGATGGCGGTGGGATTAACTACTCCTTTGGGTGTTACGGCAGGTCTGTTCCATATGATATCGCATGCACTTTACTGTGGTTTGTTATTTCTCTGTGCAGGTGCTGTAATTTATGCAACTGGAAGACACGACATCAATGAGATGGGTGGACTCTATCGTTATATGCCGATAACCGCATTCTGTTGCTTAGTCGGCACCCTATCCTTATCAACAGTGCCGTTGCTTAGCGATTTCGCAAGTAAATACTTGATTTTCCACGCCACCATTAACATAGGAGCAACATTTTTCACCATTATCGCTTTTCTGGGATGTGTGCTAAACGCTGCGATTGCGATAAGGCTGTTGCATTCAGTTTTTATGCAGAGAGCAGAAAAATCAGCTTTGAAATTTCCAATTAAAGACCCCCCTATGCTCATGCTGGTATCAATGATTTTACCGTCAGTGGCTTTAGTAGTGTTCGGTGTTCTTCCGATTATTCCTCTAAGTTCTCTTGTCATTCCTGCTGTTGAACAAATTCGCTTGACAGTTGGCATTGTCAATCAGTTGGGGTTAATTGGGACTCCGTTTGGTTTCTGGAATCCTATGGCTGTAGCTATTTCCATGTTTTTGCTTTCCGCCGTTTTCGTCTGTATGACATTCTATTCTGGAAAAGTAGCGGTAGTTTATAGAGAGTCAGCAAGTGAAGAAGCATTTAAGCCGTTTCTCTGCGGAGAAGACTCGAACTTACTGGACGGCCCTCATGGATATCACTTTTACCACGCGTTAACAAATGTTTTAAGAGTTGACCGCGCTTGTCGTGCATCTAACATTGACCGTGCTTATAACGCGTTGTCAACAAAATTCTCTAACTTCTGTGCGAGACTGCTTCATTTGGATATACGGCAAAGGTATTTTGCCGCTATTTCGTCTTTTATAGTAGGAGCAATAATTGTTGTATTAATCGCGGTTTTGGCAGGGTAGCCCATGGAAATAATAGTTCTTGGAAGTTTAGTAATATCCGTAGTCGCCACAGCTCTAGCATGCTTCACGCGTAATACGCGACAGACGGTTCGTTTCCTTTCTGTGCAAGCCGCAACCATAGGATTCGTAGAACTCATGTACTGCCTCATCAATCTCCTAGTAGGCTTACATTTCGAAGCGCTCATAGACTTCTTCGCCACATTCGCAGAATGGTTCTCCTGCGCAATAGTTATTCCCCTAATTATTTATTGGGGCATGATAAAAACTGAAAACGTGACTGATAAGCCCGTTATCAGCATTCGAAAAGCTACAATATTAGTTGTCGCAATCGCGGGTTCATATATAATTTTATGGATAGGTCGATTGTTTTCGCTTCCTGTAAAACTTGATGTTCTCCCCGTCAGTATGCTTATGTTTTCCCTTTCAGTTTTCCTCATGGCTACTCGACGTGATCCTTTGAAAATTCTTGTAGGGCTTAACATGGCTGAAAACGCACTTTATCCATTGCTTGCGGAAAGTCCAATAAGCTTAGTTCCCGTAATGTTGGCTTTAATGATTTTCGTTAATATTGTGGGGGTTTTTGTCATTATAGAAGCTTATCGCGAATACGGAACACTGTCAATTACAGAGTGGAGGTGGACAAGCTAATGTACTCTTTACTTCCACTTCTTTCGTTAGTCGTTCCATTTTTCATAGGAATTTTACACTTGTTTACATATCCATTCTGGTTCTTAGAATCTTTCTTTAAGAAAATCGCGAAAACCGCGTTACTTTTTGGCACCAGTCTAACTTTGCTCTTAGTGTTATCGATGGTTCCATACATTCTTGCTGGTGAAGTCTTAGAGGTTCCACAACTTTCTTTGTGTGCTGATTTAACAAATATAGCGGGTATCGTAAGCGTCGCTTTAATATTCTTTTTAACGTCAATTTACAACATTAAAGCTGAGAAAGGCGGTCGGTTAAAGCCGAGCATTTACAACTTTTTCTTACTGCTTTTTCTCTGCTGTATGCTAGGACTTCTACTTTCAAGGGATTTGTTTGGCATCTACCTCTTTGTAGAATTGACAGTTGGCGTTTCAGTGATATTAGTTGCTCATGCCCCAGGGAAACTGTCAACTGAAGCAGCCTTCAAATATTTGATAATTACAGCAATCAGCGCCATCTTCGTTTTGCTAGGAACATTAATAGTTTTCATGCTAACAGGCACTTCAAACATCTCCGCTGTAATAGCTAATGGAGACGTTTTAATTGAAAACCCACATCTGCTTATGCTGGTGGTTGCTTGCTTCATAATTGGTCTTGGAGCCGACATAGGGCTTATTCCCTTTCACGGATGGCTACCCGACGTATTTCCCGCATCCACCCCAACTATTAACGGCTTCTTCTGTGCAGAACCTATCGCCTTAATTCTCACTTTATACACGTTGATTCATCCATTCTACACAATCTATCCATCTGACATTATTATCGTCCTCGTGGTGGGAGTAGGACTAGTTTCAATGATATTCGGAGCTTTATTGGCATACCCACAAAAAGATTTCATGCGCATGATAGCTTACTGCAGCATAGATGAATTTGGACACATTGTCTTCGCCTTGGGCTTACTCACCTCTATGAGCTTTATCGCAGGACAATACTACTTGGTGAATAGCGCATTAATGAAAACAGGAATGATTCTAAGCTTAGGGTCGGTTTTTATTAGTACCGGAACACGAAACATGGATTCGCTAGGCGGCTTATTTGGAAAAATGAACAAAACCGCGTTAAGCTACATCATCTGCGCGCTTTCACTAACCGGCGTTCCGCCACTGAGCGGATTTTATGCAAAATGGCTCCTCTACAATACAGCCTACGATTTTCTGCTACATCTAGGAGGCATTTTTACCGCTGTTTCAGCTTTGATATTGCTTGTGTGCATATCAATGATTTCCTTCATATTCTTACTACGTTCATTTCACCGAATCTTCATGGGTCAGCCAACTGAAAACCTCAAAAAAGTGAACAAGGTTCACCTGACGATGTGGCTTCCAACAATAATCTTAGCGGCAACTGCTATTCTGGTGGGGCTTCAACCAAACATCCTACTCAGCTTGATCGGTACAGCCTAGCCTTCTCTACACCTATGGAAAACCCATTCCTTTGACTTAAATTTCAGTCCAAGGTCTACGGTTAACCGCTCAATCAACTGTTGTATTGCATAACCGCTTTCACTGACAAGTTTGATCATCTGGTACTCAGCCGTGTAGACAGGATATTTTTCCTCTTCTCCTTCCCCCACAATTATGTCCTCTTCCTGAATAACGTCACCCAGAATGCAAACCTTAATTTTAGCTTCTAGATAGTTTCCTTTATAAATCTTTAGAGAAGAAAGTTTCTTTTTGATCTCCTCCGAGACTACAAGAGCCCCTGCCCTCTCTATCGGAATTATCTCTTTTAATTCGGAGATTTTATGCTCTTTTTCTTCGATTTTGCTAAACCCGTACTTTTCAACGAAAAAATCTTCTAATAACCGAAATTCAGAATGCCTATAAACAACGTCCTTTAGCACCAAAACAACGATTTCACCCGATTCTAATGACAAACTTCCCACACACCCTATTATTGAAGCCGCTTTCAGTTCTAATAAATCTTATCGAACAATCAGCTCCTCCTTTTCGTGAACAACCATTTCAAAATTTGAACCAAGTCTGATAGCTTCCTTTGGGCAGATCTCTGCGCATTGTCCACAAAATATGCACCTAGAGATGCTAAAAGTTACCTTCTTCTCTTCGGTGGCAGTGATTGCACCACTGGGACATGTTCTGATACATAGAAGACAACCTATGCAAGCCTCTTTGTCATAAACTATTTTTCCTCTATATCGTTCAGGGACAGGCACCATTTCTCCAGCTTTAGTTAGGTACTGAACAGTAACTGGCTTACGGAACAGTGCCCGAAAGGCATCGCGAAGCATATTTCCCAACTTCAAAGAGTTTTCCTCCTACAACCCTACAATAGATAACGCCACAGATAGCATAGATAAGGTTAATGGAATTAGCCAGTAAAACTTGAATGCTTGCCCTATCTTCAACCGAGCAAAAATGGTGCGGGGAACAGTTATTGTAAGTAACATAAAAATCAAAGCAGTCACTAAGCACAAACATAGAGCACCCCCCAGCCCCAGCGAAACGTATCCCTCAAATAACGCTGGCACGTAGAAAAAGAGCGTCGCAGCAAGGAAGGCTAAAGCAAAATTTGACGCAGCCTTAGCTAACTTGATTAACGCTAAATAAGGTCCACCGTACTCGATTAGAGAACCGTGGATAATCTCAGTTTTCGCCTCAGAAATGTCAAAAGGCACTGCATCCGCTGCTGCTGGTATGCACAATAAAAAAGTAGCTGCCGCGACTGCCATACTAAAGCGAGTAAACGCTAACAACGACTTCATCCTAATTTGGGTCGCCACAACATCGTAATATGCGAGGGAAGAACATGGATTGAATGATAAGGATGCTATAGATATGAGCATAGGTATCTCATAAGCAATTATCATGGTCATTTTTCGGGAAAAACCGATAGCCCCATAGGGATTGCCTGAAGAGGACCCCCCAATCATCACCATAACTGAGGACATAGCCAACAAGTATAAGACTAGGATTAGGTCGCCAACAATACTTGTTCCTGTAATTAGGTTAACTACGGGTATAGCCGCGCCTAGAATTGAAACGGCAGCGGCGATGATAGGAACCGCCGTGAAGATTCCCGAAGCAGCGGTTACAGGAATTATCCTCTCTTTATTGAACAATTTAATAAAATCGTAAAAAGGCTGAATGATGGGCGGTCCTATTCTTTTCTGCATCCGCGCATGAATCTTTCTGTCAATTCCCTCAAAGAGGAGGCTTAAGAAAAACACGATGGGAAACGTTGCGAGGAGTGCTACTATGGTGTTCACCGTTTTCTCCCTCGCCGCCGCAGAGTCTCCAAACCAATTACTCTAACTTCTTCCTGATCCTCATCTACAACGGTTATTCGGTTGGCGCAACCTATACATGGATCGATGGAAGCAAGTGTTACAGGTATATCCGCAATTTCTCCGCCTATCAACATGGGCTTTAAACCCAGTATATTAGCGAGTGTAGGAGTTCGCACTTTTAACCGCCTTAAGCCTTCTTTTCCGTTGGTTTTTACGAAATGTAGAAGTTCACCGCGAGGAGCCTCTACCATTGAGACTGTTTCCCCTTCCGGAATTTCCCTCATCAACTTGAGAACGCTTTCTTCCATGGAGATAGAACCATTTGGCAATTCATCTAAAATCGTACAGATTAGGTTAATCGACTCAAATAACTCAGAAATTCGAACCGCTGTTCTTGCGTATGCGTCAGCACCGTCCCTCAGAACAACTGAGAACCTGTCCTTCAATTCTTTGTAAGCAGCATAAGGATAGTCTCTACGAACGTCCATACTTACTCCGGATCCGCGAGCTGTGGGACCCACGATACACAACTCTTGGGCTTCATTGTAGCTGAGCACTCCTACTTCGCACAGTCTTTCTTCAACTGTTTTATCTTGAAATACGTTATTAATGTACTTGGCGGATTTTTCTATTTTCTTTAAGGAAGCATTTACTTTTTCAATCAGATGAGGCGGTAGATCCCAGCGCACTCCGCCTATTGTATTCATGGCGTGATGAACACGATTGCCTGTGATCTCTTCAAACAAATCAAGAACGTCCTCTCTCACATGCCAACAAAACATAAAAAGCGTCTCAAATCCAATATCATATCCTATGAGTCCAAGTATCAATAGGTGGCTATGTATGCGCTCCAGTTCAAAAATTAAAGTTCTAAGGTATAATGCGCGCTCTGATGGTTTTATTCCTCCGATTTCTTCGATGGCTTGAGTGAAACATGTGGTGTGACTGTGGGGGCATATTCCACAAATGCGTTCCACCAAGTAAAGTGCTTGAACCAAATTTCGATTTTCCGCCAAAGCCTCT
This sequence comes from uncultured Candidatus Bathyarchaeia archaeon, assembly GCA_964598485.1. Taxonomy (GTDB): domain Archaea; phylum Thermoproteota; class Bathyarchaeia; order Bathyarchaeales; family Bathycorpusculaceae; genus SOJA01. Next base: position 76,830 of record CAZRCD010000009.1, read on the forward strand.
ATCCCCCTATGAACATGCCCTAACCGTATGTCAACATCAAGAATTTCCTCCTTTCGAACAGTAACTCTGAGAGAAATGGGCTCCTTAAGCGCTGGATGAACCGGACCGAACGGTATACGTAATCGAGTATAATCCACCTTGACTTCTTTTGCATCATCTGACTCGTTTGCCATATACATTCTCATCCAAACTTTCTTTTCACCGCCGTGACTACTCCCCTGACGATTGCTTCAGGTCTGGGAGGACATCCCGCAACATAAACATCCACTGGGATAATTTTGTCTAGAGGCCCCTCAATCATTTGGCTTCCTAAAAAGGGGCTACCGGAATTTGCACAAGACCCTATAGCGACAACAACTTTAGGCTCTGGTACTTGCTCATAAACCCTAATGACGCGTGGAAGCATTTGACGGGTAACAGGTCCTGTCACTAGGAGAACGTCAGCGTGACGAGGTGAACCAACAAGTACGCATCCTAAACGTTCAACATCATAACGGGGAGTTAAAGCCGCCACAATCTCAATATCACATCCATTACATGACCCCGTATTTAAATGAAAGAGCCACGGCGACTTAATTCTACTTCTCGCGGTAATACTCATGTCTTTCACTCTTTATAGAGCCATTGAGAGTTAGCAGTTCTAGTAGAGTTATCCTTAATAAAGCATTCAAACACAACCGCTAAGCTACGAATAATCTTAGACCATTATTAATTCTTACCACTGTAGATCTACAGAATAGATACGTGTTTTGGAGATCGGTGAACTCTTCTATCACTTCCCCGCTAACCCAGTTAGCTGCGTTTGTGAGTGGAGGTTACGGTACGGCTTGAGTGAAATTTCAGGTGTTAGAAAGGCGTTTGGGATTCTTTGCCCTTAGGCTTAAAGCAGCGAATTTTGGCTTTAGAGATTTTTTCTTAACGCGTGCATCACGTCGCTTCTTGTTAAGATTCCCAGTAGCAATCGTGAATCCTTTTTATCGACAACGAGGAGTCTTCCAACATTGTGTTTACTCATTTTTTCGAACGCCTCAGCAACAGAGTTATCAGGAAAAGCTACAACTAAACGTTTCGTACCAATTTCGCCAACAGGAATACTGCTTCGCTTCTCTTTAGCAACTTTCATCGCATCCTGCAAAGTAACAATGCCTACGATTTGCTTTGATTCGTCAACTATTGGGAAGCCTATGTGATGATGTTTAGCTATTTCGTCGAGAAGCTCACTAACTGTCATGGTTGGCGGCACAGTGATCACTTTTTTCGTCATGATCTCTCCTACTTTCACTTCCTCCAGTATGCTTATTTCGGTGGCTATAGTTTTGTGGACGAACTCTACTGCCGTAGGAACAGGAACACCTGCTTTCTTCATAGCCTTGATTTCCTGTAAAGCCGTATTTCTTTTATGAGCGGCCAACTGGATTAGATGGGCTAGGGTTTCTGGTTCAGCCTCTATCTTTTTGGTTGTTATAACACCTTCTTTGACAGCTCTATTGAAGAAAGCTTCCCCTTCCTTAGTTCTGATAATGACCATGGACCAGTCTTTCAACGGGGTTGCTCCGCCAATGCTTAAGTCGGCAAGTTCAGAAGTGAAGTCAACGCAGGTTCTACAACTGTTCATGATGTGGGATTTAACTTCTGAAAGAGGAATTCGAACAACACGGTTTTCTGTAGTTACAATGTATTCATTCGCGGTCAAATCAACATTTTGGATTTCGTTAGCTGCAATGTTGTGTTCGTGCAACAGATACTCCAACAGTCGAGCCAGCGAGAAAGTCCAGAGGCAGAAGAGTCCTATGGTGATTTGAAGATTGGCCATGAGCTTGTGTTGCCAAGCTTCGAGTTTTCTAAGTGCAAGAATGTGGCAGGGGATGCCGACGAAAGCGATACGTGCCTTACCATGTTCAAAAACTGCACGACCGAAAGCCTCCGCCACCGCAGAAGGCACAACTTTAGCGTCCACAGCGGAAAGCATGTCGTCTGGCACGAGACTTATTGAAGGCTTAACTTTTATAGGCACTCTAGATGAAGCTTCTGAAACTATGGCGCTGTCAATTATTTTTTGGTTGATGGCAAAATGGAGAAGCGCGCTTACAACACCCCCGCTCTTACTAGCATCTCTTAAAGTGGGATTAGTGGCATGAGCAAGCAAAATCTTTCTGTAATAACCCAAGCTTTCTCTTCTATTAGGCGCATCTGCAACAAACCTTAGTGTTTCAAACAAAAGTGCGTCGGTGTGCGGACATATGTCGTAACAGATTGGGCAAGAATCCAGATGTTCAGAGCAATCATGAAGCCTATGAGGTTTGCCGTGCTCTACCTTTATTGCATGAACTGGACAGGCAGCTTCACATGCACCGCATAAGGTGCAGAACCCGGGTTCTATTATCCTGCGTTCCAGCTCATTGAAAGCTATGAGTTTGTTTTTCTTTTCGTGCATGGTTGACCCCTATACTTGTAATAAGAAGGGAAATTAGGCTTAAATATATCCCCAAATTCTATAGGCGAGTCATGGTATAAAGGGGAGCTGCTGTATTACAGGCTCGATAAGGTTTAAAACGATTGTTGGATAAACGCCTAAAAGGATTATTACAGCAACGAGGATGAAGATTGGGACAAGTAGCTTTTTCGGTTCTTTGATTTTTGTTTCTTCTTGTGGTGTTTTCGCGTACATGTAGTTGATTAATCTTAGCAAGTATGCGGCTTGAATGATGCTGGTTAAGACGCCGATTACTGCAAGCCAGCCCAGATTTGCTTCTATTGCAGATGTAAAGACAAGATACTTTGCAATGAAACCGGCAAGAGGTGGAACACCTGCGAAGGAAAAGGCGCCGAGAAGCAAAGCTAAGCTTGTAAACGGCATTTTTCTGCCTATCCCCGAAAAATCGTCTAAAGTTTCGAATCCCATGCGGTTTAAAATTCCCACTGCCATAAAAGAAACTGCTGTGGTCATTCCTCCAACTAGGAAGAAGTAGAGGTTGCCCATGATTCCAAGTGGTGTTACGCTAGTTATCGCTACAAGATTGTAACCTACATCAGCGATGCAGACGTTTGCTATCAAGCGTTTCACGTTGTTTTGAGCCAATGCGAGCAAATTGCCTACTGTCATTGTTAATGCAGAGAAAACAGCGAGCATAATTACCCAGTCAAGAACTGTTGGCGGCGTCAAAATATAGATGAGAACTCTTAGTAGAACGTAATAGCTTCCTTGGTCTATGAGGGCCGAAAGAAATGCTGAAGAGGAAGCTGGTGCTGCTGTGTAAGCATCTGGCAGCCACATGTGAAACGGTACAACAGCAGCCTCAATGGCATAGCCAGCTGCAATAAAAATGAAGGCGGTTACGAGTAGATGCTTGTCTTCTAAAACTGTTAAGGCTTGTCTTACTGCCCAGAAATTGAGTGTACCAGTGATGCCATAAACTATTGAAAGCCCGTAGACTATAAACGCTGAGGCAATGATTATCATAACTAGATATTTCAATGTGGCATGTAGAGATTTGGGTGTTTTGTGGTAGAGCATTAAGAAACTTGAGCCAGCTGCCGCGGCTTCCCAGAAAATGAAGAGAGTTAGAAGATCACCCGAGAAGGCGACGCCTATTATACAGCCAATAGTCATCAGCATAACTGAGTAGTATCGCTCTGAAGGTTTCTCGCTGAGATTGATGTAGAAGATGCTGTACAGGAAAGTAACTGCGCCCACAGTTGTGAAGGCGATTGCCATGTAGATTGATATTGCGTCTATCATGAAAGTGCTTGAAAAGATAGTGAATGGTTCACTTGCCAAGGTTATGTTAAGGAATGGTTGAGGTGACGGTTGCTCATAGTACTTGATTGTTAGATTCGCCACAGGTACAGCTGCGATAGAGAACACTATTGAGAACCATCCAAGCGTGAGAACAGTTTTTTTGCTTTTTCTTTTGCGAATAGCCTTAACTACTGGAATCGTTAGAAGCGAAAACAAGACGAAACTTATTATAGGCAAAGAAGCATCCAGAATTTGTATCATTGGCTTTCCTCGCTAACCGAAACTTACTGTGGTAATGAGATTAAGGAAGAATGTGGGCCATATGCCGAGAACGATGACAAACACTACTAGGATGATCATCGCTAACTTCATGAAAAATGGAACCTCTTCGGCTTTTTTGAGTTTTGTAGGTCCCAAGAAGATATGCCGTATATATCTTAGAGCATAAGCAAGCGATAAAACAGTAGCTACCAGCATTAAGACTGTTGGCAGAACGTAGAAACCATCACTGTTGATTGCTTGAAATGCTCCGACGAATATTAGGAATTCACTGATGAAACAAGCGAATGGCGGTACGCCTGCAATACTTAACGCTGCTGTAATTGAAGACGTAGCAGTAACACGCATCTGTCCAGCAAGTCCACCCATTTCACGTATATCTCGGATTCCAAGCTGTTTCATAACGGCTCCAGCAGACAAGAAAAACAAGCCTTTACTTACGGCGTGATTTACAAGATGCAGCGCCGTCCCAGCCATGGCTTCTTGAAAAGGAAAGAGGGAAAGCCCAAAAAGAACGTAGCCCATGTGAGCTATACTTGAGTACGCTATTACTCTTTTTATGTCATTTTCCACCAAAGCAATCAGAGACCCAAAGAATGCGGATATAACTCCGAACACTGCTAAACCGTGCAGAAATTGATTTCCAAAATCAGTTGCCATAACGGCGGGAAACACTGTTCCTAAAGAAACTCGGAATATCGCGTAAGCGCCAGCCCCGATTATAACTCCGCTTAAAAGAGCGGACATCGGTGCAGGTGCCTCAGAGTGCGCATCTGGCAGCCACATGTGCACTGGAACAACAGCCATTTTCACGGCGAAACCCGCTGTAAGAGACAGCAAAATCCACTTGGCAAGGTCTGGCTGGGCTTTCAAAGCGGTCAGTACCTGATTGTCTAACATGTCTAAGTTGCCTGTAACCATGAAGATGGCTCCTATGCCTAGAAGAACAAAGACGGCGCCTGCGTGGGTGAATATGAAAAACTTGAACGCTGCTCTGTACGGATCTTTGTAGCCCCACCCGCCAATTATGAAATAGGTTGGAACAAGCATTAGTTCCCAACAGAAGTAGAAAAGCATGAGATTCGACGTGATGAAAACGCCGACGAGACCTATAGACAGCAACGTCAAAAGTGCATAGTATTCAGCAAGGCTTTTCTTCTCCTGCATGTAATTGACTGAGAAAAGCGCAGCTGTTAGGATAAGTATTAACGTTATGATTGCCATGGATAAGCTGATGCCGTCAACAAAAAGCGTAAAGGAAGAACCGAGGATGGGAATCCAATAGTAAGATTCAACGTATTTGTGCTCTGTTGCGGCGTCAAGAACTATGGGAACGGTTGTGGAAAGCAATGTGATGTCAGCTATGGCGATTAGGGCAACTAGAATCGCTGCTGCTTTTGCGGATTTCTTTCCCGTCAAATAAACAAACGGAACACCTAACGTGGGCAAGAGTAGTGTTAACAACAATATGTTTTGCATTTCATGTCACCTTAACATTGTGACTATTATTAATATTAAGAGTATTAAAAATCCGAGGAGTGCTGCCGCTACGTAATGCTGTAGGGAACCATGATATGTTTTTTTAATTTTTGAGGCAGATGACAACGTTCTGTTCGCTGTGATATACAGTAATTCATCGACAAAAACGTCAAAGTACTTGTGAGTGCTGTGAGCCAAACTCATCACTGCAGTTGCAGTAGATTGGGGCAAACGGTCAAACATTGCTTTTTCAACATATTCATGAACACCGTTAGAGATTCTAATGATTCCATGAGCAAAAAAGTAAGGTAAACGTCCCAAACCTGCTACTTCAACATATCGAAGACCTTTAGATATTCCGATGAATCCCTTGGCGACGACTTTTTCGTAGAAATCGTCGAAGAAGTACCCGTGCTCCAAAACCATGTTCAAAGGAGCCAACACAGTCGTTCTAGTCCTTTGCATTAACACAGATTTGCGGTAATAAGTTAAATATACAGGAAAACCCCCTAAGAAAAGGACGAATAGGAAAATCAGAGTTGACGAACTGAAAACCTCACTTGGCCCTATTTCCACGTTAACATGCATGAATTTAGCAACTGAATTTCCAAGCAAACCCCAAACGGTACATAGAATAGCGAGTATGCCTGAGGAGAACAGCATTATTTTTGGCGGTTCGTGTAAATGAATTTTCTTCAAATAATCCGACTTTTCACGCAGGAAGGTAAGTATAATAGATCGTAGAGTGTAGGCGAACGTAACCGATGTCGAAGCATAGATCATGAGCACTAGGAGAACATCTCCAGTCGACCAAAGACTACTTATGATAAGACCTTTGCTGAAAAAACTTGCGAACGGAGGCACACCAGTGCGAGCTAGCATAACGACTATGCTAAGCCCAAACGTGATCGGCATGGCTTTTCGCAGTCCACCCATCAGCCTCATGTCACGAGTTTTAAGCGTGTGAACGATGCCGCCTATTGCAAGGAAACCAAGTCCTTGAAAGAAAGCGTGACTTAACATGTGAAACAAACCGGCAAACCAGCCTTGTGAAGAAGAAGGTGAAATGGCGCCTAACGCTGCCATCATGAATCCTATTTGACTAATGGTTGAGTAAGCGGGCACTCCCTTTATGTCAGGTGTATACAATGCCAAGGTTGCTCCAACGAATGCGGTAATGGCGCCGATCCAAGCCACAGAAGGCAACCACATTGGGATTAAAGGTGCGAGTGGACCGAACAATATGCATGATCTGGCGATTAGGTAAACTCCTGCCTTTACCATGGTTGCTCCGTGTAAGAGAGCGCTGACTGAAGTCGGTGCTTCCATGGCACTGTACAGCCAAGTGTGTAACGGTAGCTGAGCTGATTTCGCAACTGCCCCACCAAGCATAAGAAAGGCAACCACAGTTAGAGTCGGTAAAGGCACAGTTCCTATGTTGGCAATCGTGTAAGAGAAGGAAAATGAGCCTAAACTAGCGTAGAGAAGAGTGATCGCCGCTAGAAGGCAAACGTCACCCACACGAGTCATGAGGAAAACTTTGATGCCTGCACGAACAGATTCTGGACGTTTGTGCCAGAAAGAAACCAGCGCATAAGAACAGAGTCCCACCATTTCCCAGAAAATAAACATCTGAAGAAAATTATCGGACATGACGAGTCCGATCATTGAACCGATGAAAAGAAGCATGAAAAAATAGTATCGGTTCAAGCCTTCTTCGCCCGCCATATAACCCAAAGAGTAAATGATGATTATGAGACCGAAGAAAGCGATTAAATTCGCAAACAAAATGCTTAACGGGTCGATGAACACTCCTGCATTGATACCTAACGCGGGAATCCACGGTACGGTGAAATCTAGACTCGTTAAAGTGCCAAAGTAAAAGTCATGAACCATAGAAAACGCGAATACAGTAGCGACTAAACTCGCTATTACTGCAAAGTAGTCTCTTGCTTTTCCACCTAACCGCGCGACGAGTGGAACAAACAAGCTAGAAAGGGTCGGGACTACCCAAACAAGCCACGGCGCATAAGGAAGCAACTAGGCAACGTCCTCCTCTATTTTGCTGTTACTTTTTTCATTGCCTTCAATCGTTCCATACTGCGCTAACTTCGCTAATTTTCTGATGTCGCATGTTCCATATTTCTTAGACGCTATGACCAGTAAGGCTAAGACGATGCCAGTTACACAAGTGTCTGTGGAAAAGGCAAGTATCAAAAAAGCTTCGCCTAAAGCTTTGTTTAACGAAGAGGCGAGCAACACGAAATTCATTGAGGCTGCTGTTGCGATTAATTCAACGGATATTAACACTTTCAACAGATGACGCTTGGTTAGTAGACCGTAAATACCAATTGCCAGCAAGGTCATCGACAAAATTACATAGTCCATCAGTCTTTTTCCTCCTCTTTGTCATACAGAACTATTGCAATGCCCAAAGCAACAGTCATTATCACTAAACCTTGTAAAACAACATCTATTGCTCTTAAATTCCATAACGCTTCTGGAAACGAAACACTAGAAGAAACATGGGTTGGGTTAGTTCCTACCGAAAGGAAAATAGACGGAATCGACAAAAGTAATGCTACTGCTACGGCTAGAAACGTGTTCTTTAAAGGTTTTTTTTCACTCGGTTTTTCACTCAGCATCTCACTTGACAAGAAAAGGACCGCCAATGTTCCCACACCTATCGCCAGCTGAAAAACAGCCACGAGCGTGGCATTGTTTAGAGAGTATAAAATTGCCACTAAGATGACGGTACTTGCTAGAGAGGCAACTGAATAAACCGCGCCATCAAGGTAAACTGCCAAAAAAGCTGAAACAACTAATCCCACTGCGACCAGTTCCAGAATCATTTTTACGCCTCATCTCCTTTTTTAGATTTTGTCTGAGGTTCTATCACCAAGTCATACTTATTAGTTGAGGCAAGTTCAAAAAACTTGGAAGTTTTAATAGCGTTTCTAGGGCAGCTTTCGGCACATTGATAACAGAAAATGCAAAGGTCTAAGTGGAACAACGGTTTTTTCTTTTCCTCAACATCCACCATTTCGATGGCTTTTGAAGGGCAATCTCTCGCGCACAAGCCGCAACCAATGCAAAGGTCAATATCAAATATTTGCCTGCCACGGAAATCATCAGGAACTTTCGGCTTAACCTCAGGATATTTTCGAGTGGCGGGTTTTCTGAAAATTTGACAAAGAACTTCTTTCAACATCGGTGAGAGCTTGATTTTTTTAGCCATTTTCTCATCCCACCATTGGATTAAGCCAAAACGCCACTGCAACGGTTGCAACAAGCGATAGAATTGACAGCGGTATCAACATTCTCCAGTTTATAACTAGCACTTGGTCAATACGCAATCTTGCGAATACACATGTTAAATATTCCGTTATCATAACAACAAAGAGAACTTTAAGTATAAACCACAATGTGTACCAAAATGCTGGCAAACCGAGAAACACTGGTCCATAGGGACCACTCAAGAAAAGTTCAACCACAATAACTGCGCCCAAAACGATTTGCACATCTTTAGCAAGCTTAAGAAAAGCCAATCGACGACCGCTATATTCAGTTTCGTAACCAGCCACTATCTCAGTTTCAGCGTGGGGGACATCAAATGGGTCTTTCTCCAATTCTGCCTGAAGAGTAATAATAAATAACACAAAAGCCCACGGAACCAAAAGAGCAAATGGAACGGGTTGACTAGCTGCTATGGTTGAGATGCTCAGATCATTTGCAAGAAAAGCGGAGGTTAACGCGAAAAAAAAAAAGAGGTATGTCATAACCGAGAAATTGTGTTAAAACTCTAGTGGCACCTATTGCGCTATAGGGGTTGGTTGAAGACCATCCGGAAAGAAAGAGGAAAAAGTTAGCAACTGACACTAACGCTAATACGAAAATCAAGTCACCCTCAAAACCTGAATTGAGAACAACATTCGCCCCATCAATAGGTAAGAAGAACAAGGCGAAAACAAAGATCGAAAAAGAAAGGACAGGCGCAAACTTAAAAACGACACTCTTCGTGTCGCTTGGAACAATGTCTTCCTTTGCTAGCAACTTGACGAAATCAGCAAAAGGCTGTAGAATGCCAGCAGGACCAGTGTAAGTAGGGCCCATCCTATTCTGCATCCGTGCCTCTATTTTTCTCTCAACCCAATCACAAAACATTGTAAGTGAAAAAATGAAAGTGAAACCTGGAAAGATCAACACGCGAAAAATGAATGCTAAATCCAAACTCATCTTCAGCCTCCTTATCTGTCGTTGCAAGCAAAGCAAGGATCCAAACTTACAAAGCTTATAGGTACGTCTGCTAAGTTGCCGCCTTTTGCAATTTTGGCGAAAGATGGGATATTGGAGAATGTTGGAGTACGCACCTTAACACGTTCAGGATACGCTGTGCCATTGCTCTTCACATAATAAAACAGTTCACCTCTCGGTGCTTCAACGCTACCAAGCGCTTCGCCAGCAGGCACAATTCTTGAAACTCTAACCCTGTAAGGCCCAGTTGGCAGATTATCTAATGCAAAGTTTATTATGCCAATACTTTCGCTGACCTCGTCAAGCCGAACCATTAATCTTGCCCACGAATCACCTTCGCTGTAAATTATCATCTTAAAAGGGATTTCGCCATAAGCGGCATAGGGTTCATCCTTCCTAACATCCATCTTCACATCTGAACCGCGTGCCACTGGACCGACGACGCACAATTTCAATGCATCCAATCTGCTTAGTATCCCAACATTTTCAGTTCGCATCTTCAAAGTAAGATCTTTCTCAAAAAGCTGCTTGTAGAAACTCATTTTTTTCTTTAAGGTTGCAAGTTTTGCTTTGATTTCTGCAATCCTTTCTTCTTTTATGTCTCGTCTTACACCTCCAATGGTAATGAATGAAGGAATAACTCTATTACCAGTAAGCAACTCCATGATGTCCATTACAGGTTCTCGGTCACGCCACATGTACTGAAAAAACGTTTCGTACCCAGCTTCAAGACCAACATGACCTAATAAGAGCATGTGACTATGAATCCTGTTTAGCTCTAGAATTATGGTGCGTAAATATTCGGCTCTGGGTGGTACTTTCGTTCCCATTATTGCTTCCACTGTTTGACAAAAGCCTGCAGCATGAGCAGCATTGCAAATGCCACATATCCTTTCAACCAAGTAAATATCTTGTAAGTAAGTGCGTTTTTCTGCAGCTTTTTCGATTCCTCTGTGAACATAACCGATGCGAAGGTCGACTTCTTTTACGACTTCTCCATCAACTTTCAAGGAAAACTTCTCAGGCTCTATCAAGGCAGGGTGTTGTGGCCCGACAATGACGTTTATCAGTGTTCCTAAATCGCAAGACTGCTTATCCCGTCCGGGAGGAGTAACCGTTTCTGCCTTGTTTTCAATGTTTGCAACATCAGCATCCTTTCTGAGTGGGAAAAGATTTTTCGGCCAGTCATCTGAGAGGATCAATCTTCTTGGGTTTGGATGACCCTCAAAGGTTACGCCGAAGAGGTCTGCGACTTCTCTTTCATGAAAATTTGCGCCCGGAATCAAGTCGGTTATGCTTTTGATTCTTGCCTCTCCTTTTGGCACTTCGGTTCTAATCGTGACTGTGGCACCGTGTGTACGGATGTGGTACATTAGTTCGATTGTTTCTCCCAAATCCACGCCTGTAATCGCTGATATGCCCGTGCTTTCATCTTCGTCGAGCAAGATTCTCAGAGCGTCTCTGTGAACTCCAGCTTTGACTCGAATAAAGATTTTTTCAGGTTGTGGAGTTTCAATTTTTAGGATTTTTTCCCCTAGTTCACTACTAAGCGCTGTCAAAACATTTTGTTCAACGTTTGTCATTAGGCTTTACCTCCTCCGCTGGTTTAAGCAGTTTCACAATTCCGTCAATTATCGCCTCAGGTCTCGGTGGGCAGCCAGGAATGTAAACGTCGACTGGAATAACCTTATCTACTCCTCCCAGCACGTTGTAGTTTCCCTTGAATACACCGCCTGAACAGGCACATGCACCTATTGCGACGACGAACTTGGGTTCAGGCATTTGTTCATAAATACGCTTCAGTCTGTCTGCGCATTGTCTAGTAACGGGGCCTGTGGCTAGCAGGACGTCAGCGTGTCTCGGTGACGGCTGAAGCCTGATCCCGAAGCGTTCAACATCGTATCTAGGCGTCAGAAGTGCGACAACTTCGATGTCGCATCCGTTGCAAGCTCCAGAATTAAAATGGAGAATCCATGGTGACCTTTTTTTAGCCCACTTCACAAGATTAGCGCAACACGTTACTGGTCGCCTCCTCCGAGAAGAAGGAAACCCGACACAAACACCATGAACAAGTAAAACATAAAAAGTAGTATATTTGCCGTGTGGAGCGCAAAAGAGGCAAAGGCTATTAGTAACACCGACGAATCCAGAATCACAAAGTAAATGAGATACTTGTACAATGACACATTGATTTTCAGTCGAGGGAAAGCTGCTTTTTCTCCACAAACGTATGTAGATCTTCCATTTTCACTTTGGATAGACTTGGGTGACAACCAACGACCAAATAAGTAGATTAGAAAAGATGCGGCAAATACCAAAATGAAAGCAATAGCGAATTCAGGAAGCGTAAAGATTACCTCCGTCAACACTAGTATTCCGGTCATCACTTTCACCTTTGCGCGCACTCCTATTTCGTTTAATATCCTCCCGAAGCATTTCCAGATCGTGACTTGTGCGCCTATACCTAAATATTTCCCAAATTAACAAGACTGCAAAAAAGATAAGTGATACACATGTCCAGACAAATAAAATCCAATTCAAACCAGATTTCGCCTTCTTTCACGTACATACGATCTCGCATACTTCGAAGGCTAACTTTTTCTTCTCGGACATTCGTTCAGTCATGCGCCATGAGAAACTTCTTATAAGAATTCTCCTAAACATGGAGATGTCCGTGCACGCAAGGCTATACGTTCTGTTTTCTGTCTCATCCAATGTAATTCGCCTCTGACGTTTTAGAAACAAACACCAAGATTTAAATTTTAGCTTAGAATTAATAGCATTTTAGCGCGCGCTGGCTTGTCCCTAAATTCGTGATTGTTGAGGTTATGTTTATTTTTAGGG
>CAZRCD010000010.1:0-45264 GCA_964598485.1 uncultured Candidatus Bathyarchaeia archaeon
ACTGTGCCATCTTCTGGGATGCACCATATTAGGGCTTTCTTTTTCTCTTTGGGAATCTTGATAAGATACTTCACTTTGTCCTTGACTTTTTCTTTCTTAACGATCTTGTATTTCCTGAGCTTAATTATTACATCAGCCTTGAGTTCCTCTAAGCTTTCTTCGCTCAAACCATAAACCTCATGTTAAGAACAGTCGAAATCTAAATGAAACATTAACCCTTAAACTTTATGGTTTCTTTTTTTATTTTAGGCTTAAGTTTTATTTTCGTTTTTTCAAGATTTTGCCGCCGTCATCATACTTGCGCGCGTGATATTAGATAACTGCTCACGTTTATATATCAGTGGCACCACAAAACTGGAAAGAGGGAATGTCATGTCGGAATGGAAAGAGTTGGCCCATTTTCTCTACGGGAAAGGGTTTTGGTACGCAGATCCTCTCCGGGAGATCCATGGACTGAAAGATGAACAGCTTTTTTGGGTTCCAGATCCGAACAGCCTCTGTATCCTCTGGCATGTTGGGCATATTGCACACAGAGAACGGACGCATATAGGCAGATTCCTCCAAGGCCTTCACGGAACAATAATACCTTCTCAGTATGAAGTATTCGGACCAGATTGGTGCTCTACTGAGAAAGTTCGTCTGTCAGTTGGGTCTGTGCAGAACGTTCTTGCGTGGGTGCGCGACGTACGGGAGAAAAGTCATGAGTACATCTCGTCCCTAACTGAGGACGACCTTCACGCTGTTCCGCCAACATCGGCGGAAGGTCTTAGTGTGGCTCATTGGCTTTTCATTACTACAGCGCATACTGCCTTACACATTGGACGGATTGAACTTCTACGGGCACTGATTGAAGGTAAATACGAAAGGGCGTGCTAAACGGAACAACCCACGGCCCCCGGTATGGTATCTAAAAATACAGGTGTGAAAGCGGGCGCCACGCTTTTGATCGAAAAAGTGAAAAGTAAGATAGACCTTTTAGTTGTTTCTAAACGTGGGATGTGTTAAAGTGTTTTCAGAGTTCGGTGAAATAGCTTTAGAAGAAGCAACGAAAAAAGGAGCGTTATACACGGATATCAGAATTAGCGAAATTCTCAGGGAGATCTTAACGGTGAAGAACGGTGAACCAGAAGCTGTCAACCTTCTGCAAACAAAGGGATTCGGTGTCAGAGTAATTACAGATGGGGCATGGGGTTTTGCCGGTTCAATTGACATAAACAAGGAAGAAATCATAAAAACAGTTGAAAAAGCCGTCACTATTGCAAAGGCAAGTGTCATGTTAAAGAAGAAAGAGGCAACTCTAATCCAAGAAGAAGCTAGAGAAGACCAGTATTCCAGCAGCTTTCAAAAAGACCCGTTCAAAACTCCAGTAGAGGAGAAGTTAGATGTGCTTGTTCAAGCTGGGCGAATCCTCAAGGAGCAGTCTCCACTGATAAAGGCTGCGTACGCTTATTATCGTGGATTTAGGGAGAACAAACTTTTCATGAGCACCGAAGGCGCGAAAATCAGCCAAAAGATAACATGGTGCGGTGGAGGACTATCAGCTATAGCTGTTAAAAACGGAGAAATGCAAACAAGATCGTATCCAGCTTCTTTCGGAGGCAACAATGCCACAAGCGGCTACGAATTCTTTGAATCTTTTGGATTGGTTGACCACGCAAAGGAAACTGGACAAGAACTCTTGCGGCTGTTCGACGCTGAAAAATGTCCTTCAGGAGAAATAGACCTAATTCTCACGGGCGATCAACTTGCTCTGCAAATACATGAAAGCTGCGGGCATCCGACAGAGCTTGATCGAGTGTTAGGCATGGAAGCAGACTATGCTGGAACAAGCTTTCTTACGCCTGAAAAACTTGGAAACTTCAGGTATGGTTCTGAAAAGGTGAATATAATGGCTGATGCTACTATTCCGCATGGGCTTGGATCGTTTGGCTACGATGACGAGGGAACAAGAGCGAAAAAAGTGTACTTGGTTAGGGAAGGCTTGTTTGTGGGTTATCAGAGTTCTCGCGAAACTGCGGCTGAGTTGAATCTTGGAGAAAGCAGTGGTGGAATGCGGGCTGACTCGCCTTTGGCTTTGCCGCTTATTCGCATGACAAACATTAACCTGCTACCAGGAGACTGGAAGACTGAGGATGTTATCGAAGACACGAAAGACGGTGTTTTATTGATGACTAATCGTTCGTGGAGCATTGACGACAGGCGTGTAAACTTTCAGTTCGGCACGGAAATCGGTTGGAGAATAAGGGATGGAAGCAGAGAAAATATGGTTAAGAACCCAACTTACATGGGTGTCACTCCGCAGTTCTGGGGTTCATGCGACGCTGTAAGCAAGGACGACTGGGTGATGCATGGCGTGCCAAACTGTGGCAAAGGTGTGCCAGGTCAAGTGATGTATGTTGGACATGGCTGTGGAACTGCAAGATTCCGTAAAGTTCGTGTTGGATTAATGTGAGGCGGAAATGATGGTTACAGAAAGATTGTTAAGAATCGCGGAGAAAACTGTGCAATATGCTATGCGACAAAACGTTGACCAAGTGCAGGCTTCAGCTTTTCTGCTTGACACGGCGTTGACAAGATTTGCAAATTCTCAGATACATCAGAACGTTGCAACAAAAAAAGGCGGAGTACTAATCAAGGTAATCCTAAACAAGCAAGTCAGCAACACACGAGTCAACACTTTGGAAGAACAACAAATTGAAAAGGCTGTGATGCAAGCAGTGAAAATCGCCAAGGCTTCACCGCCAAACAAAGAATTTAAGAGTTTACCAGAACCCGAGCCTTGGAATCCTGTTGAAGGAGTATTTGACGAGGAAACAGCAAATTGTACACCCAGATACAGGGCGGAAAAAGTTAAAGAAGCAATTGAAATGGCACATTCAAAATCTTCGATTGTGAAGGCTGTTGCTGGTTATTTCTCAACTGGTTCGATGGCTTTTGCAGTGGCAAACTCGTTAGGTGTCTCAGCAGGGGCTTTAGCATCCTCGGCAAACATGAAGACCACAGTCATATCGAAGTCTAGAGCTTCAGAAGGTTTCGGAACCGCTGAAAAATATTCAAGACAGGTCAAAGACATTCAACCAGCTGTTTTGGCAGGAGATGCCTCTGAAAAATCCGTGAAAAGCATAAATCCAATCAAGCTGTCTCCAGGTGAATATCAAGTTGTTTTGTCGCCTTTGGCTTCTGCTACGCTTTTGATGTTCCTAGGCTATGTTGGGTTTTCAGCGACTTCATATCAGGATGGACGGTCCTTTGTCAAATATTGTCTAAACCAGCAGGTTTTCGACGGCAAGCTTAACGTGAAAGATGATGCTAGGGATTTGCGAACGCTTTATGCAACGCCAGTCGATGGCGAAGGAGTTCCGAAAAAGGCTTTGCAGCTGATAAGTAACGGAGTTGTTTCAGAACAGAGCATATGCTATAACTCTTTTACAGCTGGGAAGGAAGATAAGAAGAGCACTGGTCATGCCATTCCGCCAATCAGTGATTACTATTCTGAGATGCCTATGCCCTTCAACGTAGTTATGAACCCGGGAGATGCCAGTTTGGAGGAGATGATTGCTGAAACGAAGCGTGGAATATTTGTGACAACGTTTCATTATGTGAATCCTGTTGAACCTACAAAGGTAGTTCTGACGGGGTTGACGAGGGATGGAACTTTTCTGATTGAGAACGGCGAAGTGTCTAAGCCGATTGTGAACATGCGGTTTACGGATAGCATGCTTTCTACTTTGAAGAACATACCGTTGATTGGCAGAGAACTTGAGATGGTTGAGGCGACGACTGTTCCTTCGATGAAGCTTGAGAAACTACGATTCGTAGGCGTATCAGCCTACTAACACCCTCTTTTTTTTCAGAAATGGCGAAAACCCACAAAAAGCTTAAGTCTAATCACAGAAAAGGTGCACGAGAAAATTTAGAAGATTACTGTTGTTAATTGGTTGGTGCGTGGATGTTTAGCATGATTCAAACACGCTTAAGTTCCCTGTGCAACTAACGTTTCTGTTTTCAGTATTTTTTCCATCAACTCCTTTCCAAGTTTTTTGGCGGCATCCAAAATTTCTATCCCTATGATACGCCCGTCTTTGTCAAGGTCGATCACCACGTTCTCGGCAAGCTCCTCGCTTATCTCATACCTAGCTTTTCTAAGCCAAATATACATGGCGTCAACCTTTGAATCGTATTCCACCCTCACCACTTCTTAATCCTCCTTGTCCAATAAACTGTAACAACCCATATTTTATCATTACTCTTCTCAGAGATTACCTTAAGAATTTTGTCTCCATGCCTCTTCAACGAGGCAACCCTCCCCCTACGTGTAGCAAAACTTAGATTCGGGCGCCTCAAAGCATCTTCAACCATTCTCTTCGATATCTTCCTCTGTCTCATTCGAGACGATGCATGCCTCGTATACTCCACAGTCATTTTAACCGACGCAATAATAGGGTTGCTAAACATAAAATATTTCTCTTACATGTCTTAATGCGTAAACTTCCTAAAGGTTCCTGAATGATTTTCCAAAAACAAGGAGGCGCTCATGGAATACGCAAAAAGCATAAGCCAAATAACACAAAAACACTAACAATATGAAGGCATAGTAAAAAGTATGCGTAAAGAGGGTGTGGTTTAAATGTTGTGGAATTGGGATGAAGTGTTTAAATATCTAGTGCGTAAGTGTGATGAGCATGATGGTTATTATCAACTTTCAATAGATGAAGGAGCACGTTTTAAGTACGGACCAGTAGGTAAAGGGTGGGGAAAGTATAATCTCCGACAGAATATCATTCCTCGATACCAGAAACGTTTTACAGATTACGAGTTCGGAGTCAGCAGAGATAGAAGGTATCTTTGGTGCAGACGAAGAATATAGTTACTAAAAAGGATGTATGATCAAATGGTGAGTAAATATGATAGATACTGGAGGAGTACACTCCCAGAAATTAAGAATCTGGTTATAAAGGCGTTTCAAACAGGTTATAGCAGTGGAATAGATGTATCCGATATACGAATGTATGGAAATAGACAACATTGGGGTACACGGGTTACTATCCCTCCTGGGACAACAAAAATTACTGAGGAACTTTCGCCGGATGCTCATGGCAAATCCTTGGGTAACGTCATTATTCGCTCTGGAATTTTAGAGAATCGCAAGGAAACTCTATTTGCAAGAATATTAGAAAGAGGGAGAAAACTATATTTGCACTTTGAAACACGTAAAACAGCAAAACCTTTCGCTTTGAGCTCAGCATGGGTGCCAGAAGAGGAAGGTACTGTCATAGGAGGGCTATCAGAGGAGGCTTATGCCCGCGCGATTAATGCCTTAAGAAATGTTGAGCCGCAGAGCCCCTTTGTGTTTGGGAAATGGAAAAGGCTCTCTGAATCCGATATCAAAAAGATAGCAATACTAAGAGTATGCTCACCTCAGACAAGGATCGCAAACTTAAGAAGCCTGGAGTATTCTCCTGATATGGATAGATTGTTAAAAAATGAAAACTACGAAGAGGAACGCTTCGCAATTTTGAGAAAACATAGGATACGTTTTCCTGATCAGAAAACCAAACGGATAAGTCATCTACTCTCTCTTAATATACTGGGTCTAATCCAAAGCTTAGAACAACTTAACGGAGCATCCTTAAGCCAGGAGCGAAGGGCAAGAGAGCGAGTAATGACGATAATAAATGGCATGGGTCTCAAAACAGCGAGCGATTTCTTGAAAGATATTGGTTTTAGCAAATATTTAGCCGTACTCGACAGTAGAAATCTTAGATTTCTTCAAGATATAGGTCTTACTCCAAAACAGCTCAAAGCAAGTGAACTTACGAAACGAAAGATCTACTACAAGTTAGAGGATATTGAGAATAAGCTCGCCAAGAAAATGGGTATAACGGTGTCAGAGTTAGATGAAAAAATAATGGCATACACTGGAGAGGAAAAACCTCATAGAATCTAATTCCGTAACATAAATTTCTGGATATTTGACGTCGAGAATCGAATTTGTAATAATAGTTTCCATTAAGCAATTTTTATGAATAACTTTGTTTTGCGTTTAAAATCGCTTTTGAATCCAAGCCTGCAAAACTTCTTCGAGAATTAGGTTTTCCTTGTCATTCTGCTTCCGCATTTTTGACAAGTTTGCTGATAGCACGGAGTACCCACCCTGTGAGATGTAGTATAACCGCAGTTTGGACAGATGCACCCGCCTCCTGGACCAGCCGAAAATCCACCACCCATTCTTCCTCTGCCACGTCCTCCCATTCCACCACCTCTTCCACCGCCGCCTCTCCCAGCACCTCCTCCACCTCGCCCACCTCCTCCTCTACCAGACATTCCATACCAGTCCATTCTTCCACCTATTTGCGAGAATTTAGGGGAGTATCCAGCAGGTTGCATTGGAGGTGCAGCTGGCTGGTATGGGATAGGTGAAGTTCTTGGGACAGTTTGAGCTTGTTCTGTGGTTCTTGGTACAAAGTTTGGACATGCAGGGTCGTCAGGGTTCACCATTACTTCGTAAGCCATACAAAATCCGTTCTTGAAATTAGCGCATTGTTTATGCGTGTGAAAACTCTTTACGCTCATGTTATTAAGACCTTTTTGTGACTATGCACAGAAATGGTTCAAGCCTAAATAAAAAGTTTATGCAACCGAAAAGACAAAAACATTCATCAAATGCAAAGCACTATCTCATCAACATAATCCATCAGAGCAACCATTCTTCCAATATCCGAAAACTTGTTTGTGCGAACTCGGATTTTCTACTTTTTAGATGCTTTTGCCAGCTTTAACCCGAACGTTACTAATCTTCTGAAGTGTTCGTCGTGTGTTTTCAGCGTCATGTTTTTGGATATTACTGTTGCTGCTATGAGTAAGTCTGCGTCAGGTATTAATACGCCTTCCTTCTTGAGCCTGCGGTACAAGCTGCAGTAGACTATGATCGTTTCGTTGTTTATGCTTTGCACGCTGAAGCTTTTTTCGAGTAAATCCTTAACTTTAATCCTTTTCCCATCTTCCAGTCCTCTCAATATCTCAATAAGCGTTATGACTGAGATGGCTCCGATCTCATATCTTCTCTCATGCAGCAACTCTAGGATTATGTCTGTGTCGAGCAGGTTCATCTGAACGCGAACCTCTCCCTGAACTCTTTGCTGGATTCGATTATAGCTTTCAAGTCTTCATCTGTGAGCGTTCGCGCCAGCTGCTTAAACGCTTGCTCACTCCTTAATCTCTTGACTTCGGCATACAATTTGAGCAGAAACTCGCCCCACTCATTGTCACGTTTAGCCTCTTCCAGAATCTTTTTGATCTCTGCGGGAACAGATATTGTCACATACTTTCCCAAATCTTATCACCACATAACTATATAGCAACGTAACGATATAATAACCTTTCCCACAATCTTCACAGCTTGCTTCTAAAATGCCGAGCTACACACGAACTGTTACATTTGCAACATATCTTTTCATAACACTCGCAAATTCACCGATAACTTTAGGCGAATAGGGATTAACATCATTGAATACTTTGTCTAATGTGTCGCCAGGAATAAACTGTTGAAACGCAAAACGTTTTCCACCCTTAATGATTTCACCCATCTTTGGAATATCCTCTTCATCAACGAAGCCCGGAACAACCGTTGCTCTAAACTCATAATCAACTTTTCCATTCTTCAAAATCTCAACAGTACGCAAGAAATCAACCGTGTCTTTTGCTCCTAAACGATCATACTTCTCCAAAGAAGTTTTCACGTCCAAGGCAACATAATCCACAAAAGACAAACAGTTCTTTAAGACTTGCGGGAAAAACCCGTTTGTGTCTAGCTTAACCGCAAAA
Source organism: uncultured Candidatus Bathyarchaeia archaeon (assembly GCA_964598485.1). GTDB lineage: Archaea > Thermoproteota > Bathyarchaeia > Bathyarchaeales > Bathycorpusculaceae > SOJA01. The sequence goes on from CAZRCD010000010.1 coordinate 7,825, forward strand.
CCTTTTTCCTTAAGCTTTTTTAGAAATTTTGGAATTTCCTTGTGCATCGTTGGTTCTCCACCAGTTATGACTACAGCGTCCACGTATTTTTTGCGTTTTTCAAGAATTCGAATCACTGTTTCTTCGTTAAGAAACGGAGGCTTAGGGTCTAACACTATTCTCCAGTTGTGGCAGTAAGGACATCGTAGATTGCAGCCAGGCGTAAAAAGCACGGTTGCTATTCTGTCTGGAAAATCTATTAGACTTGTCTTTTGGATGCCGCTGAACTTCATTAGCGTTTCACTTTATGCAGGTACGGTTGCCACAACAGATTTGTCAAAGGTTCTGCGTATGGCAAATTCAGCTTGTTTACCGTCGTTCCACTGGTCAACTGGTCTGAGATAGCCGACAACCCGTGAGTAAACTTCACATTTTGTTCCGCACGTTGGGCATTGCTTGTGTTCTCCGCTTACGTAGCCGTGGGTTTGGCAAACACTGAACGTAGGCGTTAAAGTGAAGTACGGCAAATGCGAATTCCAAGCCACCTTCCTAACGAGTTCAGCCGCCGCCTTCCAAGAATAAACTCTCTCACCTAAGTAGATGTGGAAGACCGTCCCACCAGTGTAAAGAGTCTGCAGCCTATCCTGATGCTCTAAGGCTTCAAACAAGTCGCTTTCATAGTCCACTGGCAGCTGCGAAGAGTTAGTGTAGAATGGTTCAACGCTTTTTGAAAGGTGTTTCTCGTTCGCCACAATTATGTCTGGATATTTCCTCTTGTCTAAGCGGGCAAGCCTGTAGGATGTGCCCTCAGCTGGTGTTGCCTCTAGGTTGTATATGTTTTCAGTCTCTTCTTGGAAGTCTGCCAACTTTTTCCGCATAGAGTTTAGCACTTTCATTGCGAATTCTAATCCTTCATGGGTCGCTATGCTATGTCCGAAGAGGTTCAGTATCGCCTCGTTCATGCCGACTAAACCTATTGTTGAGAAGTGGTTCTTCCAGTATTTCCCAAAGCCGTCCTTTACAAGGTGGAGATAACGCCTTGAGTATGGGTATAACCCGTTCTCTGTGAACTGTTCTAAAGCTTTCCTCTTTATTTCTAGGCTGTTCCTTGCAGTTTCCATCATTCTCTCTAAGCGTTCAAAGAAGTCATCTTCATCTTTTGCTAAATACCCTATTCTCGGAAGGTTCATTGTGACAACACCTATGCTGCCCGTTAACGGATTTGCCCCAAAGAAACCGCCGCCACGCTTACGCAATTCTCTGTTATCTATTCTTAAGCGACAACACATACTCCTAACATCTTCGGGCTTCATGTCACTGCTTATGAAGTTCGAGAAGTACGGCACACCATATTTGGCTGTAACTTCGAAAAGTTTCTCAGATACCGTGTTTTCCCAGTTGAAATCTTTTGTTATGTTGTATGTTGGTATTGGAAAGGTGAAAACTCTTCCTTTTGAATCTCCCCTGCACATGACTTTTGCGAAGGCAATGTTAAAAATGTCCAATTCCTCTTGCATGTCGCCGTAAGTTTCGTTCATCACTTTTCCGCCGAGGATAACCGGCTCGTCCTTCATAAACTCCGGAACAGTAAGGTCTAAGGTCAAATTTGTGAAGGGTGTTTGGAAACCTACACGCGTTGGCACATTCATGTTGAAGAAGAATTCTTGAAGTGCTTGCTCAACTCCCTTTCGGTTTAGTCCATCATAACGTATGAACGGTGCCAAATAAGTGTCGAAGTTGCTGAAAGCCTGTGCTCCTGCCGCTTCTCCCTGTAGCGTGTAAAAAAAGTTTACCACATGCCCAAGGGCTGTTCTGAAGTGCTTCGCTGGCTTGCTCTCTATTTTTCCAGATACACCACCGAATCCCGAAAGCAGCAAATCCCTTAAATCCCAGCCGACGCAGTATGGTCCTAAAACGCCTAGGTCGTGGATGTGCATGGCTCCTGAGAAATGGGCATCAGCAATGTTAGGCGGGTAAATCCTTGTTATCCAGTATTTCGCTATGACTGTTGATGATAGATAATTGTTTAGGCCTTGCAGTGAATAGCTCATGTTTGAGTTTTCTCGGACACGCCAGTCTTGAACTTCCAAGTATTGGTCTACAAGGTCTGCTGAGCTGAGTAGTGCGGCTAACTCACGCATGTCTTGGTGCTGCTTCCTGTAGAGAATGTAAGCCTTAGCCGTTCTTGCATGTCCGTTTTCGATTAGTACCTTTTCAACCAAGTCTTGGATTTCCTCAACTGTGGGAACACCTTCTTCTCCGAAGCGTTCCTGAAGCAATGTCACAACTTGATCGCTTAGTCTCTTTGCCAGTTCAAGGTCTTTTCCGCCTACGGCTTTTGCTGCTTTCCAAATGGCATCTGTTATGCGATTCTGATCAAATGGTTCTAATCTTCCGTCACGTTTTCTGACAAACTTCATTTTCTTACCTCTTTCAGTATGCGTCGAAAATCTTCTGGTTCTTCAAAACGTTTGTAAACTGAGGCAAACCTGATGTATGCTATACGGTCAAGCTTCTTCAAATGTTTCGCAGTTAGGTCTCCAATTTCTTGTGAAGAGATCTCTCCTTTCCCCCTCATCATCAAATCCTGTCTCACGCGTTCAGCCAAATTGCGAATCTGCTCCATAGTTACAGGTCTTTTCTCGCATGCTTTCTGGAGGCCTCTAACAATTTTGTTCAAGTCAAAACGCTCAATTCTTCCATCCGCCTTCCGAACCATAATCTCTACAGTTTCGATATACTCGTAGGTTGTGAAACGTTTTCCACAGTTCAAGCATTCCTTACGACGTCTAATGGTGTTGTTTTGTGAATCCCTAGTTTCAAGGGTTCTGACGCCATCAGACCCGCAATATGGACACTTCATTCTACGATTTTCCCTCACAATATTCTGAAAGCTTTGCCGCACATATGTATCTAGTGCTTGCCCAAGCAAAACGAACACTATACATAGTGTTTTATTATATAAAATCTTTCCACACTGATATGAAAAAATTCAGCTCACAAGCAAAAGAAACAATGTAAAGCATAGACATAATCACAGAAAAAAGAAAGCATGAAATAATGTGTTTTTAGATGAATAACCTCGATTCTAGGTTGCAGAGAACATGCTTAAAACTTTTGAGTCAAAGATTACTGTGATGGCTCAGAAAAAATTGTTGGGTAATGACTTTGTTCGAATTAAGACGGAAATCTTCCCTTAACCTGTTTGATGCTGTGCAATTGGAAAGCATGTCTGTTCTTGCAAAAATTGTGATACGGGTATTAAATCGACTTTTTCTTCAAGATAAAAGACAATTTCTTCTCTTCCTTCTCAGTGAAGCCAATCTTCATATAAAGCTGCAGTGCAGGGATGTTCACCTTTAAAACTGAAAGTTCCAGCCACTTCTTGTCCAGTTGCTTGGCAAGCTTGTTGGTATAGTTCAGTATGTATGTAGCTATTCCAAGTCTTCTGTATTCTGGCGCAACGGCTAGGCTGTTGATATACAATGCTTCAGGTTTTTCGCGAATGACAAATATGCCGACCACTTGCTCCTTTAATTTAATGAAGTAACGTTTTGCTCTGAAAAGGATGACCTCCATTGCCAGAATATAGGGTATAACTGTTAACGGAGACAGCAACTGGGGGCTTCCAAAAAACAGAAGATTTCCGCCTTCACTGTTTTTGAAGAAGTGAAAGCTTAGTAGGTTGAAGGACAGATGTTCAAATCTCCTTGCAGGCGTAATTCGGAAACTGCAAAAAGCCTTCATGGCAACAACGCTCTCAAGATTTGTGTTTGTCATTGATATTTAAATTAGTTTTAGCAACACCGAATAAGGCAAAAATTATGCTGGAAAATAGCAGTACGAGAGCAAGCGAAGGAAAGACAGCACGATATTGTAGATTTGTTGCAAGTATAAATCCACTAATAATGGGTCCAAGTGTTTGTCCAACATCCATTATCGTAGAGAGAAAACCCATGGATGTGCCAATTGATTCTTTGGGCACAAGCTCGCTGATTGAAGCTGGTGTGGAAGCGGTTACGGTTGCAAAACCGAACCCGTAGATCAAAACAAGCAGAAGTAGAACCCGAAAATCAGTGACAAAGGGAATCGCCAGCAACGGAAGACTAGAAACTACACAACCCAAAACTATTGGAATCTGTCTTCCAATCTTGTCTGAAACCCTGCCCATGTAAGGTTTCGCGAAAATCGCCACACCTATTATGCTCATAATAACAATGCCAGTCAAGAAGCCGTTTAGGTGAACAACCTCCAGCAGATAACCTGTCAGAAAGAATTCCGTTGCACCATAAGCATAGTACTGGCAGGCTTGGACAAAACTCACTACTAAAACTCCACGGCTTCTAGCGACTGTTCCCCATCCACGAAACACCTTTCTAACAACTTCTTTGGTGTTTCCTTGTTGAATCACTGTGGGCCGTTTTCTTCCCGTCAAGAATGACAAACCCATAATCAACGCTGTTACACCCGCCACAGCCACACTCAAATAAAGCACATGAAAATTGTCGGTTGTGACGAACAATATGTATCCGCCTAAAGCAGGTGCGATGAGTCTTCCAACATTTGTTGCTGAAGAGAAAAGCGATATGCGTTCTCCTCGTTTGGTTGGAAATAATTCGGCTATTGAGGCTTCGGCGACTGGCACAAAAATTGCTGTGGCAAACCCGTGGTAAAAACGAACGAGGATTAGTTGCCACCAAACGGTTATTAGAAGATAAAGGAAAGGAGCTGAAGCAAAGAAAAATCCTGCTATTAACAAGAATTTCTTTCTTCCATAAACGTCTGAAAGCGAGGCAACAGGTAAACTAATCAAAATGCCGGGAATTGTTGAAGCAGCAGCAACAAAACCCGTCAAATCCGTGGGAGTTCCGAGACTTAAAGAAAAAGGTTTTAGAACTGGACTCTTGGACATCGTGGAGCTTAAGATAGCAAATAGTCCCATAGTGCAAATCATCAGAAAAATGCTGTCTCTAGCGTTTCTTGTGTACAAAGTCATCAACAAACCAGCTTAATAGTCACTAACTTCAGTGTTAATAAAAATAAAGGGAAAAGTGATGTCAACCTGTTGTTTCTTCCTGCATTTTCCTTCCTAAGAATTCCCTACGTTGCTTCCTAGTCATTTCCCCCAATTCATCCTTGTACTTCTTGCGCAACAGCTTGATTTTGCAATAAGTGTAAAGTGCATCATAAACGTAAGCAGCTTTTTCCACTGCTTCAAAATCGTCTTTAACGTTGTATCTTGCGCCAGTCATCGTTGCACTTAACCCTATTCCTTCAGGCGCCAGCTCAGTGTCACGTGTATCTGCGGAATGGACGATTTTGGCGAGTTCATGGAGCACTGGGTCTTCCAGTTTGTATTCTTCTATTATGGTTTCGAAGCTGCATTTTCCATTTCTGTGTCCAAGCTTGACTCCGGGCGCGTCAAAAGGTGTTGTTCCTTGGGTTTTTGCGATTTCTGCTATTTTTTCTGTGGGCGCGAAGATGAATTGGGCTTGTGGGTCTATGAATTTTTTGATAAGCCATGGGCATGCTGTTCGGTCTACGTGAACGAATTCACGGGTTACCCACTTCACAATTTTCACCTCTCTCCAAGATAGTTGCAGCCAGAATTAAGGTTTACTAGTAATTCATCTTTCAAGGTCATAACTCCTAATTTATTTTGAGCGCGCGCAAAAACTGAGTTCTGTGCGTTTACCAATTGTTACATCATAGAATTTATTAAGTATAACTATAAACGAAAGAGAGCAATGGTGTTAAACATTGGGAAGCACTTCTGAGCGTGAATATAGAGAAAAACTGAACAAGATAAATGAAAACCTAAACAAACGTGCAAGAAACATACGAAAAGACTTCGCTCAGAAATTCTGGTTTTGAGAAAAGAAATCAAACAAGAATACATCGAGAAAACGCAAATCTCTCAAACCCTGATACCAGCATAGGCAGAACATTTGGATTATAAGAAAAACTTCTTTGCACAAGCAGTTAAATCATTAACAAAGAAGGAAAAGTCTGGCTTATCTTATTTCCATTTTGTAACTTCGACGACGCTTACTCAAAGCAACAGCAAATCAGAGTTTCACAACAACTTGAGACTAATCCAAACATTTATTATTATTCATCAGTTCTTTTGCTAAAGACAAAGCATGACCGTTCAAATTCGAAGCCTTACCCATAAGAACCTGTCAAGCCTAGTTAAACTGCTCAACGAAGCACGTAAAGAATCATACGAGTTTATTCCCTTCAATGAAGAGAAACTTCGCTCTCAAATTAAGGAATGGAATCTTGAAGTTCTAATGGTTGAAGAAGAAGGCGAAATCACAGGCTCTGTTGCATATAACAATGGACATTGGGGCGAAGAAATTGAGTGGCTTTACGTTCGTGAAAGCCCAAATCGAAAATATCTAGAGAACTTGTTGGTGAGGGAGATCGAAAAACACGTTAAGGGTGAAAAGATTTTCACAGTTGTTGACGCTGAAAGCCCAAAAATCAACGAGTGGACTGAAAGGGGCTACAAGCCCGAGGGCGGACTATGCCACATGGTAGCCAGACTTGACGGTTTAAAGCCCCTTCCAAAAGTTCCAGAAGGCACAATTATTAGCAGCTTGAAAACAGAAGAGGAAAAAGATTTTGTCGAAGCCGTGAATGCCGGATTTGACCGTGAAAGGCTAAAACAAGGTGTTGTTCAAAGATGGAAATCTGAATGTCCTCCTTTCAGCGAGGAATGGATTCACATAGCTAAGCTTGACAGCAAAATTGTTTCAGTTGTTGTTTCTAGACCAGACGTGAAACATAACGAATTCTTTGGTGGTAAGCGAGGTTATCTTGGTCCAGCATCTACGCTTTCCCAATATCGCGGCAAAAACCTTGCATCTGCCCTTACACGTCGGGCGATGAATGCGCTCTTTGAAAAAGGAATGAATTCTGTAGCGTTGTATACTACAGAACAGAACGTTCCATCTGTTACTCTTTTACGAAGACTCGACTTTAAAATTGGACATTGCTGGAAGTTTATGCACAAAAACGTATCTCGAAAGTGCTAGCCCAGGAATTATGATGTAAGAATTGAAAAACTGAAAGTTTGAGAAAACATAGGGGAGAGAATTTTGGAAATAGTGATAAAAATGATGTTTAGAGCTTGCTTTTGTGGGTCAGCGTCTTTTCTACTCCCAGCTCCTTTACTCTTGTTTCAATGAATTCCGCGACTTTGTCTTGGCTGTATCTCTTTTCTTCTTCTTGCTTTGTTAGTTCTTCCTTTATTGTTCTAAGAGTTTTTTTCATGTCAAAGGGCTTTATTATGTAGGCGTCTGCGCCTCTGTTTACTGCTTCTACCGCGTTCTGCAGTGTTGGATAACCCGTGATGATTATTTTTCGCATTTTAGGTGTTGCGTCCTTCATTCTTGTTAGAAGTTCTATTCCCTCCATGTCTGGAAGGCGAACGTCAATTAAGGCTAGATTGTAGAATTTCTTTCCAGTTTTTGCTATCGCTTTTTTAGCCGTACCTACTGACTCAACAATGTATCCTTCATCTTCAAGTATGGTGGTTAATACTTTTCTTATGTTTTCATCGTCGTCAACAATGAGGATTCTAGCGGTTTCACCCATATTTTTTCACCTCCCTCTAATTTTAATTTAATCGGAATGGTCACAGTGAAAGTTGTGCCTTTTCCACGAGAGCTTTTTACGGAAATAGAACCTCCGTGAGCCTCTACAATACGTTTACATATTGCCAAGCCGAAACCCATTCCCTTCGCTTTCGTTGTAAAAAGCGGAGTCCAAAGCTTCTCTATGGTTTTCTTTGATACGCCTACTCCAGTATCTGAAAAGACGAATTCTACGTTGCCATCTGATTTTCTGCTTTTTGTTGTCAGCGTTCCACCTTTAGGCATGGCTTCAACTGCGTTTTTGAGTATGTTGACGAAGGCTCTCTTGATTTTTGCAGTGTCAACCTTTATTTTCGGCTTGCCTTCCGTTAAATCTATGACTTGAACATTTTTCGGAATTTCAACAAGAGACAACGCCTCTTTTATTATCGATTTCGGAGTGGTCTCCGTTATATCCAGCTTTATCTCTCTCGAATAATCCAGAAGGTCGTTTATTATCTTGTTCGAGTATACAATGTTTTTCCCTATAAGATCGAGCATTTCTTTTACTTTGCCGTCGATTTTTGAACTTGACCGTTTCTTCACATAGTATACAGCTCCACTGATACTCGTTAAAGGATTACGTAGGTCATGACCTACCATGCCAGCTAATTCACCTATCACCGCCAATCTTTGAGCCCTAAGCAGTTGCTCTTGAGACTTCTTAAGCTCGCGAGTTCTTTCCTCCACTTTTTGCTCAAGCTGTTCTCTTGCTTTTCTCAAACTTTCAATTAGTTGAGCGTTTTCAATGACTATTGCAGCTTGATGCAAGAAAAGTTCCAAAGGAGTAAGAGATTCTCTGGTTGGCTTCCGACCATCCACAGGGTCGTCCATGCTTAAGATGCCTACCACCCTTCCCGCAGGCGTGCGGAGGGGAGCGTAAAGCATGTCTTGAGGGTGCCAATCAACCATTTCCTCTGGTAAAAGTCTACTGGGAACACCTGCATACGTGGTTGCTTCCTCAAGAGGGGCTTCACGTGGAACATGGTGGACGTATTCTCGAATCCACGGATCGCTCCAAGGCAGATAATAAAACTCACCTATCCTGAAGCGTTCAAACTTTGGACCTAACCGTTCTCTCCAGACATGCCCTGATGCCTTTCTTTCAAGTAAAAGCTTGGTTTCTTCCTTTGTGAGGCCTGCTGTAACAAGATCTGTTCCTTCCAAGTTTTCGTTTCTCAGAGAAATTACAACCCTTCTCCACCCAAATTTTCTAATGGCTTTTGCGATCACCTTTAGCCTTTGATGCGTGTCTTTTATGCGCATGATTTCCGTGGAACTTTCCATCAGATTCGCTAGCCTGTTAGAGAGTTTTCTGAGTTGTGTATGTCTTTTTATGTCGATTATAGCAATGGCAGCGTGGGAAGCCAATATTTCAAGAAGTTCCCTGTCCTCTTCATCAAAGGCTGCAAGCTTTTTGCTTTCTACATTTAAGACTCCTAGAACCTCTTTTTCCACTTTGATAGGTACAGCAAGCTCAGAAAGCATGTTTGGTTTACCTAAGACGTATGTCTTTTCCTTTCTGATGTCTGAGACGAAAACTGGTTTGCCTGTTCTTGCTGCCTTACCAGTTACCCCTTTTTCTCCATCCAACGGCAGACTTAAAGACAGATTATTTGAGTATCCACGCTGCGATACTAGCCGAAGCATTTTTCCTTTTACCATTAGAACGGAGGCATACTCAAACCCTAATGTTTTCTCCATAGCCTTCAACGTTACTTTGTAAATATCTTCTAGGCTCTCCGCTCTGTTTAGGTTCCGGCCGTAAATGTTCAATGTAGAAAGCTTTTCCTGTCTTTTTAGGTTACTTATGGCGATAGCGGTGTGTGAAGCGAGAGTTTCAAGCAGTTCCCCGTCCTTTTCATCAAACGCTTCAAGCCTTTCACTTTCCACATTCAAAATACCTAAAACTTTATCCTTAATTTTGACTGGCACAGCAAGCTCTGACAGCATGCCTTCTGCGCCAGCTTCAACGTAGGCTCTTTCTTTTCTAATGTCCGGAATGGAAACAGGTTTGCGTAATCTTGCGGCTTTAACAACTACCCCTCTTCGCCCATCTAAAGGCAAGTTGAGGGTGAGCATTTTTGAAAACCCGCGATGGGCTACTAGACGGAGCGTTTTTCCTTCAACCAGAAAAACGTCGGCGAATTCGAATCCCAGAGTTTTCTCCATGACGCCTAACGTCAACGTGAGAACCGTACCTATGTCATCTGCCACGTTCAAGCTCTGACCATGCTTGTTCAGTGCAGAAAGTCTCTCTTCAAAACGTTTCCTTTCTTTTTCCATTCTTTTGCGTTCGGTGATGTCTCTGAATATTCCTTGAAGCAGTTTTTTGCCATCAAGTTCAAAGACATTAGCTTTGATTGCAACATCTTTAATCTCTCCCTTTTTTGTAATGACTTGTGTTTCCAAAACTTGCCCTTCTTTCTCTTTGAGATGCTGTTTGAAAGTCCTGTTGAACTCTCCTTCGATTTTTTTTGGAGGATGGAGAATCCGCTGGTGTATACCAACCAGTTCTGATTTCTCTCTGCCGACTAATTCTGATGCTGCACGGTTACAGTCAACTATTACACCTGTTTCGGCGTCGGCTATGAAGATAGCGTCCATTGCCTCCTCAAACTGCTTTCTGTATTTTTCTTCAGATGCCCTAAGCGACTCTTCCATCCGTTGTTCTTGGTTATTGTAAACTTCATTCTTCCTCATTTCAAACATCCCTTTTCAGCGGCAAACGTTCCCTTGCATTATCTACGTATTCCAAAAAATCCCAGTTCTCTGCCTCCTCGAATTCCAACCCCAACTTTTCATAAAGTCGCTTCGCAATTAGCTTCTCAAGGTAAACAGCCCCAGGCCCAAAAATCTTTTCTAACGCCTTTGAAAAATCTATCAAATTTGCTGGAATGTTGTCTCTACTTATTTCAAAAGAAGCCTCTAAATGAAAAAATATTGCTCGCTTGGGCGAATCTCCCAAAGAGGATAAGCCTTCATCAACAGCTTCTAAAAGGATTTTTCTAAGGTTATTTTGAGGCAAACAAGTCCCTCGAGTGTTTAATTGTGAAGTTTTAGAAGTGAATTCAATGGAGCTTTGATAAAGCCTTTGTGAACTGTAAATATGTATTTCTACAAGCCTATTCTTGCAGCGATGTCTGACTTCTTTTTCTTTCTTTTACAAAGCTGTGTCTTGCAGCTGCAACGTACTCGGTGAATATAAGCTCTTTACTTTTGTCCCATTCGAGAGGTTGTCCGATTCTTTCATACAGTTTTTTCATTATTAAAATTTCTAGAAATTGGGCTCCTACTCCAAAGATTTTCCCAAGTCCATCCGCAAAATCTTCAACGCGTTGAGGGATTTGATTTCTTTCGATTTTAAATTTGTTTTCAAGGTGGAAGTAGATTGCTTGTTTAGCGGAGTCTCCAAGGGAGTCCAGAGCGTCATCTAATGTTTCAAGGAAAAGTTTTTCGAAGGCTTCTTTTGCCAACTTTGATTCCTCTGGCCTATTCGATTTAATAGGCGTACTTTGAATTCTATATTGTTTATGCATTTTTAAGTTTAGTTCTCAATTGCGTTAACTTCGAGTTGAAATTCGAATGAGCAACATTTACATTTTCAGAATTCGAGTAATGACAAGAACGATAATGTAGAACATCATTGCTATGGGGAAAATTATCGAAATCTCAAATATGTTGATTAATACCCCCAGTATTATCGGCATCACTATCCCTATAATACTCATAGGAATAAACTGCAAGCTGTAGGCGGTTCCCCTGAATTTCGGCGGCACGATTTTCGGCACTATTGAAGTGGTTATTGGCATAGTCATACTACTGAAAAAGCCATAAACAAAATAAAAGCACTGTCTGACTTGTCGAAGTTGAAACAAACACACAAAACAACGCAACAGTCACAGCTGAAAAAATTGACGTAAGAGACCTTCTCCATCTCAACCTATCCCCTACATAACCGCCTATGATAACACTTATTAAACCAATCAGAGGACTTAGACCAAAAACGATGCTCGCCAAACCAGCATCCAGCCCCTTACTTTCAGTGAGGTAAGTTGTTAAATATGTTGAAATAGTTCCACCTGCAGTGCTTCTGAAAAGCATCAACAAAAGGAAAGATAAGAAAGTCACAGACAAAACATCCCTTAATGGTGTAGTCAAACTTTTTCTTTTACTCTCATCATGTTCCTCATCAGAACGTTCACTTATGTTCACAAAAAACGCTACAACTGCAACAACAAACACCGGAATAGCCCAAACAAGGTAAACATATCTCCATCCAAACCAACCTAAAACAAGCCCTAATGTGATAGGCCCAATAGCAAACCCAAGAGTACCGCTTGCACCGTGAAAACCCAACCCCCTACTCAAGAAATCTGTAGGCAAAATATTGGTGGCTGCACTCAAAGCTGGCGGATGATAAAAAGTCGATGCCAAAGCAGTCAAAGAAAAACACAAGACAATGGTCTCAACAGAAGGAAATAATATGATCAAAGAAGCCGCAAACACTTGCAAAAATAGACTGAAGGAAATAAGCTTAGTATGACCCAAACGATCAGCAAGCAAGCCGCTGGGAACCGAAAAAACCAGTGAAAAAGCTTGGGGAATAGCCACGACGATGCTTGCAATGAGAATAGATAACTCATATTCATCAATTAAAATCGGTAAAAGAGCAAGGGGAAGATTTGAATACACGTGAAGCAAAGTATGAGAAGCACACAAAAAAACCAATTTAGGTTTAAAATCACCCTTCACCATAAACCCACCACAGAACCGTATTGTCTTTCTCCTAACTCTTCTTAATTCTTACAACATCATACAGAGCCTAATACACTACACAATATAAAATCTTTAACACACAACAATAGCGAACGTGACATTAGAACCCCCTTTTGCGTTCAGTTTTCGCTTTTCAACAAGATTCCTCAAATCTGTCTTTTCATGTTTTACATTATCTGTAAGTGGGGCCAGACCAAACCGCATTTCAAAAAGCCTTTTTGACAAAAACAATTGAAAAGCCCAGTCCGCTCTTTTTTTGGCAATGTAAGATATTTTCTTTTCGTTAGGGGAATAGTTTCCTGTAGTGTTGCCATTATAAACATTGGTGTTGATTGAGAAGTTAAGCCTTATATCAACAGGTGTTCATGGTTCTCGAAAGAGTGAAGTTCATGTGGTTTAGGAATGCTGTTGCGCGGTTCAGAGAGTTTCTATGGCAGGAATTCTCGTTCATTACAGGTAACTATCGAATTCTTGTCGTGAGTTGGATGATAATGGACATCGCTATGGAGATGCCCGCACCGAACTTTCAGTATTATGTTAACGACGTTTTGCAAGGCCCGCCTGTAGCCTTGGGACTGATAGGTCTCGCCAACTTTGTTGCCATGGCTGTTGTAGCCGTTCCCGGCGGTTTCCTTGCAGATAAGTATGGTAGACGTTGGCTCATCACGACCATGACATTTGCGATGTCTCTGTCATTCTTGTTTTTCGCTTTTGCTCCTACATGGCACTTCATTTTGTTAGGATCAGTTATAGGCAGTCTTTGTCTAATCTACCAGCCAGCGTTGTTTGCCATGGTTCAGGATTCGCTGCCACCAGAACGCAGAGGCATGGGTTCCTCGATAATACAGCTCATCCACGGAACCTTCAACACCCCTGGGCCCATAATTGCAGGTTTCCTGTTGTGGCAGCTTGGGTTAGAATGGAGCATGAGAACAATCTACGTACTCATGACTGTACTGTTCCTGATCGCAGCGGTGTGGCGGCTTAGACTGAAGGAGACGATGACGAACGGGGAACCAATCCACTTTAGGTATTTCATTTCTTCCTACCCGCAGGCCATCAAAGAAAGTGTGGGCGTTTGGAAGCTGGTGCCCAGAACGGTGCTTTGGCTTTTTTCCGTCAGAACTCTGGTGATGTTTGGTATGGCGCTTACTGGCGTTATTAACGCGCTTTACGCAAATAAGGTGCTTGGAATACCGAAGGAACAGTGGTGGCTTGTCTTTGTTCCGCTTCTGTTGACTATGGTGGTGGCTTCTCTTCCAATCGGCAAGATGGTTGACAAGGTCGGAAGGAAAATTCCGATAATTCTGGGCTTAGGTGTGCTTAGTGCAGGTACGGTGATTTTTGCTTTCGGCAACTTCTTAATGGTGATGGTTGCCATGTGCTTGTTCGGATTTGCTCAGATGCTGATAATGTCTGGATCGATGGCGCTTTCAACTGATCTCATAGAACCAGTGAACAGAGGCAAAGTAGTTGGATTCAACAACTTTTTTGGTTACATCATCATGGGTTTAGGCATGCTGCTGGGTGCCTATTTGTACGAAAACTTCATTCCTCAATCTCCCTTCATCATAAGCTTCGGAGCTACCTTTGTGGCATTGCTCATGGTCGTGTTTCTCGTACACGAACCCAAAAAGCGAGTAGGTGCAATCACACCAGAATAGAATAATCCTTTTTTGGGATACTGTTAACAGTTTTGGTCGAGTTGTTGTTTTGTATTGGTATTTTGTGTTGTTGTTTATTATGTAGAATGTGTGGTTTTCTTTTTTGGGGTTTTTGTGTAGAGGATTGGTTTCATTAGGGCTTCTGAGGTTTTTGCCAGGTTGTTTCTGCGATGATTTCTTTGTATTTTCGATTATGTTTTTTATTTCTATGATGATTAGTAGTGTGGCTGGTATTATGATTAGTAGTGTGAAGGCTATTGGGGTTCTAACGAAATAACCCTATGTATCTGGCATATGGTTTGGCTTTTCAAAAGAAGGTTGACAGTGCATGGGTTAACTTGTTGTTCTTATTCTCGTGGTTCGGTGAATGGTGCGTGGTTGTCGTTTATGTGGTGTAGACTTCTTCTGGTGTGTCTGCTGTGAAGTTACAGAAGATACATGAATAATGGTCGGGTGGCGAACGTATGCCGTGACATTCATACAAGTGCTGTTGAAAGCGGTATTCTGAATGAGCTTTGCAGAATGGGAGTGCTTGATAAAGAAAAACGAGGCTGTGAGAAAATATTCACAATAAGGGATGAACATGCCTAGATGGAAAAAGGCTGATATTGAAAAGCTTCGGAAACTTGTTAAAGAAAAGGGAGCCTTGGGAAGTTGTAGCTGCTAAATTGGAACGTAGCGTTGATGCAGTGAAAATGAAGGCTAAAAGGCTTGGCTTAAATGTTGTTGTTGAGGGGGGAGGGGGTCAACAACAACAAATGATCTTCCTGAAGAGTTGCCCAGTGTTAAAGATCTTGAAAGTTTTGGCTAGAGTGTTAAAGAGCTTTGATAAACCAGGCTTAGAAATGTCGGAAATCCAGAGACTTCAAGCTATGGTTGCCACAATTAGAAGTTATGAAACTATGCTTGCTAATTTTATGCATTACAGGGAGATTGAGAAAAGGGTTGTGGAGTTAGAAGCGAAAATGCCCGGCTTGCAAGGGAAAAGGCCTAGGGCTATGCGTCCAAGCGAGTTTCTGCACTCATGGTTTAGGCTTCAGGAAAACAGCGCTGCACAAATACAAGCATTCCTAACACAAACTCCTTTTTTGGAATCTTTAGCGCTAATCATAATGTTGAGTTCATAAGCTTTTTCCGAATCAGAAACAGAATAATCCTCGGCCTAAGCTCTGACAGAAAAAGACATCATCCACTGGAGAATTGAAGCCGTCACCCTCATTTTCATAGTGATTTGCATTTCCCTCTCCTTCTATCTAGCCTTCCTTTCCTTCCAAACACTCGATGAAACTCTGAGCAAACAACACGTAGCCTTTGCTGCCTCCTTCCTCATAACCGGAATAACTATTTTTGTAGCTTTGACAGCTCACCTAGGAATAAAAAAAGCATTTTCAAGAACAAAAGACATTGTAAATACTCAAAACAGAGCTTCAACGAACAATGAAAGTGAATAAAGCTACAATTCAGCTTCCTTTGAAACCCTTGAACGCTCTTTCGAAAAAGCATTTAGTTCACCAATAACTTCATGCAAATTCCATACTTTACCACCCCGCCTCCGAAGCCCCCTACGAACAGCAAAACGCCTATAGGTTTCCCAGCCAACCCAAACCTGAGTCATATACTTTTCAGACATAACCGAAATGCAAAGATTGCCAGATGATAAAGAAGCTATGAAATTGGAATCTGCATCAAAGATGCCAAAAGAAAAAGGGAGTTAAGGTTTGGAAGATCTTAGCTTTTCTTCACTGAAGTTATGAACTCATCTATAGGAATGGCAGCCATACTCAAGATTTTAATGGTTCCTCTGAAGCCAAGTTCAATGGACACTTTTGCAATAGTCTCGTTGTCCGGAGCCTCAACAATATTCACAAAATCATAAGGCCCCAAAACAGCATATTGACGAATCACTCGAACACCAAAGGCTTCAAGCTCCCGGTTGACCTCCTTAATCCTTTCAGGCTTTTCCCTAACAGTTTTCCACCCCTCATCTGTCAGATTAGACAACAGAATATAGTAGGGCATACAGACACCAAACAATAGTATTAGCCTTATGTAAATTTCAGCTTTTCGATTAAAAATGCAGGAGAATGACTTCTCAGCCTTTCCGAAGCTCCTTGAAATCTTCCTCACTGGGAACGCGGCAAATTGAAAATCTCTTGTCAAAACCTTAACCATCCCACTGGCGTGAACACCATAGAAGCCTTACTTTTTATTTCTTCCTTTTCGACTTCCTTCCTCATATTCCTCCCTTTGCACAGTCCATTCCGCGTATTTTTCCAATAGGCTTTTTATCTACTGGTCTATGAAGTCGCTTACACTTAGGAACGGCATCTCCATATCCTTTATCACCTGTTGCAGTTTTTCATAATCTCCCGTTGAAATTTCCACGTACCCGTACTCCCCTTTCAGAAAACGAAGCCTCCACCTAACCACATCCCTAATGAGTTCAGAACACAAACATGAAACATCACATAGGCGTAACAATAGACTCAAAACTCCTCAGAGAAACCGAAACACTCCGAGTAAGAGAAAAACGCAACACCTTCATCGAACACCTCATCAAACTCGGACTCAAAGCCCATAAAAAAGAAGAAAACCAAAAACCCAATGTCCCCCTCTAAAAAAGAGGATAATCAATCACCAATTTACATACCTGACAAAGTCGCGCAAGCGATGTTGTAGCTTAGTTGAACAGGTCGTTAGAAACGTTTATTAAGACTCCAGATACCGCAAAACTCGTGACGAAAAATGGGAAGGAAATTAAAGACAAGTCCAAGTAAGAAAAAAGACGACTTAGAATTCATAATACGGCCAGATGATGTTCTCTTGTATGAGGTTTTAGTCCATAGAAGACTGATTTAAGATTTAGGTAGCCACTGCAGATGATTAGGCTTTTCGTATTAGACTGCACACGGTTAAATGAAGGCTCAAGTATGTGGTGTTCGTTGGATTGTTTCGGCGGAGCGTCAGCCTATTGTCATGGAAGCTTAAGAAAGGTCACAGACGTTGACATTCTAGTTAAGGGTGTAGACTTAGAATGTTGAAGCCGTTTTGAGAGATGTTGAGGGAGTTGTAGTGGCTGGTCTTAAAAACTAAAGTGAAGGGGGAAAGCTGCCAACTTTTCATGGACAATGAAATGGAGTAAAATGAGCGGAGAAAGCTTTTCTACATGGACATTTCAGTCATACCTGTCGAAGATAATATAATAGCACATGGTGACGAATGAAAAGATAGATTTGGAATACTTGAAAGGAAGATTAAGAAACATGGTCTGAGAAAAGGGTTAAGCCTCTGCTAGGGGTTCTCGGAATTTCGGCTTCTGCTTTTGAAGGGCGGAGTAGAAAAGCGTGTTTCAGGTAAAGGCATATATTTATCTGTGTGACTAGAAACCTTCATAAATTACGTGTCTAAGGCGAATGTGATGACTTTAATTGACGAGATAAACAGGCTGAAAAAAGAGAAGAACGCAGTAATCTTGGCTCACAATTATCAACGGCCTGAAATTCAAGACATTGCGGATTACATTGGAGACAGCATAGGGCTAAGCAGAAGGGCCATGGAGGAAAAAGAAGCAAAAATCATAGTATTTTCAGCCGTAGATTTCATGGCGGAGTCAGCTGCAGTTTTAAATCCGGACAAGAAAGTTTTGTTGCCGACACTTGGCGCACGTTGTCCAATGGCTCAGATGCTTACTGTTGATGAAATTAAGAGATTGAAAGTGCATTACCCTCTTGTGCCGGTGGTTTTATACGTGAACACTTTGGCTTCAGCCAAAGCTTACTGCGACATATGCTGTACTTCAGCAAATGCCGTAGAAGTCGTGAATTCCGTGAACAGTGAAACAGTGCTTTTCGGGCCGGACCACAACCTAGCCGAGCACGTTCGCAGGAAGACCGGAAAAACAATTATTCCAATTCCTGAGAGAGGTTTCTGCCCTACTCACCTACTCTTCCAGCCTGAAGATGCGCAAGCACTAAAAACGACGTATCCAGATGCTGTTGTTATGGTTCATCCTGAATGCACCGTTGAAATGCAGAACATAGCCGATTTTATTGGAAGCACCTCTCAAATGTGCAGATACGTAAAGAAAAGCGATGCTAAAGCCTTTATTGTTGCGACTGAGGAGGGAATTATGCATCGCTTGAAGAAGGAGAATCCGGGGAAACAGTTCGTTTTAGCTTATGAAGATGCTGTTTGTCCAAACATGAAGTTAAACACTCTTGAAAGGCTTTACACGTCTTTGACAGAAGAAAAACATGTGGTTACCGTTCCCGAGCCCGTAGCAAGAAAAGCTAGGAAAGCCCTAGAAAGAATGTTCGAGCTAAAATGATTAAGTCTTAGACAGAGACAATCATTGTTTTGAGTGTTTTTACTCCTCTTTTTGCAGCTAGTTCGTCGCTTAGCTTCCGAATATAAGCAACATCACCCTTAACGGCTATTGCTTCTAAACAATCTCTTTCGCTCAAGTGAATATGCATAGTTGAACAAATTACATTGATGTAATGATGCTGTATATCAGTAAGCACGCTTTCAAGTCCTCTAACTTCATGGTCATAAAGCATCATCAGAAGTCCAGCCTGTATGCCTCTTTCTTCTTGAAGCCACTTCTTCTCAGAAACAAACATTCTGACAGCATCCTGAACTGCTTTAGAACGGCTTTCATATCCCATTTTATCAACTATCTCGTCGAAATCTCTTAGCAGATCTGGCGGAAAAGTTACCCCTACACGGATTATTTTTGTCATAGACTTCCCATTATAGGTTGAAGAAATTGGCATAAAGCTTTTATGGAGGTGGTAACACCAATGTAGAAAAAGGTGTTACCATGAACTACTTCACAAGTCGAGATATCGCCGCAATAGCCATGTGCGCCGCCCTATGGAGTGTACTCAGCGCGTACATTGCACCAATCTTCTGGAGGATGACCAGTATGCCATTCTTCTGCGATATGTTGGGTGTTATCTTGCTGACACTTGCTTTGTGGTGGATTAGAAAGTTTGGAGCCGTAACTGTAACAGGGATAACTGCAACCATCATAATGATGATGCTTAATCCTAATGCCACTCATTTCTTTGGCTTCACAGCCGCAAGTGTAATCTTTGATGTTTTGACAAGACTCATTGGATATCAAAACTGTTTAGAAAAACCAATAATAAGCGTAACTAGCTTGCTTTTTGCATCCGTAGCCTCCACAGCTGTTGCTGGGGTTGTAATAGGAACCTTTTTCATGAACCCTAATTTTCTAGTGACCATGTTTGGGGGTGTTGCCTTCTTCTCGGTATTACACGCTGCAGGTGGCGTCATCGGAGGCACTATCGGTCTTATGTTGACAAAAGCGCTTTCAACGAGGATTAGTTTGCCAAAGGTGTGAAAAATGAAGACTCTAGAATCAAAGATAGGCGAAGAATTAACGAGTTTGATTAAGAAAGCTGCAGATTTTCATGGGCATTTAGGTCCTTTTCTGGTTATAGGCGTCAGAATGGGAAGTTTAGCTAAAAAGATTTTAAATGTAAATGCTGGGGAAAATAATAAACTACGGATAACCGCGCGGCTTCCACTTTTAACTCCATTCTCATGCATTATAGATGGAATTCAAGCTACAACTCAATGCACCATTGGAAA
Organism: uncultured Candidatus Bathyarchaeia archaeon; assembly: GCA_964598485.1. Lineage (GTDB taxonomy): Archaea > Thermoproteota > Bathyarchaeia > Bathyarchaeales > Bathycorpusculaceae > SOJA01. The sequence continues at coordinate 27,506 of CAZRCD010000010.1, forward strand.
CCAGAAACTTAAAATGGAGAACTCCCAAACAAAAATAATTGTGTATTTTGAGCAGAAAAATTCGCATAAAGCGTTGAGAATCCATGTTAATCCCAAAATAATAAAGGAGCTGAAAAATAGATATTCAGAAGGTGCTTCCAACGAAGAGCTTGCACGAGAAATTGCCTCTATACCAGAAAGCCAGCTGTTTGTCATAGAAAAGCAATAAATATTCTAAAATGTCTAGCCAAATATGTCCTTTGAAAGTTGGCAAAGGAAATTGCAGATCCATCGGAAGCTTACGGAAGACTTGAAGCCTTGCAGCGTTCCTTCTCCACATGTTAGAACAAACTTGGCACTGCGAAGTTTAGGCTTTATATTTAATAATGACATAGTCGTTTGAAAAGTGTGGGAAGAGCAAGTGAAGGCATGAACAGTGAACATAAACAATTATATATCTGAAGAAAATGAAGAACTGACGCGTATCAAGGAGAAGAAGTTAAGGGAACTTATGAAACAGCAGGAGAAAAAGCAGGAAATGAGTACGAAACCAATCCCCGTGACTGATTCAAACTTCAACGAAATAGTCGATAAAAATTCATTGGCTTTAATTGATTGTTGGGCGCCATGGTGTGGTCCATGCGTGGTCATATCTCCAATAGTTGAAGAGTTAGCAAAGGAATATGCTGGAAAAGTTTTGTTTGGAAAGCTCAATGTTGACGAGAACCCTAGAACTGCGGAGCTCTTCAGAATCTTCGGCATCCCAACACTATTAATAATTAGGAATGGGAAAGAAGTTGACAGAATTGTTGGACTGGTTCCAAAAGACCACATTGAAGCGCACTTGAAAAAGCATTTGGAGTGAAAACCATGGACGTTCCAGAACGCAGAGTAATAGGGGCACTACTACTCCTTTTAGGTCTTTCCTTCTTAGCTGTAGGCGTATACACAGGTCAGCTTGACGAAATAGTCGAGATGTTGAAGACAGCTTTCAAAACAGTAACTTAAAACTCTCTAATTAAACGGGCATACGATTTGGTAAGTGGTTGAAATGTGTCCAATGATCGAAAGGAAGAATGCGGAAAGAGAAGCAATTTTGGAAGCAGCTAAATTTATGCTGATTAGTGCGAGAACCGCTCCCAAATCAGCTGGCATAGACGACGTTCTAACCATAATTGTTCACGGTGAGGAGAAAGATGCTATCGCCCGCAAAATGGAAGAGATGGCTGAAGAACGGAAAATTGAAGGCTTTAGACGAGACGCAAAAAACGTTAGAGACTCAGAAGCAGTGATCTTGATTGGAGTGCGCGGAAGCAAGAGTTTTGGACTAAACTGCGGCGCATGCGGTTACGAGAGCTGTAAGGAATTCGATGATGCTCAGAAAAAGTTTGGGGAAGATTTCTTTGGTCCAACGTGTCTTTTTAAGGCTTTAGATCTGGGGATAGCCTTGGGTTCAGCTGTGAAAACTGCAAGCTTGTTGAACGTTGATAATCGTGTGATGTATCGTGTCGGCACGGCTGCTTTGAAACTGAATTTGCTGCCTGAGGCAACGGTTGTTATGGGAATTCCAGTTTCAGCAAAGGGCAAAAATATCTATTTTGACAGGCATTGAAAGGCAGAGGTAGGTCGCTGAGACATTTACGTACGCTCTTATTTATTCTGCTTTCATTGCATTAACTCCCTACCCCCTATGGTCTTTTGATAAGGTTGTTTCAGGCTGGTTTTCTAAAGCGGAAGGTTAGAAGGGCTTAGGTTGCTTTAGGTAAAGGTGGATAGAGGCTGTGGAAGGTTGCAAAAGGTGAGGTAAGGATGCCTTTATTGCACATGTGCGAGATCGTTCCGAGTAAGTGTTTTAGGTCTAGCCCTTTGTTTTCTCGTACATTTTCTCCAATGTCCATCGGATGCTTGACTTGAGTTCCCTCAAACGATTTGCATCAAAATTTTTGATCACCATCTCATGAATTGTATCGCCTTCTTGGACAATGTTGTAGGAAAAAATTTTGTCTGTTGTCAGCTGTCCGCTTCTGACTAGTTCACTGTCTTTTTCCTGCATTTTTGCCAAAACCCTTTCTACGAGAAACTGCGTGAAGGGAGGTGTATTGATGTTGAAGTTTTTATCCTCGGCAAAGACAATGCGCAACGAGTCTTGGTTTATGTAAAGGGTTGCTAGAGGTTTGCCTGTGACAGTTTTTAGCGGAATGACTTCTTCATATGTTGTTGAAGGCTGAGGAGGAAGCTCAACCAGTACCTCTTCTTTCACTGGCGAAACTTCAGCAGTTACTGGCGTTTTTGCGATTTCTGCACGCTTGAATCCTTTTTCTAACAATATGGAGTTAACTGCTTCAAGCATTAATCGCTGTTCATTAAGTTCAGATTCTAACCCTTCAACTTTTTTCTCAAGTTTTTTCTTGAACGCTACAAATTTCTTTATTTTTTCAGCTTCTTCGGACATAACCTTCACAGTGTTATTTTAGAAGCTTTTCCTTTATCAAGTCTTTGATGCGCAAAACCGGAATTTAAGTCAATAGTTAGGCAAGCTTTGTGACTACATGTTCTTCAGAATCAAGTTCTGGATTATGAATGGGGTTGAGTTTAACTTTCAACTTTTTTTCAAGAAAGTTTTCAAATTCTTGGAAAACAGGGCTATCTGTGTGGTTTAGTTTGAAGCCTAGGTTTTTTCCTTCTAGTACTGGGCTTAGGTTGTAGAGAGCCATTTTCTTTGAAAAATCTGGGTTCTCAAAAATTGTTTTAACCAAGGTCTCCGAGGGCTCTTCCGAGAGCAGCCAAGCAGTGTAGGATGCTTCAACAACACGGTAAGATAAGCCCTCTCGAACAACACATTTCCTATTTGCGGCTATACTTTTGAAGGATGAAGGATGAATGCTCCTAGCCCAGAGAAAGTTGTGATATCCATTTTCAGTTTCAATCCAATCATCTTTTTCAGAGGTTTTCCAACCGTGAAACTTACATAAATCTTCAAATCTTTTGAGGATCTCCTGAATTTTAGGCATTTTCATCGTCTCATCACGAACCTTATGTTAGAATCTTCTAGAACAGTATTCTATAATGCAAACCATAAATTTAAACTTATTTGTCTGTTTAGCCCGAAAAAATGTAGAATAGCAGTAGGTGTATTGGAAATCTGTCGCTAGAAGGACATTTTCGCCGACAATTTTACGGCAAAGCTCCGCAATGAAAATTGATGGCAAAACTGAGAATATTGTACACTTTCCGACAGCAAAAATAATTAACAGAAAGCAACATACCTTCTAGCGAAAGGCGGAAGGCAGTCTTGAAATTCAAAAATAACACTGTTGCTTTGGATTCTACAGACTTGAGAATTTTGAATGTTTTACAAGAGAATGCTAGGAGGACGTACACAGCTATAGGTAAAAGCTTAGGGATGGCCCATTCAACCGTTTATGACAGAATAAAAAGAATGGAACGACACGGAATCATTAAGGAATACACAGCCGTAATAGACGCTGAAAAAGCTGGAGCCAAAAACATCACAGCCATAATGACCATTTTTACAGACCCAAAAGAAAGCGACAAGGTTGCAGAAAAACTGTGCGAAGCACCACAAATACTAGAAGTCTACACATCCCTTTCCGAAGAGCTTTTGATCATAGCAAAAGTCGTCGCAGAAAACCAAGAAAGCTTACATGAATTCATCGCAAGTTCAGTTGCGCCATTACCTGGAGTTTTAAGGATTCGCACGTCAATGATTACAAAAAAGTTTAAGGAAACACGATTTTCAATAGCTAATAACACCCTAAAAAATTAACATTTATAAAAGAAAAACATAATAAGATAGGAGAAAACAAGCGTTGAATGAAAAAATGAATTTAAGAATTCTCAGAACCCTCCCAAGGGAAAAAGCATTTTACTTCTTCACTTCCATTGGAAACTATACAGGTGAAAGTGCAACTTCATTAAAAGAGTTTACAGACAAAATAAACGAAGTAAACGTGAAGTCATTAGAGTTCCACTTTTATCGTAGAGACTTTGAGAAATGGATAGCTGAAGTTTTAGAAGATAATGGCTTAGCAGAATACATCAGAAAACTTCGGGGACAAAGGTTAACTGGTGATGAACTACGCATCCAACTATACACAACTCTTTCGAGGAGATACAACAACCTAACAAGCCAGCTTAACATAAGCCAGATTTAAAATTCTTCTAATTTTAGGCGTAGCATTGTAAATGCAAACAGCAAGTATCGGCTCGAAAAGAGTTATCGCACCTTGGTGATTTGAAGAAGCCTCTGCTTCTTCTATTAGACCTGATATCTTTATATCGCCAGCCGATTCTGGGTGGTATCTCATCTTACTGGAGTATCGCCAGTCTTGAGAAGTACAACCTACAGCTTCCTCGATTGGTTTGTTCTCTTTTAACAACATTCTTAGCAATTTAACAGTCTCATTATCTGTGTGACCGGGGTCAACCATATCCGTCCATCCAATGTAGGCTTCAGCACCTTTCCTTATGAAAGCCTCTGCCATTTGTTTGCATTCAGGTTTTAGGCTCCAGCAACCCATTGCGATAACTACGCTTTTAGGAAATGTGCCTTCCAAACTTTTTATAAACGTTGAAGTTATCGCAAAGTATTCCTTTGGATCTTGCGAGTAGTTCAAAATTCCCATGACCAGTAAGCCGTTGTTTTGATCTTGGACATGGGCATACTCGTTGAACGGTTCAGTTGTAAATAAGTCCACTGTTGACTTATCATCTCTTAAGGCTGAATGAACCCGTAAAATTATTATTCCATAGTTATATTTTGCAAGTCCCTTGAAAAAATTGACGTCTGGTTTTTTACTTTCATAATGAGTTACGTTGAAACCAGCAACCTCTAGAATACTGGTAACATTATCTACAAATTGAGGGTTTGGGAACTCTTCTCCCAGCTGGTCGATTATTGCGGCTTTAAGTGAGAATTTAACTTCTTGATTTTGCAGAAGAAAGCTTGAAAGTAGAAATCCTAAAATGATTATAGCTGCAAGAGCAATTGATATTGTTATTGATTGTTTTTTTGAAAAAAGCTTCCTTTCTTGTGGAATCTTCTCTTTTCTTTTTTTCATTAACTAAGCTCCGAACAAACACTGAATACTATAAAAGAAGAAAAGTTTATTTTCTTTTGCGTCTGATCAGGCTTATTACTGTGCCGAATATTGCCAGAAGCATGGTGTAGAAGATTAACGGTGTCTTTGCAACTGGTTTGGTTAACGAGACCGAGTAGCCTCCAACAGCAGCCGATGTAACAGTTACTCTAGCGGTGCCTGATTGCAGTTTGTTGCTATTGGCGTCTGTAACCTCTAGGTGCACGTAGTAGATGCCGCTTGAAGTCGAAGTGAAAGTCCAAGATGGAGAGTTTGCACCGGAAACAGGATCGCCATTTAAGTACCACTGATAAGTGTAGGGCGATGTTCCTCCACTGGCTGTTGAGGTGAAAGTGACTGAACTGCCTACAGGAATTGATGCTGAAAGGGGACTTATGGAAACTGAAAGTGGTGGCGGTGGAGGTGAATACGTGAATATGGCTTTTAACGTGTGATCCTTATCCATTAATACGGTGTAGGGATTCGCTGAGCCGACATCTACACTGTCAAGTTCCCAATGGTCGAAAACATAATCAGTCTCTGGAATTGCAGTAACCGAAACAAAAGAACCAGAAGCATAAGTATATGTTCCTGGCGCTGGGTCAGTTGTACCCCCACTCGTCGTGGTTATTGTTAGTTGATAGGTTATAAGAGTGAAAAATGCCTTCAAAGTGTGGTTGCTGCCAACATAAACGGTGATTGGATTATCTGAACCTATATCGACATCGTCAAGCTCCCAATGGTCAAAGAGATAATCAGCAGATGGAATAGCCTCCACAACAACGTTTGTCGGAGTTTCATAGACGTAGGTTCCTGGAGAAGGATCAGTGGTGCCGCCTTCAGACATAGTGATTATTAACGTATGAGTTTCAGCAAACACCGCTTCTAAATTGTGGTCGCTATTCATTAGGACATTGATGGGATTGTCTGAGCCAGCGGGAGAACCATCCAACACCCAATGGTCAAATCTGTAGCCTGCATTAGGTATAGCGGTAACTTCGATGCTGGTTTCAGCTGTGTAGGTGTAGGTTCCCGGTGTTGGGTCAGTGGTGCCGCCAGCAGTTGCCGTTATCGTCAATGTGTAATTGCATAATTTGAAGAAGGGTTGTAAGGTGTGGTCATCAGTCATCAGTACCGTTATTGGATTTTCTGAACCCGCATAAACACCGTCAAGCTCCCAGTAGTCAAGTAAGTAATGCTCACCTGGAACGGCTGTTACAGAAGCGTGTGTTCCGTTAACGTGGGTGTAGGTTCCAGAAGCTGGATCAGTGACGCCGCCAGGCGAACTTAAAATCGTTAATCGGTAGGTTAAAAGCTGGAAAACAGCGTGCAAGGTGTAGTTTTTATCCATTAACACTGTGATTGGATTATCTGTTATGTTGGAGCCGTCGATTTCCCAGTGAATGAATTTGTAGTTTATATCTGATGTTGCTGTGACTATGACGGAGGATCCGGAAGCATAAATATGTGTGCCAAGTGCAGGGTCAGTGGTGCCGCCTGCAGTTGCTGTGATTGTAAGGGTGTAATTGATTAAGGAGAAAACAGCGTGTAAAATGTGGTTGCCATCCATCAAAACACTTATTGGATTATCTGAGCCAGCGGGAGAACCATCCAACACCCAATGGTCGAGCATGTAGTTGGCTGAGGGAAGAGCTTGAACAGAAGCACTAGAACCGTCATCATAAGTGTAGGTATCGGGAACCGGATCAGTTGTTCCGCCTGTGGTTGTAGTTATTGTTAACGTGTAGGTGACTAGTGCAAATATTGCCTTCAACGTGTGGTTTTTATCCATTAAAACGGTTGTCGGGTTATTAGTGCCATTATAGGCACCGTCAAGGTCCCAATAAGCAAAATTGTAGTTTGCATCTGGAATTGCTGTAACTTCAACGTTTGTTCCTTCATCGTAGGTATAAGTTCCAGAAGCTGGATCAGTGACGCCGCCAGCAATTGCCATAATTGTTAAGGTGTAAGTAGGGAGAACAACTGTCACTTCAGCTTCATCTGATAATGCGGCTGCAGATGTATCGTCGGCTACTTTCAAAGACACCAAGTAATAACCAGTTGAAGTTGGCGTGAAAGTCCATGAAGAAGAGTTGGCTCCAGAAACTTCTGTATCGTTAACATACCATTGATAAGTATATGGTGGAGTTCCTCCGGAAACCGTTGAAGTAAAGTCTACTGATTGTCCCAACGTGATAACAGTTGAAGCTGGCTGAATAGAAACTGACAGCTCTGGATTAACTGTGACTTCAGCAATGTTTGATTTCGCCTCTTCGCCAAGGTTGTCTGTTACATTAAGGTGAACTAGATAATAGTCTGCTGATGTCGGAGTGAAAACCCAGCTACTTGAATCGGCGCCTGCCACAGCAGATCCGTCAAGGTACCACTGATAACTATAGGGAGAAGTACCGCCTGAAACAGAAGAAGTGAACGTTACATATTGACCTAAGTCTATAACCTTGGATGTTGGGCTTATCGAAACGGAAAGCGGAATAGGTGCCGCTTGATAAATAACCGTTGAATCTTCCGAGTGTGGAGACCAAGTCACCCCACACCATGAGCACGGTTCCCAACAAAATACAGAGCCGTAAGCGTCAAAATGTATTCGTGCATCCGTAGCGTCAGAAAACGTTACAGAAACAGTTAAAATCTTATAGCTTTTGCCCAGAATTTTTCCGACGTTTACGTAAGTATCGTTAAACCAAGTGGAATAAATGTCGTTTGGCCAATATTTTGTGCCATAGGGTTTAGGCTTACCGTATTGAAAGGCGGTTTTAGGTATGGATGTGCCGTTTATTGTTAGGCTTTGAAGATTGTTATAGGCGGCGTCATTAAGGGCCACTATCAGATGAGTATCGTAGGATTTGAGGCATCTACTAGTGTCGTATATTTTTACGGTGAAACTCCATGAATTCCCAGTTTGGTTTAGAAGCCAGCCTTTATCTATCCACGGGTCACCAGTGTTCTGTTTTACATAGGTGCCTTCTGGCAGGGAAACGCGCAGAATTGCAGGGTCAACTACCTCGACAATTTCAGAATAGACATCTGTTAAGCCATCGTTGTCCGTGACTGTTAACGTCACTGTATAGTTGCCGTAAGTTAAGTAGGAATGAGTTACCATTGGACTTGTCACAGCAGTTACGTTTCCGTCGTCAAAATCCCAAGAATAAGTTGTAATGCATCCGTCTGGGTCATAGCTTGCTGAAGCATTGAAAGTGACCGTGTCATTTGCAACTGGATAGCTTGGCGAATGAGTGAATAATGCAGTTGGCGGTGTGTCTTCGCAAATCACTTCTAAGTATGGATCTTTTGCTGTGCCGTCGTATTCTTTGCTTGCAAAGTATCGTGCAAGATTGGGATTGTTTTGAGTTGGGTCGTCCAAGAGAAGTTTAACAACAATGCTTAGTATTTTGTCTCCAGAATATTGTATTTGACCATAAGATGTAATGTCCCAGCAATAGTACTGTCCAGTTCCATTCACAAGAATACTGGTGATAAGCAAGCCGACAGCAGGTGCATTATTCCACGTAATGCTTCCTTCATCCCAGCTGTCGCCTGTCTCATGCACATAGATCTCAACGCTTGGATCCCAACTCTTATAGGTGGAGTACAAGTAAAGTTTAACAGAAGTTATCGATTTACCATTCGGAATAGAATCTAAACCAAATTTCAGATAACTCCGCCTAGTTCTGCTGTCGGATTTAACGCGTAGGCTTGTTTCAGATCCGTGATTGCCGTTTGGAAATTCGGCTTCAACCCACGAGTCCTCAGCAGAATATACATGTGACGTATAGGAGGACTTGACAGGAAATACGAGCACAGATGAAAGCATAAGAAAACCGATTAGAAATATCACTCCTAATTGTTTATGCCTTAAGTATATTGCCCTTCTCCCCTCTCAGCACTAAATGCTTTGGCTTTCAACCAATATAAAACTTCTGGAATTATCTTCTATAACGGGAAAACATAAATTCCTTCAAAGTTCCCTCTTGAAAACTTGCAGTAACCTTTGCCAAAACATTTTATTTTGAGGTTAATAGCAAAACGTTTCAAAACAACAGAATTACATCTTTTATATAGGAAGCCAGAAGAGCAGTGATAATAGCGATGGTTCTAATGGACTTTAGTTTGTTTATTTTTGTTTGAAGGAGTCTCCCAATTCGATTTTATTTCGAGAAAAAAACACGCATAAAAAGAGAAGGTAGAAGAGATTCTATGATTAATTTATCTATGCTTTCGCAATATTTCTTCTACGGAATATGGATTATAGGGTTTTTCTCGAATTAGATTATAGAAGATATTTCCAGAATGTTAAAAACATGGTTTCAAGATTAAATAGATGGGGGGCATGCGGGGAGGCTTTCAACGTTGTATGGGAGCTGGTCTTGATGAGTTCTTGTAGGCTGAGACATTTTGTTAGAATGTTCCTTCTTTTCTGTTTAGTTGCAATGATGTGCCAGCAGACGTTTTTGCATTGTTTGAATTTGGACGTTATAGGAGAAACAACATCAACGTCAAAAGGGATTATTGATTTGTACACTCAGAAAGAGCCTCATAGCGGAAAGGGGCCAGACATGCCAAGCGATGCATTCGGTCCCGGAGAGGTTGTTGTTCTATATGCATTAGTAACGGCTGGTGGTGTACCTAAGCAAAATTTGCCTGTAGCGTTTTGTGTACAAATTCCAGATAATACTTCATTTAGTAGGGTTGCTAAAACCAACGTAAGCGGGATAGCGAGGATTAATTTTACGATACCCGAAAAATGCGGCGTTGAAAGCGAAATATTTGGAGAATGGGGTGTTTTAACAAATGTGTTGATTGGGAACATAAGGTTTTACGATAGACTAACTTTCAAAGTAGACTGGATTATAAAATTGGTGTCCGTAAGGACAGTATGGATGATTGATGGAAATCTTACGTATCGACGTTATTTTGGAAAGGGAGGAGATGTTGGATTAGAAATTACTTTAAGAAGTATAGCTATGAGCATAAAAAAAGCTACATTTTCAATAGTTGTACAGGATGAGTTAAACGTTCCAATTAATCATTTAGAAATACCTAATTTCGAAGTGCAGCCCAACCAGAAATTAATCTACCTATATGGTGCATTGAATATCCCGAAATGGGCGTTCGTTGGAAATGCAACTGTCTTCGTATCAGCGCTTACCGCTCCAGTAAATCAGAGCGGGGTTCCATACTGTCCAACAATATCAACAAACTTTTGTATCACAATATATGAACCGCTAACAATAACTTTTCATGATGTAGCTGTTGTGAGCGTTACTCCATCTACTTACGTAGTCGAAGCGGGTCAGATCATAGACATAACCGCTGCTGTTAGGAATGAAGGAACGACAAATGAAACCTTTAATGTAAACGCTTACTATAACTCTGACCCCATCGAAACCCTGCAAGTTGTATCACCTACGCCTTATTCGCAAGCAATGTTAAACTTTTCTTGGGATACCTCATCCCTTAGTGAGGGAAACTATACAATAACCGTGTCTATCCCATATCTAGCAGGAGAAGCGGATAGAACTGATAACGTTTTCATTGACGGAATAGTTGAGATTAAACTAAAACCACCAGTCATTATTCATGATATCGCTGTAGTTGACGTTCACCCTTCAAACTATTATGTTTACATTGGTGATTTCATAAATATTAGTGTCAGCGTTCTCAATAAAGAAACAGAAACAGAATCCTTCAATGTAACCACCTACTATGACTCATGTCAGATTGGAACTTTAACAGTCATCAATTTAGCGCCTAGCACTCAAACAACACGTATTTTCATTTGGAATACAAACTCTGTGAAAGAAGGTTTTTATCAAATAAGTGCTTCTGCTTTTCTTTCAAACGACAGTGATGTTTCGGATAACACTTTTGTTGATGGTGTTGTTCAAGTTAAAGCTAAGCCTCCCCCGCTAATAATTCATGATGTTGCAGTTTTAAATGTCACACCATCTTCCACTCTAGCATATATTGGTGATGTTGTTGATGTTTATGTTGTCGTTAAAAATGAGGGTAATTTTACTGAGTCTTTTAATGTTACTGTTTTTTATGATTCAAACGTCATTGAAACTTTGCTCGTTGAAAACTTGGAGCCTAACTCTGAAAAATCCCGAGTCTTCCACTGGAATATGCATGATGTACCAGAAGGAAATTACACCTTAAGCGCTTCAGCAAGTTTTGTTCCTGATGAACAGAATTTTGAAAATAACCTTTTTGTTGATGGTGTTGTTCGAATTATGGCTAGACCTCCGTTGCCTCCAATCCATGATGTTGTGGTTTTAAGCGTTTCACCCTCAAAAACCCTTGTGTATGTAGGTGAAGTTGTTGATGTTTATGTTGTTGTTAAAAATCAAGGAAATTATACTGAAACTTTTAATCTCGCCGTCTACGCAGACCTAAATACGGCAGTTATTGGAGATGAAATCACTGTGGGCACATGGATTGTCAGAAATTTAGAGCCGAACGACGAAAATTCACCAGTTTTCCATTGGAATACGCGAAATATGGCGGAGGGAAATTATACTTTAAGTGCAGAGGCGAGTGTTGTGCCCGGGGAGCTTAACATCGAGAATAACAGGTTTGTTGACGGAATTATTGAGATTAAACCTAAACTACCCCCCATTATCCACGACATCGCAATAATTAACGTCCGCATTCCAAGAATTAGCCTTTACATTGGCGAATTACTCCATATCAACGTTACCGTTACCAATGAAGGAACAGAAACGGAAACATTCAACGTGAGCGCCTATTATAACTCCTTATCGATTGAGACCATGCAGGTTACAGATCTCACACCTAACACCCAAATATCATTAGTGTTTGTTTGGAATACAAGTTATGTGCATGAGGATTTTTATCAAATAAGTTCTTTTGCCCATCCGGTTCCAGGCGAAATTGATGTTGCAGACAATAAGTTCATTGGCGACGTTGTTGAAGTTAGGGCTAAATCTCCACCACCTATGATACATGATGTTGTGGTTTTAAGCGTTTCACCCTCAAAAACCCTTGTTTATGTAGGTGAAGTTGTTGATGTTTATGTTGTTGTTAAAAATCAAGGAAATTATACTGAAACTTTTAATCTCGCCGTCTACGCAGACCTAAATACGGCAGTTATTGGAGATGAAATCACTGTGGGCACATGGATTGTCAGAAATTTAGAGCCGAACGACGAAAATTCACCAGTTTTCCATTGGAATACGCGAAATATGGCGGAGGGAAATTATACTTTAAGTGCAGAGGCGAGTGTTGTGCCCGGGGAGCTTAACATCGAGAATAACAGGTTTGTTGACGGTGTTGTTTGGGTTAAGCTAGTGGTGTTACCCATTGCTTGGGAAATTCCTAGATGGCTTCTGGCTCTACTATTTTTATTGGCAGTATTTATTGGAGCTTGTTTAGTTGCCGCCATTGTATTTGCGTTGTTGTGGAGGCGTTGTAGAAAGAAAAAGGACCAGATGGACAAGCAGACAACCCGCCCTGAAGTTGGGTTCAAAAAAAGTAAGACATGTAACGTGTGTGGGAAAGAATTCCTTGGAACATACACTTTCTGTCCCTACTGCTTCACTTTCCACGGAAAAGACTACGAATAACTAGTTAACCTCACGATATAATCTTGGTGATGTAGATGATTCAAAAAATTCAGTTTTCTTGAGCATATTTTGGGTAGAAATAGATATTAATTCTAGAGGAGTCTATCATAAATGTTTTTTAACTTCTTAATTATAAATAAAATGTTGAGAGGAGAAAAAGTGAATATGGCTAAAAAACCCGAGCCTGAGCTTCCTATTCGTGCCATCTCTATATTAGTGGGAATCATGATTGGATGTATTTTAGCGTATGCCTATCAAGTGAATTTGCCTACTTTGTTCTTCGAAATAAATGGATATAGTGTAATTGGTTTGCTGTATAGTTTAGTTGTCTTCGTCACTATTCCTGTGCTGGCTGGTTTTGTTAGTGCTTTGCTGCATCCTGCCATGGCTGTGAAGAACGGTTTGTCTGTTGGTTTTTTCAGCGGGTTATTTAACAGTATATTGGCTACCCTCAAACTGATTTATGCACCAGTCTTAATGCCAAGCGAGGTTTATGCCTTTTCCGTATTCGCCATAATGTCAATTTTCATCTGGATGATTCTTGCGGCTACGGCTGCTGTGCTAGCAGAAAAATTTTATGACTAGCTAATCACACATTTGTCGTAATATTTTTTGTAGAGGAAAAGGCTAGAAAAGGTTCCTATTCAGGCTGAACCCATTAGGATTATCGACTACGATTTGCAGAATAAATTCCATGAATTATATGGTTTTAGAAACTTAGAAACTTTTTGAACTATCTTCTATAACAATGAACTATCCATTATCGGATTTCGAATCCTCAGCTTTTAGCTTCAATTTTGGTGTAACGCAGTTTGCTTCATGTGTGACGCAACAAAATAGAAAACCTTTCATCTACGTTTAAATTCTCCACCGAGCCTGTTTAATACATGAGGTAACGGGAATGTTAGACAAATTTTTGTTGTAGGTCACATTGCTGGTTATGGATATTACGTGAACATTGGAGGATGTGGTGGCAACGCTGACGTGAGGGTTTCTTCCTTTTCAAGTGATTATACTAGGTTGGGTTCGAAATTATAAAGTGTGAGAGGTGGACAAAGAAAAAAAGGTGTAGATGGGTAACAGTGCTCTTATGTTCTTGACTCTTGGGAGCGTAATTGTTTACAGCAATTTTTCGATGTCTTCCTTGCGTTCTGGTGGATGCTCAGCAATCTTCTTTTTGTGGCGGACATAAAAAACTTTAGCTACTACGGCTACTACGGCTACTACGGCTATTACTACAATGACCACTACTGTGACTTGGAACCAGAGTTGCGTCCAAATCGGAGAAACTGGCGGCAGTTGATCTGTAACTGTACCGTTTACACGCTGATGATCTATTGGTTGCTGTTCAGGGGATACGAGCGTACTGTCAACTAGCTCTATAGTTGTTTCGCCTACGCTAAGACATGTAAAGTTCATAGTAGCTAGAAGCCCACTTCCGCTTGGCGTGCTACCAAAAGAGGTGTATCCTGCTCCTAAATGAGAAATTTCACCATGTGTGTTGTCTATCTTGCTACACACGAAACTTGTTTCACGGACTTCCTGCATGAATGGCCCTTCATACACGTTAAAGTATACGTACTGACCCCCCCAAACTAGTCTTATGCCCTGTGAATCTCCGGTCGTTACTTCAATTGCGCTGGCATTCCATTTTAGGTCGACGCCCCACATAAATAAGTTAGACACGTCGGTGATGGTTATGTTAACATTAAATGTCGTACCAAGCTGGGTTATGTTATATGCATTGATGATTTTTAGTATCGGCGTTGCAGCCTTTGTCTCAGGCATTTGAATCTGGTATATATACGCTACACTAGTTATGGCGAGTGCCAGCAATAGTATCATTGGAAGCGTTTTTCTCCTCAATTTTTTCACCCTAAGCTTAATTGTATGGTTCTATATTTGAAGTTTGTTATGCTCTAGCGCTTCGTTAAGCATTTTATCATCGATTTTACTTTTTTAGTTTATTTCTCTATAATTGAACAAAAATTAAGATGCTAAAGAAAAAAAAAGGAAGTGAAAGTCTTGTAAAGGTCTTTCAGTATTTACCGAACTGCCTGAATATTTGATGAATAGCGCTGTCGCTTCTCTGGTGAAGTTTTTTTCCAAAGAATTAATGCAAGCAAAGTTGTTATCAGAAACAGCAGGGGGAGGATTACCATTGGGAATTCAGGTATTATATAGTAGCCGTCTTCAGTCTCGTAGCTTATGAGGTCAGCGTCTGGGTTTATGAGTTTCGTATAGAATAGATTCTGGCCAGCCAATACAAAAGGTATGTCGCAGAAGAGCGGCCCTCCGGTATCATTCTTCAAAATTGTGAATTGAATTTGGCATAGCGTTCCTGAACCGTTGATGTATTCGGAGGGTGCGCCTAATTTTATGCCTGCTACACAGAATACGCTGCTAGGTTTTATGGTTAGCCCGAAAGGGCCGTCAACATATTCGCCGAAAACATTATCAGGTGGGATGGTTAGGTCATCTGTGCTATTAATCTTCAATAATGTTGGATCCCAAGTTATGTTTATTTGCCAAGTAGCAAGGTAGTACACATCAGTGACTGTTATGTTAGCAATGAAAGTAGTGTTAATAGGGGTCGATGCAGGGAATTCAAAGCTGGTATCCCCATCTCTTATGTCGATTGTTTTGAGGTAGGTCGTGGCATCCGCAGCGGCAGATTGTATCGAAAAAGCTATCATGAAGCTTAAAAGAAGCACTACAGCAGTAATAGGTATTCTCGTCTTTTTCAACATTTTCACCTAGTCCTTTATCTTTAAGTCGTTCAATATTTTAGTTTTTCTATGACGGCACTGTGACAGACTAGTAGGCGGTACTTAAATTGAAATGAGGCAGCTTCGGAGCACATCTCATGCGTAACTTTGAGAAATGGAGTTAGACTGAAATCCTTCGGAACGTATTTTGGACAATTCGAATTGTATTTGTCACTCCAACTTTGTGGTACGCGCAAATACTTCAAAATGAATAAAAAAAGAGGGATTTATTGCAAGTGTATTTCAGCATGCTGTTCCAATTTTCTTCTTAGTCTGCTGATAGTCTACACCATCAACTGTGCTGTCGTTGTTTACATCTGCTTCCGGCTTCCAGTCCGGGTGGTCGGGGTATGAAGGTATGGCATTTCTAATCATTTGAACGTCTTGGCCGTCAACTACACCGTCCCCGTTTATATCGCCATATAATTTAACCTTCACTTTACCATCTGAGTATATGTTGTTCAGAAGATCCATTTCATATGGGACAGCGGTAACCTCTGCTGAAATCGTGTAGTTTTGACACGGTGTTACGCTTGCTGTGTTCCATGTGAATGTTAAAGTGACTTGTTCATCCGGGTTCAAGCTTGCGATCGTGTCGTTTCCAAGCAAGTTTCCCTCATAGTATGCTTCTACGATTATCAAAGTTTCTGTGATTTCTCCTTGGTTTCTTACAGTTACGTTGATTTTTAATATGTTACCTTGATAAGCCCAGGTTGCGTATGGGACAACATTTGTTATCGCCAAATCTCTTATGATATTAGAAAAGAATCCGTCGTGCACTGCGTGGGGTATTGGTCGTCCAAGAGAGTCAACGAGATTTGTGTTGTTAATATCTAAGAGAGTTGCTCCTATCCCTGTGACACGGAACATGAGTTTAACTAATGGGACCTCTAACTCGGTTGTTATTGGTACTGCTGGCGGCATATATGTTACATTAACAGTCATGATTCCTTCAATATTGTTTACGGAAAATTCTGGAAGATAATTTGTCTCGCCTAAGACGTCAAGAATTGTAAGGCTAATGCACCACAAGATGGCTGGGTCATAGCTTAAACTAAAGCCATAACCATACATATCAGTGACATTTTTAATTGTTGCGTTGAGTTGGATGACTTGCGGCGGCAGAATTGAGGAATTAATTATCTCTTGGGGTCTCATATAAAATGCCGCTCCTTCACTGGGGGGCGGTGGAGGCGGTGGCCACGCATACTCGTAGTAGCCGTCTTCGGATGTGTAGCTTATGAGGTCAGCGTCTGGGTTTATGAGTTTCGTATAGAATAGATTCTCGCCTGCCAACACAAAGTGTATGTTACAAGATAAAGTTTCTCCCTCACTTGATGGTGCTTTGGTTACGTTGAATTTGATCTGGCACAGTGTTCCTGAACCGTCGAAGTGGTCGAAGGGTGCGCCTAATTTGATGCCGCAGACCAAGTATGCGCTGCTTGAGGTTACAGTTAAGCCTACAGGGTCTGTCCAACCGTTGAATATGTTGTCTGTTGGTATGTAGATGTCAGAGTAGTCTGGGTCGCAGCTGGGATTAACCCGTGCGATTTCTAGCAGTGTTGGGTCCCAGGTTACGTTTATCTGCCAAGTTGCCAGGTTGAGCACGTCGAGCACGCTCACGTTGACAAGCACGTATCCCATAGGATACTCAGGCTCTGTTGGAGGTGGTACAGTGTTAGTGTACGTGAGCGATGTATAGCCCTCCACTGGATCCAAAATTTTGAGGTATGTTGTTGATGAAGCGAAGGTTGATGTTGAAAAGAGCGTTGCCATATTCAGAAGCAATATTAAAGCAAGAAGCAGAAAGAGTCCACTTTTTGATTTTGCAGTCATTCTTCTTTCTCCCTTCTAGTTAATGTCTATTAGCACAGTTTTTAATATCTTTTTGGGTTAAAATTGGCATGTTACGAAATATGCACTGCCTTCTTAGAGACTTGCAAAGTGTCCAATATTATTCTTGACCAAGATATAGTCTTGGCCGTCAATCACGTTATCTTTGTTTAGATCGGCTTTTGGTTTCCAGTTTGGGCTGCCGAGAGTTGAAGGGACTGCGTTTTTTACTAATTGCATATCTTGGCCGTCAACCACAAGGTCTCCGTTTATGCCGCCTAGTAATATTACTTCGAATGTTATATTTAGTTATTATCATATATGCTGCCCGATATTTGCCTTGACAATTTGATAGTCTGCACCATCGATTACGCCGTCGTCGTTTAGGTCAGCGTTTGGGTTCCAATTTGGACTCCCAGGGGTTGAAGGGACTGCGTTTTTTACTAATTGCATATCTTGGCCGTCAACCACAAGGT
>CAZRCD010000010.1:45364-72511 GCA_964598485.1 uncultured Candidatus Bathyarchaeia archaeon
CAGGGGTTGAAGGGACTGCGTTTTTTACTAATTGCATATCTTGGCCGTCAACCACGCCATCACGATTTACATCGCCAAGTAACGGTGGCGGTGCAGTTTCAAGAACATTCACTATTTTTGATGTCGCGTTACTTAGACCGCTGCTATCGGTAACGGTTAGAGTCACTGTGTAATTTCCAGCGTCTGTGTAAATATGAGTAATTGTGGCTGTACTGACTGTTGTGATGTTACCATCACCAAAATCCCATTGATAACTGACTATGGGAATTTCGTGAGTCCCATTCCAGCCAGGTTTTGATTGAGAAGCGTCAAATGTAGCTGTCTCATTTGCTACTGGCTGAGTTAACCAGCTGAAATAAGCTTTGGGTGGGTCAGGAGGCCATACGGTCACAGGTTTAGATGTCGTGGACCAGAGTCCTTCGCTGTCGGTCACGTTTAAAGTTACAATATACGTTCTATTTTCTGGAAAAGTATGGATTATTGTAGGATTAGTTATGTTGACCGATGGTGTACCATCACCAAAGTTCCATTCATAGCTGATTATTTCGTCGTCCAATCCTTCAGGTGATGAGCCTGATGCATCAAAGGTTATTTCCTGATTTTTATATGGATGCAGTGGTATAAAAGTAAAGGAGGCTTGTGGTGGTGAAGGAGGATAACTATCGTCAAAGCTAAATGTGGGATTTACTTCAAATGTCCTTCCGCCTACAGCGATCAGTGTTAGTGTAACATCTTTCCTCGCTGTTGCGTAAATTGAGCAAATACTAGGGAAAGGCTCTGGAGAAAGCCTAAATGTTGTATTAAAGGTTCCATCAGGTCTGATTGGTGGAGATTCTTGAGGAAATTCTGGCTGGAATTCTAGGAATTCAGTGTTTCTTGTGAGCTTTATGAATGCTGACTTTTCTAAACAATAGGGTATTCCACCATCACTTGGATAATCTGTATATATGTTTGCGAAGATTTTCGCGGTGCCTATGTAAGCCCAGTATGGAATTTCTATTTGAATGGGCCATTGATGTTCTCCTGGACCTATTGGAAGTTTAATATATCTTGTTCCAATGGGAATAGTGTTTCCGTCATACAGAGATACCGTTAAAACAGCAT
Source organism: uncultured Candidatus Bathyarchaeia archaeon (assembly GCA_964598485.1). GTDB lineage: Archaea > Thermoproteota > Bathyarchaeia > Bathyarchaeales > Bathycorpusculaceae > SOJA01. Next base: position 46,469 of record CAZRCD010000010.1, read on the forward strand.
CGTGAGAAATCGTATCGTTGTTTCTGAAAAGCATTTGGAAGTAGGCGTATGTATGTTTTGGATATGGCTGGATGTAAAAAACATCTTTTTTATTACTGTAGCCACTGTCGCAAGGAACAATATCAACAATTTCGATTACACTGGGGATCGATGTTACATTTCCCGTTGGAATGGTTCTGAAGGCAATCGAACCCATTGAGCCCTTTATTTCAAGAGCCACCAATCCATTTGATATTGGAGTTCCATCAGAGGACAGGTTTCCTTGAATGTTAACTTTTTCTCTTAAATAATATTCATATTTATTTGTTTCTATGGCTAGTGTTGTCCCGGGTTTTCCTTTAACTTGATCTTGCAAGGTGATAACTGAACTTATACTTAGTAAAGTAGTAATTATGAGTATAGGAAGAGCCACTCGAATCCTACACATTTTCTTCACGCTTTAATATTACTATTCATGGGTATAATAAGCCTTCTGGAAATATGTTCTATTTACTTATTTACTGGAAACTGCACAATAAGTATTGAAATTGTACCTCACTATCAAAATGTAATACCAAAGAATTATGCTCATAAATGCTTATCAGATAATCACAAAAAAAAATGGAGGGGGTTTAGGGGTTAATTTTGTTTAGGCTATGTATATTTTAGTATGGCGAATGTCTCGGATGCTTCTGGACAGACCGGGACGCCGCAGTTGAACGGCCAGTCGGTTAGTGCGTTTACGTATATTGTTCCCTCGCCGGCGAATGCCCATTTCGGCAGTGGTATGTTCAACTCTATCTCGGTGCAATTTGAAGTGCACCATACTATGTCTTCGTTTCCAACTGTGATCCATATGCTGGTTGTTCCTACTGGGACTCCGAGGTCGTCGTAGATTGTGAGAGTTATTAGCACGTCTTTTGGTTGAAGCCTGAATGTGCAGAAGGTTACTGTGAAGTTTGCATCTTCGCCTTTCTTGAATTCTGTGGCTTTAGGTGTTACCGTTAGGTCCATTACAAGCCAGTTAACCTTGAACCATAGCCAGTCTTCTGTGGTCATTTCTCTTACTGTTGCTTTGGCAACAACGGTCCATACTCCAAATATTTCTTCGCACTCGGCTGGACTGCATGGCCACGGTATTCCGAATTCTATGTAGGCTACGCCGTCTGCGTTTGTTGTGGCAACTCTTGTGAAGTTGACGTATCCTGTCGTATTTTCAGGGTCTTCACACGTTCCGCCGCCGCCGACTACTTGGAAGACTACTTCCTTGTTTTGTACTGGGTCTGCGTTGTAGGTTAGTTTTGCAAAGAGTGTTACTGTTGCTTGTGGTTCAAACATGTCGCTTGTCTCGTTCAATCCTTGACCGCCGAATGGGTCTGGATATTGCGTGTAAACGTCTATCATTAGACCCATGATCCATCCCTGTATGTAGTAGTCGCCGTCAACTGGTTCCTTGGCAGGTATCCATTCTTCATTTGCATTCAAGAACATTCGTTCTGGCATGCTTGGGAACATGTACTCGATGTTGAAGGCTCCTGAGACAAACTCAGTCCATGTATATTCCTCTTGAACCGTTGCTTCGAAGTCGAATGAGCAGATAACTCTATCTCCTATGGGTAGTCCTGTTGTGTCTGGGAATTTGCCCCAATCGAACTCGTGTGAGGTGTCATTTGGGTTGATCATTATCAGCACGTATTGGGTTTCGTATCCACTGGGATCAAGTCCGCCGTAGTTTGTGAAGAAGTCTGTTCCGTAGGGAGCCCATTCGCCCCTGTTCATGAAGTTACCTTCAGTTGCGTTGTAGGGGATGCCTGGTACTAATTTGAAGAGGTCTGTTTTGTAGATCATTGCGAACTGGATTAGGGTGAGCATGGATTCGTTTTCTATGTCGTTTATCACTATATCAATTGTGAAGAAGGCTTTCGGCGTGCCTATTATTGATGGTCCGAGAGGTTTACCCATCTCAGTTAAGTGCGGGTAAACTTCTAGGTATGGTTTTTTCAATTCAGGCTTCTCCCATTTGTATTCATATTGGCCATCTTCGGATGTGTAGCTTATGAGTTCAGCTTCTGGGTCTATGAGTTTCGTATAGAATAGATCCTCACCTGCCAACACAAAGTGTAGGGCACATGAGAGGTCGCTCGATGGCAGTTTGGTTATGTTGAATTTGATCTGGCACATTGTTCCTGAACCGTCGAAGTGGTCGAAGGGTGCGCCCATTTTGATGCCGCAGACCAAGAAGGCACTGCTTGAGGTTACAGTTAAGCCTGTTGGGTCTGTCCAACCGTTGAATATGTTGTCTGTTGGTATGTAGATGTCAGAGTAGTCTGGGTCGCAGCTGGGATTAACCCGTGCGATTTCTAGCAGTGTTGGGTCCCAGGTTACGTTTATCTGCCAAGTTGCCAAGTCGACCACGTCGAGCACGCTCACGTTGACAAGCACGTATCCCATAGGATAACCAAGCTCTGTTGGTGGTAGCGCATTGTTTGTGTAGTTAAGGAGGTGGTCTCCTTCCACCGGGTCAAGGAATTCTACGGTGGGGTCAAGGATGGCGAAGGTTATGGTTGGAAACATAGCGAGCAAGCTTAAAATAGTCATAACAGTCAATGTCGTTGACAATATGGTCTTTAGTTTTAAATTCAATTTCTTCCTTTCTCCTTTCTCTTCTTTTACACTTAATAGGTGAAGGTGACATTCAGATTTAAAGTTTCTGGAAGAATATTCTATTTCTAGCTAGCTCTTTTTGGAATAGTCCGTAAAAGTGATGTATACTGTGAATGGTTGAAAACAAAAAAAAGTGGGAGTTGTGTTTCGTCGGGTTAGCGGTCTTAGACGTATGATGTTGGGACTAGCCCTTTGACTATCGTATAATCCGTGCCGTCAACGATGCCGTCGCAGTTTATGTCTGCAGCCCAGTTCCAGTTGGGGTCGCCTGGTGCAGAGGGTATGGCTTTCTTAACTTTCTGATAGTCGACGCCGTCAACGATGCCGTCGCCGTTAATGTCGCCTGTGCCGTAAACAATAGCGTAGCCGTCGGTAACCGTGTTGTTCACCACGGCCTCATCATAAGCCGTTTCTGATACAACACCGGTGGTTGCTCCTATTGTCCAAGTGCCCGCTAGCTCGAATGCGTCTGTTTCGTTCCATAAGAACGCTGGAACGGTTCCGCTGTCGCCTGGTCCCCAAACTTGGAATTCTTTGTATCCATCTTCTATTGGGTATGTGTCGGTGCCCTTTGTTCTTGTCAACAGTATGTTAGCTAGGAAGCCTGCCATCAAGGTGTTGGTGTCTACGCGTGAATAGTTCACCTCTATTGTAACGGTTGGGTACATGCCTTTGTCGCTTTTCAGGATTTTTATTGTTGGTGCTCCGTGGTCGGTGATGAGCGTTTGGGTGACGTTGGTTATGGTGTCCCACACTGATAAGTCTACTGGCTGCATTGTTGTTACGCCTGGAGGTAGGTCTTTCCAGTAGTGTTTGAAGTATCCGCCTGAGTAGATTGGGTTGTAGTACCATCCGTAGATCCATGTTCTCTCCCAGTGGCGTCCGCTGGGTTGGTATGTGCATACGCTTGGACAGTCTGTTATGTAGATGTCTTGCAGTTCGTAGTATATCTCTTGCCTTCTAGTCGCGTTTGTGCTGTGTCCGCCTTCTTGGATGAGCGCGTCAACGTAGGGGTCGCTGTAGCGTTGCGGTTCTGAGAATGCTCCTTCTGTGTGCATGAACGGGAAGAAGAAGTTGTGCGGGTCTGGATAGTCAGCCTGCCAGCCTATGACGAACATTGTTAATTTGTAGCTGAACAGTTCGGGGATGTAGACGGTTCCCCACTCCACGTCGTACACGTCGATGTGGAATTTAGTAGGGTTGAGCGACTCAACGTGGGTTTCGATCTGATCCTCAGCCATGGTTCTCCTTGGGACGTTGCCTGTGTTGTAGCAGAGCGGTAGCTTGAAGCCTTTAGTCCATACTTGGCCGGGTGTCACCATGGCAGGGTCGTGACCTGGGTTTTCGCCAGAGCCGCCCCAAGCCAGTTTGAAGTAGTATTCAGCCTCGGTCAAGTTGAGGTAGTACTGGTTCTCCGCGTACCAACTTTCTGGTCGTCTGTAGGGCAGTCCGTAAATAGCTGGGGTAGCCGGGTATTCTGACTCACCTAGGAACGCTACTTCAATGAAGTCTGTGTAGTTGACACAGTAACTGAAGGCTTTTCTCAAGAATTTGTCGCTGAAGAAGTCCGGCGGGATTCCAGTCTCGTCTATTACACCATAGTCTAGGTGCGTTATGAACGGTGGATACAGGTAGCGGCTTTCCAGTGATACGTTGAAGTTGAAGAAGTTTCCTCCGGTCACCAAGGTCGGCAGTGGAAAGGTGCAGCGTACACCAGGCTTCCCTTCGACGTCAGCCTTGTACATTGTTGGAACGTAGCAGAAGTCGAGGTCTCCTGCGAGGAACATCAGTTTCCTCGTAGGCCACTCGCTAATGAACTCCACTTTGATCACGTCGACGTAGCCTTCGCAGCCGCGAACAGGCCATTGTTGCCAGTGCTCTTCAAATCTTTCAAGTCTCCAATGCTTTCCAGTTATCCATTCGACATATAGGTAGGGTCCTGTTCCACACATCACTGGCAGTGGATCCATCAACGGTGAAACCATGGGGTCATGGTAGGTTGGAACGGTTGTCCATTCTCCGTCCCAGCAGCCTTGATCCATGGCCCAGTCCATGTAGAGTATGCTGGCCCATGATTGAGCTATGGACTGCAGGAAGATCATTGGTGGAAACGGAGAGGCGAACGTGAACCAAACCCATGTGCAGTTGGTCTCTATGGCAGCGTCTACTATTGGGGCGAATTCAGGGTCAGGTATTAGGTCCTCGTTCTCGTCTGGCCATCCGTAGTCAGGATATGTGAGAGGCTCGTAGATCATCCATTGAGGACCACCGGTGTGGTCTAGTACAAACCATCTTTCGAAGCTGTATTCGATATCCCAGCATGTGAGGCAAGGCTTGACAACCATTATCTCCGTGTCGATGGACTCCACGATGTAGTCTCTTGTCCAGCCGTAGATGTATTCTGAGGGCGGCACGTCCTTGCGGGTCATCTGAATCACGTCGCCTGCACTCAGCGTATAATCGTAGGGACCGAACATTCCGTCTTCCCAATCGTCAATGTTATATTGGCGGCCAGCCGTATCCGTGATGAGGGCTACTTCTGGTATGTTACAGTAACCGACTTCAACTACCTGATTGCCCACTGGTGCTGCTGGGTTGAATCCTCCAGGCAGCGTTACTGTTCTCCAGCATTGGAACGGAATCGGCAGTTCCTTGAGCACTAGTGTATAACCTTCGTCTATTATCACGTCCTGCACGTGGAAGGCAATCCATGGCATTTCGTCTGGTCCTTGAAAGGTTTTCTTATCCATCTTCACTATGTCGCACGGACTTAGGTAACCATCAGCGTTGTTGTCATGCCACTTCCAAATGTGCCACTGATTACCAGGTTCAGGGTCTGTCTCTGTCCACTGAGTGGATACAGGATAGTACGGATCGATTGAAGGGTTAAACACTGTTATGATGTTGTTGTGGCTGCCTTTTATCTTGAAGTAAAAGACTGGATGATCCGGATCCGTTTCATCCAAGTACCATTCGCTTGCAAGGTTAGCTGAGAACTCGTCGGTTTTACCCTGAAGCTTAACGTCGGGTTCAGTATAGTCAACCATGAAGGCTACTAGCTGGTCATACACGTTCATCACTATTTCTCCGCTTGCAGTATCATAAAGCCATCCAGGATCAACGGTTTCAGGTTCACCAATCGTTCCTACAGCAATCTCACTCGGGCGTGGAACTCCATTAGCTGACACTGATGTAATTGGAATCGTTGTTGCTAACAGTAAAGCAATGAACACAATTGCTAACGAATTTTTTTTGAACATTTTCCTTTCTCCTTTAACGTTACAAGATAAAGCTACCAGCGATATTTAATCTTTATGGAACAATCTTCCAGTAACCACAGCGTCCTTATCAACATACCAGTTCCTTAGTTCCCGCGTAAAAGTTATTAACCTCTTTTATCACTGTCCAAAAGCGAGGGCTTACAATGGGTCTCAGCACATACATTGTTAGAAGACTTTTACTCCTCATTCCTATCCTAATAGGGGTTTCATTACTTATTTTCGCGATGGCAGAATTCTTTGACCCGTACGCCAGAGCTGCTCTATACGTGGATGTGACCAAAGTTAGAGATTGGGACGCAGTCTTCAGAAAGTACGGCTTTTCAGACCCGGTGTATGTCAGATATTTCCGTTGGATTAACGAAGTTATACACGGCAACTTAGGTTACTCACAAGAAAATCGCATGTTCGTCTTACAGTGTATTATGAGGAAGTTCCCTGCCAGCGTCGAGATAGCACTATTTTCCACGCCGCTCACCATTGTTCTAGGAATATACCTAGGCATGTTATCAGCTGTACACCGAGACAAACCGATCGACCATATGACAAGAGTTTTCGCAATAATCGGCTGGTCTCTCCCAACCTTTTGGTCTGCAATAATACTGCTTTCATTCTTCTACGGCGGCTTTGGCATTTTTCCGCCAGGTAGGCTAGGAAGCGCCGCCGATGATTTCATATCCCGTGGCTCAAGAGTTGGCACATACAATGCCTACACAGGCCTTAACACCATTGACGGATTGCTCAACGGACAACTATGGATAACCTGGGATGCACTGATGCACCTTGTACTTCCATGTATAAACCTGACGATAGTTCAAATAGCGCTTCTTATAAGGGTGATGCGCTCTAGCATGCTGGAAGAACTCAATAAAGGTTACATTATCACAGCAAGAGCAAAAGGTCTAACCCAAAGCGAAGTCATCAATAAACATGCGAGAAGGAACGCTTTAATCCCTGCAATTACTCTGTCAGGGCTGTTAATTGCAGGTATGATGACAGGCGTGGTCATAACGGAAACTGTTTTCCACATCGAAGGTTTAGGGTCTGCAGCCGCTCGCGCCGCCCTCCATCTTGACATACCATTTGTACTTGGTTTCGCTATGTTCACTGGGATAATTTTTGTAATGGCGAATTTGATAGTGGACGTATTATATGCTTACATAGATCCACGAATCAGGCTGGTATAAAAGAATGACAAACATCATGTCGAAATTAAAGGAATTCAAACAGTCGAAGCAGCCAACAATAAAGGAACTAAAATTTATCGTTCATAGAATAAAAAAAAGCCCTCTCTCAATTATGGGCTTAGCGATAATCCTATTCTTCACATTTATAGCGGTGCTGGCTCCAGTACTGGCACCCCCGGTTCCTCCGCCTATGGGCAAACTAGATCCATTCATGGTATGGAAAGACCTGAACATCCCACCACGAGAGCGAAATCTACCGAGCCCTCCAAATCCCACCCATCCATTCGGAACCACAGAACAGAGTTATGACATGTACTACGGATGCATTTGGGGAACCATAACAGCGTTCCGCATAGGCTTGATGGTTGTAATTCTGGCTTTAATAATCGGTCTTCTAACAGGATGCGTTGCTGGCTACTATGGAGGAATCATCGATGAAATATTGATGCGATTAACCGACATCGTCATCGCCTTCCCAGGTTTGGTTCTCTGTATGGCACTGGTTACAGCTTTACCTCCTCAACTTACTATAAACTTAGGCTTTACCCAGTTCGCCATAACATTGAACAAGTTGGACAAAGTCCTGTTAGCCCTCGTCCTAGTTGGATGGCCATCCTACACTAGAGTGATACGAGGGGAGATATTAAGAGTTAAGGAAGAAGATTACGTCGAGGCTGCTAAAGCTGTTGGATGTTCTGACCTCAGAGTGATCGTTAAGCACATTCTCCCAAACACGATATACCCAATTGTGATCATGGCATCTCTAGATACAGGAGCAATTGTCCTGACCGCCGCAGCCTTAAGCTTCCTTGGGATTGGGGCTCCACTAGGTTACGCAGACTGGGGACAACTGATAGCCCTGTCAAGAAACTACATCATCTCGAACATAGCTAACCCAGCCGGCAACTGGTGGGTGTGGATAATACCAGGCATGTTCATATTTACTTTCGTTCTAGGATGGAATCTACTAGGTGACGCGTTCAGAGATATCTTAGATCCAACGCTGAGGAGAAGATAAAATGGGCAAGCTCATTGAAGTTCAAGATCTAGTGTTAAGATTCTACACGTACGATGGAGTTGTCAAAGCCCTTGAAGGAGTTAACCTATTTGTAAAGGAAGGCGAGACACTTGGCGTCGTGGGTGAAACTGGATGCGGGAAAACCATGACTGGTCTCTCAATCTTAGATATCACTCCGGCGCCAGGAAAAATAGAAGGCGGTAAAGTTTTCTTCAAAACCAGACATGGAAAAACCATAGACCTCTTAGCCCAAGAGGATCGTATTTTAAGGATGATTAGAGGAAAACATATTTCCATGATCTTCCAAGAACCAGGTTCTGCCCTGAATCCCGTATACACCGTTGAGAATCAAATTGCAGAAGTCCTTTTGCACCACAGAAGAAAGGAACTATTGGAGAGGACGCTTGCTCAAATTGAAAAAGACGGAATGGAAAAAAAGATTTACAAGAAGATGTTGGAAAACCCCAACTCACGCACCCTTAAGGTTTTCTTAAAAATTCCAATTATCGGAAGATGCAAAAGGCTAAAGAAGGAAGTTAGAAAGGAGGTTCTCAACATCCTCAAAGAGATGGAGATAGGGGATCCAGAGAGAGTTGCAAAGATGTATCCCCACGAGCTTAGTGGAGGCATGCAGCAACGTGTCGTAATAGCCATGGCGCTCGCGTGTGACCCAAGGCTCCTAATAGCAGACGAACCAACAACTTCCTTAGACGTGACTGTTCAAGCTCAAATCCTAGACCTAATAAGGAGACTTAAAAAAAGATTAGGATCATCAGTTATATACATAACTCACGACATGGGAGTTATCGCCGAGATATCCGACCGTGTAGCTGTAATGTACGCTGGCAACGTCTGCGAAGTCGCAGAAGTCAAAGAACTTTTCAAGAGACCAATTCATCCGTACACTATAGCCTTGCTAGAATCCATTCCAAAACCTGGGGAAGGGTTTAAATCCATCGTGGGCATGGTACCTAACCTAATAAATCCTCCCACAGGTTGCAGGTTTCACCCAAGATGCCCCTTCGCCAAGACCATATGCAAAGAGAAAATGCCAAAGATTAAAGAGGTAAAGAAAGAACATTTCGTTGCGTGTCATTTATATTAGAGGTGTAAAATTGAGCGTCATGCTAGAAGCAGAAAGCTTAAAAAAGTATTACCCCATAAAAGGTGGGATTCTCAAAAGAAAGGTAGCTGATGTCAGAGCTGTAGACTGTGTTAACCTAAGCATAATGAGAGGAGAATGTTTTGGCTTAGTCGGAGAATCAGGATGCGGCAAAACGACGTTTGGCAAAACACTTATTCGATTACTTAAACCGACTGCAGGCCATGTATACTTCAACATTACACCTGAAGTGAGCGAAGAAATAAAGAAGCTTGAGGGCTCAAGTCAAAGTGCACATAGACTTAAAAAACTCAGAAAACAGTACGACATCGCTAAATTCAAGAGAGGAAAGCTGAAAGCTCTAAGAAGAAAAATGCAAATAGTCTACCAGGATCCAACACGTTCTCTCGATCCACGGATGCTCGTTAAGGACACAGTTGCGGAACCACTACTAGTGCAAAAAATAGCAAAGGGAGCAGAAGCTAGAAAAAGAGTGCTGAAAACGCTTGAAAAAGTAGGACTAGGGGCAATGCATCTATACAGATACCCTCATGAGTTCAGCGGAGGACAAAGACAAAGAATAGCAATAGCTAGAGCCTTCATAATTAATCCAGAATTCGTGGTTCTCGATGAACCAACATCCGCGGTGGACGTTTCTGTACGTGCTCAGCTGCTTGACCTCTTCCAGAAATTACGCAAAGATACGAACCTAACGTATCTGTTCATCAGTCACGATCTAAGCGTTGTTGAATGCATAAGCGATAGAGTCGCAGTTATGTATGTTGGAAAAGTGGTTGAACTAGCACAAACAACAGAGATCTTCCATAACCCACTTCATCCTTACACGCAAGCATTAATGTCTGCAATTCCAATTCCAGATCCCACAGTCAAAAAGAAGCGAATACTACTTACTGGAGATGTCCCAAGCCCAGTCAACCCTCCCGCTGGTTGCAGATTCCACCCCAGATGCTCACAAGTAATGGATATTTGCCGTAAGGAGGAACCCGAGCTCAGGGATATAGGAAACGGACACATTGTGGCTTGTCACCTTATGAACAAATGATTTATGCTCAGAGTCCTTGACTAAGATTAGAGTTCAAGCTTCTAAAAAGTTCTCGTTTTTGACAGTGGAAAAGATTTTCACAAAACTTAAATAAAATTATGAGATTATAATGTCTTGTAGGAGAAGGAGAGATGCATAATGTTAAAGTTTAGATATGTTCTAACGAAGGAAGGGGTGAATAGATGCCTCAAAAACGAATTCTATCTACAAGATACCTCAATATATAAAGGTTATACCGAAAAAATTTTTCGTTTGTTGCACAGATCAGAAAGACCTTTAACAATCAGAGAAATCGGTAACTTAACCGGAATAAAAACCCGTTCAGTGAACGGGGTAATAACCTTCAACATTTACGCAGGATACATCATGCGAATACCCATTCACTATTAATTGTGGAACAACTATTGTTCATATTGTTGCGCGGAAAACTTGGCAGAATTACTCAATTGCAATACGACGTTTTCTACATGTCTCCAAAACTCTTTTTCCAGCTTCAGCTCAGCTTCTTCCGATTTCAGTTTTCTCAAAAGGAAATATCCACCAAATAACATTGTTTCTAAGAAAAAAGAAGGAGGAGAACTGCGCCCTTTTCCACCCTTACAAAGATCAAACTTTACAACAAGGTCATCAGATGTCCCCTCCACAGTTACATTCACATACCCACCTATCTTAAAATGTGGCGAATCCTCCGCAAGTATTTGATAACCAGCTGATATTTTTCCCTTTATCGCTTCGAAATCCTTTGCTTTAAAGAAGTCGCCTATGCGTGTAGTAAGTAATGCCAGATTGACACTCCTCCCTTTCCACCTCTTCTGCATATCTAATCACTGTTAAAAGTCTCACTATACTTAAAAAAGCTTACGACATTCCCCTACCCTGAATTTTTTCGCCTAGCAAACATCTAGACCAACAAAGTAAGCATAATCAACCATCTTAAATGGGAATTAAAACATCGCAAGCCTAATCGTGAATGTCTAAAAGCTTCGTAGAAATATTTATCTGAAAGGCTCAGTCTATATAGTAAACGTGAGAGGGCCTAACTTGTCGAGATGAAAAAATAATGGGGAAAAAAGCGAAGGTAGCAAGAAGAAAAAAAGGAAAATTGAACAAAAACATAGCAATTTTATCGGTTGTTGCAATAATGGTTGCGATTATCACAATATCAGCGCTATATCAAAGTGAACAGCAACCAGCTTCAAAAGAGGCAGCCGCTGAATACTTCGAGTTTTCAGGGGCACTTGCCGAAGCAGTGGCTGAGGACGAAATCAATAGTTCTATTTTTATAAAACAAATATGGTTCAACGTTACGGCCGTAAAAGGAGATGCTACGGAAGTGTTTATCTTTCCCCTTCAAGGAATGGTAGAGCGAATAGACGCCCCACAATATCAAAAAATAATTCAAGGAGAAACCAAACTAGCTAATGTAATGTACAATAAAGCGGTGCAAAGCAAAAAAGAGGATGGATATCCCGTTAAATTTGATGTGACATCTCACGAGGCTGAAGGACAGGTTACCATTTATATTACTGAATTCTTTCCTCCTCTTTTTCCTTTCGGTTATTAGCTCCACTGTGAGACAAGTTTACACTTTCATTTTCATTTCCAAATTCCCATAAATGTTTTGAAATGGATTCTACACTTGCAGTGTTAGAGCCAAAACCTGCGGATTTAACTAATCCACGAATTTTTTGAGTTGACTTTTATACATCTCAATGATCTCCTTAACTGTTGTTGCATCTTCAGCTGCCTTGTCAAGCCGATAGTTTCCTGTAAATCTTGGAAACCTTATTGCCAAGCCGCTTCCTTTGCGTATGACACTCATGGCACACGCATGTATTGGGCTGAGGGTGATTTCGGCGCCGAGAACTTCAATAACAACGATTGGTTCAAACCAAACATCTGCCTCAATTGCGGATTGCACCCTCGGATGTTTATGAGAAAGCTTATGCTTGCCTAAGATTTTAGGCAGTTTTTCTAGATCTTCATCCGTGAAGCCTGTTCCACATTTCGTCACGGTTTCAAAAGTGTCGTTAGTATGGTCGTAGGCTGCTAAAAGTAATGCTCCATAGGTTCCAGCCCGTTTTCCTCTACCGTGAAAGGCACCGACTACCACCAAGTCCACAGTGTCAGTCATCTCGCTTTTATAGTCTCGTTTATATTTTATCCAAAGCCAACCTCTAGCCCCAGCTTGATAAACTGAGTCTTCTGCAATGGATTTGCAGACTAAGCCTTCGCAACCGTGCTCTACAGCTTCGAGAAAGAATTTTTCCAGTTCTTTCACGTTGCCCGTGACTATGTATTGGGCAATTTTTACTCTACCGCTTTCTTCGATTGTTTTTTCAAGCGCCCGCCGCCTAATAGGATACGGTTTTAAAGTTAGGTCTTTACCATTAACATAAAGTGCATCAAACATGAATAGAGAAACAGGATATTCTTCCATAGCCTTTTCAATTTCATACTTGCGTCTGCGATGCATTAGCTCTTGAAAAGGTCGCATCTCGCCAGTGCCAGGACCTATTGCGACGCATTCACCTTCTAAAATGGCGTCTTTTGCTTTCACATAGTTCTTAAGAAGTTCAACAGCGTCTGGGTATTGGTCTGAAATGTTTTCTAAGCGTCTAGAAAATAAGGTAACTTTATCGCCTTTTTTGTGGGCTTGTATTCTTTCGCCATCATACTTGTATTCGGCTATGCATTTTCCCCCGAGCTTTTCCAGAATCTCTTCTGGCAAAGAAAGCCTTTCACACAACATAGCCCTGATGGGTTCACCCACAGATATCTCAAATTTTTTGACCCCTTCTAACCCTTTCTCAGCAACTATTTTTGCGACCCCTCCGAGGTCTGAGGAAACGTTGTATGCGCGTTCTAAATATCCGCGGTTTTCCTTTCCACCGCCATAGGCTATTGCTAAAGCGTCTAGAACAGTCATGTCAGCGATACCTAAGCGAAGGTTTCCAGTAACTGTCCGCATAATGTATTTGGCTTCTTTAGGGGCTGCATCAGCCAAAAGCCCGGCTAAAAGCGCCATTTTAAGGTCAACTGCACCGGAACCCGAAGTCCTAGCCATTTTATCAAGAACCCCATAAACTCTTTGAACTGTTAAGGGCCGTTGGAAAAACGTTATCTGCCTTTTATTAGCTATAAACTTCTGGGCCGTCCGTCCAATGTCTCCTGTCCTTTTTATGTCTTCTTCAATTTCGCTTTCTTTCATTCCAGAAGCTCGAGCGAGGGCTCTTATTGCAAGTTTCTCAGCCACGCCTATTTCAAGACTAACAAAGTCTGGGTATATTTTGCCCTGAGTTAAGTATACGACTTTATCGATTATCTCCTTTGGTGTATTTTTCAAAAGGTCAACTAAGAGGGCTGTCATTTCCAGCCTTTTTGTTGTGGCCTCAATTTTTTCGTAAGCATCAGCAATTACAGCGTATCTCAATAGATTGAACCTCACAAATATAAAGTGTGAATGCGAAGATATTAAAACTTCATTCCGTCAAGCTTCCTTAATAAGTCTACAAGTCTTTCAATGGCTAGTTTTCAAGAGGTCTCACCCTTCTCTTTAGAAGCCATTGGCAGGGTCACCTACAACACCTGTTGCGCTTATTTCTTTTGCTCGGAAATCCCCAAGAAACCTCTGATCCGTTTCCTTAATCCTATTTTTGTGTACTTTGATTTCGGAAGCTTAATCTCCGGCTTTTTTAATTCTCTCTTTAACAGGAATTTTTCTGGATGTAGCTTTTAAGCAGTTTTAATGGAAATGTTAGTTTTGGAATCCAATTGCTGATCTGGATGAAAATAATAGACGTATCAAAGGTAGCCAGGACTTCGGTAAAACAGTCTAACCCAACTACCTTATAAATGATAGAAAATTTTCCGCAAGCGTTATTTCTTAATTAAACTATCATTGACTCGGAGAAAGAATTGTTAAAGAGAATAGTTTTTGGAATTCTCGTCATGCTATTAATCGGTATGTTAACGTCAACATTTAACATTCAACTAGCAAAAGCAGAGCCTAGACGATAATTGTTCCAGATGATTACCCAACAATTCAAGAAGCCATTGGCCATGCAAACGAAGGCGACACAGTTCTCGGCATTTAACTATGGTTAGATGCGACAAAATTAAGGTTGTTTGTTCGCATGTGTGCATTTCTGTTTTCTACAAAACTATTAAGAGCAAATTCAATGTAAATAGCATGGTTTATTAGGCTCTGTAGCGAAAATGTTTAGGTATGAGGTTGCATGAACAAAAAACTGGCAATCATCTCAGTACTCCTTGCGATTATCGGAGCTGGACTTGAGGTCTGCCGTATTACAAACGCGTCTTCATCACCGATAGAGGGGTTAGCGCACCTAGAGATTACAACATACATGACCAATTTTACGAAAGTCAATGAAACCTACGTTATCACAGTGATAGGTGTGGTCCAGAACAACCTTACAACTAACGTAAAATCGGTCAAAATCAATGCGACCTTCTACGACGCTCAGAACAACACTATTGGAAAAAGTTATGCCTCTACTGAATTGGAGATATTCAAACCTGAGCAGAGAGCGCCCTTCACACTCTATTTCTCATCCATAGAAGCCTCAGCCCGATTAGAGCTCGTAGCATCATGTGTCGAGACAGATGAGGAACCCGTCGCTGGACTCAAAATCCTAGAAGAAACTTTACACACGTACATTGACGAGAATGGGTATTACAGAATCACCGGAGAAGTCCGCAACGATGCGAGAGGTAAAGCCGTCATGGGGAAGGTGATCTGTATCAATTACGATGGAAAGGGCAACATGATAGCTTTGTCCCGTGCATTTACGAACCCTCAGAATATACCTTCAGGTGGTAACGCATCCTTTGAACTTAGTTCAAAGCCATACAAGATAAAGCCAGCGAGTTATGAATTACTGGTAATTGCGCACCACTACGTACTGATACCCATCGAGAATTACATATTTTTCGCCATTTTGACAGCAACCTTCATTGCCTTTATCGTTTACATGAAGCGAAAGAGAGGTTGGTGAACCTATAGGTCAATTGTTTATACATCAAATATAAACCGGTGTTTTATGAGTCAAAAGTCGCCTCGTAAGCTAATTGTTCTAATGTATGCGGACTGAGAGTTATTGTTCCGGAAAATCCATGTGACGCGAAGAAACACCATAATACATTGGTGGTGCCACAAGGGCATATTGAGCTGTTCGCAGCTTCAAACAGGTACAACAGCCACATCATGCACAGCTAAGAATTCCTTTACGTCTAGCCATGTAAGTTCGCCCAGATAGTAACTACGCATTTCCATGAGTAAACTCTCTAAAAGGTTTCATAATGGACTATTTGACTTATAGGTCTTCTACTTCGTGGTGGAGGAGTCTCAGCTGGATAACCCACGGGAATTATGGCTACAGGTCTTATTCCATGAGGAATCTTCAATGTTTCTTTTGCTTCTTCCTCTCTGAATGCGCCAACCCAGCAGGTGCCTAACCCGAACGAGTAAGCGGCTAGTTGAATGTTCTGTATGGCGGCGGCTGTGTCTTGTATGCAGTATAGGGTTTTGCCGCGCACACCATAACCTTGTGAGGAACGGGCTTCATTTGCACAAACAACGATCACAACCGTGGCTTCTTCAATGAAAGTTTGACCCAAAGCGGCTTCAACAAGTCTTCTCCTGATTTCTGGCTTTCGCACAATTATGAATTCCCATGGTTGAATGTTTCCTGCGGAAGGCGCCCACCGAGCTGCATCAATAAGCTTTTTAACAATTTCTGTTGGAACGTCGTCACTTTTGAAGGCTCTTATGCTTCTTCTTCCTTTGATGGCTTCCAGAACATCCATAAGTTTCACCTTTTCAGCCTATAGTTTCCACGCAAGCCGTATATGTTTTCCTCGGTTTTATGAAACAGTTTTAAGCACGCTGAATAGTTTAAAGTTTGCCTAGTGTGAAAGATGCTGGATTTGAGCGGAATCCCTCCTACACGTCTCCTTTATTATGAAGATGCCTATGTGAAAGAGTTCGATTCAAATGTGGTTAAGGTTCTAAAAACGGAAAATCATGAGGCTGGCGTGATTTTGGATGAGACAGCCTTCTATCCGGGTGGCGGCGGACAACCACCAGACATAGGGTTAATAGAAGGCAGCACCATGCAGGCTAAAGTTGTTAGGTTGCAGAGAAGAGGCGATATCATAATCCATTATGTCGATGAAATTTTCGGAGAGATTAGGGAAGGAGACATTGTTAGGGGACTTCTTGACTGGGAAAGGCGCTATAAGCTTATGCGAATCCACACAAGCGCCCATCTAATGTCACAGGCGATACGCCGAGCCCTAGGCAAACTGGTGGAAATTGTAAGCTCTGGAATGGATTTAGAAAAAGCGAGGCTTGACTTCACACATGCAGGCTCAACCCGCGAATTTTTTCCCGCAGATCGAAACCATAGCAAACCATGTTGTTAAGGAAAACAGAATCGTAAAAATTAGGTTGATGCCGAGAAATGAGGCAGAGGAATATGTTAAACGATTTCATGAGTCCCTAAAGACACTTCCGCTACAAGTCAGCGAAGTACGTATAGTGGAGATTGAAGGTTGGCATGCATGTGCATGTGGTGGCACACATGTTAAAAGCACGGGTGAGATAGGGGAGATAAAGTTATTATCCAGAAGTTCAAAGGGCAAAGGCATCGAAAGAATAGAGTTTTATATTGGGACAACTATTGATTAAATGGTCGGTGATGGTCATGAAAATCTTTAAAGCCTCGTTCATTTTATCTCTTTTGTTTGTTTTCCTTATTTCATGTCATCAGGTCTGGGCAGATAGAGGCGGTTTCTCTCCTACAAGTGTGGAGCGTGTATCTGAATCTGGTCAAAAAGCCGTAATAGCTTGGAATGGAACTGATGAAATACTTATGCTTTCTACGGATGTAAGTTCCAGCCAAAAATCCGAAGTAGTAGAACTTATGCCACTTCCATCCAATCCCACGATAAGTAGGGGGGAAAAACAGTCATTTCTGAAGGTTCAAGAACTCGTTAACACATACTTAGCTGTAGTAGGTCCGAAATGGACATGGGGAGATCACAGATCATTGGGAGGGTCGCCTGGCGCACAGCCCCCCAAAATCACAATCACTTTTCAAGAGGCTATAGGAGTTCACTATCTCACAGTCGTGAAAGCAGAAGAAGCCAGCGAGTTAATCCAATGGTTAGAGAATTTTCTTGAAACCAAAGGATATACGAAAGAACTGCCATCCAATTTGGAGGAAATGTTTTCATACTACATACAAAACAAGATGAACTTTTTTGTTATAGACATGATAGAGACAAATTCAACGGTGAAAACAGTTGATCCCTTAGTATATGAGTTCAAAAGCTCCAAACTATACTATCCGCTGCGAATCTCCTCACTTTTCTCCGGCGACACCGACATTTCTTTGTTTACTATAACAAGCAATGAATTAAATGATGACTCAATTATCGGGGAAGGATTCGTGAAAAAAGCTCAATTTCAAATCAAACAAGAAGCCCTCGCAGAAATCAACACTAACATGACTAAGCTTTATTCCAGTAATCCCTATATATGTTATTTTGAGTTCAGAGGTGCATTAGAAGATTTCGATGGCGACATTTTAGCAGACTTCCAATCAAGTCCCGATATTCCTACCGTGACACTGGCTGTACTTAGCCTAGGTTCAGGATTGGTGTTTTTGCTTTTGTTCTTTCCTGTGAATAGAATAGGAAGTCTTCTCCACGGAAAACATTCGACTTCCAATAACTAAGCGACTAGAGATTGCCTCACTGCTCGCAGGTCTAGTAGGCATCTTCTTAACTTGGAGTGGGCTCCTTCTTCCTTGGGGATTAGTAGAATGGGGAAAAAGCGGAGAAGTGTTGATTGCGTTTAGCGGATTGAGTTCTTTACTACTCGGAAAAGACAGAATAGGAAATCCCCTAGTTATCTTCCCTCTTCTAGCTCTAATCCCTTGTTACCTTTTTCTGCTGTTAATTCAAAGAAATTCAAAAGGAGCATCTGCGAGTCTAGCAGCAGCGGGATTGTGCATAACGTTACAAACGCTAATGTGGATAGTGGGCATTTTTCCTGTACCCGGCGTATCCTACACCTATTACCCAGCGTATATCATAAATATTGGAGTATACACTACAGTGATAGGCAGTTTATTCACAATGTCGGCGGGATTACTTTCCCTTTTGCGAATAAAACTAATGCCTGCACATCTCGTAATGGCGAGTAGAAGGATCGGATTTGAAACCTATATGGTCAAGAGATTCTTAGCATTTGTAGTGACCTTAATTGGTGTTACACTTGTTATTTTTCTGGCTTTATTCTCTATTTCCTCCATGGTAGAGAGAGCACCTTTACATGTTAGAAGCCATGAATGCTCTATTGTCTTTGCTTTGTTGACAGCAAGAGCATGCGCCCATTTTACAGCAAAACTTAATTCCTATTTATGCCCTTAAATTGTTAGGATGATGAAGTAAAGAGTTAATAGAGCTTATGGCTGTGATATTACTCGACGGGCGAACTGACAACTTCTATCGGAAAACTTATGAACAAAGAACACAAGTGGAAAAAAGAGAAAGCTACATTGAGATTGCAGAAGTTAAATGCAGGCGGAAAGTACAAACTTGCTTAAACCCAAAGTCGCTAAAGCATTGGACAAACTTTCATCAAAAACCGTCATAAAAAACACCGTCTACATAGTTTCAATAATCATATTTTTCGCGTTAATTCTGCTCCCGCCAATTTTAGGAATAATCATCAAATGGGGAGCAATAGAAGATGTATTAAGCGAACCACAACTTATGTCAGGTGCCTTGAATGCAATTGGCATGTCCTTCGCCGTCGCTCTTCTCGTTTCGTTCATAGATGTTGTGGCTGGCGTGCCAATGGCATGGATGATCACGCGGGGAAAATCGAAATGGCTAAGCGTTTTAGACACCCTTTCAGACATTCCATTCATCGTGCCGACAGCCACGCTTGGCTATTCGCTCCTTCTTTTCTGGAACGAGCCCGGAGGACTGTCATCACTCTTTGGAGCGTCCTTGGTTTCGCCAGGCTGGCTCCTAGTAATTCTTCTTCATTTCGCTTTTTCATTTCCAGTGATAGTTAGAGTGATGGTTGGCGCGTTGCTTGATTACAAACTAGAATATGAACAAGCATCCAGAACCTTGGGTGCAGCACCACTAACAGCGTCTCGAACTGTTACGTTTCCAATTTTGAAACCCTCTCTAATTGCCTCCTTTGTTTTGGCCTTTGCAAGGTCCATTTCGGAAACTGGAGCCACAATGATGGTTGCGGGCATCTTTGAGTATGGAAAATATACACCTTTTTTCGAAAATGGAGCAATCTTTATTCAAACACATCTTGGTCAAAATAAAGAAATAACGGGAGCTGTAGTTTTTGCAAGCTTTTTCTTAATCATGCTGTCATGTCTAGTATTCATAATAATAAAGATGCTGGGACCAAGATTGAAGATGCCAATTAAAAAGGTCTGGCCGATTAGTGAAAGAAAGCTCAGCTCATCTGCTGTTACGTCTTCAAGAAATGGATTAACACTTTTAGTGTTTTTTATTTTAGTGCTTATTCCGTCGCTTTTTGTTGCTTTACCAGCATCAGAAGCGTTCCTTACAGGTGAGTTTTTGGAGGCTCTAGGTGGTGCTGGTCCATGGGGAGAATACTGGCAAAGTCTGTTGTTAACATACTCATTAGGAGTTGTTGTGACTTTGATAAACACTATTATTGGTTTACCAATAGCCATAGTTGTTGCAAGGAGAAAATTCGGAATATTACCCTCGGCAATTTTAGATGTACTAGTTAACGTCCCATTGGTTGTCCCTTCAGCTGCTTTAGGAGCTTCTTTAGCCATTTTCTGGGGAAATTTCAAGTTCATACCTGAAATCTGGCTGCTTGTTTTTGCACATTTGGCTATCACATACCCTTATTTTGTAAGATCCATGTCGGCTGCTGTAGAAAGGATAAACACAGAATTGGAAGAGGCTGCAAAAACACTGGGTGCAAAACCCTTCTCTGTATTTAGAACAATAGTCTTTCCATTGACGAAATATTCTATTCTTTCAGGTGCAATCATGGTGTTTACAAGAAGTGTGAGTGAAACTGGTGCCACAATGGTTGTTAGCAACTTGGTTACTGCTCCAGTTTTATTGGTTAACTGGGTTAAGAGCGGAGTCTCAACAGCCACTTTAGGGCTGGGCTGCGGTTTTCTCATACTATTCTCTTTCATAATCCTATTGGTTCTCAGGCTTGTTTCGAGGGGAAGAGGGATATATTAGCATGTTTAATATACTGCTAAAACCTTATGCGTTTTTTCTCACTCTCATAGATCCAAAGGGGGCAGAAACAAGTGCCTGATGTCCGCTTGGTTAACGTGACAAAGACGTACGGAAAAATAGTCGCCGTGGACGGTGTAAACCTCCACATTTACGATAAGGAATATTTCTCTTTGCTTGGTCCAAGCGGGTGTGGAAAAACAACTTTGTTAAGGCTTATCGCTGGGTTAGTTCAACCAGATGAAGGTGAAGTTTACATTGGAGATAGGCTTGTTAATGATGTCCCGCCTGAAGACAGGGACATTGGTTTTGTCTTCCAGACTTTTGCTTTATTTCCACACATGAATTCGTGGGATAACGTGACTTATGGTCCGAGAGTGAAAGGTTTCGACGTGAGAAAGTCAGAGACAATAGGACACGAAGTGCTTGAGATGGTTAGGCTGCATGAACGTTTGGATGCCTATCCAAACGAGCTGAGCGGGGGAATGATGCAGAGGATAGCTGTGGCAAGAGCATTAGCAGCGGGTTCAAAATTACTACTTCTAGATGAGCCGTTAGGACAGTTGGACGCGAAGGTGAGAAATGAATTGAGATATGAAATAAGGAAGATGACGAAGGATTTGGAGTTAACAGCCATACATGTCACACACGACCAAGCTGAAGCCATGGCAATTTCAGACAGAATCGCAGTCATAAAAAAGGGAAAAATTTTGCAGGTTGGAACTCCAAAGGAGCTTTATATGACACCGAAAAGTGTCTTTATAGCCCATTTCATCGGAGAATCAAACTTTCTAGAAGGCTACGTTTCAGATCTAAACAGAAGAGGAGCAACTATAGAGCTTCGCGGTGGAATAAAAGTTCAAGCAGGAGTCCCAAAAAATATGGACAAGGGAGATAGGGCGGTTTTAGCTATAAGACCAGAAACTTTTGTCGTTGAAAAGGGGATAAAGAAAACTGAAAACTCGATTTTAGGCATTGTAGAAAGAATAACATTTGAGGGAACAAATATAAGATATGCAATTAGACTCAGAAACGAGGATTCAGTTGTGGTTGTTAGACCATCTTTAGTTGAAGAGTGGCTTAAGGTAGGTGAAAAAGTCACAGTAAGCTTTTCACATGAAAACACACATGTATTTGCGTATCCAGAGGTAGGGTTGAGGGAGGAATTAGCTGTTGAGTGAATTGATAAAGTGGTTTGAGAAAAGAAGAGAAACAAAAGCCTTAGCAACGGTGCAGCGACACCTAGTCCTGACAACAGAAATAGTTGCAGATTTGGAAATGGCAATGGGTGCAGCCGTTAGAAAAGAAGAAAAAGAAAAGCAAACATATATTGAGAGAGTGACAAGCGGTGAAAAGGAAGCAGACGGATTGCGCAGAAAAGTTATGGACGACGTTTCAAAGGGAGAACTCTCACCGATTGACAGGGCTGACTTAATGGACCTCGTCAAGAGGGTGGATATGGTTGCGGATTGGAGTAGAGAATCCACACGAGTATTAGGGGCTATACCAATGGAGCAGGTGCCAACCGCACTCAAGGATGTGTCCATGGAAATGGTTCGAAACGTAAAGGACTGCGCAATCTCTCTTCAAAAATGCGTGAATAAAATGATGACAAAACCAGAAGAAGCGCTTCAAGCTGCAGACACCGTGGAACGAAAGGAAGAAGAAGTTGACGATATACATGAAAAAGCCAGAATATTACTCGGAAAAGAAGACTTGCCGAGGGCTGGAGTAGCGGTTTTAGTAAGCCAGCTTTTCGAAGCCATAGAAATGATTGCAGACTCTTGTGAAGATGCATGCGACCAAGTAAGAGTTATAATGGTTCGGAAATAAGTGATTAGCCATGTCAGAAATGATAGTTGATATATCTGAATTAAAAAGCGAAGGCAGCGACGTAATCAAGGAACTAATCGAATTCCTAGAAGAAAAAACGAAAGCTGAAGTGAAAAGAGCAACAGATGAAATAGTTGTGAAGGGCGAAGGAAAAAACGTTTCAAGATCATACTTGCGAGTGCTTTTGCGAAAATTCCTTCACAAACAGGAACTAAAGGAATATTTCAGAGTTATCGGCGGAAAAGAAAACACTTTGGTTATTAAAGAGAGGAAAATCTCCGAGGAAGAATAGCCTATTTTTTCTTTTTCAGTTCTTCACGTTTCTTTTTAGCGAAATCTTTCTGAACTTTTAGCATGTAGTTTCTTGCAATATAAGCACTCTTGTAAGCGTCTAACAACTTTTCGTTTTTTATACATTTTTCAGCGTCGTTAAGCAAATCTTGCACCGTAACCAGCGTCGGACCCACTTCGACTTTTTTGAGTTTTGGATTAAGCTTCCATTTTGATTTGTCGATTTCATTTTGAGCTGTCATTGAGAATAGGAACAAAGCGTATTCTAGTTCGGCCGCTACATGCCAAACGCTATCCGTAAGCAAGTCATCATCTTTTTTATCCATACCCAGCATTGAGCTATCGAGATATGTTATGGCGGACTTCAAAGCCTTCAGCATTTTCCTGTTAGCTGTCATCGCCTCAACTCGTTTTAGCACATTAATACTCGCCAGTCCTTTTTTATTGTTTCGTCAAGCTAGAATGCTTTCAATTCTTCTCTTTGGCAATGAAGAGGATTCCTAGCAGAATAAAAACGGCGCCGAAAACGAATATCGCCGCGGGTTTTTCTTGAAATAATATTATGCCTAGAATTGTAGCGCCGATAGGTTCAAGCAAAGCCATTGTTGCGGTTTCGAAGGATTTCAGGTTTGATAAGGAAGAAAAATATAGTGTATGAGCTGCTGCTGTTGGCAGTATGCCTAGTCCTATCAGTGGAAGGATTATTTCTGCTGCAGTTGGCCACGTTAAAATTTTGTTTGTTGCGGGTATGCTTGATATTCCTATGATCGTGGCTGTGAGTACATAAATTGGGAGCATTGTAGGAAGCACATTCATCTTTTTACGTATTTTCCTGCCATAATTCAGATAGAAAGCTTCAACTAACGCAGCCAAAACAGCCTCTAAATCGCCTTTCAGGCTTGGAAAAATACCTTCTGGATGAGCATTTGCATTCGTAACAGTGGTTTCAGCATAGGCAATTACAAGCACACCCATGAACGAGATTGTCAAGCCCAAGATTGCTAAACGAGATGGTTTAATGTTAAAAAGGAAAGTTGAGACGAATACCGAGAAAATTGGAGTTGTGTTTACGAGGACAGTTGCGTTTAGGATTGTTGTGTCCTTAACCGCAGATATGAAAAATATGAAGTGGAGAGCAAGGAAAACGCTGAGGATGAAGAGTTCTTTCAGATTTTTCCTTACAAGGTTACGGTTAAAGGACTTTCTGAGAACAAGTAATATTAAGACTAGGATTAGGCACGCGATTATCAGACGCCAGAAAGCTATACAGAATGTGTCTAGGTTTTGTAGAAATCTTATGAAGATGGCTGCTGTTCCGAAGAGAACTCCAGCTGTTATGCCCTCTGTTAGAGCCAGCTTTCTCGTTCTCACCGTATCCACAACGCCATTTTCACTTCTCAATTGAATAATGCCTAATAAGCGATTCATGCATTTATGTGGTTTGTAGTGCCTCTTTCATAAACTTCACGCATTCTGAAGATTTCAGAAGTTTTCCTCAAACTTGTGTGGAAATGTAGAAAATGGATGTTGTATGTATTACATAGTATGTTTTCTTCTGTAAACTATGATGGTGAGTAGTGTTGCTATCATGAACAGTGGCAATATAGTGACTGATGTAAATTCTGGTATTATTATTACTTCTTGTGTTGAATGGTCATAAGCGACGTACAGATAGCTATGCGTACTGTTGGAGCATGGTAATAGGGCATGCGGAACTTCTGTGCCGTTGACAAATACTTTGTAGGTATTATTCATCAAAGCTGTTGGGATATAAATCCTACAAAAGCCTAAGATTCCATCTTCGCCAGTAACATTGAAAAAGATTGCAGTTCCGTTGAATTGAAAATCAGATATCGTAGAATTGCAGATAGTTTGAACATGATATTCTGAAGTAGCATAAAAATCAGAAAACATGCCCATCAAAGGAAAGTGATCAGTGTTGTTTGCATCTATGACGTATTCTGTGTTGCCTATTCCATCATGGTTTGGGTCGGCACCAGTGTAGTCACTCCAGTAGTTCCCTTCAACACTGTTATCCCATGTACTGTCATGAGATTGGTAGATAAAAACTTGATCCGCGTTATTGATGACGTTGTTATGGTAGATCGTATTGTTGCCACCGTAGACTACACCAACGCCGACAACATTGCTGCCTGATACGATGTTGCCAATAACCGTCACATATTTTGAGTGAACAAGCTCAATTCCCCAGGGACTTTTTGATACTTCGTTGCCAACTATCGTATTGTTCTCGCACATGTATAGATAGATTGAGAAAGAATTGGATGAAAAAATGTTTTGCGCGACTGTGGTATAAGAACCCCTCAAATGAATCCCATCAAGATTACGTGTAACCACATTTTGGAAAATTGAATTATTGTCACTCTTTGCGTATATGCCCCAATCATTGTCTGACACAATGTTGTCACTCACAAGGGTGTAACTGGAATTGTCGAGTACGATGCCATAATCGCTTTTCTGCACTGTAAATCCTGTGACCGTGACATTGTTAGCAGTTACATTTACACAAAAAGCGGTTTCGTTGCCATCGATAACAGTAGTGCTTTTATCTTCTCCAACAAGCGATATCGCCTTATTCACAACTACATGTTCATAGTATATCCCTTCCTCAACGAAGATCGTGTGTCCATCTAAAGTTTGAGGGGTATCTATTGCCGCTTGAATGGTGTCGTAGTTGAAGGTAGTGTTAACATTGTGGACTGTTGCGATCCAAACTGGGTAGTCAGCAGACTTCCATGCTGAGATTCCTCCAAGCATATTATAGACCTTCGTGAAGTTATGGGAGTCAAGGATTTCAGACGCTGTTACGCTTCTACCTCCAGACTTACAATACACTATCATCTCATGATCTTCGTGACTCGCTAACTCGGCGATCCTTGCCTCCAATTCCGTGTGAGGTATCCAAACTGCTCCGTATATGTGTCCGCTGTCATACTCATTTTGAGTTCTAACATCCAAAGCTACAAGGTCAGGATAACTACCGTTCGTAATCATATTGTAGGCTGTGTCCACATCTATGCTTGTGTAAGGTGAAGCATACGCTATCTGCAACTCTAGCAAGTCTACGATACATAAAGACAATGTTGCCAGTAAAAGAATTAGTACAAAGGCTAACAACACAGGCCTTTTCATGTTACATCGCTGAATATGTCTTATGTTTCAGTTTTTATGACTTGTGGAAGAATGTTCGATTAAATATTAAACAACCTAATCTCTAAGGGTATTCTATAACATGAGGGATATTTTCCATGAATAACAGATAGCGCGCTGGCTTGTCCCTAAATTAATTAATGTAATTGGGATCTCGTATTTATTGA
>CAZRCD010000011.1:0-68330 GCA_964598485.1 uncultured Candidatus Bathyarchaeia archaeon
ACTACATTAGAGGATACGAACATTATGAATGTTGGGGGTTCGAGAACGTCGGGGCATCCCTAGGCCTCATGAAAACTGCGATGATGGCAGGCAGTTTCAAAGGAATGGAGAAGCTTCTTGGAGGGCTTGAGAGGGACTGGAACGCCGTTGAGACAAAGTGCATAGGGTTAGGAGACCCATACTGCGAAGTCAAATTTGTGCCTGGAGAAATCGATGAGTTGAAGGATTCTCTGGAGAAAGACAGCTCGGTTATTGAAAGGGTACATAACCGCCTCATGGACCACATCTTGGGATTTCTGCTCCATGAGAAGCCTCTGATGGAGAGGCCGACTTGGGGCAGCGGCGTACATATCCATGAGATCCAGCACGTCACGGCTGCGCCCCTCGTCAGTGAGAGGCTCCAAATGGTGTTTAGTATGGGAGGAGCTAGGGCTGGAAAAATGCTCGGCGATCGCCTCTTGGAAGCAGGGTTAAGGGAGCAGGATGCCGTAAAACGTGTTGTCGACCTCATGGAGCACTGCAAGGTGGGAAAGATCACATTGGGTGAGACGATAAAAATGAGAGAGAACTGTGAAAGATTTGGAATGAAAACCGGACAGCCCTCCTGTTATTTCACCACTGGCTTCCTCAACGGCTTCTTCTTCGCTGTTAAGAACCTGCATGTTAAGGAGACTAGGTGTATAGCGATGGGTGATCCTTACTGTGAGTGGGAGTTCAGATAGGAGTGTTGAAGAGGTTATTTGTCTACTTTTGGTTCTTTGGCGCGCGAAGTTATTTTTTAGAGTAAGTGGTTACTTAGTTTTGTGTGCGAAGAGAATGGGGATAGTTTCGTGCGCAAGAAAGACGGCGTAAAGAAAGAATGGAATGATGCTGCAGAATCTTGGGTAGACTTTGTGAGGAGAGGCAAGGACTATTACAGAGATGGACTTAACAATCCTGCGACCTTTAAATTGATAGGAGATGTAAGAGGTCGACTTGTGCTAGACTTGGCGTGTGGAGAGGGATACAACACAAGAATCCTAGCCAGAAAAGGCGCCAAAGTAACTGGGATAGACTTCTCAGAAAAACTGATAGAACTGGCAAAACAAGAAGAAGCAAAAGAGAAGCTGGGTATATGCTATTACGTTTTGGACGCCACTGATCTAAAAGAGTTTTCAAACAACCATTTTGACGTCGTAACTTGTTTCATGTCTCTTCAAGACATCGAAAATTATGAGAAGGCAATATCTGAAGTGGCAAGGGTTTTGAAGAATCTGGGTCGATTTGTTTTTTCAATCCCTCATACGTGTTTCGCAACAATAATTGTTGATGGAAAGAGAACAAGCGCGACAAGAAGATATTTTGGAGCAGTCAAATATCCTGTTAAATGGAAAATGGAGAGACTTGCAAAGCCGTTTAGAACTACAAGTTTCCACAGAACGTTGACAAACTATTTTGATGCACTCTTCAGGAGTAAGCTGTTTGTGTCAAAGCTTGTCGAGCCAAAACCCACAGAGAAAGGATTACAGAAATATCCACCGCTTAAAGAAGTTTTAGTGAAGCCACAATCAATAATTATCCAATCTATAAAATGGAATGGCTCCGAAGATATTGCAAAACCATAGAAATAGGAAGACGTATGTCTTGTTTTTACTGGGGCTTGTTTAGGAAGATCGTCTGTGTTGGGAACGCCATTTCTATGCCTTCCTTCTCGAAAGCTTCTATTACAGCGAAGTTAATCTCTTGCTGCGTGTCCATGTACTTGACGTAGTCGCTCACTTTCATGTAGTACACTACTTCGAAGTTAAGACTGAAATCTCCAATCTTTTTGAAATGTACTCTGTCCAACTCAGCTAGTTCCATCTTTTCTATTATCTTTGATATCATTTCAGGAATTTTTTTGAGTTTTTTGAGCGGTGTGTCACACGTTACGCCTAAGGTAAAGACTATTCTCCGTTTTTTCAGTTTCTTGAAGTTTCTCACGCTGGCTGTCGTAAGCTCCTTATTTGATATAATTAGTTCCTCGCCCTGCAACAGCTGCAATCTCGTAGATTTCATCCCTATTTGCTTTACAGTTCCAGAATAGTCACCTACAACGATAAAGTCGCCAATTTCAAACGGTTTGTCAAAATAGATAGAGAACGCGCTGAAAGCATCGCTTAGAATAGTTTGCAATGCCAAGGCAATAGCTATGCCGCCAACACCAAGACCAACAACTACACCCGAAAGATCGATTTTAAAAACGGTTAAAACAGCCAAAAACGCGAATACGTAAATAACTATCTGAATGATCTTCTTAAAAAGAAAGAGAATGTGTTCACTTTTCCTCTTTCCGCGCTTTGCACTCTTCTCGGCATACCAGCTTATGAGAACGTTGATGACCCTGCTTATTATGAAGGTGATTAACAGAATTTCAGCGATGGTAAACATCGCCGTTAAAAGCTCTGAGTACGGGTCAAGAAAAGTGAGAGACTCCAAACCGTAGTATGCGCCAACAAGGACGACGAAAAGATAAATTGGTGCTTTAACATTTCGCAGTATGGCGTCATCTATCTTCGTTTTTGTCTTTTTTGCCCATCTCGTAAAATACCTCTCAAAAATGAAGTATACTGCCCAACCAACGACAATGGCAGATGCAAACACAATCACTGAGGCGACGATTTCGCTGGCTGACTGGCTTAGACCAGAGTATTCGCGTATTAACTCTGCTAAACTTGCCATTGCAATGTTCATATTCGATCATTCCTAAAAACAACAATTCTACGCTTTAAGTGTTTTATGAATTCTCCACTTATTTCTGCATTGCAATTTCTGTTGTGACTCCATTTTTACCCTAGGGAGTTTTTAGTGGAAAAGAGCGCGTGTCAAATCGTTAATTTTTTAAGGGAGAACAGTTATCGTGGAAGAGGATTCGCATGTATTATAGAAACTTCCTGAAAGCAAAACAAAAGTTAACCTGTGAGGGTGTGAGAATTGAAAACAGAGGACAAGCCGCGTTTCGGCTTCATGACACGCAACTATTTAGTGTTAACCCTCACATCAACTCTATGGGGAATCCCTACAAGCATCTGTAGCACCTACTTCTCTCTATACGTCTTCGGATTAGGCGGAACAGAAATAAGCATAGGCTTAATAGCAGCCTTTGGAAGCGCCACTTTTGTCATATTCGCAATCATAGGCGGTCACATAGCCGACTTGTACGGGAGAAAGAAATTAATCGGCTGGATGACTGTGCTGCTTGGGTTAAGTCAATTCCTAGTGGCTTTTGCCCCTGACTGGGAATTCCTAATTCTGGCTGTCATTTTAATCAACATGTGCTGGATATTTGAACCCGCATTCTGGGCGATACTGGCGGACTCGATAAACGAACGGAAAAGAGGAACAGCCTTCGCATTTTACAGTTGCTTAAGTTTTCTTCCGTGGGCTATAATGCCTTCCATCGGCGGTTACCTAATCGACGTTTACGGGATTCTAGTTCCAATGAGATGGGCTTATATTGGCTTAGCCATAGTAGGTGTAACTGCTGGAATAATCCGATTATCCATGCTTACAGAAACGATTTCTCCTCAGAACAGACAAGCTGGTCAACGATATAGCCCTAAAGAATTAGGCAAGCTCATAAAAGATGCCTTCAAAGAGCACTTGCAAACATGGTCTTGGATGCCCAGATCAGCACTCGCTCTAGCAGCTATTTACATTCTATGGGCATTCGAATACGGCTTGGTTGAACCGTACTGGATAGTCTATGCAAAAGAAATAATTGGTGTCACAACGACGCAATGGGGCATCATCACAGCTGCAGGTAGCACAATCAGCATCGTGTCAAAAATTCTCATAGTCGGCAAATTACTGGACAGATTTAGTCGAAGAAAAATTTTGCTAGCAACAACAGCTTTAGATGCATTCACCTATCTCCTCTTCATCCGTTGCGGCATGTTCACACAAGTTCTAACCCTCTGGATCGTAGGCTCCTTCATATGGTCTTTTTATGAGCCGACATATTCCTCTCTAGAGGCAGACTTGATCCCGGGGGAAAGAAGAGGAAGAGTATTTGCTGCTTTTGGTGTTGCTTGGTCAGCCTTCACTGTTCCAGCAAGTCTCATCGGAGGATTCGTTTACGAGAGAGTCAATCCTGAATTATCATTCATCATGGCATCAATCGGCATTGTATTATGCTTCATTTTAACAGCACTATTCATTAAACAACCAGAATGCAATAAGCAGTAAGAAATGATGTAGATGCGTCCCAAACTTGTTCTAGAAGAAAGCTAAACAGCGTTTAATGCTGCCTCCAATCCCAACCTTCTAAAACGTGACATTCTATCATCACCGCGGTATCTTTTCAAAAGCCTTTCAGCTGTTTTGCTGGCGTGTCTCAACTCGGCTTGTGCAGAAGGTGTGTCTATCCCAGAAAGAGTTAGCAACATATAGTAGAAAGGAAAGCCGTGCCACCTGCCATCAGATGTCCGTCCCTGTTTTATTCTGTTTAGCCCTTTTTCAAGAATTCTATCCCACTTATCAGGCTTAGTCGCCACTAGTGTCCTGAGGAAAGCCGTGGTGCATGTGTAGCAACACCAACTCCCACTTTCTGCTCCCGCTTCCAGGAGATCGTTAAAGCTTTTCAGCGCTTGTTTGACAGCCGAAGATGATCTAAGTTTCCAAACAATAACTGTTCGAAGAGCCTCTTCGCCTAGAACATGTCGAGTACCCGCGTTAGACAACATTCGTTCACCTGTTAGTAAGCGTACGCCTTGAGAAAGATCCTGATTCGTTGGCATGAACAAATT
Source organism: uncultured Candidatus Bathyarchaeia archaeon (assembly GCA_964598485.1). GTDB lineage: Archaea > Thermoproteota > Bathyarchaeia > Bathyarchaeales > Bathycorpusculaceae > SOJA01. The sequence goes on from CAZRCD010000011.1 coordinate 4,767, forward strand.
TAAATAGGATCCATGCAGCCCCTGTCTTGACAGAACCCACTCAAGTGCTTCTTGCACGTGAGCAGCTGATTTGCTTCTAAATCCCTGATGCACTTCTTCCAAACGCCAAAGTGTCTCTTGCAGAGATTCTGGAACGAGTATTTTCGTCGTTTCCACCATACATAGGTCTCTCCGCATTGGCAAATAACTACTCTATTTTCATTTGCCCAAGTGAATATTTAAGCTAGTGTATACGAAGAAATGCTTGCAATGTAAAACCACTACTTTATTAACGTTTGATTTATAGTAAATAGTTAGACGTACAAGTCATTTGCTTAGAAGTATGCTAGTTAGAAGGTGACAGCTTGATTCCAATCAATGCTCCACAAATTGGCGAAGAAGAGATCAAAGCAGTTGTTAAAGTGATGAAGAGTGGCGTGTTGACGCATGGATTAGGCGCTGGACCCACGGTCACAAAGTTTGAAAAAAAATTCGCGAAATTTATGAAAGCAAAACATGCGATAGCCGTAAACACAGGAACATCTGCTCTGCACCTAGCAATTACAGGAACAGGAATCAAACACGGTCATGAGGTAATTCTGCCAAGCTTCACGTTCGTTGCAACAGCCGAAGTCATTGCAATGGCTGGAGCCAAACCAGTTTTTGTGGACATAGACCCTGAAACATACAACATTTCTCCAAGAAAGATTGAAGAAGCCATAACGAAAAAGACTAAGGCAATAATGACTGTGGACTTGTATGGTTTGCCCGCTGACATGCAACCGATAAGGGAAATTGCTGACAAACACGAACTGACAATTGTTGAAGATTCATGTCAAGCCCACGGTGCAAGTTACAAAGGAAAACCGCCGGGAGCCTTCGCTGATGCTGTATGCTGGAGCTTTTACGCAAGCAAAAACATGACGACTGGCGAAGGTGGAATGATAACAACAAACGATGATGAACTTGCGGAGAACATGCGGTTCATGAGAAGCCACGGAGAAAAAGAGAAGTACCAGTCACTCACACTTGGGCATAACTATCACATGCCAGAAATACAAGCAGCAATAGGCTGCATACAATTGAAGAAACTGCCGAAATTCTCAGCCAAAAGACGCGAAAACGCTAAAAGACTAACAGCAAAACTTAGAAAAGCAGAGAGCTTAAAGTTGCCTAAGGAACCCAGAGGCTACAAGCACAGCTGGTATCTTTACACTGTCAGATTAAAAGATGCAAAACGAAAGAAAAGAGACAAAATAGTTGAAGCACTGAGACAAAAAGGCATAGGCGCAGAAGTCTATTATGTCAACCCTATACACCTCATGCCGTATTACAGAAAATTTGGAAAACATAGGCTTCAAGAAACAGAGAAAGCCGCTGAGCAGGTGTTTTCGCTGCCAGTACATCCTGGGGTTACAGCAAAGCAGATAGACTTTATAGGTGAATCTGTTCTACATGACATAGTGTAAGTTTTTTCACTTAAGGTTTATATGGGGTAAATTAAAGTAGTATGGAATCTGTCGTTTGTTTGAGATTTTGGAGAGGAACCACACATGCGAATAATCAAGGTTATTATAATGGGCGCAGCTGGCAGAGACTTCCACAACTTTAACGTCTACTTCAGAAACAACGACGCCTATAATGTTGTAGCTTTCACAGCTACACAGATTCCAGGCATAGCAGAAAGAGGTTACCCACCTGAACTTGCAGGTCCAAACTATCCGAAGGGCATACCCATCTATCCCGAAGAGGAACTGCCCAACCTAATAAAACAGCAGGATATTGACCAAGTTGTTTTCGCATACAGCGACGTTCCCCACGAATATGTTATGCATAAGGCTTCCATGGTCCTCGCGAACGGTGCAGACTTCCGCTTAATGGGTCCTAAAACGACTATGCTTGAAGCTAAGGTTCCGTTGGTTTCAGTGTGCGCTGTTAGAACTGGTTCAGGTAAAAGCCAAACATCCCGCCAAGTTGCAAAAATCTTGAAAAACAAGGGGTTAAGGGTTGTTGCCATACGACATCCAATGCCCTACGGAGACTTGACCAAGCAGATTTGGCAGCGTTTTGCCACTTATGAGGATTTAGATAAACATAAATGCACAATTGAGGAGAGGGAAGAATACGAGCCGCACATTGATAACGGCATAATCGTTTACGCAGGAGTCGACTACGAGAAAATTTTGAGAGAAGCGGAAAAAGAAGCGGATGTTATCGTTTGGGATGGAGGTAACAACGACTTATCTTTCTACAAGTCTGACCTGCACATTGTTGTAGCTGACCCACATAGGGCTGGAAACGAACTCACTTACTATCCCGGAGAGACTAACCTAAGAATGGCAGATGTCGTAATAATCAACAAAGTTGACACAGCGGATCCGAAAAATGTTGAGAAAGTTAAGGAAAACATCGAGAAGGTTAATCCGAAAGCAAGAGTGTTGGAGGCAGCTTCACCCGTAACCGTTGATAAACCTGAATTGATTAAGGGAAATCAAGTTTTAGTCATTGAGGACGGCCCAACATTAACCCATGGCAACATGCCATATGGGGCTGGAGCAGTAATAGCCAAAAAGCTTGGAGCAAGAGAAATGGTTGACCCTAGACCTTACGCTGTTGGTTCTATAAAGGAAACTTACGAGAAATACACGCACTTAGGCGCGATTCTTCCAGCAGTCGGTTATGGTGATAAGCAGATAGCTGAACTTAAAGCGACCATTGACCGTACACCATGCGACGCTGTAGTGATCGGAACTCCAATTGACTTAAGAAGGGTAATGACTATTGACAAGCCGACTGTAAGGGCGAAATATGAACTCAAAGTGTTAGGACCAGTAACGCTAGAAGAGATTTTGGAAGAATTTCTTCAAAGAAGTGGAAAAGGATGAATGGCGAAGAAACTGAAATCTCACGTGTAAAAATAAAATTCGTAATTGACGATTTGGGGGAAGCCGAAGGAGAGCTTGTACGTCATTTGGCACCAAGAACTATAGACATGATTGTCAGGAAACTACCGCTGGAGGGTAGAACGGCTCTATGGAAGGAAGAAGTCTACTTCGAAATACCAGTGAAAATGGGAGAGGAAAAAGCAAAAAGCACGGTGGAAAAGGGAACGATAGCCTTCTGGCCTATGGGAAGCGCCATATGCATATTCCACGGAGAAACTCAACCATACAGTCCCGTGAACGTTCTTGGCACGATAACAAAGAATCTTGAATTGTTTAGCAGAGTGAAAAGCGGGACTAAAATAAGAGTGGAAAAATGTTAGGCCTAAGCTTAAGCAGTTCCTTCTTTGCCATTATTTTCTATGTCTTTTTTGGCGCGCGAACCAATGAGAAAAAAGCATAATTTTTAATAACAACACGAAGGAAATCAATCTTTCATTCAGATGTGAAGAAGGCATGACAAAAAATTCAGGCGTAAAAGTGGTTTTGACGGCTTCTGCCACTGAAATGAGCGACTTTTTTGACAACCCCTTCGTCGCGTTCGTAGCAGGATTCCCCAAAGGACCTGTACCGTTATGGCTTTTGAGGAAAAAGCTCTATCCGCCAGTGGAACGCAACAGTGATGGAAGAGCTAAATACGCGCCTTACGGCTTGAGAAAAGTGGAAGCTCTTCTTTTGGAAAGCGGTTTCGACGAGTCAGAAGTAATGGTTGTCCATCCCTTCGATCTTGATGCCTTCGTAGGACCAGACACAAAAGTAGTAGGCATATCCTCTATGGATCCAACGGGGATGGGATTCGTCAGTAAAACTTATTCTTCACTCGTTGGCGGTGGGGAACCCATGAACGCCATCGAGTTCAGAGAGTTAATAACGCATCAGAGCATTCCAAGGTATAAGCCTAAAGTGATTGTTGGTGGTTTTGGAGCGTGGCAGCTGGAACGTAAAGGAGTGGCGGAGAGTTACGGAATAGATTGTGTGATCATTGGAGAAGCTGAAACAGTAGTACCACAAGTCTTCAGAAAAGCAGTAAACGGTGAACCACTTCCACGCGTAGTTCGAGTTAAAAGAAGCCCAGAGACCGAAGATGTGCCCACTATTAGACACGCGTCTATCCACGGGGGTGTGGAGATTTCTCGGGGTTGCGGTCGCAACTGCCAGTTTTGTACACCTACGATGCAGAAAAAACGTGATGTCCCCCTTGAGAGAATTATGAAAGAAGTGGAGATCACTATCAGGGAAGGTGGTTCGCAGATTACGTTGATCACCGAAGACCTCTTCCTTTATGGTGGGAAGAACAAGCGTTTCATCCCTAACAAGAAGGCAGTTATGAAACTAATTGAGAGCGTAGCGTCCTACCCCGGAGTTAAGGCTATACAACCTACGCATATGTCCTTGGCTCCAGTTGTTTGCGATCCCGGGATGATTCAAGAATTGGCTGAAATCTTAATCCAATATCATTGGTATAGTCATGGAAAGAAGCCAATAGTGACTTCTGAAACGGGCGTAGAAACTGGAAGTGTTAGGCTTATGCGAAAGTATATGGCTGGAAAATCGCTTCCTTTCAAGCCTGAGCAATGGAAAGAAATTGTTGCTCAAGCTTTTGGAATATTGAATGACAATGATTGGTATCCGCTTGCCACTTTAATAATTGGGCTTCCAGACGAAAAGGAAGAGGATGTGTTGGAAACACTTGAGTTGATGGACGACTTGAAAGATTACTACGCCTTCTTCGTTCCGTTGCTTTTCGTTCCGTTGGAAAACTGTCTACTGATGAATAAACGTGGAGCAGAACTTGATTCTCTTTCAATGGCTCGCTGGGAATTCCTCATCCGATGCTGGGAATATAATATTAGAGTCTGGCGGGACTCCTTCTTAGAATACAGAATTCGTAACCCGCTACTTTACAAGATTGTTAAGCGAATGGTAATTCCATCGGTGGGAAAATTAGCAGGAATCTATTACGGAGCGAAACATGGTGAAATGATGAAAACCGCCATATGGAAAATGGCGAGTGCTTAAACATTTGTTTCCGAATTTTTGACATCGCCAAACGGCGACATCAACTGAAGTCTTGTCACAATTTGTATCCGGGAAAATATTGGTGATGGCGCCTTTCATAAATCAACATATCTGATATTGTAAAATATGGCGCCGAATATTCCTGATTGGAACTTGACCTTTAAGCTTGTAGTCATCAGAGAAACACGCTTTCTCTCCAGCTTTTTAAAAGTCTTTCACATTCTTCTTTTACCTGTTTGTTTCGGCTTTTCTTTTTCAATACTTTAAGGAATTGTATGCGTTTTTGAACCGAACGCATTTCTGCTGCACCGCCAAAATACAGCTTGCCTTCAACATATTCTTTCATGTGATTTGCTTTTTGAATGAAGAGACTGGCTGCGTCCACCGGGTTTTGCACAGCGTACTTATTTGCCCAGATTGAAGCGTCTGCTTGGCGGAGTTGGGTCAAACCATCGATTTCCACTATGCTTCGGATGTACGTTCTTAAAAAATTGTAGCAGCCAGCAGTTTTGATAAGTTTCAACGCTTGCCTGACTTTTTGCTTGAAAAATAGGCTTCCCTTAACTCTTAAACGATGTTTGTAGCCTTTCTTGATGAGTTCTCGGGCTTCTTTTACCTCCTCGGTTGTGTAGATTCTCTTGGGAAATTCCAAGTGGATTTTGACCTCTAGCAGTTGATACAGAAAGGTTGGGGCAAAATGGATTTTTGAGTTAGTCTGTTGCTTTGTAGATTTTTAGGATGTGGTTTCCTGAAACCATTTTAACCACGCCACGTTTTTCTAGCTGCTCAAGGAAGTCTTTCGCTGCGCTTATTCTCACGTTCAAACGTGAAGCCACAGCGTATGGTGTCAGAACCCGCATTTTTTTCAGTTCGCCCATTATCTTTTCGTTTTCCGGGTCTGGCGGAACTATGCCAGACGGTTTCTTTTCTTTAAGCCCTGATGTTTTCTCCTTTTTCTTTTTCTCCTGTTTGTCTTTCCTCGTTTGCATGCGTTCTACTTGCTTTAAACTGAGTTTCTTTTTCCCACCCATAGATTGGTTCCTCGTCTTGTGAAAGTGAGAAACGCTACTTATAGGATTTTCTTATGCGTAGACGCGTTTTTGGTGTACGGATAAAAAGAGAGAAAATGAAAGAGTTTATTTGCGCATAGTTTTTTCAGCTGCGAATTCTATGTCTTTAGCTTTTATTGTTTTTCTTCCAGCGTACATGGCTAAGTCCAAGGCTTCTTTTGCAATTTTTATTCCTATTTTTTCCAATTCTTTTGCAAGTTCTTTTGCTGCTGCTTCGCTTACTCTTTCAGCTCCAGCTTTTTTGCATAATCTGTGCATTGGAGCAACCGCTAATTCTAAACCAGCCATAAAGACTCCTCTGTAACCTCTTTTTCTATTTAAAGCAGTATTTAACGTTTATTGTTCTCTATTTGCCAAAATCTTCCATTAAAGCGTAGTAGTATTCAGATAAAAGGGGAAATTATAAAAGGAAAACTAACGTAGTCTAGCGAAAGCGTGATTCAAGATGAAGTTTGTTGACGCCCATGTACATCTTTCAGACAAGGAATATGCTGGGGATATAGACGAGATAATTGCTGAAGCGAAGGATGCTAATGTCGTTGCTTTGGTTTCGAATTCAATGGATTACGAAACAAGTGTTGGGAGCCTAAGACTGGCTGAAACGTATCCAAGGATGGTTTATGCTGCCTTGGGCATTCATCCGTGGAATGTAAAGGCTTTGACAGAGGATGACCTTCAGCAGACGTTGGAGTTGATTTCACAGCAGAAGCAGAATAAAGCTTTAGTGGCTATTGGAGAGATAGGATTAGACTATAAATATACAAAGATTTGGGATAAGCAACTGATGGTTTTTGATAGAATGCTCAAGTTGGCTGAAAATCTTGATTTGCCAGCCATAATTCACTCGCGGGGCACGACAACCCAGATTGTTGATATGCTTCCCTCATATAACCTTAGAAAGGTGTTGCTGCACTGGTTCAGTAGACCAGTCAGCGCGTTAACTAAAGCCATAGAATATGGGTATTATATTACTGAGGGGGCGCCGACGGCTTATTCAAATGGTATTCGTGACATTGTTAGGCGGACACCGCTAACTAATTTGTTGACTGAAACGGATGGGCCAGTTCGTTTTTATAAAAGTCCGTTTAAGGGTAAAAGGACGACTCCAGCTTTCATTCCAACAGTTGTTAAGGCGATAGCGGAAGTCAAAAGCATGGACGTTGAAGATGTTGCTACACAAATAATCAAGAATTTCGAAGAATTCTTCGGAGTAAAATTAAGTTAAATAGAATGACTTCTGCATAGATTTAGAAGTGGAAAGCGAGCAGTTCCCCCACAAAAAATTTCTACGAGAATAAAACAACATCAATAAGCTAGCATACTAAACTGATTTTAGATAGTTTGAAATATCAAGAATGTGGAGCGGATGGAATGGAGTCTGATGACAGGAAACGGTGGAATGAGGCTGCCAAGAGCTGGGTCGAGTTCGTCCGAAGCGGCAAGAATTACTACTCGGAATATCTAAACGGCCCGGCGCTAAAGCAGATGATTGGAGACGTTGAAGGAAAGAAGATACTCGATATCGGCTGTGGTGAGGGTTACTTCTCAAGATTTTTCGCGAAGGCTGGTGCGGAAGTTACAGCTATCGACATTAGTGAAGGTTTGATCAAGGCAGCGGTGGAGGAGGAAGAAAGACACCCCCTTGGGGTCAAGTACTTTGCTGCTGATGCAGCGAATCTGAACATGCTCGAATCCGAGAGCTTCGATGTCGCATTCTGCTACATGGCGCTGTTGGATATACGGAACTACGAGGGGGCGATATCTGAGGCATCACGCGTCCTAAAGACCGGGGGAAGATTCGTCGTTTTGATGGAACATCCTTGCTTCACACAATTTCTAGTTCTGGATGGAAAAGTAGTAGGCGGATGGGAGACACGCCTCCGTGAAGACGGTTCGAAGGAGTACTTGTACTACTGGATTTACGATTATTCACGGAGGCACAGCTATACCGTCGAGTGGAAACACGATAGACCGCCATCAAGCTTCGTGACGACGGGTTTTCACCGAACCCTTTCTGACTACGTGAATGCTCTGACCAAACATGGACTAGTCGTCACAGGACTCGACGAGCCTCAGCCCCTAGAGGAGGGGGTTAGAGTCCATCCTCCCATGAAAAAGCATTACAGAGTTCCCCAGTCCATGGTCATCGAAGCCACCAAGATCACGGGACAACGCACACTGGGATGAGTAAAGTTAGATTAGTCATATCGTTTTATGAGCGCGCGCGGAGCCACGTCAAAAGTCAGAAACCAGATTGCAGGATACATAACACGCGTTTTTGCTGGAACTCAAACAGCATCCCCAAACGAAAGCATTGAAGAAGGCGAGTAACCTTTTAAAACAAGTTTAGTTTCTAACAGATGTGACAAAAGGCGAAAATTGATGATGGACGATTATAGGAGAGGCTGGGCGCTACGGTATTTACGTGAAGCAAAAGCAGAACTTGAAGCCGCCAGAAAAATGCCCTATATAGCGCCAAGCCTAGTTTTGGAAGCTGTAAGAAAAGCTCGAAACGCCATATACTACAGCCTCGGAGAACCAGCATTCATAGAAAACATCATCAAAGAAACATCAGAAAAAACACAGACAATAAGTGACCCAGTTTTAAGATGCCTCATTGGAATCGAAGAAACAGTGCAAGAACTAAATCAGATGAAACAGGCAGATGGAGAAACAACCATGAAACAAGCAGACAATTTAATAGAACTGGCCTCGGACATAGTTGAAACCTTAACTGGAGAAACAGTAAAAGACTAAGAGTTGGAGGTTTTTGACCGCTTCAGCTTTGTGATCTAGAGCCTTCTTAACCTTTCAATCAGTTTTCCGATAGAGCAAAATGTTCTACGAGATTTCTGAAGCCAACTTTTCGACGTGCACTCCCAAAAAAGGGTCACGGCTAAAGTTTTTCTCCCAATGAAAGGTCCATCATCGTGAAACCTGAAACCATTTTCGGATAGAAATCCGTGGATTTTTCAGGCATCCTTTCATGTTTCCGTGCCATTTTCAAAACCGTTTCCGGAGTTGTTGAATTGACTAAGAATGCCAGCTTAGCTTCTCCTTTGTCCACTTTTTCCATGGCGTTCTTTATCCACCTTACGTAGAGTATGTCCTCATCAATTTTTAGTTCACCAGTTTTCATGATGGCTTCGAAAATAACGTTTTTCAATATTGTTACGTCAAGAGAACGATACTCATCTGACCAAGCAACATCCATGAACTCTGAAACGGTTTTTTCATCTTTTAACAGCAAGCCATAAGCCTTTTTTCCATCATAAAGGCAGAAAGCATGTTTGTTATTGTGGCTTTCCAGAAAACTTCTAAGAGCTTCAGGGTTGGCATCAACTTCTGACACTGCAAAGGATTTCTTGAACTCCTGTACAGTTTTGTCGGTTAGCTTGCCTTTTTTCAGAAGGCGATGTGTTGGCAAAACAATCAATCCTTCATCTTGAATAGGAACCATGTAACTCATCCGAAAATTGAACGCTGAATCTTTTGCCCATTCTTCTTGTCTGCGTCTTTCATCCCTGTAGGCAATAGCAGTTTCGTATCTATGATGACCGTCAGCGATTACAAACTGCTTGTCTGTCACTGCTTCTTGAACCAACTTTATCTTTTCGGGATCTGTTAATTTCCAGATGAGGTTTCTAACTCCTAAAGAATCCAAGGTATCTATTAGTGGCTGAGTTTTTGCGATTTTTGCGAAAAGATTAATGGTTATTTTTTCTGGGTCGGGATAGAGGAGAAATCCAGTTTCGAGGTTCTTTTGGGTTGCTCGCAACATGTTTAATCGGTCGATTTTTGGTCCTTTATGTGTGATTTCGTGAGGGAGAACTTTGTTTTCTTTATAAGGATGTAAGCGTAAAGCAGCGATGAACCCTGTGCGGGTGTAGGTTTTTTCGAAGAGCTTGAATTCTTGTCTGTAGATGAAAATTGCGGGTTCTTCATCCTTTTTTAGTATTCCTTCATTCATCCATTGGCTTATTCGCTGTTTGGATATTTCATATCTGTTTTCTTCAATTGGCAGAGTTAGTCGGCAGTAGTTATACTCTGACTTTTTATAGTATTCCTTCTGCATGTTCTGATCGATTTTGTCATAGGGTTGCGCGATTAGATTTTCGTAGTCGCCTGCTTTTTCAGTGTATCGGATGGCTCTGAATGGCCTAATTTCGACCATGCAGTCCGACTCACTTGAGCTTCTCTAGTTCTTCAATCACTCTTTCAGCTACTTGCACACCCGCCCTTAGCTGCGCTTCTTTGGTTTGAGCCCCAATATGAGGTGTGGCGTCAACATTTTCAAGCGTAAGCAGCTTATGCTTTCCAGGTGGTTCTTCTTCAAAAACGTCTACTGCTGCGGCTTTGACTTTGCCTGAAACAAGAGCTTTGTACAGTACTTCTTGGTCAACTACTCCGCCGCGTGAACAGTCGATTATTACGACTCCGTCTTTCATCATGTTGAATTCTCTTGTTGACAGCATGTGTTTGGTTTGTTGAGTCAGTGGAATATGTATTGAGATGAAGTCGGCTTTCGGAAGCATCTCTTCCACAGAAACAAATCGGTCGTAGACTCGGCTTCTCACTACAATCACTTTCATGCCTAGGGCTAGCGCCAGTTTTTCAACGATTTTCGCAATGTTTCCGTAACCTATTAACCCAAGGGTTTTCCCATAGACCTCTACACCCTTAAGTTCTTTTTTTGCCCATTTTCCGTCGCGAAGAGTGACCGTTCCTTTCACTATGCCTCTTGCAAGTGCCAGCAAGTGACCAATTGCCAACTCAGCCACACTGGTTGCGGATGCTTGCGGAGTGTTCACCACAGTGATGCCCATTTCTTTTGCCTTTTCTAAATCGATGTTGTCTAAGCCTATGCCCGCTCGTCCAATGACTTTCGTGTTTTTTGCATTAGCGATTAAGTTGCCTTTGACTTCGGTGGCTGATCGAACGACGATCGCGTCGTATTCACCTACGATTTTAGGAAGTTCGTCTTTAGGCATGTCCCATGCTTTCTTGACTTCGTAGCCTTTCTCTTCAAGCAATTTTATGCCTTCATCAGCGATTTTGTCGCAGATTAAGACTCTAAATGTCACTTCCCTAACCCCCAGATGTCATCAATATGCCAGAGAACCTCTTTAATCCCCCCGAGGTCCCATTCGCCCATGTGGCCGATGCGGAAGGTTTGTTCAGCTAGTTTGCCATAACCATCAGAAATCATAAAATGTCTTTCTGCCAATTTCTCATTTAGTTCTTTCACGCTTTTTCCCAAAGTGTTTTTGACGCAAGTAACTGTGACTGATTCGTATCCTGGTTCGGCAAACAAAGCGAAATGTCTCTTTGCCCATTTTTGCGTGTATTCCGCCATGGCTTTGTGCCTCTGATATACGCCCTCAGGTGTTTCCTCCAGCAATAAATCCATTCGTTTGTCAAGTGCATACAGAAGCGAGATGTTCGGAGTAGACGGTGTCTGATGCTTTCTCTCATAATAATCGCAAACATACACCAAATCTGTGTACATACCTCGGTTAGGCACTTCCCTAGCCCTTTCTAAGGCTCTATCGCTTGCGAGTCCTACTGCTAACCCTGGAGGCAAAGCGAAACACTTCTGCGTTGAAGCAAAGATGACGTCGCAGCCGATTTCTGACGGCAACAGTTTGTCGCCTACCATTCCGGAAATGCTGTCAATTGCAAGCATTACGTTGGGGTAGTCTCTTCTCATCATTTTTCCAATTTCGTAAATTGGGTTTCGTACTCCAGTTGACGTTTCGTTGTGGCAAATAGTTAATGTGTCGTATTCTCCTGAACCAAGTTTATCCGCGATCATATCTGGCTTGACCGCTTTCCCCCACTCTACTTCGAGGAAGTCAACTTTTTTTCCGCAATCTTGTATAGCTTTTCCAAATCTTTCTGAGAAGGCTCCGTTGGCGCAAGCGAGGGCTTTCTCCTTTACAATGCTTCTGCCAACTATGTCGAACCACAGTGTTCCCGAGGACGTAGTAACAGTAGGTTTATAGCTGTTTGGCAACTGAAAGAACTTGTTCAATTTCTCGATAATCCCTGTATATAATTCTGAAAACTCTTTAGCTCGATGCCCAATCAGGAAGCGGGATTGTTCACGGAGCATTTCTGCGCTTACTTCGGTTGGTCCGGGTATCAAGAGTCTTTTATGCATTCTCTCCACCTTTTATATAGAGAGAATCTACAGAAATACAGTATTTAACCGTTTACGCACGGTTTTTCACGTTCCACGTTCTAAAGAGCAAAATTCTAGCTTGGCTTTCGAATTTTTAGAACTTCTGGGTTCACTAGATTCGGCGGGATTGTTCCCTCAAAGAATGCAATAAAGTTTTCAGCAACCATCTCAGCCATTCTGGAACGAGTCTCATGGCTACTGCTTGATATGTGCGGAGCTACAACAACATTGTCGAGCATAAGCAACGGATTATCCAGCTGCGTGGGCTCTCGTTCAAAAACGTCTAATCCAGCCCCTGCAATCCATTCTTCTTTCAACGCTCGGTAAAGTGCCTTCTCATCTATTACTGCGCCTCTTGAATTGTTTATGAGATAAGCTGTCTTTTTCATAAGCCTGAGCTTTTCCTCGTTTATCATGTGATAGGTCTGCTTTGTCAAGGGAACGTGAACACTGATGAAGTCTGATTCCTGGAAAAGCGTGTCTAAGTCCACGTTTTTCGCGCCTAATTCCTTCTCTACCTCGGGTCTGGGAACAACATCGTAGTAGAGTATTTTCATGTTGAAACCTTTCGCTCTCTTCGCCACAGAGGAACCTATTCTTCCAGCACCAACTATGCCTATTGTTGCACCGTGAACATCTCTGCCTAACAACATGCTTGGGTGCCAGCTAACCTTCCATTTTCCAGCTCGCACATATCTGTCTGCTTCAACAACACGCCTTGCAACAGCCATCAAAAGTGCCCAAGCAAAATCCGCAGTGGTTTCGGTTAAGACTTCAGGCGTGTTTGTCACGTATATGCCTCTTCTTGTGGCCTCTTTCACATTTATGTTGTCGAAGCCAACTGCCATCTGCGCAACAATCTTCAATTTACGTGCTGCATCAAAAACTTCTGCGTCAATCTTGTCGGACAAAAGTGAAACAATAGCGTCAACATTCCCGACTTTCTCTACTATTACTTCTTTAGGAGGAGGCCCATATTCAGGCCAAACGTCAGCGTCGAAACGTTCCTTTATCGTTTTCAGACCCTTTTCCGGGATTTCACGGGTAACATAGACTTTTGGTTTTAACATGAAAACTCACCAACACGAATTTGCGGATTTCGTTGTTAAAACTAACTTATTACGCTTATCCTATTTGAAACTTGAATCATTGGGCTTCAGCACAAATGTACTTTTTTTCTTTCAATTCGAGTGGGCATCCGCCCCCACAAACGGATAGCAGTTGACACTTCTTGCATTTTTCAGGCACATATTCTCTTGCTCTTATGCTTCTGCAGGTTTGATGATTCCAGATTTTTAGCCACTCGTCTTCGAGGATTTTTCCGACAACTGTAAAATAGCTTTGGCAGGGATAGACTTCGCCTTGGGGTCCTATGCACATGTTGATTCTAGCGGCGCTACATGACTTAACGCCTAATCCTAGGTTGACTGGGTCAAGTTGACAGTATTGAGTGGGTGTGTACCACATAAACTTCATTCCAAGTCCGTGAGCTTTTTCCTGAATTTTAGGCAAAAGTTCTTTCAATTCGTCGATTGTTAGGGCAAATTCATCGGCTATTTTGGGAGCACTTCCAGAGTAGATTAAGCTGTTGCACCCGAAAACTGTCACTCCTAAGTCGTGTAGAAATTCGATCGTTTTCAAGAACCCGTCTGCATTATGCTTGTTGAGTGTGGTGTTTGTTGTGGCGTAAATAGGTGTTGGGATCACGTTTTTTATTCCTTCCACGGTTTCTTGCCAGCTTCCCTTAACAGACGTGATAAAATCATGTACGGAAGGGTCATGCGATTCAATGGTTATCTGCACAAAGTCTAGTCCAGCATCAACAAGTTTTTGCACATATTCTTTGTCTTTCAGTCGTCTTCCATTTGTGACTAAACCTGTGACTGCGCCCTTTTCCTGTGCATAACGTAATAGTTCCTGCAGGTCTTTGCGTAAGGTTGGTTCGCCGCCTGTAAATGTAAAGATGAAAACGCCGATGCTGTGTAGTTTGTCAATTACCTTTTTCCATTGGTCAGTGTTTAGCTCTGGAGTTTCATGTGGTCCACCTGCATAGCAGTGGATACAGTTGTTCTGGCATCTGTAGGTTAGAGCTAAGTCCATCCGGATGGGGGCAGAAAGCTCTTGGGAAAAGGGTTCTATGCGTTCAACATCAAGAAATGATATTGGACAGACCTCTTCCGTCTGAGCCAACGTACTTATAGCATAGATCATTCGTTCGTGATATTTTCGGGCGACAGCTTCCTTAACTCGGTAAATTCGCCTAATCTTTTCGACAGATTCATCAGTTGTCATGCCTTTCATGAAAAAGTACGCGTGAGCGGCAGCTGTCTCATTGAGATACAATACCGTGTTAGCGTTAATAACCAACAAACCCGTCCCGTCAGGTTCTACTCGCAACTGAAGAGCCATACCAGTGAATTTTCCCTTTCCACGGTATGTGTACAGCCCAGCTGGAGCTTTTGAAGCCCTAATCCCTTTTACCTTTCTAAAGAAACTCACGCCTTATTTTCTCCCCTTGGCAATTCCTACTCCTCCAGATGCGCACGCACACGCGCATGAAACGCAAGCACAAACACAAGCACATGAAGCACATGCACAAACACAGCTGGCTCCATCATGGGCTGGCTGTCTTGACGTGTGTTGAGATGGGGGTGGTGCTGGAAGTATTGAATTTGCGAATTTTTCTATGTTAGCGACTATGTTGTTGGCTGTTTTTTCGATGGACGTTACAATGTTGTTGGCGAATTCTGCACCTGGAATTGTTGGAGGCGGCTTGGTAGTTGCTGGGAGAGGTTTGTAGGTGGGTTTGGGATAGTAATAAGTGTAGCCGTACCAGTACCACCACCAATCTGTCTCAGGTTTGAAAACCTTATCGCTGAATGCTCCTTTAGTTTGGGATTCAAAGTTTTTGTCCATAAGCAGCCATAACAGGTTTTCATTGTAGGCTTTGGATGCAAGTTCTGGTGTTCCAGCTTGCCTTACTTGCTGCCATGCCTTGGCAACTATGTTTTTGTAATATGCTATGGTGTCTTGTCTACAGTAACCGCGAAGTTTAGTCTCAATCGTGTCACGTAATTGCATGATTGTTTCTGCAAGTTTCACTTCGTCTAAAGTTCCGTTCTTTTTTATTGCTTTCAGAGAACTCGTTTCATAGTAACGTAAAGGTGTTTCATATGTTCCGGTCTTGTCCTTGAACTGTTTCATGACTTCAAGTTTCAAAGCTGGAGTCGTGGCTTTAACCCAAACCGCCTTTTTCATCAAAAGACTGTAAAGAATTTCTGTTACGATTTTTGTTGGTGGAAAATCAAGAAGGTACGAGGCTTCTACGGCTGTTAATCCGCGTCTCACTCCGAGGGTTTCAATTCGCAAGATGGGACGTATGTACCCCCTCTTCCTAAACACAATTACTACGGAGCAAACGCCAATAGCTAGAACTCCAAGAATTACCCATCCAGCAATGCTCCAATCGATGCCTTTTCCACGCACATTATAATACTCAACATACTCTTTAGGGAAGGAAACGCCGCAAGGAAATTGTTCGCTAGGCTGCAGATCATGTTTCTCCCAATAGATTACAAACCTATTTTCTTCGATGTACGTGTTGTTCCAATTAGGGGTGCACGTAACATTTTCTCTAGTTACTCCTTCTGGTAAAACCACAGCTATTCTAAGCTCATTTATGTATGCATCCTCCCACCAACATGGGGTAAATTGCATGCCAACGTTTCCTGGGTTGTCCTCGTCCTCCCATATCATGTGTCCAACATTTGTCAATAATGTAAAACTAGCACTTTGACTTGAATAGACAGGATTAGTGAGATTAACTTGCACTGCATAGTATTTTTCATCGCTTACATCAAACGCATTTAAAACATATCCCTCTTCATCTTTAGCCTCTCCAATTATGAAGTCGCCCTTCGGTTGACCGACCCAAACACGGTTGATTACTCCTTGAGTACATGTTATCGTTATGTTATAAAACAGATCGATGGTTCCATCAGTCTCGTTTATCCATATTTTTGCATACTCATGATTCAGGTAGTATTCTATGTCTGTTGCCTTGACAACTATTGTATTTAATATGATTGGTATGACAGATAGAACAATTACTAAAAGTAGTGCCGTTTGAATCAATAGTTTTTTGGTTACCATTTCGGTTCCTCTGTAATCTCAAAAGTATGCCCGCAATAAGGACACTTGGCTAATGGCACGCCATCAACAATTTTTATCTGATTCATATCCATCGAGGCTGAGCAGTTAGGACATTTTATCGCTTGAACCTTAATCCTTCCAGGCACCTCAAGTTTCTGCACTATCTGTGTAGGTTGCCGCTTCCAAACGAAATATAACATTCCAAAGCCAGCTAGAAAAAGAAGAGCACTTATCCATATTCTCATAGGTGCATACGCAGAAGCAAGAGCAAAAAGCACTGCAAAAAATAGGAAAATCGCTGAAACACCATATCCAATCACTGTCTTCAGCATCATCTTTAATATCTCACATAACTATTGTCTAAAATATTCTTGTTTACACATATAAATCATTGAATCTTAACAAATGATGGGCTAGCTGAATGATAACAATAAAGAACAAAGAGCAACTCGTCAAAAATGGGGTGACACAGCTCAATCGAAAAGCCAGAGCATTAGCCCTCAAAAGTCTAGAATCCGCGTTGAACGCCATCGACCCAAAACAATTAATGAAATCAAAACTTTCGCTGAAAAATTCCATACTCAAAGTAAACAGATATTCTTTTGATTTAAAAAAATTCGAGAATGTTTATGTTATTGGAGGCGGAAAAGCAAGTGGCTCAATGGCTGAAGCGTTAGAACAGATTCTAGGTCAATACATAACAAATGGACTTGTAAACATTCCACACGGTAGCGAACACAAAACGGAAATTACAAAGTTTCATGAGGCAAGCCATCCAACCCCAGACAAATCGGGAGTGGAAGGAACACGTCGCATGTTAAAAATCGCCGAACAAGCAAAAAAGGAAGACTTGGTCATCTGTTTGATTTCAGGTGGAGGTTCAAGCCTCATGCCTCTCCCCCGCCACGGAATAACCATAAAAGACAAGAGGGAAATCACGGACGCATTGCTTAAGTGCGGTGCAACAATAAACGAGATTAACACTGTCAGGAAGCACATTTCAGATTTTAAGGGAGGATGGCTTGCAAAAAAGGCTTATCCAGCCACCGTTCTCAATCTTATACTTTCAGATGTTGTGGGAGACCCGTTAGATTTTATTGCTTCAGGCCCAACTGTTCCAGATTCAACAACATTCAACGACGCCATCAAAGTCTTCAAGAAATATGGTTTGTGGGACAAGGCTCCAGCATCTGTAAAGAAAGTTTTGTCAGACGGAGAAAAAAAACTAATTCCAGAAACACCTAAAGCAAACGACAAAGCATTCAAGAAAGTTTACAATGTTGTAATTGGAAACAATAGGTTCGCAAGCCTAGCAGTGCGTGAACAGTTAAGGTCTGCTGGCTTAAACACGCTTTTGCTGACGTCAACTCTAGAAGGAGAAGCCAGACACGTCGGAGTAATGCTAGCCTCAATAGCCCGTGAGGCTGCACTATCTGGAAATCCCGTTCCGAAACCAGCAGGCATAATTGCAGGTGGAGAAACAACGGTTACAGTGACTGGAAATGGTTTAGGAGGAAGAAATCAAGAAATAGCCTTGGCGGCTGCTTTAAAAGTGGGCGGTATGGATGGGGTTGTTATGGCTTCGTTGAGCACAGACGGTGTAGATGGTCCGACAGATGCGGCTGGAGCTATAATCGATGGAAAAACCATAGCGAGAGCAGCAGAGATAGATTTGAATCCTGAGGAGTTCTTGGCTGAAAACGATTCTTACAATTTCTTTTCAAAGCTTGGTGACCTCATACTCACTGGTCCAACGGGCACGAATGTTAACGACATCTCTGTCATAGTGGTTTTATAGTAAGAGGGGACAAAAAACGAACGTGACCATAAGGTTTTTCGGAGTTTTCCGCAGCATTACAAGCAAGAACAAAGTATCCATCGAGTTCAAAGACACAATTAGGTTAAAAGAAGTCATAAAAGAAATTGTTGAGGAAATGCCTAGGCTTAAGCGGACATTAGTTGACCCTGATCTGGAAGACCCTAGACCTAACACGCTTATACTGGTAAATGGAAAGGAAATCAGTGTCTTAAATGGTTTGGAAACTATGCTTAAAGATGGAGATGAGATAGTTTTTATTCCTGTTTTGCATGCTGGGTGAGAATTGTATGAGACTTTATGCTGTCAGAACAAGCATTATAAGAACTGGCGAAAACTTGGTCGAGGTGATTCTAGAATCGCTGAAGAGACAAAATCTAAAACTGGAAGACCGTGATGTTTTGGCTTTAGCCTCAAAGATAGTAGCATGTGCTGAGGGACGCGTGGCTAAGCTGAGCGATATTAAGCCTTCAGAAGGGGCGAAAGGGCTTGCCAAAAAGTTTTCGCTTCAACCAGAATTTGCAGAGCTAATCCTACATGAAGCAGACAAGATTTACGGAGGAGTAGAAAGAGCTGTTTTAACGCTTAAGAACGGAGTTTTGACGGCAAATGCTGGGATAGATAACAAGAATGCGCCTGTCGGCTTCGTTGTCTTGTGGCCAAAAAATGCTGAAAAGTGGGCGAAACGTATCAGAGAAGAAATTATACACAGAACTGGCAAGCACATTGCCGTTTTGATCGTTGACAGTGGGCTGGTTCCTCTTAGATTGGGCACGAAGGGCTTGGCTTTGGCAGTCGCGGGATTCAAACCTGTGATAGACTTCAGAGGAGAAAAAGACGTTTTTGGAAAAACGTTAATCATTACTCGTCATGCTGTTGCGGATGATTTGGCCTCTGCGGCGCATTTGTTAATGGGTGAGGTAGCTGAAAAAACTCCGGTAGTTTTGATTAAAGACGCTCCAGTCGATTTTGACGGAAGGGTTTATGGCTGTGAGGATATGATGATTTCGCCTGACGAGTGCATATTCATGAATGCTTTCGGACATAAATAAGGATCAAAAAATGTTTGGAGAAGCCAAAGTCTAAACGTTTTCATGAGGTTTTGACTGGTTAAGGAAGGACATTAAATTTGCGTGAATCAAAATTCTGTACAGAAATACTCCTACGAAGGTGGCGATTAATGCGATGATTATTCTTTCGATAGGATACAACCATGCAACAATCTGCCATGTTGCAGTCCAAGCGTCAACGCGCGCCAAAAAGATTGGCCAAGAGATAAGCTCAAAGGTTAACGATCCAGCGATTTGACCAGCCAATGTGGATGTCAAAAAAACTATGAAAAAAGAGGATAATAGCTTTGAATTATTGTTAGGGTTTCGTATATTCTTTGAAGCCAAGGACTGTAGAGGAGAAATCAAAACTAGAAAACCTGTTATCTGAAACCACATGAAGGGTGGATAGAGCCAAACTGGGCCGACGAAGGGATAGAATCCAAAGAAAAACAAAAGTGAGAAATACATGAAGGCACAAGTGCTTCGCTTATTCGCGTATAGCATACCAGCGAAAACTGCTGTAACGATGCCAGCTACAAAACTCAGTGGAGAGAAATGTCCTGCGGAAAACGCAAGTGCTCCGCCTAGAAGTGTGGATAACATGCTTAGGTATGGTCCAAGTATTATTCCGATTATTGGTGCTGCGATTGCGGCTAGAGTTATGGCTTTGCTTGGTAAGCCGATTATTGGGAAGGCTGGTATGAAAGAGAAATATGTGTACAAAGCTGTAAAACATGTGAGCAGAGCGATTTCTTTTGCCGTTAATTTTCTGCCTACTTGCATAGTTTGCAATCCTTCTGTGTAGCACGTTTGGTTTTAGAGCTTATGGAATGATGTTCACTTATTTCGTTTTCCCTATCGGATATGGTTTCCGAATAGAGAGTATTGTAGCGTAAAGCTTAAGATATGAGGCTGTTCAATAACAAGCACAGAGGGATGAGTTTGGGAAAAGCAGCTGTGGTTACGCCTCTGTACGTTTCTGTTGCTTGGACTTTAATGGTTAGTTACCAACTGTTCACTCAAACAGCCGTCACGACAGTTACGGATTCCATCAACTTGTTTTGGCCTTCAATAGGCACTTGGCTGGTTTCTAGAATGGACATGCTAGTTTTTATTCATGCTTTCGCGTGGGTTTTTCTCTTATCTTCTGCCATACCGTCTGTTATTCTTGGAAAAGGAAGAGGCGTACTTGTCCAGTTCTTCGTTTGACTAACCTTAACGTTCTCGGCTTTCATTGTTCACGACATCATAACTACTTACGAAAATAGATCAATCGGTCAGATATTTAGTCTAGAAGCCTTATTCCATAATCCTTTTCTCGCTTTAGGTTATTTGTCTTTGCCTTATCTCTTGATGCTTGGGTTTGACATTCACTCTAGGAGAAAACAAAAGAAGAAGGAAAAAATCGAAAACATTACAAATGCCTATCTAAAGGATGCTGCTGAAGCGGATGAAAACGTGCAACAAGTAGAATGGGTTGAGGAAGAGGAAAACGCGCAGCAAGAGTATTCACTCCAGTAGTTCCTAGCCAATTTCCATTTACTCAGTCTGTCAATTTTGTTTTCGAGACAATTCTACTTAAAGCAACTGCAATTATCGAAAGAATCACCAAGAACAATATAATTGTAATTGACGTGAACTCGGGTATAACCTGATAAACAAAATAGTTTTCATTATTATTTTGCTCCACGAAGTTTCCAGCCTTGTCATATGCAATTATTTCGTATTTAACCCAAGTTCCTGCTGGTTGTTTTGGAATGGTGGCTTCATAAAAGCTTGAAGTTGGGTTAAAGTCCATAGGGAGAGGTGTCCACAACGTACTGTTGTCAAGATCATAGAACAATGTCACATTTTTAACGCCGCTTTCCGTGTCGGTGACGTTTACGGAGATTGTTACATTATCGTCTGGTGTTACTACGTCTGAGGGCTCTTGAATAGGTTCACCAATCGTTGGCAGCGTCTCATCCGCAACCACCGTGATAAGTGTAATGTTGTAGCCACCTATCTGGTCTTGATAATTGTAAGCAGGACCTACATCTGGTTTCTCCCCTACAAAACCTTCAATGATTCCTTCCGCAAAAACTGTAACATTGTAGACCGCAGGATCTTTGGCTTCTACAGTCCAGTTGACTTGGGCGAATTCGCCTGGTGTTAATTCTGTATCAAGCAATGTTTTCTTTTCTTCTTCTCCAGATACTAGAACCAATCCTTGTGGAAGAATTATTGTAGCATTACATGAAGAAGCAGGATACTCGTGTGGAGAGAAGGGGCTTGGACAAGGATATGAAACGTTTACAACAACTTCGAAGGTTTCACCGACATACACTGTCTCAGGCATGTAAATGTCCATTCTCCATGGAGAAACAAAAAGTCCCCAATATCCAGAATATTCCCACATATATTGGAAAAACGTGTAATTCATCGCAACGTTGAGACCGCCGTAGTCACCGCCCCATGTAGTGTTCCAAGGATCATGAAGAAAAACATGGCTTTCGTTATATCCAACTGTAACTCTGTAATGACCGCACGGTTCCTCAGGCATCCAACTCATCAACAAGATGATCGGGTAACCCATATCTATCAAGGATGTCAAGTTCTCTATAGTCATGCCTCCTTGTTCAAAGGCGGCGTAACCAAATTTTCGAAGCGTGTAACCAGTTATGTTTTCGGACATTTCACTGCCCATGGAAGTGCTTAAATTGCTAAAATGCGTAGCTCTTCGCATCTCATCGGTATAAGTCACATAGGAAGGGTCGCCGACAGTTCTCGCCACGTCCGCTATCTCAAACTGCGAAATGTTTTCGCCGTAAAAATCAAAAACCATTTGAAGCGCTGCTGGACCACAATAATAACCATTCACTTGATAATAAAACGGAACTTCAATGTAATGCTCATGAACTCCCAGGTAAAACGTGTGCAAAACATCTGCAAGAAGATTAACTGCCAGGTTAAGGGATTCTCCACATCTATCTTTGAAAATCGGATTACTCCAGTTATAATTTTGATCCATCCAGACACATGTCAAGTCTCCATCTAAGTCAAAAGTTGTGTCATAGGCAAGGAGGCACGTGGCATCATAAGCGGAAATTCTGGTTAGGTTACCGTCAAAAACAAGGTAAGTGTTAAATTCTGACTCGTAGCTTGATGTTCTTCCTTGCACATAGCTTTCATAATCACTATGATGAGTTTCAGCTCTCCAATCTGTAGTTGCCCCCATGACATGCCCAAAGACCGTCACATCAACAATGTAGTGGCTCATTATTCCAAGAATTTTTGACGCATTGACCAAATAACCGCCTCTGAAAAAGTCAATTGCCTTGTAATATTCCGTTTGCGCTCGAACCGCTGAAGCGTCATCCTGCAGAGACCCGTTAGCATAATAGTAAACATGATGCTTAACAGTGTCGCCTATACCGTCAGGCGCCCCACCATTATCTGGCAACTCGGTTCCATATAGATAAGCTGCAAGATTGTCTAGGGTATATTGCTTCTCCTCATCAGGCAACCAATCTAAAGCATGCTCGGCAATCCAGTCATGTGTGCCATAACATGGGTTAGATGGGTCATCACTGTAACCACCGTTACTCCAGCATGAGACGAATTTAATGCCCACATTTGATAATGAAAATATTAAAAGGAAAACCAAAAAAAGCGCAATTTTTCTTCCGCACATTGTATTTACCTAATAAACCACTGTGTACGTTTAAACATAAAATTGGTGCAGATGATCCGTACCACATAAACTCATAAAAACCCGACATTATAAATATGAGAATAACATGCCAAGCAAGATTATTACTTTAACAACGGATTTCGGACTGAAAGACCCGTATGTAGCAGAAATGAAAGCTGTCATACTAAGCATAAGCCCAAACACAAGAATTGTTGACATTACGCATGAGATAGAAAAATTCAACATAAGAATGGGCGCCTACACACTGGCTGCTGCTTGCCCGTATTTTCCGAAAGGCACAATTCATGTGATTGTTATAGACCCTGGTGTTGGAACAAAACGTAAAGCCATACTCGTACAAACAAGAAATAGCTATTTTATCGGCCCAGACAACGGTGTACTAACATTAGCGGCAAAAGGTCAAGGCATAAAACACATTTACAAAATAGAGAAACCGAAGCTCATGCTTCCAAGAATTTCTAACACTTTTCACGGAAGAGACATTTTTGCTCCTGCAGCCGCTTACCTTGCAAATGGAACATCACCGTCCGAGTTTGGACCCGAAATACCTGAAATTGTAACGCCGAAATTTGCGAAAATAGCCAAGACAAAGACGGCACTGACAGGCGAAATAATACATATAGACGGCTTTGGAAACATAATTACAAACCTTAGAGAGAAAGACCTTGAATTAATGGGCGCAAAGAAGACAGTGAACCTTAAGATCAAAGATGCTGTGCTAAATCTGAAGCTTTGCAAAGCTTATTCAGAAGTTGATGGACAGCAACCACTAGTCATTATTGGAAGCCACAACTTTCTAGAGATCTCCGTAAACCAAGGTAATGCCGCAGAAAACCTCCAAACAAAAGTTGGAGACAAAGTTAGGCTTTATTATATTTAAGACACAAAAGACAAATCTTCAAAGTGATAACTATAGCTTATGGTATTTCGTGGTGGAAAAGATGAAGACTTATGAATTCAAAAGAGCGTTATACGTAGGTCGATTTCAACCTTTCCACTTGGGTCATTTGAAAGCAATAAAAGATATTGTAGGTAAGGCTGGGGAGCTTGTGATTGTGATTGGAAGTGCTCAATATGGTTTTGATTTATTGAATCCTTTCACTGGTGGTGAACGATTGACTATGATAAGGTTGGCGTTGAACGAGGCTAAAGTTGATCCAGCTAAGTATTTGATTGTACCAGTACCTGATTTGCATCGGCCTATTGTCTGGGTTTCGTGGGTTGTTTCGTTAGTAGGCTATTTTGATGTTGTCTTCTCTAATGAACCTGTGACTGTTAGAGCCTTTAAGGAAAAAGGATACAAAGTAGAGTCTATAACGCCTTATCGTCAGGAGTTGTATTCGGGTTCAGAGATTAGACGTAGAATGCGAGAAGACGAAGAATGGAGAGATCTTGTTCCGAAGAGTGTTGCATCTTACATTGAGAGGTTAGATGGTGTTGCACGAATTAAGGACCTGCATGCTAACGATAAGCTCTGAAGAAGTTCATCCTATCGCTAGATGCTTTTGACCTTTGGTTTACGATTCGGACAACGCTTGAACATGCTTCTTTATCATTTGTAGAGCAGCTTCAGACGCTTGGGATTTTATCTCTTCTCTCTTTCCCTTGAATCTAAATTCTTCACAAACAACACTTTCGTCAGATGCCAGACATATGTATACTAGTCCCACTGGCTTCTCAGGTGTACCGCCTTCTGGTCCAGCTATTCCAGTAACGGCCAATCCCAGGTCACTTCCGCTGACTTGCTTGATTCCTTGCGCCATCTCTATTGCCGTTTGACGGCTAACCGCTCCAAACTTTTCCAGAGTCTCAGGTGAGACATGAAGAGTGCCTATTTTAGACTGATTGTTGTAGGCTATGACGCCGCGATTATAGTAGTTGGAACTGCCGGGCACGTTTGTTATTCTGTGAGAGATGAACCCGCCTGTGCATGATTCAGCGATTGAAATGGTTTTTCCATGTTTTCTCAAAAGTTCGCCAATCTGTTTTTCCAAAGCAGGATTTCCGCCTATCATTATAGACCTCTATCTATTTAGGGAAAGAAGGGACTTAACATTTTGCCATCTCTTCTCAATCCACAAGTGCTCTGTGGCGTGTGCTTAGCGCGTGCAGTATATCTGCCCAGTTAAGTTTTAAATGGTTCTTTGGGGTAGTCACATGTGGGTGTATGATTTTGCATAAGAAGATTGGTATCTTGGGAGGAGTGAGTCCTGAATCGACTGCGATCTACTATGAGTACATTACTCGGGAATATACCAAGCGATATGGGAACTACAGTCATCCGGAAATAATCATCTACAGCGTCAGCCTTCAAGAATTTGTTGACTGGCAGTATCAGGAACGGTGGGGTCTCATTGCGGACAAGATGATTGAAGTCTTGGGGGCATTGGAGAAAGCAGGAGCCGATTTCGGGTTAATTGCGGCCAACACATTGCACATAGTCTTTGACAAGGTGCAAAGAGAGATTGCTATTCCACTCATCAACATCATCGAGGTGACGGCTGAAGCTGTAAAGAAAGAAGGGATGAAGACTGTGGGACTCTTGGGGACAGTCTTTACCATGAGCAAGGATTTCTATAAAGCAGGTTTGGAAGCAAGAGGAATAGTGACTTTGGTTCCGGATAGGAAGGATCAACAGTTCGTTAATAGAGTGATCTATGAGGAGCTTATTGGAGGGCTTGTCAAGACTGAATCCAGAGAAGGATATGTCAAGGTCGTGAAGAAATTGAAAGAGAGAGGAGCTGAAGGGATCGTTTTGGGATGCACGGAAATTCCCGTACTCATCAAGGAAAAGGACTGCGGTGTTCGGCTTTACGACACGACTCGTATTCATGCTGAAAAGGCTCTGAACTACGCGATAAGTTGAAACTAGGGCGGCGCCCGCTAGATTTTTCGTTCTTATTCTTTTGGGGCTTCAGCTCTTTCAAGCGCTCTCTTTGCTAGAGTCTCTCCAAGTTTCTTGCAGGCTCTCAGATTCTCTTCACTTGGTTCTCCTTGGGAGACTACGCCGTCAGCCACTTTCTCCAGTCTGAAGGAAGAAATCATCCTTTCTAAGCTCAATAGAGCCGAGTTGCTTGACCCACCGCCTGAAGTGAAGGCCACGCTTGGTTTACCAGCAACCCTTTCTCTTACGCTTAGCGCTTTGTCGAAAAAGTCTTTCATGACGCCAGCCATGTAACTGAAGTAGTTTGGAGATCCGAAGGCTACGGCGTCACAAGAGATGAAGTCGTTAACAGTTGCATAGTCAACACGCTTCACTTTGCCTGAAGCTCCCTCACCGCT
This sequence comes from uncultured Candidatus Bathyarchaeia archaeon, assembly GCA_964598485.1. Lineage (GTDB taxonomy): Archaea > Thermoproteota > Bathyarchaeia > Bathyarchaeales > Bathycorpusculaceae > SOJA01. Next base: position 30,957 of record CAZRCD010000011.1, read on the forward strand.
TTCAACGCCTTCGACAACAGCATTTGCCAAGGCTTCAGTTCTGCCAGTCCTCGAATAATACAGAACTAATACTTCAACCACGTCAAATTTCCCCACGTCATACTTAGCTCACTGCCTAATATAATTTTGACCTAAACCAAGAAAGTGCAAAACATCCTACAATCATAGTTCATTTGAGTTCACTCGAAGACTTTTCTGATTGCTCTTTTCAGAAAACCCAAGTGAACAGCCCGAAAAACTAGTGTCTCACCAGCAGAATTGGTCTTTTATGGCTTTTAACAATCTAAAGTGGCGATATCTCCCGTAAACCCTGTTTTTGTCGAGTTTACCATTGAAATATTATTCATTCTAGTCACCATTCCATGGCTTGTATTACTGAAAGCACACAGCACACACAGAGGGAGAGACTGAAAGACCTCTGGAAACTCTTCCTTGAACGGGTCGCCATAGAAGACAATTGAACCAGTGTTTCAACCTATATATAAGAGGGGTCTAGACACAACAGAGAAGCTAAGCTTTATCACTATTTGTCAAGTCTTGAAGCCTGTCAATTAAGCATTTACTCTTCCCCAACCCGTTTCAACACTCGCTCAACAGGAAAAACCAAAAGCCTTCCACCACCAACGGCAATCTCTCGCTCAGAACCATAACCTCTGCTTTCACGTTTCAAAATTCCAAGCTTCACAGGCACATTATCATAGCCACCACCGTAACCGCCTAGAGTAAAGTCTGAACAACCAACCCTATGACACGGAACAACCAACGGAAACGGATTCGAAGCCATAACACGACCAACAGCCCTAGGACCTCCACCAGCAGCTCGAGCAACAGAACCATAAGAAGCCACATAACCCACTGGAACCAAAGAAACCGTTTCAATAACCCTTCTAGCATAGTCCGAAAGATGCTCTGTAACCAAGGAAAAACTATCAGAGCCACCTTTCCCATCATAAATACCCTTCATCAAGCCAATCACACGCTTAGCGAAAACCGACGTTTTTTCTGAACGCTGAAATGGAACATCAAAAGGAAGGCTCTTCAACAAACTCTGCAAAGTCCTTTCTTCGCTGAAGGTAAACGTTGTAGCAAAAATCTTTTTTCTATCACAAGCAATCCCAAACCAAACACCTTCAACATTTTCAATGTAAAGACTTATCATGCCATATCCACCTTTCAAAAGTGTTATAGAAACAGCTAAGTATTTAGCTATGTGGCAAAAGCAAAGCTCATCAACAATAAAACAACATAAACTTAATAGGTTGTCTTACATATACCAACCAGAAAAGGTGAAACCACATGGAAAGGCAAAGACAGCAGTCTCAATACGCTTGGATTCCAGGCGCAACAACAGTTGGCGTAGTATGCCCAGACGGCGTCATCTTAGCTTCTGAAAAACGTGTTTCATACGGTTACCTCATCGTCAGCAAAGGCGGCAAGAAAGTTTTCAAACTCACCGACCGCATAGGTGCCGCTTGCGCCGGACTTGTTTCAGACATGCAAATCCTCGCCAGAGAGGTAGAAGCCTACTCAAACTTATACAGCCTAGATGTCAGCAGACCGATCTCTGTAAGGTCAGCAGCAAAACTCATGTCAACCCTGCTCTTCAACCGAAGACTTGCACCGCTAATCACATTTACAATAGTAGGTGGACTGGACGAAGAAGGAGCAACACTTTACGCCCTAGACATTTTGGGCTCACTAATACCTGACAAATATGCAGCTGTAGGCTCAGGAACAGAAATTGCCATGGGATTACTCGAAGAAGGATACAAAGAAAACTTGACCATAGAAGAAGCAAAAAACCTAGTTACCAGATCCATAAAGTCAGCCATAAGCAGAGACATCATGAGCGGAAACGGAATAGACTTCCTAATAATAACAAAAGACGGAATACACGAAGAGTCGATGAAACTCTAAACCCAAAACTTTTTACACGGCTTAGCCCTCCTCTGAAATGCCCATCACTAACTGTTAAAGTGAGAAGATAGCAAATTGTCATTTCAACTAAGCCTAGAAGAGGGAAATTTCCTCGTCAGATTAGCACGCAAGGCTGTGAAAGAGTATCTAGAAACCAGAAAACAAATCAAAGTTCCAGAAGACACCTCTCAAAAACTTTCACAACCTTGCGGAGTATTCGTTACAATAAACAGCATAAAATCCGAAGAGAAAAAATTAAGAGGGTGCATCGGCTACCCATACCCCACCACCTCACTGACCCAAGCAGTCATCGAATCCGCCATAAACTCAGCAACCCAAGACCCCCGCTTCTATCCAATTTCATTAGACGAACTTGAAACCGTAGTTTTTGAAGTAAGCGTACTCACCCCACCTCAAATAATCAAAGTGGAAAAACCAAGTCAATACCCTTCTAAAATCAAGGTTGGAGAAGATGGATTAATCGTTGAAAAAAACGTTTTCAAAGGATTGCTTCTCCCCCAAGTACCAGTTGAATGGAAATGGGACAACGAACAATTCCTGTGCCAATGCTGCATCAAAGCTGGTTTACCACCAGACTGCTGGCTGCTCAAAGGCACCAAAATCTACAAGTTTCAAGCCATAATTTTTGAGGAAGAAGAACCCAGAGGCGAAGTGAAGCATAAAGCCCTCGGCGGGAAATAGTCCATGCGAGTTTATTTTTCTCCATGCGGCATAGGCCTCGGACATGTTGGAAGATGCATTCCAATCGCCAGAAGACTTGGAGAGAAAAACGTTGAAGTGATGTTCTCTACCTACAAAGAAGGAATACGTTACGTTGAAAGAGAGAAGCTTACGCTAGTTAAAGCTCCGCCAATCGGTTTTCAAGTCAAACCAGACGGAACAATAGATTTCAGACAAACAGCCGTCAATCCAGGTCCATTTTTCGCATCCTTCACCTTTATGAAGCAAGTCAACGCTGAAATAGAAGCCATCGAAAGCTTCAAACCAGACGTAGTCGTTTCAGACTCCCGCGCCTCACCTCTATTGGCAGCAAAAATCTTGGGAATCCCCAGAATATGCATCTTAAATCAGTTTCAGGTGATAATTCCACGGAAAAAACATTTTTTGCGTTTAGCAAGATTCGCAGATTCCATGACGCTCGCAATAATCGGAAAGATGTGGACAAGCGGAAACGTGGTGTTAATACCAGATTTTCCTCAACCGTACACGATAAGCACTGGCAACCTAAACGTTCCAAAATCCTACAGAAAAAAAGTAAGGTTGATAGGGCCAATTTTACCAAAACATCCAAACGAACTGCCAACTCAGAAAGAACTCCGCAAAAAACTAAAGTTGTCTTCGGACAAACCAGTTATCTTCGCGCCTATAAGCGGTCCTATTAGGGAGAGAGCCTTCTTAACAGGAATGTTAAGGAGAATCTTGCTCGAGTTTCCAGACGATTTCGATGTCGTTTTGTCGCTTGGCTACCCAAATGCTGACACTAAACCCATATCGCACGGTAATTTGAGAATTTACAATTGGATTCCAAACCGTTTTGAATACTTGAAAGCTTGTGATTTGGTTATAAGTCGTGCTGGACATGGAACCCTAACGCAGTGCATGTGCTACGGAAAACCCATGATTCTAGTGCCAACACCTAGCCATACAGAGCAACTCAACAACGCAAAACAAGCTAAAGAATTAGGCGTCGCAAAGATAATTGAACAGGAAGAATTAAACAAACAAAAACTATTGGAAAGTGTCCACCAAATCTTGGAAAGCGAAATTCCCGAAAAGCTCAAACAAGTCCAAAAAGAAGTTAGGCAATACAACGGCTTAGAAAACGCCGTAAGAGCAATAATTGAAACAGCAGAAAAGCCTTCAAATATTAAAATAAAAGCGAACATTTTAAGTTAGACAACCGTAAGGTGAAAGTATGTTCTTACCACGAAAGATTCTGGAAGAAAAACTCCGAAACATTTTAGCCGAAGACATTGGACAAGGCGACATAACCACAGCATTAATTGTTCCCGCAGATAGCACTGCAGAAGCAGAGATAATATCAAAGGAGACAGGAGTCATAGCTGGAATGGAAGAAGCCGAAATATTAGTGGAAAGCCTAGGACTCAAAGCCAAAATTTTGGTTCCAGACGGAGAAAAAATCAAAGCGAAAAGCGTTTTGATGAAAATCTCTGGAGACACTCGAACAATGCTTTCGGTTGAACGTACACTTCTAAATATCATCTCCCGCATGAGCGGCATAGCAACAACCACAAGAAAGCTAATAGGGAAAATTCAGAAAGCCAAACTTAAAACTAGAGTTGCATGCACACGAAAAGTAGCGCCGGGTCTCCTCTATTTTGACAAAAAAGCTGTTTTAGTAGGCGGCGGCGACACGCATAGACTTCATTTAGATGACATGATTTTGATAAAGGACAACCACATCGCAGTTGCTGGGAGCATTGGAAAAGCGATAGAAAAAGTAAGGAAAGATACTTCATTCAGCAAAAAAATCGAGGTTGAAGTAACAAAAGTTAAAGACGTTTTAGTTGCGGCAAGAGCTAGAGCAGACATAATCATGCTGGACAATTTTTCCCCGGAACAAACAGAAAAGGCTGTTAAACTACTGAAAAAAGAACGGTTTTTTGGAAGGGTTTTGCTTGAGGCAAGCGGCGGAATCACTGCAGAGAACATTCTTGCCTATGCGTCAAAGGGAGTTGACATAGTAAGCCTAGGCGAAATAACACACAGCACGAAAGCGCTAGATGTAAGCCTAGAAATCACAAAAATCAACTGGAAAGGTTAGACGAAAAATCACTCAAAACCACCGAAATATGAAATTATAGCCATCTCCACGATTGCAGCTATTAGTAGCATTACTGCACATATCGAGATCAGTACGCAAGTGTTTACAAGTTCCTTTTTACCCTTATGTTGTATTATACGCCAAGTTAACCAGACGCTTTGAGCAAAAGCGATTGAATACGCCAGAAACTCCAGCCATGTAAATGGAAATGCAAAAAGAAAAGCGAAAACTAGGAGGGAGGGCAAACCTTCAGCTACGCTCGCTGCCGCAATTACAATGCCTGTATTATGCAGCACGTATGATCCAAAAATGGGTCCTGCAATAGGCACAAACATTACTAAGCATATCATGAAGTTGTTTCCAAAAATCAGCTGTGCATTTACGTTTTCCTGAATTTCTTCAAGTTCTTTTTCTATCTCACTTGCTTCTTCATGGCTAAGCGGGGTTAAAACACCCGCAACTGTTATGATTATGGATAAGAGGAAAAACGCTGCAATTGTTAGGATTCCTTTGATTTTTGTGGGAGCATTTCTCCAAAAGTTATATGCCAACCATAGGACCTCTTTTTAGTTCCGTGATCTTGGAGTTATTTTTAAGGCTCGGAAGCCTCTTGCAACTGGATTTAGCATTTCCGTGATATTAACTTTTTTCAAGATTTCTTTTTTGTCTTCTGCATAACCCCTGATGTCGTGCTCCGCCGCTATAAGCGAGTGAAGATATATTCTTTTTTCAGCTGGTCTAGGTTGACATTTTAAGGGCAAACCAAGCAGAACTGTTTGGTTCTCTTTCAGGGCTTTATCACACGTATATAGTATCGCATGCGCTCCCGCTGTTAATTCTGCAATCCTCACCGGAACACTTTCTTTGCCAATGGCTAAAACTTCAACTCCATATCTTTGCCTAACTTCACCAGCAATCTTCCGAAGCCTAGGCAAAATTTTTAGAAGATGACGCCTTCCTTTGCTTGAAACTCTTATGTTAGAGAACTGAATTGGAGACAACTGCTCAAGCGGACGAGCACCCAAAGACATGTCGAGATGAACAACATCCGCTTTTACTTTTCCAAGAAGTTCTCTACAAAGCTCTGCTTCATGCACTATGACTTCATACCCTTTTGTTGCATCTGCAAAAATGGGTTCAGCAAAACAAGCGCTGAACTCTCTGTAAGGCGAGTTGACCAATACCGCTGCAGCTGCAACAATCGACTGGGGCTCAAATTTTTGGTCTAGTATGGCGGCGGATGAATCTGCTGCGATAACTTTCAAACAGTTCACCTTATCTTGTCTATTAGGGAACAACATAATTTATCTTTGCTGCTTCAGCACGCTGTTTGTATTAAATGCACTCCTAAAATGAATAATTCTGAGCTTTTAGGTCGGCTTGCCTTCGGTTTCACTATTCTGACAATCTCAAAATGTTGCTTCAATTCTTTAATAAAATCGTTAAGCATGTCTCCTTCGAAAACTTTTACGAAAAAATTTCCGGAAGCCTTGAGTGTTTTTAACGCTATTTTTAGTGCTTGTTGGGCTAGGTCTATTTGGCGGGCATGGTCCACCTCCCATATTCCAGATATGTTTGGCGAGGCATCCGAAATTACAGCGTCAGCCTTTCTTGGAAGGAACTCCAATATTTGCTCAAGTGTCTCTTCTTCTGTTATATCACCTATCATCGTTCGAACATTAAGCTGTGAGAAAGGTTCAATAGATTTTAGGTCAACACCTAAAACAAAACCTTTGGTTCCCACAATTTTTCTTGCTGCTTGAACCCAACCGCCTGGTGCCGCACCCAAATCAACAACGACGTTACCGTTTTCTATAAAATGATACTTTTTCACGGCTTGAAACAGTTTGTAGGCTGCCCTAGAACGATATTTCTCTTCTTTCGCCTTTTTGTAGTAATGATCTCTTTTCCGCTCTCGTACCCATGCTTTGGGCAAAACTAGCTGTCACCTAATTCACTGGATTCATTTTCGGTTAGAAATAAAAGCCATTCTGTCAGTTTTTCGCAGTTTTGCGGTGAAATATTGCTTGCCGAGCCGCATCTTGAGCTTTCCGGGCACATTAAACATGGGCAGTCTGATATAGAATCTATTGATGCTGGGAGCCTTTCGGGATAAAGCCTATAGGTCCATCTTCCGTTGCAGAGTTCCTTTTCTCTGCGAATCAGTCCCTTGCCCTCCAGCTTTAGAGCTATTCTTGAGCCTTCTCTACTGCTCCCCCCCAGTTTTCGCCATAGCTCCGACTGCAACACACCTTGACAACCGTTGTTTATTATGAATTGCAAGGCTTTTTGTTCAAATTCAGTGCGTTTCGGCATTTCCATCAGTTCCAAGCTTTGCACGTTAATATATGTGTGCTTACGAATAAAAATGTGTATGTTGAAGGGCAGCAAAAATGAAGCGAAAAAAAACCAGCGAATCCTACTGTCTAGGAATCGAATCAACAGCGGATGACTTTAGCGTCGGAATATCAACATTCAACGGAAAAATATTGGCAAACACTATAAGCGCCTACATTCCGCCAGAAGGAGGAATACATCCACGAGAGGCAGCGAGACACCACGCAAAAGTGGCAAATAAAGTCCTAGAAGAAGCCTTCCAAAAAGCAGGAATAAAACCAAGGAATTCGTCTATCATAGCATTCTCTCAAGGTCCAGGTCTCGGTCCATGCCTCCGCACAGGCGCAACTGTGGCGAGAGCCCTAGCTTCTTACTTGGACATCCCCCTCGTGGGGGTTAACCACTGTGTTGCGCACATAGAAATAGGAAAACTTAAAACAGGGGCTGAGGACCCGGTTACGCTCTATGTTTCTGGGGGAAACACCATAGTTTCAGCGTTTGATTCTGGTCGCTACAGGGTTTTCGGCGAGACTTTAGATGTTGCCCTTGGAAACTGTTTAGATGTTTTTGCGAGAGAAGCTGGACTGCATCAAAGGGTCGGTGAGCCTTTTGGGGCTGTTGTTGAGAAACTTGCTGCCAATGGAAAGAAGTTGATCCATCTGCCTTACACGGTTAAGGGTATGGACATGTCCTTCAGCGGATTATTGACTGCCGTTATTAACTTACTTAAAAAGGGAGAGTACAAGCTTGAGGACTTATGCTACAGTCTTCAAGAAACAGTGTTCTCCATGGTTACTGAGGTGACTGAACGGGCTTTGGCACACACAGAGAAAAAGGAAGTGTTGTTGACTGGTGGAGTGGCAGCCAACAAAAGACTGCAGTCAATGATTAAGGCTATAGCTGAAGAGCACGACGCTGAGTTTTCTGTTATGCCAAAGGAATTTGCAGTTGATAACGGAGCCATGATTGCGTGGACAGGCGTATTAGCCTACAAGCAGGGTGTTGTTACACCGATTGAGGAAAGCTTTGTAAAGTTGAGGTGGCGGCTTGATGAGGTTGAAGTCCCTTGGGTGAAATGAAACAGCCACTTTTAGTTAAGAAGGGCGCAGAAGCTAGTTTGTATCTTGCAGATTGGCACGGTAGAAAGGTGATTATGAAAAAGCGTTTGCCAAAGAAATATCGGTTGTCAGAACTGGATGAACAGATTAAAACCTATAGAACAATTCATGAACCGCAATTAATTCATAAAGCCAAGAAAACTGGAGTACCCACACCCACAATATTTCTGGTTGACGTTAAAAACGCCACAATCATAATGGAGTTCATAGAAGGGAAACAAGTAAAACAGTTGTTGAGCGAAGTTTCCAAAAGCGAAAGGCAGCACTTATGCTTTAAAATTGGAGAATTAATAAGTAGGCTTCATAAAAACGGAATAATTCACGGCGATTTAACAACATCAAACATGATTCTCAACTCTGAAGGAAAAATTTTCTTCGTGGATTTCGGACTCGGCGAAAAATCAAAAGAACTGGAAGCCAGAGGAGTTGATTTGCACCTCATGAAAAGGGCTCTACAAAGCACACATTTCCGATTCGCAAAAGAATGCTTTAACTCTGTGGTTGAGGGCTATTCCAAGGTGTTGGGCTCTGAAACTGCGAAAAACGTTTTAGATAAAATTAAGCAGATAGAGAAGAGGGGACGTTACATTGCTGAAAGAAAAGGTGACTGATAAATGATAAAAACTGTTTGGAGCATAACTTTTCATGTTTCAAATCTAGAAAAAGCGGCAAAATTCTATGAAGAAACATTGGGCCTAGAAAAGAAGTATGAATACTCAAGTTACGTTGGCTTTGAATGTGGTGGAGTGGAAATCGGATTAACGCCAAAACTTAAAGAAGGACAAAAAGTAAGTACAGCGTCGCCTTCCGTGGAGTTTCTTGTAGATGACGCGGAAAAAGTCTACAGGGAACTGAAGAATAAAGGGGCAAAGTTCATCAAAGAACTGCACGAAGAACCTTGGGGCGGAAAACAAGCAACCTTCACAGACCCAGACGGCAACATCCTAGAAATAACAAAGATAAACTGGAAAAAGTACTTCACCGTATCAGCTGAAGGCGCTGACAGAAAGTCGTGAGGCAAAATGAATTTACAACTAAAAGCAAAAGCCATATTTTTCGCAACAGACAACATCCACAAATTTGACGAAGCCCGCAAAGTCTTGGCTGAGTACAAGATAGCAGTAGGCATGCTTAGAGCCAAAGCCTTAGAGATCCAAAGCGACAACCTAGAAGAAATCGCAAAAACAAGTGTTGTGGACGCATTTAAGCGATGCAATCTGCCCTTAATAGTGGAAGACGCAGGATTATTCATAGACGCGTTAAACGGATTCCCGGGACCATACTCTGCTTACGCTTATAAAACCATAGGCAACAAGGGACTACTGAAACTTATGGAAAACACTGAAAACAGAAAGGCTAGATTCCATTCAGTAATAGCATACTATTCAGCAGAGTTAAAGTCGCCAATATGCTTCAAAGGAGAAGCCCTCGGGGAAATAATAAAAGAGGAAAGAAGAGGAACCCGTGAATCAGCGTTTGGTTTTGACCCCATATTCAAACCAGCAAACAGCCAAAAAACATTTGCTGAAATGACCAGCATGGAGAAAAACAAGCATTCCCATAGGGCTAAAGCCATGAGAACATTTGCCGAATGGTACAAGAAATCTCCGTGGCAAAAACCACAAGGTGATTATTCTAATCAATAATTTTAAATATCCGTCTTCACTCGCTCATACAGAGTTCAAAAGGGACAAGCAATGCCAAAGAAGAAAAAAGGAAGATCCCATTCAACAAGACCAGCCAGCAAACGCCCTCCAAGCTGGTGCAAATACCAGCCAGAAGAAGTAGAAGCCCTAGTCATTAAACTCGCAAAAGACGGACATCCTCCAAGCCGTATAGGAACAATCCTAAGAGACCAATATGCAATTCCACTCGTTAAGCCGTTTACTGGAAAAGCAATAACGCAAATACTTAAGGAGGCAGAGCTTGCACCATCAATACCCGAAGACCTCGGAGATTTGCTGAAAAAGGCTGCAAGCCTCACCCCACACATAGAAAAAAACAAAAGAGACATTCACAACAAAAGATCCCTCCAAGTTGTCGAAGCAAAAATCCACAAGCTCTCAAGATATTACAAACGCAAAGGCATTTTGCCGCCTAATTGGAAGTACCAAGCGAAAACAGCTATCATAGTCTAGTAAGCTGCATGATAGGTTTCAATGTTGAAAAACTTAGCGGGGTTTATCGTTTTTTGTTTGCGCGCAAAAATCAGAGCGTACAGTCATTCTTAAATAAAACAGACTCTCTAGCCTAATCGTGGTGTCTATGGCTTTAGACGAGAAGCAAATCACAGATTTCCTAGATTCAGCTTCACAGGCTGCCAAAACAATATTGGAAACTGTTAAGGAAAACGGGGTTATCCACGTTTTTTCGCATTTAGATGCTGACGGTCTTGCGGCTGCTGGAATCATTGGAAGAGCCTTGTTTAGGCTTGACGCAAGATTCCGCATCAGGATAACTCAGTGGATTAACGACAAGGCTATAGAGGAAACCCTGTCAGAAAAGCCGCAACTGATAGTTTTCACAGACTTGGGAAGCGGTTACATTGACTTGTTAAATGAGAAGCTCTCGGAGTTTAAAATCGTCATTCTGGATCACCACCAAGTAAGTGGAGAAAAAACAGCCAATATTGTGCATGTGAACCCGCATTTACATGAGATAGATGGGGCACGGGACATTAGCGGCTCAGGCGTTACTTATTTTGCAGCTAAAGCCATGGATAAGGCTAACATTGACTCGGCACCCATAGCTGTGGTTGGAGCCCTTGGAGACATGCAAGACAAATATGACCAGCGAATGCTTGGTGGGCTAAACGAAAAAATAGTTGAAGACGCAAAAAGCACGGGGCTTTTAACTGTTGAAAAAGACCTGATATTTTTCGGCAGAGAAACACGTCCGATTCACAGAATATTGGCATCTACAACCAATCCGTTTATCCCGGGCATAAGCGGTGAAGAAGACAAGAGCCTAGCCTTTCTAGTAAGTCTAGACATCAAACCGAAGCATGGCGACAAGTGGCGGGCTTTGAGGGATCTTTCTGAGGAGGAGAAGAAAAGGTTGTGCTCAGCCCTTGCAGACTATTTGTTGTCGAAAGGGTTACACTATGAGGTTTCAAATCTTATTGGACACGTTTACATTTTAAACCGTGAGGAACCTTGGACCCCGCTTAGAGACGCAAGGGAATTCTCTGTTTTGCTTAATGGAACTGGACGCATGGATAAGCCAAGTCTCGGCGTAGCCGTGTGCATGGGTGACAGAGGCTCAGCCCTTGAAGAAGCAAACAAGGTGTTGAGAGAATATAGAAGAACACTCGGCAAGTATCTTGGATGGGTTATGGAGAAAACTGAAAGAATAGAAGAGTTAGAAAACATATATGTTGTTCACGGTGAAGACTTCCTAGAAGATAAAATAGTAGGGGCAATCTCATCTATTCTTTCATCAAGTCTTCCAAATCCTGAAAAACCGTTGATTATGTACGCCAATGTGAAAGAGGAAGAAACAGCGAAGTTTTCGGCAAGAACAGTAGATATGGTAACCCACAAAGGAGTTAACCTTGGACAAGTTATGCAGGTTGCTGCAGAAAAATTTCAGGGAAAAGGCGGAGGACACAACATAGCAGCAGGAGCACAAGTCCCCATAAAGAACATCAACCCCTTCATAAAACTTGTTGATGAACTTGTTGGAAAACAGCTGAAAGGCGAGAAAAATGGAAGCTGAAATCACGTTGGAGTATAGTGACGCTAAAGACGCGGAAGCCGTTGCAAAAGCTGTTTCGCCAGACAACTTCAAAGCACCACTTAGTTTATCCATTGAAACAACGAGTAAAGGAAACAAAGTTGTCACACACATAAGATGTAAAAGGAAGATGCCAACATTCATCGCCACAATCGACGACCTACTATTCTGCGTCTCAATAGCTGAAAAAACCCTTCAAACAGCAAAAAAACTCAAGTGAAAAACCACTCTTTGGCGAGCTTAATCGTAAGATTAAATAGACAATTTATTGTAAGCTTAGAAGGCTAACCCACAAACAAGCAGAAAATAAGTGATAAAATGCTGGACATTAAACTCATCCGTACAAGTCCGGAACGCGTAAGGAACAATCTAGAGAAGAGGGGAGATCCTGAAAACCTGAGGACGCTAGATCAGCTTATTAGGCATGATAAGAGATGGCGACAACTTCTAACGAAATTGAATGAGCTTAGACATGAAAGAAGACTGATAACGACAGACATTGCGACATTAAAAAAGAAGGGAGAAGATGCCAGCGATAAAATCTCGAAGGCAAAAAAAATTGACAAGGAAATCACAACTTTAGAAAAGCGAGTAAATGCGTACGAAGAGAAAGTGCATTACTGTCTCATGCAGACTCCAAACCTCTTGCACGAATCAGTTCCACTGGGCAAAGATGAACATGATAATGTTCCAATAAGGAAACGGGGTGAAATACCAAAGTTCAGCTTTCCTGCCAAAAATCATATAGATTTGGGGTTAAACCTAGACATAATAGACATTGAAAGAGCTGGAAAAGTCGCCGGATCCAGATTCTTCTACCTGAAAAGAGAAAGCGTTCTGCTTGACATGGCTTTGATGAATTTCGCTCTAGAAGAAATGATCAAGAAAGGCTACACGCCTATAGAGCCGCCGTTTCTCATGAGACGCAAGCCCTATGAAGGCGTTGTGGCACTAAGTGATTTCGAAAGCGACCTGTATAAAGTTGAAAACGAAGACCTATACTTGATTGCGACTTCGGAGCATCCGATGGCAGCAATGTACATGAATGAAGTGTTAAAAGCAAAAGATCTACCGCTTAAACTTGTTGGAGTGAGTGCAAACTTTAGAAAAGAAGCTGGGGCACACGGCAAAGACACACGTGGAATCTTCAGGACACACCAGTTTAACAAGATTGAACAGTTTGTTTTCTGCAAACCTGAAAACTCTTGGAGAATCCATGAAGAACTCATACAAAACGCTGAAGAACTTGTTCAGAAACTTGGTCTAGCCTACCGCGTTGTAAATGTCTGCACAGGCGACATTGGAACGGTTGCCGCCAAAAAATACGATTTAGAAGCTTGGATGCCTGCTCAAAACGCCTACCGAGAAATAATCTCCTGCAGTAACTGCACAGATTACCAAGCCAGAAGACTGAACATAAGGTATAGGGAAAAAGAGGGTGCACCACCAAAAGGGTTTGTGCATACTTTAAATTCGACGGCTTTAGCCACTGGCAGAACGATTGTTGCAATACTTGAGAATTATCAGCAAGAGGACGACTCTGTTATTGTCCCGGAAGTCTTAAGGAAATACATGTGTGACATGGAAAAGATAGAGCCGAAACGGTAAAGCTTTTAATACTATGATGTGAATTTTCAAGCTACATTTGGAGGCTAGACTTGTCTCGAAGAAAACGTGTAAGGGATAAATGGCGCGGCAAATCATGGTACACAGTGCTGGCTCCATCATACTTCGGAAACATTGAGTTAGGAGCGGTGCCAGCCTCCGAACCGGAAAAACTAGTTGGAAGAGTAATTGACTCCACATTATATGAGGTTACAAACGATTTTGCCCACCAATATTTGAAAATGCGATTCCAAATAATCGAAGTTGACGGTAAAACTGCCCACACAATGTTTAAGGGACATGAATACTCACATGACTATTTGCGAAGCCTAGTCAGAAGAAGAACAACCAAAGTTGAGGGGATATTCGATGTCACTACGAAAGATGGATACAACCTACTGGTGGCTGTTTGTGCCTTTACGCTTTCAAGGATTAAGACAACGCAGGAGCATGCCATGCGCGCCATAATGGAGAAAGTTATTAGAGAGAAGGCTTCAACACTTAGATTGGACCAGCTTGCCCAAGAAATGGTTCTTGGAAAGATAGCGTCAGACATTTACAATGAAGCTAAAAAAATAGCTCCACTACGCCATGTGGGAGTTAGGAAATCCAAGCTTCTAAATCCGTTAGAGCAGTTAGTACAGTTGCAGGTGCAAACCCAGAAGGTTTAAAGAAGCTCTAGCTTTTCGCAAGGGTTTTCTCGTACTCGTAACCTTTTTCGAAGGCTGTAAGGTTTAATTTCGTAAAGGCTTTTGGGACATTACGCCTTATCGATTCTTTCAAATGCTCTAAACCAAGCAGGTTTGTTATTGCTGCAAAAGCTCCTATCATTACAACATTTGCAACTATTTTTTTACCAAGTCCTTCAGCAATTTTTGTTGCCGGAACCTCGTACATCTTGACTTTTAGGTTCTCCCTTTGGTTTGGAACCAAGTCTGGATCCACTATAAGTATGCCGTTTTCTTTCAAGTCGTCAACATATTGTAGGTATGCTTCCTGAGACATGGCAACCAGAATGTCGGGATGCTCAACCTTTGGAAAATCTATGTCTTCATCAGAAATTATTACTTCGGATCTGCAACGGCCTCCTCTTGATTCTGGACCGTACGATGCTGTTTGGATGGCGTTTTTATCTCCGTAGACGCATGAAGCTGTGGCTAAAATCAAGCCAGTTCTTATGATCCCTTGTCCGCCAAAACCGCCAATACGTATTTCCACCCGCATAATTTTAGCCTCCAGTCAACCTTTGTTGAACCTTCATGAACTGTTTTTGAAGTAGTTCTCCATATGTTGGCTTGTCAACGTCGATGAATTCGCCAACTATTATTTTTTCTCTTGTGATTTCAGCCTTTGCGGGGTCATAGCCATGCCTTATCTCTGATGTTTGCCTATATTGTCTCATTGTGTCAATAGCTTTTCCAAGCTTGTTTCGTCTTCCGTAAATTTCTGGACATGGTGAAATAACTTCGATAAATTTGAAACCTTTCTTTTGCAGGGCTTTCTTAATGGATTCTGTAAGTCTTTTAACATGCAGCGCAGTCCATCTGGCCACGTAAACTGCGCCTGCAGCAGCGGCTAAATGCACAAGGTTGAATGGGTGTTCAATGTTGCCGTAGGGCGTTGTTGTTGTGTATGAATCTAAGGGAGTTGTTGGTCCAAACTGGCCACCAGTCATTCCATAGTTGAAGTTGTTTGAGCATATCACTGTCATGTCCACATTTCGTCTGGCAGCATGGATGAAGTGGTTTCCACCGATCGCAAATAAGTCTCCGTCTCCACTGATAACAGTGATTGTTAATTTCGGATTTGCAAGTTTTATTCCAGTTGCCAAAGCTATGGGGCGACCATGGGTCGTGTGAAAAGAATCACATTTTATATAGCCTGCAACTCGTCCCATACATCCTATTCCTGAAACAACCACAAACTTGTCCATGTCCATGCCTAAATCGTCAAGGGCCTTTACAAAACAGTTGAGGATTATTCCGTCTCCACAGCCTTCACACCATATGTGTGGAAATCTTTCCAACCGAAGATATTTAGCTAATGGATGCTTTTCAAATTCTTGTATGACAGTCATGCTTTTGCAGCTCTCCTTATAACTTCAAAGATTTCAGAGGGACTATGCGGTTCTCCGCCAATCTTAGATAAGAAATGCACTGGTGTTTCTTTGGCTACTCTTTCAACTTCTCTCACAACTTGTCCACAATTCATTTCCGGAACAACTATCGCCTTCACATTGTTGGATAACTCTTCAACCTTTTTTTCTGGGAAAGGCCAAACTGTTATGAGCCTCAACAGTCCAGCTTTTATTCCAGCTTTCCGAGCCATTTTCACAGCGCTCAATGAGGATCTTGAAGGAATACCGTAGGCGACAACCGCTACTTCCGCGTCTTCAAGCATAAACTCGTAAGTCCTAATTATTTTGTCAGAGTTTTTCCTTATCTTTTCGCAAAGCCTATTCACAAGCTCATGTTGTATCTTGGGATCGGTGGTTTTTGGGTAACCAAGCTCGTCATGAGTTAAACCGGTAACATGAACACTATAGCCTTCGCCAAAACATGCCATGGGAGGAACCAAATCTTCATCTGGTTTGAATGGGAGATACTTGTCTGGGAGAACTACGGGTTTTTTACGTTCAACAGTTTTAATCTCTTCAGGTGACGGAATCACAACGCGTTCCCATAAGTGTCCTGTAAAGCCATCTGCCAAAAGAAAAGTTGGAGCGCGATAAGTTTCCGCAAAGTTGAAACATTCAATTGTCAAGTCGAACATTTCTTGAACAGAGGCTGGGGCTAAAGCAATTATCTCATAGTCCCCATGGGAACCCCATTTAGACTGCATAACATCTTGTTGGGCTCCTTCAGTTGGCTGACCAGTGCTCGGGGCACCTCGCATAATGTTTACTACAACGCATGGCGTTTCAGTCATAACTGCTAAACCAATGTTTTCTTGCATTAGGCTGAATCCTGGTCCGGAGGTGGCTGTCATGGCTTTGGCTCCTGCCCAGCTTGCGCCGATTATTGCAGCCATGGAGGCTAGCTCGTCTTCCATTTGAACAAACATTCCGCTGACCTCAATCATCCTCCGAGCCATTCGCTCAGCTATTTCCGTGGCTGGTGTGATGGGGTAACCCGCGAAGAATCTGCACCCAGCAGCTATTGCGCCTTCCGCGCATGCAACATCTCCCTGCATCAGATGTTTTCCTGTTAATACTTCCCTATGCATGGTCATTGCTCTTTCTCACCTTAACTTTCTTTTTTCTCTAAGTAAATTGCAAAATCTGGGCATATCCTTTCGCAGAGACCACAACCAATGCACGCATCTTCACTTTTTAGTTTCGGAGGGTGCACTCCTTTTGCATTTAGTTTTTCTGATTCTTCTAGAGCGTCGACTGGACAGAATTCTATGCAGAAGCCGCATCCCTTACAAAAATCTTCAATAACCTTCCATTCAACTTCTGCAAGTTTCTTTCTCTTTACGACTGGTGCTGCCAGTCTACTTCTGCTCATGTTTTCCATCTCGGCTGATATAGTTTTTCTTTTTGGGATAGAGGAAACACCAAAGATATAAAGGTTTACAAACGTAAAGGTCTCCACGTGTGTTTTAGGTTTTCAGTTTCTCTTTCACCTTACCGCGTTCTTCTGGTGTTATTTTGCCTAAGCGTGAAATCCTCGCACTGACGGTTTCGAAAAGCTTCACGGTCTTGTCATACTGCGGTATCGTCGTCGTCATCGACTGCAAACGAAGAGGTGAAACTTCAAATTCCCGCAACTCCTTTTTGAGGTTACCAACATGTTTCAACAGTTTTTCCCCAGCAAAGGGACTGTCATCACCCTCAACGAACACCACACCATCAGCTCCATAAGCAAACGCATTTATCAAATGTTTTATGCCTATCCGCATGCAACTGGGCACCGTTATCGGTCTTATATTCGCCACATAGCCCAATCTTCTGGTTCCAGCCAAATCCAATGAGGCATAAGCCGTTTTACGTTCAATAAATGCAATTATCTTCGGTTCTTTTGTCTCCCCAGCACTGGCACCTTGGATTTGTGCAATCAGTTGCTTTTCCGTAACATTACTCTGGTCTATGGCTTCCCTTGGACATGCTGGAACACATGCCCCACAAGTTATGCATGCAACTGGTGTAACGGTTATTGTCGAATTTGTTATTGTTATTGCAGCCGTTGGACAGATGGCAACGCATTCACCGCAGAGGTCACATTTCGCACGGTCTATTATGGGCACTTCGGGTGATGTAGCCAGTTCGCCTAAT
Organism: uncultured Candidatus Bathyarchaeia archaeon; assembly: GCA_964598485.1. Taxonomy (GTDB): domain Archaea; phylum Thermoproteota; class Bathyarchaeia; order Bathyarchaeales; family Bathycorpusculaceae; genus SOJA01. The sequence goes on from CAZRCD010000011.1 coordinate 48,751, forward strand.
CCTATAAAGGTCGCAGCTCTTGACGCTGCAGCCATACCTTCCTCAATAGACTCACGAATGTCTTTCGGTCCTAAGGCGCATCCGCAAACGAAAATTCCTTCTTTGACACTGTCCACAGGGTTGAGTTTGTAGTGTTTTTCTATGAAGAAGTCGTCGGGTCCTGTGTGTAAGCCGAAGATCTTGGATACATCTTCTGTGTCCGGTCTTGGAGTGATACCCATGCTGAGAACTACCATGTCGAATCTTTCTTCTACTGGTGTTCCAGCAATTGTGTCCTCAGCTTTAACGATCAATCCGTCATTTGCTGGCAAAACCTTAGCCGCTAACCCTCTGACAAATCTTGTGCCTTGTTCTCTGGCTCTAGCATAGAATTCTTCGTAGCCCTTGCCACCCGCTCGTACATCTTGATAGAAAATCCAAGGTTCCACGTTTGGCACTGCCTTCTTAAGCAGAATGGCTTGCTTAATAGCTACCATACACCCTATTTTACAACAGTATTCCTTCGCTCTTTCTTGAAGAGCGCGGCTTCCAACACATAGAATGAAAGCGACTTTTCTGGGGGTTTTTCCGTCGGACGGCTTTTGAAAACCAAGATTCATTATGCGTTCAAACTGCAGATTAGTAACAATGTCTGGATGCATTCCATAAGAGTATTCGCCGAAATCGTTTGGGCTTATCTGGTCGTAGCCAGTGGCAACAATTATTGCACCAACGTTAAGTTCGATTTCTTCAGGCTGCATATCATAGTTTATGGCTTTAGGTTCACAAACTTCAATACATTTACCACAAGCAATGGGTTCCAACCCCAAACAGTTGTCTATGTCTAAAGCGTAAGCTCTGGGAACACCTTGAGGAAACGGGATATAGATGGCTTTACGCCACGTCAAACCCATATTGAACTCATCTGGAACTTCGACTGGACACACATCTGTGCAATCGTCGCACCCTGTACACTTGGCAACATCCACATACCGGGGTTTCACCTTTACTGTGACAACGTAGTCTCCCGGAACACCGCTCAAAGCTACAGGCTCAGCCATTGTATAAATTTTAATTTTCGGATGCTGCGACACGCTTACCATTCGCGGTGCCAAAATGCAGTATGAACAGTCAAGGGTTGGAAAGGTTTCGCTTAATTGAGCCATATGCCCACCTATGCATGGATCACGCTCCACTAAATGCACCTGATAGCCCTTATCTGCCATTTCAAGTGCTGATTGAATGCCAGTAATGCCCCCTCCAATGACCAGAACCTTTCTTTTCACTTTGGTCTTGATAGGATGCAGTTCTTCCAGATACTTCACTCGGTTAACCGCGCCACGTATGATGTCTGTGGCTTTTGCTGTGGCTTCATCTACATTATCATGAACCCAGCTGCAATGCTCACGTATGTTCGCCATTTCAAGAAGATACGGGTTTAAACCAGCTTCTGAAACAGCTCTTCTAAAAGTTGCCAAATGTAATTGCGGAGAACAGGAAGCAACAACAACACGGTTAATCCCATACTCCTTTATCCCGCTTTTAATCTTGCCTTGCCCCTGAGTGCTGCAGAGATAATCCACGGTTTCAACAATTTTTACTCCTTCAAGCTTGGATATGGCTTCTTTAACCTTTTCAACATCCACCGTGTCGCTGATGTTACCTCCGCAATGGCAAATGTAAACGCCGATGCGTACTGCAGATTCCAAACACGTTCACATCCATCAATTCGCAGATTTTGCTGGCGGTAGAAGATGTTGAGTTAATCCGTGTTATATAATCTTTCTATTGGAAGCTGAGATTTTTGAACGATAAGTTTAAAATGTTTGATTAATGAGTTTCCTAAACACTAGGAAGGGCATCTGATGGACCTTGCAGAAAAAATCAAAAGCATAAGTGGGGAAGATGTGCTTTCATGTTACCAGTGTGGTTTATGCAGTGGCTCATGTCCGGTAAGATTTGCTATGGATTTATCACCAACGCAGGTAATCAGGCTTGTTCAAGTAGGCAATATAGAAAAAATTTTCGAATCAAACACCTTCTGGATTTGCAGCACTTGCTTTGCTTGTCATGCAAGATGCCCAAGAGAAATTAACATAACAAGAATCATGGAAGCTTTAAGACAGATAAGGCTGAGAAGAGACCAAGACAAAATCTCCGTTAACGAAATCCCTAAAGAAGAATTAAAGATACTTCCGCCAATTGCCTTAGTCAGTAATTTCCGTAAAACAACAGCCTAGAAGGGCATACAAATGGTTAACATACCATACTATCCGGGCTGTGCTGTCCAAACAACAGCCAGAAACTACGCGATTTCAGGCATAGCAGTTGCCAAAAAATTGGGAATAGAACTGGTTGAACTGCCGAAATGGAATTGCTGTGGAGTTTTTCCATATCTAGCAACTGACGATCTGATGCGGCACTTGGCTCCAATAAGAAATCTCATACACGTACAAGAAATGAACAAAAGTGGAATTGTGCAAAACGAAAACCGCGTTATCACATTTTGCTCCATGTGCTATCACACGCTTAAAGAAGTCAACCTATTCTTGAAAGACACGGAAAAAATGGAAAAAATAAACACTTTTCTTGAAAGGGAAAAAGAATTTGTAGGCGGAGTTAAAGAAGGCTACAAAGGTGGAGTAGAAGCTTTAGACTTTCTTGAAGTTCTAAGAGACATGGTAGGATATGACAGAATAGCAAAAGAAGTGAAAAAGCCGCTTAAAGGTTTGAAAGTGGCACCTTATTACGGTTGCCTCGTTTTGAGACCGAGAGAAATAGGCATAGATGACCCGGAAAACCCAACAGTTTTAGAAGATATCTTGGAAGCCTTAGGCGCGGAGGTTATTGATAACCCAAACAGAACGCAGTGTTGTGGCAGTTATCACACGGTTGATAGAAAAGACATAGTTGCAAAGCTAACTTACGACAACTTAATCTATCCGATAAGAAATGGCGCAGAAGTCATCGTCACATGTTGTCCACTTTGCACTTTCAATTTGGATTTCAGACAAAAAGAAGCAAGAAAACTCCACAGAGACTTAAAAGAAATACCAGTAATGTATTACACACAGCTCATGGCAATAGCCTTTGGGTTGGATAAACAATTTTATGGTGTTGACCTTGATTTACATCATGTTGATCCGAAACCGTTGCTTAAAGCTAAAAATCTTTATTAGAAGGCTGATAAAAGTGCTATCTCCTCATGATTATTTGAGCTCGGTGTGAAAAATGAGTGAAGGAAAACAAGAGGAAAAGGATAAGGTTCGAATATACATAATGGGGCGAGAGTACAGGGTTCCAACAGGCTTAACGATCATGGAAGCCATGGAGTATGCAGGTTACAGATTCATAAGGGGCTGTGGTTGTCGAGGAGGCTTCTGCGGGGCTTGCGCAACAGTTTACAGAATAAAAGGTGACTACAAACTGAGGATGGACCTCGCATGTCAAAAGGTTGTAGAGGACGGAATGTGTCTTGTGCAGCTTCCGTTCACACCCGCCGAGAAATCACTCTATGACATAAAAGAATTAAGTCCGTCAGCGAACGTGCTTCTGGAGTACTACCCCGAAATCGCGAAATGTGTTAGCTGCAACACCTGCACAAAGGCATGCCCACAAGACCTAGAAGTCATGGATTTTGTTCAAGCCGCCATCAGAGGAGACATAGAACAAGTAGCTAAACTATCATTTGACTGCATCATGTGCGGCTTATGTGCAATGAGATGCCCAGCAGAAATCGTACCATACAACATGGCCCTACTAGCGAGAAGACTGTACGGAAAGTACACCATGCCAAAGGCAAAGCATGTTGAAGAGAGGATAAAGGAAGTAGAAGAAGGTAAATTCGACGGGGAGATAGACAGATTCGTCAAAATGAGTTTAGAAGAACTGAAAGAAGAATACAGAAAGAGGGAGATTATAGAATAATGGAAAAAATGGTAAGAGGCTATACGGAGAGCATGCAAAAATTCATAGAACTCGTGGAGAAGACAAGAGACGAAAGACTGAAACATGTGATGGCTGAATCCTACAGATTTCTAACCCTTGAAGAAAGACAAGAACTGCTACAGAAATATCATCCTGACTACAAGGCAGAAGGAAAAAGGCCTCTGACAATCGGACCGAACAAGGGTGATTCGGTGTCACATGAGGTTGCAGATATACTTGAGGCGCATCCAGCAGTGAAACCTGAAGACGTAGACTTATCTCGCATAGACTATGACGTAGACATCCTGATAATTGGCAGTGGCGGAGCTGGGTTAGCTGCTGCTCTTTGGGCTTATTACAGTGGAGCAAGTTCTGAAAGCATGCTAATTGCAACTAAGCTGAGGCTTGGAGACGCTAACTCAAAGATGTCTCAGTTCGGCATCCAAGCGGCTGACAGACCTGAAGACACGCCAATGACGCACTACTTGGACATCTTGGGAGCTGGGGGATTTGTTAATGACCGTGAAATGGTGAGAACCATGGTCATGGAGGCTCCTATGATAATAAAGTGGCACGAAGAGCTGGGAGTCATGTTTGATAGAGAGCCTGATGGTTCCATGGTTGAGAAGATCGGAGGAGCCCTGTGTCGGAAAAGGTTGCATTTCTGCAAGGATTACACGGGCTTAGAAATAATGCGGAACTTGATGGATGAAGCCCAAAACATAGGAATACCCATTCTAGAGTTTTCACCCGCAATAGAACTCACCATGGATGACAACGATCAGGTCGCCGGAGCAGTTCTCTGGAACATGGAAACAAGTGAATATCACATAGTGAGAGCAAAATCAACGATTTTAACCACTGGCGGCTTCGGAAGACTACACATACAAGGCTTCGCAACAACAAACCACTACGGAGCAACAGCCGACGGAGTTGTCCTTGCTTACCGAGTAGGCGCTAAACTAAGAGACATAGACTCAGTTCAATACCACCCAACAGGTGCAGCTTATCCAGAAGCAATAGTTGGTCTGCTGTGCACCGAAAAACTCAGAGGGATGGGAGCCCAACCCGTAAATAAAAACGGTGAACTATTTGTTAACCCTCTAGAACCCAGGGACGTAGAAGCCTCAACAATCATTAGAGAATGTTACGAAAGAAACAACGGAATTATAACACCTGCGGGGATGAGAGGCGTTTGGCTCGACACACCCATGATAGAGGCAATAAACGGTGAAGGCGCCATACAAAAGAACTTCCCAGCCATGTTCAGACAGTTCAACCGTCAAGAAATAGACATGAAAGTGGATCCAATCCTCGTTTTCCCAACACTACACTACCAGAACGGAGGCATAATCATAAACTTGAAAACCGAAACCGTAGTTCCGGGATTGTTCGCAGCAGGAGAGGTAACAGGCGGCCTCCACGGAAGAAACAGGCTAGCCGGAAACTCATGGATGGAACTCCAAGTGTTCGGAAGAAGAGCAGGGATAAACGCTGCAAAACATGCCAAAAATGCTAAAATCGGCAAACTAACGTTAGGTCACGTAACAAAATACGAAAAAATGCTGAAAGAAGCAGGAGTAGAAACTGACAGAAAAGCACCAATTCTGCTACCAGAATATAGAGGAGAAAAAGTACTCTCAAGAGCACTAGACATCTTCTAAACACAGTCTTTTCTCTATTTTTCACGACTGAAATCTGAAAACATCTTCGGAAACCAGAAAAACCAAAAATGCAATCTCAGTGTTTTCCCAAACAATTTCAAAGCCATTTCTGAGGGTACCTGTTCCGCATGGGTTCGTGAGTTCGAAACCTCCGTTCTCGCAATAGGCGGGCAAGAGTAGTACTTATCTGAGGATTTGTTTGGCAATTTTCGTTCCGTATTCTTGACACATTTTGCTGACTTCTTCCTCTTTGTCACCTGATGCCCTTATGATTCCGCCAACCATCTTTAATTTATGATGGAAGCCAAGCGTTAACTCCAACATCCTAACGCAATCTTTGCCATCTCTACGTGTTCCTGCAGATGTAAAGCATCCACCAATCTTGCCCCTCAGTTGATGCTCCTTTCTGTAGAGGGTTATTGACTCGTCGATAAGCTTCTTCACCTGCCATGCTACATTGCTGAAATAAGTGGGAGACCCCATCACGATTCCGTCAGCTTCAGCCAAGTCGCTAAGCTCACATTCCTCAACGCTTTTTACCTGCACATTAACTCCTAACTGTTCAGCTCCTTTGCCGATCTCCTCAGCCATCCTTTTGGTATTACCAGTTCCAGTGTAATATACGACAAGTAATCGTTTAGCAGCCAACTTTTTCACCTACCTCAAGATATACATGAATCTATGCTCATGCAAGCTATAGCTTTTTTTGTATTTGTCATCATCGTTTTTCGTGTTTACAAGCAACAGCCCAAAAGATGTTTTAATAGAGTCAAATACAATAGGGATGTAAGTTGAAGGAAAGAGTTAGAATGAGAAAAGTGAAGGTTGCCTTATATGGAATAGGCGCCATTGGCAGTATAATTGCGAATTTCCTATTGGAAAAAGAAGGAGTAAGCATAGTCGGCGCGATTGACATAGCTAAAGATAAAGTTGGCAAAGATTTAGGTGAAGTCTTAGGCTCAAACAGAAAACTCGGAGTAAAAGTTTCAGACAACATTGACTCTGCACTTTCAAAGGTTAAAGCGGACATTGCTGTTCATGCAACTTCAACCTTTCTTAAAGACACTTATCCGCAGATAGCCTCAATCGTGAAACACGGCGTTAACGTTGTATCCACATGTGAAGAACTCTCGTATCCATATCTTACTGAACCTAAACTTGCAACTGAGCTTGACGTGCTTGCCAAAAAACACAATGTAACAGTTTTAGGAACAGGCATAAACCCAGGCTTCTTAATGGACACTCTTGTAATCACACTTACTGCAGTTTGCCAAAAAATCGAAAAAATTAAGGCTGTAAGAGTTATGAACGCCGCCACAAGACGTTTACCATTCCAGAAGAAAATAGGTGCTGGTTTGACGGTTGAAGAATTCAAAAGGAGAATTGAAAGCAGACAAATTACTGGGCATGTGGGACTCAAACAGTCTATTGTGATGATTGCTGATGCTTTAAAATGGAATCTTGACAAAATAATGGCTGAAAGCGTCGAGCCAGTAATTGCCAAAAAACCAGTTGAAAGCGCAGGTATAAAAGTTAGAGCTGGAGAAGTTGCTGGTTTGAGACAGAGAGCAAAAGGGATAATGAAGAATAAAGAAGCCATTTTTTTAGATATCCAAGCATACATTGGTGCTGAAGAAGAATATGACGCTGTAACAATTGAAGGTGTTCCAAATGTTAAGCAGAGGATTCAGCCATGCGTTCACGGCGACAAAGGCACAATAGCGATGATTGTTAATTCAATCCCAAAAGTAATCAGTGCTCCAGCAGGCTTACTTACAATGAAAGATTTGCCAGTTCCATCAGCAGCCTTAGAAGACATGCGTAAATACGTAAAAACGTGAAAACGGTTGTGTAGCGTGTTAGCAATTGACGAAGTATCGAGTAGCCATAGACATTGGCGGAACCTTCACGGATTTGGTTGCGCTAAATGAGAAAAACGGAAAAATATTAAACATAAAGGTGCCTTCAACCCCAAGGGAACCAGCAAAAGCTGTCATCAAAGCTTTCCAAGAATTTCTAAGAAAAACAAACAACACAGACGTTTCAGTTATTGTTCACGCCACAACTATCGCTACGAACGCCTTGCTAGGTCAACTAAACCTAGAATTACCGAAAACAGCGCTCGTAGCAACGAAGGGTTTCCGTGACGTAATTGAAATCGGCAGACAACGCCGCCACGAACTCTACAATCTTTTCATACAAAAACCACGAACATTGATTCCACGAAGACTCCGCTTTGAAGTTGAAGAACGCACAGGACCAAAAGGTGAAATTCTGACACCGCTCAACAAGAATCAACTAGAAAGTTTGGCGAAACAACTAGAAAACGAAAATGTCAGGTCTGTCGCGGTTGCTCTACTTTTCTCTTACATAAATCAAAAACACGAACGCGAAATCGGAAAAATACTAAACAAATCGTTGCCGAAAACTTACGTTTCTCTTTCATCGGAAATCGCGCCAGAATATAGAGAATATGAACGAACAAGCACAGCGGTCGTTAATGCAGTTTTGATGCCCATAGTATCCAGTTACCTCGATGATTTGAAAAGAAAAATCAGAAAACTACGGGTGAAGGCTCCATTATGCATAATGCAATCAGACGGAGGAATAGCCACAAAAACCGTTGTTTCAAAAAAGCCTGTGAGCATGGTTGAATCAGGTCCAGCAGCAGGAGTCATAGCCTCAGCCTTTTATGGAAAGGCACTTGGAATAGAGAACATCTTAAGTTTTGACATGGGCGGAACCACAGCCAAAGCCGGAGCCATAAAAGAAGCAACACCAGAAGTTGTAAGCGAATACGAAGTCGCCGGAAAAGTCCACAGCGGAAGAGTAGTGAAAGGAAGCGGCTACCCAGTAAGATACCCATTCATCGATTTAGCTGAATGCAGCGCCGGCGGAGGAACAATCGCCTGGGTAGATCAAGGCAAAGCACTAAGAGTCGGCCCCATCAGTGCAGGCGCAGAACCGGGTCCAGCATGCTATGGTAAAGGCGGAAAACAACCAACTATAACAGACGCCAACATTGTGCTCGGAAGACTTAACCTCAAATACATGCTCGGAGGCAAAATGAAAATCTATCCAAAACTTTCAGAAAAAGCTATTTCAAAGGAGATTTGCAGAAAAATCCAGTTAGAATTGACTGAAGCAGCATCTGGCATAATCAAAATCGCGAACTCAGCCATGGCGAAAATTCTGAGAATTGTGTCCGTAGAGCGAGGCCACGACCCAAGAGATTTCGTTTTAATGTGTTTTGGCGGAGCCGGCCAAATGCACAGTTGCGCACTAGCCGAAGAGCTGAAAATTACAAAAATAATTGTTCCCCATAATCCAGGTTTGTTCTCTGCTCACGGATTATTAGCCGCTGATTTCAGAAACAACCTTGTAAAGGCAGTTATGAAGTTAACCGATGAGGTTGAAGCCGTTTTTCAAACGCTAGAGCTTCGAGGAGCCAAATTACTGGAAGAGCAACGTGTTCCAAAAGTGAACATGCATTTCATCCGTCAGATGGATTTGAGATATTTTGGCCAGAGCTATGAACTAACAATTCCAACATCTAAGCCATTTACCGAAAAAGTTCTTCATCAAACAGTTGAAAACTTCCATAAAGAGCATCAAGCAGTTTATGGTTACGCAGTGAAGAGTGAACCAGTGGAATTAGTGAATGTTAAGCTCGTTGCAGTTGGCCTTGTTGAAAAACCAAAACTTAAGGAGAAGCCTCTATATAGAAAAAAGCCACTAGAAGAGGCGGTAATTGCAAAACGAAAAGTCTTTTTTGAGCAGGATAACTGTTACGTTGAAACTTCAGTTTATAGGTGGGAAAGACTGAAAGCTGGAAACGTGATTAACGGTCCAGCAGTTATTGAGCAATACGATGCTACAACGGTTGTTTATCCATGTTGGACTGCTTCTGTGGATAGATTTGGCAACGTTGTACTTTCAATTGGGAATGGAGGGAATTAGAATTGTCATTAGATTCGATAACGGTTGAGGTCATAAAGGGAGCTTTGACCTATGCAGCAGAAGAAATGGGAATAGTTCTTCGAAACTCAGCATACTCGCCTAACATTAAGGAGCGAATGGACTTTTCATGCACCCTCTTCGACCACAAAAAACGTTTGGCAGCGCAAGCAGAACACATCCCAGTTCACTTAGGTTCAATGCAACTAGCCGCCCAAAAAGGTCTAGAGAAGTTTAGAGGAAAACTTGGAAACGGTGACATGATACTGTTCAACGATCCATACATCAGCGGAACCCACCTGCCAGACTTAACCCTAATCTGCCCAATTTTCCATGAACACAAAATTGTCGCGTATTCAGCGAATAAAGCTCATCATTCAGATGTTGGCGGAAAGGCTCCTAGAAGCATGGCTGGAGACTCCACCGAAATATACCAAGAAGGTATTATCATTCCGCCAGTGAAGTTCGTTAAAAGGACAAGCATTGACAAGGAAATCGCAAGCATACTTCTAAGCAATATCAGGACGCCTGAAATCAGATTAGGCGATTTAAGGGCGCAAATGGCTGCGAATCTCCTCGGCAAAAAACGTGTTCTAGAACTCGTTGATAGATATGGCGTGGAAACTTTGCATAGAGCCATGGAAGAAATTATGAATTATTCTGAACGGCGAATGCGAATTGAGATAAGTAAAATGCCTAAGGGAAGCTTTTCAGCGGAAGACTACCTTGAAAACACGGGAACAAGCAACAAGAAAGTCAAGATGAAAGTCAAAGTAACCATCAAGAAAAACCAGGTGATCATTGACTACACGGGAACCGACAAGCAAGTAGACGGTCCAGTCAACGCTGTTCTGGGCGTAACCTTATCTGGAGTACACTATACTCTAAGATGTTTGACAGATCCGACCATACCAATGAACGACGGATGCTACAGACCAGTAGAAATCCACGTACCCGAAGGAACATTAATGAACCCTACTCCACCAGCACCAGTAGCTGGAGGCAACGTGGAAACTTCTCAAAGAAACGTGGACGTACTGCTAAAAGCCTTTGCCCAAATACTTCCAGAAAAAGTTTGCGCAGCATGCCAGGGAACAATGAACAACATTGCGGTGGGCGGAATAAACCCAGAAAACCGGAAACATTGGACCTTTTACGAAACAACAGCTGGAGGGTTCGGAGGTAGAAATGGAATAGACGGGGTAGATGCAATACACACGCATATGACAAACACGATGAATACACCTATCGAGGCAATAGAAACCGTCTATCCGATACGCTTTCTTAAATATGAATTACGCGAAAACAGCGGAGGCCCAGGAAAGTGGAGAGGCGGAGTGGGCTTAGAAAGAAGTTGGATGTTGCTGGCTTCTTCAGCTACTCTTTCCGTGCTTGCCGAGAGAACAAAGATATCGCCATGGGGATTATACGGAGGAAAAAACGGAGCCAAAGGTGAATACTACATCATAAAGCCGAACGGAAAGCGAATAAAGCTAAAGTCCAAATGCACAGTCAAAATTGAGAAAGGCGACATTTTCGTTGTAAGAACACCGGGTGGGGGAGGTTATGGAAATCCGATGGAAAGAGAACCAAAACGTGTGCTTCACGATGTGTTAAATGGACTTGTTCCCTTGGAGGCGGCTAAAAAAGATTATGGAGTAGCGATAGACCCCGTCACCATGAAGATTAATTGGAAATCCACCCAACTGGTTAGAGCAAAGCAGAAAACATAGTAACTTAATTGGAGAGCTTACATTACAATCTGCAAAGTGTTATTAAGCATTCCATGAAAATAATATAAGAACGGAGATGAAAAGCTTGGAAAAGAAAAGCTACACATGGTTTGAAAGACGAAGAAGAACAAAAGCGTTGGATTTAGCTCAAAAACAAATAACAAAAGCCCTAGACACAGTCACCTTACTTCACGACGCAGTACAAAACATGTCAAAAGCAAAGAAAAAAGAAGCAATGCGACACGTTGACAACATCTTTAAAACAGAAAAAGAAGTTGACAAACTGCGAACAGAAGTGTTTAGAGAGCTATCGAAGGGCGCAGCCTTATTTGCGGAATACCGTGAAGACTTGATGCATCTTGTGAAGCGGCTTGATACACTTGCAGATCATGTAAAGGATGCGGCGAGATGCGCGAAAATGCTTGTGGATGCCGAAATCCCGAAAGAACTGTGGGAAAAAACCGTCCACATGGTTTCCACCCTCGTGGAATGTGCTCAGGCTCTTCGGGGGAGTATTGAAAAAATTGCTGTAGATTCAGCAGCAGCCGTAAAAGGAGCCAAAAAAGTCGAACAAATTGAAGGTGAAATCGACGAAGAATACCTTGAAACCAAATCTTTATTCGTTAAATATGGAGATCAGATGAACAGTGGCACCATGGTAATATTTGACGATTTAGTTGAATTTATTGAACATGCTGCTGACATGTGTGCTGACACAGCCGACTATATTGTGATACTTGCAAGTAGAGAATAAAATACGCTAGAATGGAATGTGACCAATTCAACTTAAACATCAGCCACTGTAAAGTGCCAGTTGGACTTGGATATTCAAGTGATTTCCTTCATGTTCTCTAAATGCCAGAGCAATAATTTCTCGCTACGACTTTTCACTCATGTCTAATTTCCCTTAGCTGCAACATTATCTTTTCATGCAGCTCGTTCGTTTTTTTGCATTTTTGCTTTTATTATTGTTAGGTTTGTAGTCCTTATGCCAACCTGCTGAACCTTTACAGCATCTAAAGTTATGTAGAAGCAGAGATTTTCCAACCGAGATTCCCAAGCATGTCTTTCAGTATTTTCAGACTTCGCATTTTCTCTTGGGCGCATTTCAAGGGTGAAGTGAACATTCTGTGGTACCAGTATTTTTAGATAATGAGAAAAATCGATCTTTCCCACTAGCGCGCTCTCTAGGATGATGAGCAGATCGGGAATACAAGCCTTAAGCTTCACGAATGCTTGGGCGCTCCCATACTTGTTGTGGGATGGAGAAGCAGTGGAAGAGCCTGAACTATTAGCAGAGAAAATCAGGAAATTCGTTAGGGCAGATGTGTAGCAGAAACGAATAATAAGACTGTAACTTTAGTGTAAGCGTTAAGAGGTGGGGAATTGGCTGTTTCAAAGGAAGAACTGGCAAGGATTACAGATTCTACGAATGTTAAGGCTACGGCAACCAAAGGCGATGTTGAAAAATTGTGTAAAGAAGCTGTGGAGTATGGTTTTGGATGCGTGTGTGTTAATCCAGTTTATGTGAAGTTGGCTGCAACACTTTTGGAAGGCTCAAAAGTTAGGGTTTGCTCAACGATAGGATTTCCATTTGGGGTTACGCTTTCGGAGATAAAGGCTTTGGAGGCTGTTAAAGCCGTGGAAAACGGAGCAGAGGAACTGGATATGGTTATTAATTTGAGTGCGTTGAAATCGGGTGATTACGAAGTTGTGAAGCGGGATGTTGCGGCTGTTGTTGATGTTAAACGGTTGTCAAACGAAATAGTTGTCAAAGTTATTATTGAAACAGCTTGTTTAACAAAAGAGGAGAAAGTAATTGCTTGCAGGCTTGTTAAAGAGGCTGGAGCAGATTTTGTGAAAACTTCAACTGGGTTTTTTGGGAAGGGAGCATCTGTTGAAGATGTTAGGTTGATGCGGGAGACTGTGGGCAGTGATTTTGGTGTTAAGGCAGCGGGTGGCATAAGAACGTACGCTGATGCAGTGGCTATGATAAAGGCTGGAGCGAACAGGATTGGAACAAGCACGGCAGTCGCAATAGTTGAGGCTGCTCCATAACCTTACATTTGTTCAGGTGCCACTATGCCGATTAGGTTGAGCGCGTTTCTCAGCACTATTCTTACAGCGTCAACTAAGGCGAGTCTTGCGTCGCTGAGTTCTTGCGGCTGGGCTTTTATGACTGGCAGGGCATTGTAGAATGTGTTGAATTTGTCGGCTAAAACGTTGGCGAAGTCAGCGATTAGGTTGGGCTTGAGAAGTTCTGCGGCTTCGATGAAGATGTCTGTGAAACTTGATATGGCTAGGATTATTTCATGCTCCAATTTTTCTTTTAGTAGGTTGTATGCTGGTTTTTCTGGTTTTCTTTGGGCTTTTCTTAGGATGCTACATGCTCTTGCATGGGAGTATTGGATGTAGGGTGCGCTGTTTGTTTCGAAGTTTAGTACTCTGTCCCATGTGAACAGGACGGGTTTGGAGGGGTCAACTTCTACGAGGGCGTATCGTACTGCACCCATGCCGACGAAGTTTGCAATTTTCTGTTTTTGCTTTTCTGATAGTTGTGGGGAACGCTTCGAAACTTCTTCGTATGCTCGTTTTACTGCTTCGTCCATGACTTCGTCGAATGTGATGTAGCGTCCAGTCCGGCTTGACATTTTGTAGCCTGGAAGATTTACGAGGTTGTAGGCGAAGTGAATTAGGTTGTCTGCGTAATTGTTATAGCCTAAGGCGTGTAGGGCTATTTTCAATTGGAGTTGAGCTAGCTTTTGTTCCATCCCAATTACATTAATGATTTTTCCGGCTCTTTCAAATTTCCACAAGGTGTAGGCGATGTCTCGTGTGGGGTAAAGCGTGGTGCCGTCTGCACGGACAAGTGTTAGGGAGGGAACTTCATAAGATTCTCTTAAATTGAGTTCTTTCTTTAGCTTGAGTTCTTGAGTTGCTTTTTCTGCGTCGAATTCTAAAACTCCGCATGGAGCGGAAACGTATGGTGTTCTCTTCAGTTTTTCCAGAACGGTTTGCACTCGGTTGCTCCATACTATTTCGCTTTCCCAGTCCCATGAGTCATAGAATACTTCTGCGCAGCTTAGGGTTTCCTTGAAACCTTGTAAGCAGAGTTCACTGACTTCTCTTATTAGTTGCTTAGCGTGCTCGTCTCCGCGTTCGTATGCTTTATTTAATTCGTTAATTGTTGTTTCAGGGTCTTTGTCTTTGCCTATTTTCTCTAGAAGTGCTTCAAAAAGCTCTCGGTACTTTTCTTTAAGCTCAGCAGCTATAGATACCCAATCATCCAGTTCCCTGTTCAGTTTCATAATTTCTTCTGTTGCTGAAACTGCTTTTGCTCGTTCAAGTTCCTTTTTCAAACGATTAATCTCGACAAGGCAACTTGTTGCTGTGTATATTTTTCCGAAGAAGTGGTCTGGTTTTCCTTCTGGTTTGGGTCTGCCAAGCTTTTCGTATCCGTAGGCTAATACTGCTGATTGGCGACCCACATCATCTATGTAATAATGGCGGTACACGTTGTGTCCTCTTGATTTAAGTGTTCGCGCTATGGCGTCCCCAAGCATGGGGTTTCTGGCTTGTCCAATGTGTATTGGATGAAGCGGGTTTGCACTTGTGTGTTCAACAATAATTTTTAGGGGGTTATCGGTTTTGACGAAGCCATATTCTGTGTCAAAATGTCTAACGGAATCAATGGTTAAGGCTGAAAACTTCGCAAAGTCTACATGGAAGTTTACGTAGCCTCCTCCAGCGGCTGTAACCTGCTCAATTAAGGAAAACTTTGACTTGTCTAGGGTTTCAACTAAGCGTTTAGCTAATGCGAGGGGTTTTTTGCCTAGTTGTTTGGCAAGCTCAAAACATAGTGAAGAAGCTAGTTGACCGAACTCTGGATTAGGCGGCTTCTCTAATGATAAGCGTGCAACTTGTTTTTTAGGAAAAAGTTTGAGTGCGTCTGCTAAGCTGTTTTGGCATTCTAGGCGGAACTCGGCGAGGGGGTTTTGGGAATCCATTAAGGTTTTTCTCCATCTTTTGCAAGTTATCTGAGTCTTTTAGGGTTGACGTTATATTTTAACTTGAAATCACCTAGCAAGGGCAAAACGCTATATTCCTTGTTTAATAAGGGTTTTTGGGAACTGATATGAAGATAGTTTTCTCAGAGAAATGCTTAGAGTATGGGTCTTGGCACATAGAAGGTGCTGAAAGGGTTAGAAGGGCTTATGAGATTTTGAAGGAGAAGGGTTACGAGTTTTTAACGCCTGAACCAGCGTCAGAAAACGACATACGTAGAGTGCATAGTGCTGATTATTTTCGGAGGCTTAAGGATGGCTTTGTGGAAGATGCGGATACTCCGGCTTATGAGAATATTTATGAGTATGCGAGGCTTGCGGCTGGAGGAGCAATTTTAGCGGCCAAAGTTGCTGGTTTTTCTTTGATGAGGCCTCCGGGTCACCATGCTGGAAGAAGGGGCTTAGCTTCAGGGGTTAGGACTAGGGGATTCTGTTATCTGAATAACATAGCAATAGCTGTGAAGTACCTAGGTAAGCCAGCTTTGATTTTGGACATAGATGGCCATCATGGGAATGGTACGCAGGAGATTTTCTATGGAGACGAAACGGTAACGTATGTTGGGTTGCACCGGTACCCGCACTATCCTGGTACGGGCTACAGTTCTGAGGGTAATTGCTTAAATTTTCCTTTGAGCGGTGATTGTGGAGATGAGGTTTACTTGAAGACTTTGGATGAAGCCTTAAGCAAAGTTGACCTTGATAAGTTTGAGGTTGTTGCAGTTTCAGCTGGATTTGACGCTCACGCTGGAGACTTAGCCTCTCTGGGTTTGACCGAACTAGGCTTCAATGGGATAGGAAAAAAGATAGCGTCATTAAGGAAGCATACGTTTTTTGTTTTGGAAGGTGGATATTCCGGCGAGAACAACGGAAAAGACATTGACGAGTTGTTGAAAAGCTTTGAACTTTAGTCTAAAGTGATGGCTGGTGGAGCGAATGGAAAGAGGTTTAAGGTTTGTGCGAGGAAAGATGAAGCGTGGTTGTTTGTGATTCGTTTACGGTTTGACAAGGGTACTCTTCTGTTACGTGGGGAAGTTGGAACTCCCTATGGCAAGTGGGATCCTAGGGTTGGGTGTTACAGGGCTAAGGCTATGCATTACAGAGATGTGTTGACTTACTTGGAGGAGAGCGGGGTTCCGTATCGAGATGAGGTTCCTGATTTTCCTCCTGTTGAAGGTATGAAGTGTTCTGTTGAGTTGCGTTCTTATCAGCGGAAAGGTCTGGATAGGTGGCGCCGCGCTGGTTTTAGGGGGTTTGTTGTTTTGCCGACGGCGGCTGGTAAGACCTACATTGCGTTGAAGGCGATTAGCCTGTTGAGGGCACAGACTTTGATTGTGGTTCCGACGCTGGATCTTGTGGATCAGTGGAGGAGGAGGGTTGCGGATTATCTTAATGTGGAGGCTGGGGCTGTTGGTGGAGGCGAAAACGTGGTGAAGATGGTGACTGTTTCCACGTATGATTCGGCTTATTTGAAGGCTGAAGTGTTGGGTAACAGGTTTATGTTTTTGGTTTTTGATGAGGTCCATCATTTGGCTTCTCCGAGCTACATGCAGATCGCTGAGATGTATGTTGCTCCTTATCGTTTGGGTTTAACCGCTACGTATGAGAGAGCTGATGGAAGACACGTGCTGCTTCCACGCCTTGTGGGTGATCTAGTTCACACGATGGAAGTTGAAGAACTAGCCGGGAAACATCTTTCGTCTTACGACCACGAGAAGATCTATGTTGAATTGACCCCTGAGGAGCAGCGTGTTTACGATAGAGAGATGAGCGTCTTCAGGCGTTACTTGAGAGTGAAAGGAATTGTTCTGAAGAGCGTTGAGGATTTTCACAGGTTTATTATGAGGACGGGGAGAGACCGCAATGCGCGAAAGGCGCTTCTGGCTAGAAACCGCGCGTTGAAGATTGCCTTGAATTCTGAAGCTAAGCTGGACACGTTGGCGAAGATGCTTCAAGCCTACGGGAACAAGAAGATTTTGATTTTCACGTTGCATAATGATCTCGTGTACAGGATCAGCCGCAGGTTTCTGGTGCCAGCCGTTACTTATCAGACGCCTAGGGAGGAACGTCGCAAGACTTTGGGGAATTTCAGGAGCGGCGAGTACAAGGCTATTGTTACTTCTCAGGTTCTCGACGAGGGTGTTGATGTTCCAGATGCTTCTGTGGGTTTTGTCCTGAGCGGGACTGGAAGCACAAGGGAGTATGTTCAGAGGCTTGGGAGATTGCTCAGAAAAGTGGAAGGCAAAAGGGCTAAGCTTGTGGAAATCGTGTCTAAAGAGACTGTTGAAGTGGGGATAAGCCGTAGGCGGCGCCGAAAGAGAAAGACGGGGAAGGGGGAATGAGGTGTGCTTCCTAGTGAGCTTCTTTTGGTGCGGAGGAGGAGCGGTAGAATTTGGCCTCGATACGCTAAGCTTTCCGGTGAGAACTTGGAGGTTGCCAACCTTCTTATTCAGGCCTACAGTCGTCATATAGGCGAAAAGAAGAATGTTCTGAAGGAGTTTGTCGGTGAACTTGAGAACATGGGTTATGACTACCGTTTTGTTAGAGGCTTGTCCGTTCTTCTTGACAGAAGAAGCGTGTTCAAGTGCAATGTTAAAGTTGACCCGGTGGATTTGAGGAGAAGGCTTTTTCAGGCGACTGGAAGGTTTGGGTTGCCGACCACACCTGAACAAAGAACTAGAATAGTCGAGTCTGTCGCTTCGGAAATGAAGTTGACCGCTGAGATGGTGGAGGAAGCTTTGTACGCTGACTTGGACAGTGAACTGGTTCTGGTGGAGTTCAATCCGTTGTCTCCGCAGTCTTTGCTTAAAGATTATAATGTTAGCTTGACTCAGACGCTTCTGTTTAACTCGACGGAGCTGGACTTCACGGCTTCTGGGAATTGGCAGAGAATTTTCTATACGGTAAAGAGATTGGGCTTGATTTATGAGGCTTACAGGAGGGGCGGTTTCTGGGTGAAGATAGATGGGCCAGCCAGCCTTTTTAAGCTAACTAGGAGGTATGGAACGGCCTTGGCGAAGCTTTTGCCAGCTGTTATTGCTAATCCGGGGTGGACTGTTGAGGCGAAGATCCTCTGGAAATACACGAACGAGATATGCGATTTCAAAATTGAAAGCGGCAGGCACGGCGGAATACTAAGGAAGCCTGAGCCCTCAGCTGTTTCCTACGACAGTGTTGTTGAGCAGAATTTCGCTGTGCGTTTTGAGGCTTTGGATTCTGGTTGGGTTTTGAGGAGGGAGCCTGAGCCTGTTCCGGCTGGTCGCTTTGTGATTATTCCAGATTTTTCTTTTGAGAGGGAAGGGGTTAGGGTGTTTATGGAGGTTGTGGGGTTTTGGACGGCTGAGTATCTGAGACGGAAGGTCGAGAAGTTGAAGAAGATTGAAGTGAACATGCTTATAGCGGTGGATGAAGCCCTGGCGTGTGAGAAACTGGCGAAACTAGAGAAACACGCGAAGCTGAACATTGTGTATTATCGGAATAAGGTTCCGTTACCTCCGATTCTCCGTTACTTGGAAGAAGCGTTTCAGCATGTTAAAGAGAAACAAGCACAGTTTGTCAGGAGCCTTCCAGTAACATTCGTGGAGCCCGTTGTGAATTATGAAGAATTTGCCGCAAGAATCGGCGTGTCCACCGAATCCGTAAGAACGGCACTAACCGAGAAGCCTCCACAAGGCTACTTGGTGTTACCGAACAGCCTTGTGAAGAAAGACAAACTGGAAGAAATAGGGAAAACACTTGAACAACAGATGAGCCAAACAGGTCGACTGCTCCTGCCTGAGGCTGCGAGAATTATCGAGACAGAAGGAGCCAAAGACTCATCAAACGTTCTGAAGGCTCTGGGTTATAAAATCAAGTGGCAAGGAATCAGCCCCGAAACAGCGGAAGTGATCATGCCAGAAGGCAAACAGATAGAAAAAGACTCTTGAATTTAGTATTATTGGTGCTTGAATTCTGTTGGATCTATTCTTCTGATCAACTCTACTTTGTCGAGTTCTTTGTCGGCTGAAATTATGTCTGTAATGTTGTTTTCAGCTGCGAGAGCGATGTGGATTCCGTCGTAGGGTGTGATGCCGTAGTCTCTGGCGTATTCGGCTGCTACTCTAATTGTGTCTGGGTGGACGATGTAGATGTCGATGGGGTAGGAGAGTATGGCGTTGAGTTGAGATGTAGTATCTTTCACCTTGTACTTGTTGTACAAGACTCTCGCGCGGGCGAATTAAATAATTAGTTAAGGTTTATTTGGAGAACCAATCTTCATC
>CAZRCD010000012.1:0-52082 GCA_964598485.1 uncultured Candidatus Bathyarchaeia archaeon
GGTACTTTTCAGTTTTCCGTCACCGTACTAGTGCGCTATCGGTCTTGAGGCGTATTTAGTCTTGGAACTTGGTGTGTCCCAAATTCCCGAACCCAAACCAGGGTACGGTACTCTGGGATCCCAGCTCAACTCCTTCCAGCTTGCGCTTACGGGGCTTTCACCCTCTATGGCAGACCTTTCCAGGCCACTTCAGCTTAACTGGTGAGAAGGAAGCCGGGCCCATAACACTACATCCCCTATGAGTCTTCCTCACAGGGTTCGGTTTGGACTAATCCCTTTTCGCTCGCTGCTACTAGGGGAATCTCATTTGGTTTCTTTTCCTCCCCTTACTAAGACGCTTCAGTTCAGGGGGTTCCCGCTCCCATTTGGGAGCACCACGGTTCCGAAGAACCGCAGTAGGAAGTCCCATTCAGGAATTCCCGGTTCTACAGCTGCATACGCTTACCCGGGACCTTTCGCGGCTGGCCGCGCCCTTCTTCAGCTCTCAAGCCTAGCCATCCTCCAGACGGCGTAGCATATCGGGCCTTGTGGCAGTATCTGTTTGGCGTTTTCGGTGAACGTTTTGCCTATGCATGGTGTCATTATGAGCTTTAAGCTCACTTTACCCTTCATTCCTCATGGTTTTGATGGGAATTGCATCTACTTTATGTTTGAACTAACTCGCTCGAAATAGTTCTGGTGTGTGTTTCGCTAATATAAGTGTTACGTCGTGGATAATAAGTGTTTTTGGTTAGGGTTTAAAAGGGTAAATGTATTAGTCTATTGTGCATATGAAGCCTAAAGTAGGAATGCGGTTGGTGGAAAAGCTATGGAATCGGAAACTCAGCGGGTGGTGTCCTCTGGAGGAGTGATTTTTAGAGTGGTTAATGGTCAGTTTGAGGTGGCGTTGATTTCTAGGAGGAGGGTTTGGTGTTTGCCCAAGGGGTTGATTGAAAAGGGTGAGACGGCTGAGAAGACGGCAATGAGAGAAGTTAGGGAGGAAACGGGCTTGGAAGGTGAAATTGTTGAGAAGATTGGGGAGATTAATTACAATTTTTTTAGAGGAAAACGTATCTTGAAGATTGTTCATTTTTTTCTTTTGAAGTATGTTGGGGGTTCAGTGAGAGATCATGATTTTGAAGCGGATAGGGTTAAGTGGTTTCGCACTTCGGAAGCTCTTAGAGTTTTGACTTATGTTAATGAAAGGAAGATTTTGAGAAAGGCTGAGGATATGTTGAAGCAAGAGAGTAGTCGCTGGCTTAGTTAGCGAATGTTTTTATTTTTGATGATGTGATTTCTATAGTTAAGGTGCCTCGATAGCTCAGCCTGGTAGAGCAACGGCCTTGTAAGCCGTAGGTCGCGGGATCGACGCCCGCCCGAGGCTCCATTTTCTATTAAAAGAGTCTCTGGCTGTCTGCGGGTCTAGACCCCCCCTTATATATAGGTCGTTTGAGCTGTAGATTTGTCGGACTTCAATTTCCGTTTTGTCAGATAATAATCGTAGCGAGTTGCAGATTTTCCACGCAAACCGTAGAAAAATAGACCCCCATAGTTTTCTGTATAGGAACCTATGTTTGGAGCGTATGCTGCTTTCTTTTCATTGATGTGTTGTTCATATGTACGAATAACGTCTGTCTGTTAGGATAGTTTTTCCATGTCCATTATGATTTTGTCGTCGGCTTTTATCGTTGGGTTGTACAGAATGAAGTCTATGTCTATTGATGCTTTGTTGACTCCGCCTAAGTGTGTATTATTGCCTATGGCTATGTGTGCTGTTCCAAGGGCTTTTTCGTCGTATACACTCCAACCCATAGGATTCATGCCATAATTTATTCCTATACCTAATTCCGCTATCCTGTCTTTATCTCCTTCAGCTTTCTCCAGTATCTTCTTGAACGCGTCGCTTCCCTTTTCAGCCTTGAAGCTAACTATCTCCCCATTCTCAAAAAGAAGCGTCAGTCTCTTAATGCCGTACTCTCTGAGCTCGTCAACAAGTATTCCATTCGCTGAACTTTCTATAGGAGCTACACATCTTCTTTCTTAAACAAGCTACGTCAGTCACTATGACATTTGCAGTCTCCATCATCAAGTTTTCCATGACCAATCTATCCTCACAATGGTTTTCAGTGACGTTATATGATTTTGCTCAACTAATTAATAGAAGGTTATTAAATCTAACGAAGAGCTATCAAGCTTAGGACCACATTTTTATGTTGAACCTAATCATTAACAAAGAATGGTGAAACTTCTTGCGTGAGTTTGTTTTGTATTCGCGTAAAGGCAGAACAGATTCAAAATTCACAAGTCTACGCAAGGCTGGAAGATTAGACATTGTACATGAATGCATTGAAGCCAGCCTATTTCTTTCTCACAAAATCCGCAGAAACGTTGTCTTCCATGCACTATTAAGCGGCACACCACTGCCGCCCTTACACTTAAAGGTTGATGGCGCAACGCTTAGAGACGTACGCCCAGACGAAGAAACTTGGAAAGAGATTCTCAAGAATGTCTTATCAGGAAAATTCCATCCAGGCATAACCACTGACAAATCTAGTTTTGAGGCTCTGTTGAAGGCAAAAGCAGATGAATCACCGATTTATGTTCTTGAAGAAGGCGGAAAAGACATTTTTGAGGTTGACATAGGTGAGAATCCCGTTTTTGTCTTGGGAGACCATAAGGGGCTGCCGAAGAGGGTTGAAGGTTTTGCTTTACGGTATGGTGAAAAGGTTTCCCTTGGAAATCGGCTCTACCTAGCAGCTTCATGCGTAAACATCGTAAACTATCTGCTAGACAGAACAGCCATCATCTAAAATTAATGAAGGAGCGAAGTGAAGTTTATATCTTAGTTTTTTCCTTTTACTTCCGATTTTACTCTATAGGGTGATATAATTATGGCGTCTATTAAGGAATTGCCAACACATCCGACAACCAGATTTGAAAGAATCGGTGCCCACACGCACATCAAAGGTCTGGGCTTAGACGAAAACTTGAAAGCAGTCAAAATAAAGGATGGAATGGTTGGTCAGGAAAGAGCTAGAGAAGCTGCAGGTCTTGTCATCCAAATGATAAAAGAGGGAATGCTAAGCGGTAAAACCGTAATTTTTGCGGGTCCGCCTGGAACAGGGAAGACAGCAATTGCCGTGGCAATATCCAAGGAACTAGGCGAAAATGTACCGTTTATCCAGATGAGTGGAAGCGAAATATACAGCAGCGAACGCAAGAAAACAGAGATCCTCATCGAAGCCATGAGAAAATGCATCGGAGTAGAGATTCATGAGATGCGCAAAGTCTACGAAGGCGAACTCACGAGCATGGACATAAAAACTGCTCCTCATCCCTACAATCCTTACCAAAAGGTTCCTGAAAGCATCGGACTCTCACTGAAAACTCAGGATGAAGCGAAAACCATCGAAGCAGGGTCAAACATAGCCCAACAAGTCATTCAGCAGAACATTTCAGAAGGATACATCATACAAATTGACGCTGAAAGTGGAAGAGTAGTCAACCTTGGCATAAGTATGGACAGCACTAAAGGAAAAACCTACGACATAGACACTAGGAAAAAAATCCCTCGACCTCAAGGTGATGTGCTTAAAGAGAAAGAATTTGTCTACACTTTAACCCTAGCAGATATGGACGAAATCAATGCCCGTCAAAGAATGGGAGGAGGAATTTTCTCTTTGTTCATGGGAGCTACAGCAACAAAGGAAATAGACAGTGAAGTCCGCACAGCCGTGGATGAAGCAGTTAAAAAAATGATTGATGAAGAAAAGGCTTTCATCCACCCAGGCGTCTTATTCATTGATGACTCACACCTTCTAGATTTGGAAGCCTTCAGCTTCTTAGGCAGAGCCATCGAAAGCGAACTTGTGCCAATCATCATTCTAGCCACAAACCGAGGCGTCACCACCATCCGAGGCACCGACGTCAAAAGCCCCATGGGCTTCCCTCTCGACCTCGTTGACCGTTCCGTAATCATCGGAACTGAAGATTACGATGCTGAAAGCATCCGCGAAATCCTAAAAATACGATCAAAAGAGGAGAAAATAAACATTAAAGAAAACGCGTTAGAAAAAATCACAGAAGTCGGAGCTAAGACTTCTCTACGATACTCGGTTCAACTGCTGAGTTTAGCGGCTCAAAACGCTAAAAGTGCCAAGCACAAAGAGGTTACCATTGAAGATGTGGAAAGAGTCAGCAAGCTCTTCATGGACGTCTCTGAAGCCACACAACACCTTAAAAAATACGAAGACAGAATGATGTTTCACTGATGCGCCATGTACGTACGCTCAATCTTTATTCGAACGTAAAAACCTTTAATCTTCACAGCCCTTTTCTTTAAGAGTCGTGATTACAATGCCAGAGCGTAAACATAAGCGTGAACCAGAAAGCTTTATCGAATTGGACACTGAAGAGTTAGGGTTCGTTTTAGAGCCAACACAGATTGAAGTCGGCTCAGGATACACGCTTTCCGTGAGTTATGACGAAAATGAAAAACAAATAGTTGACGTGAAAACCTACGGAGAAGTTGACATCGCCAAGCTACGAAGAGACATTGAACGGGCTTTTCCAAACGCTAAAATCCGACAGCTAAATCAAACGAGATCAGTAACTATTGTCAAAAGGCGTAGACGTAAACGCTCAATCAAAAAGAAGTAACCCTGCAGAGTTTTCGCCCAAAAATCTAGATTACGACCCGAGATTAAAAATAAAGCCAATTAACCCTCATATAAATTTTCCTTTGGAAAAAGCAGAAATTAACATTCAACATGAAACTTTCCAGCAAGCCAGAAACTATTCGCAAATCGATTGGTTTTGAGCATCCTCTGAATCTATGTTTATTCGTGTTCTGCAGAATCCTTTTGCGCCTTGCGGAATTTCGCATCGCCTTTCACACACGCTGCATTTGACTTTTCCATTTTTCAGCTTTTCATAGAATATTGCTTCTCGAACAGTTGAGCGGGTGGTTAAGTCAGACATCAAGATTCAAATCATAATATGTTTACTTCTGAATTAAACCGCGCTTTTTGAAGTGCTCCCAGCCCCGCGTTTCAATGATGCGTCTTTTTCCGTTAATTTCTAAGAGAACTTGTTCTTCAGCGGTAACCTTTCCAATTGGAAACAGTTTTCCACCAACCCTTTCAACAGCTTTTTCCGCCTTCTCCCAAAGCTTAGGCTTTATCGTTAATACAAGTTCGTACTCTTCTCCACCGTAAAGCGTCAACTCTAACGGATCTAGCTTATTGATTTTTGCGAATCTTTCCGCCTCTTTGGCTGTTGGAAAACTATTAATTAGAAAGCCAACATTGCTTGCCCTTGCGATTTCATGAAGACTCCATGCTAAACCGTCACTTGAATCTATAGAGGCTGAAACGGCTCTTGTTTGGCTTAAGGTTAAACCTTCTTTCAAGCGAGCACAAGGCATCAAAACCGAATCAGTAAGAATTTTGCTAATTCCTTTTGGCGCCTTTGAACGTTCAACTAGAATTTTCAAGCCAGCAGCGGTTTTTCCAAACAAACCTGTCACTGCAACCAAGTCGTCTGGTTTTGCTCCACTCCGCAACATCAACGTGTTCTTTCTAGCTGTTCCAAAAAGTGAAATGCTAATCACCAAGTCTGAGGCTTCGTTTGTATCTCCGCCGATAATGTATGCGTCATATTCGCGTGCTCCAGCATTCAAGCCTTTTCCAATTTGTTCAACATTCTTCGCTGTTGCCAAGTTTTTGGGAAGCCCGAGGGAAACAAGCATGGCTATCGGCTTTACACCTTTTGCGGCGAAATCACTAATGTTCATGACAACAGCCTTGCGACAAGCTTGCCAAAGACTCATATTTGGCGGGACATCAGTTTTGTCCACGAGCATATCTGTCTTCAATACGATAAGATTCTCTGTGCCGATTTCCACAGCGGAGACGTCATCACCGAAAGGAACAGGCATTTTAGGCATTGCATCCAAATTTTTCCGAATAGTGCTGATAATTTCACGTTCACCGAATCTTTTAGAAATGGACATTTTTTCACCCGAGGTGTTAGAGATATTCGTGTTCGCTTTTAAAGATAGCACTATTTATTTTCCAGAATTTCAGTTTGATTTTAAGGTTTAAGGAGAACAGTTGTTGAAAAAAGACTTGACATGTGAAAAAGGCTTTCAACTTTGCTTTTTGTTTTCCGAACATTTAAAATCTGCTTGTCATCAATCACTTAATAGATGTGCCTCGGTGGCTCAGCCCGGTAGAGCGGCAGCCTCGTAAGCTGTTGGCCGCGGGTTCAAATCCCGCCCGAGGCTTTCCGTCTTGCTTAATCTTCTAGGTTACATATGCTTCTGTGTCAGATAGATTATGAAGCATGGTATTCTTGAGCATTTTTCATAATGTACTGGATCGCTTTTTTTGAGGTCTTCTCCAGGCTTAGGTTCTACGATTCTCAGAATTCTAAAACCTGCATCAGCGATCAGGTTAACGCATTGTCCAATTGTTTGCGTTGAGTATTCGAGAGTGATAGTATGTTCTGTATCATAATTTATTTGCCATTTCTTTTTTTCTCGTGAGAAATAATCTTCGACAATTCTGGGTGTCCCGATTTTGTCACTTTTCCAGTGTCCCTTTGCCTCAAGTGTTGGATGGGTGTCTGAGACTAGAAGTAGCCCGCCAGGTTTTAGGACTCTTGCTGCCTCTTTAATTATTTTTTCGTTCAAGATTGCGAGGATTATAACGGCTATGTCAAAAGAATTATCGGGACAACGTATTAAGCGGGCGTCTGCTTTCTGTAACGTTAATTTGACATCCGCCATTTTGGCGTTATTTCTAGCTTTGTCCTGCATTTTTTGAGAAAGATCTATACCGAGAACGTTGGCTCCTCTTTTTGCGAATTCCACTGAATAGTTGCCTAGACCGCAACCAATGTCTATCAAGCTCTTCCCCCGAAGATTACCTAGAAGATTCAGAATGGCTGGCAACTGAATCTTGAATTCGTAAGAACCCTTTTTCCTTGCGGAGTACCAATTGGCGAGTTTATCCCAAGCTTCTTCAGCTTGCTCAGGTATATCGTAATCGTAGACTCTAAATCTTTCATCGCTGTTCAACGATTAAGGTCTCCCTAAAATTGCTAGATGGTTATTGATATAAAGATTTAGAGGATTTAAGTAGTCACAGTCTTTTTCTGTCAGCGCATAGAGAACTCGAAGTTGGAAAGACTTCTCATCGCGTCACAAAATTCAGGCAGAAACATGGCTCGTTAGGAGTTCTTCGATTTTATGGATTGAGTATTTCTGTATTTTTGTTGTACGCGTAGACAGAAATGTTTATTAAATATTAATATTAGCGATATGTAATAGAAGTAAATTACAAAAGGGACGAGCCATGCATTTACACTCTCACAAGGAAAGGCTGAAGTGCCCATACAACGGGTGTGGTAAAAGCTTTGATAAGCCGACGGTCTTGACTGACTCGTCTGCGATACCGAGAGAGAGTTATTATGCTTGTCCTTACTGCAACTCAAAAATAGACATACTTGTGGAAGGCGTGAAAATTGTCGGGGTTAGGGCAACTGAATATCCGAAAGTTTTCGACTCACCAGCAAAATGTGCCCATTATTTTGGTTTTTTGGACTCACTTCCAAAAGATGCGGCTATCCCGGATGAATGTCTAATTTGCCCAAAGGTGCTTCAGTGCAGCGTTAGAGGAAGAAGACGATAAATTCTAGACTTGTCTGAGAGAATGTTTTGAATCATTTGTTAGAATCTCTGACTTGCATGAGGGCTCAAATTTCGGGTTTTGAGATTTTGAAGCATAGAGTATTTTCAGCTATTCGCGCCTAATTTTTATGGTGTGGATTTTTCTGTTGCCTTAATGTACGGTGCGTTCACAAATGTTAAATTCTCTTCAGTTTGTTGATAGTTTTCGGCTTGTTTGAGAAGCCACTCCGTTAATTTTTGACATTTATTAGGGTTGCAATGTGGAGGGCTCTCTCGCCTTCGGTCCCAAAACAAGCATTTGAAGCATGGAATTTCAATTAAAGTGTCCACATTAGTCTGCATTTGCATCGTGAATGTGACAGGTTAATGGTTTGACTTATAGGTTATGAATTGGCGCGTACGACAAAAACTAACGATTGCAGTTTATGATTCCAAGTTTTATTTTTCTAAACTCTGAATTTTGGTTAAGGTTTTTATGATTAATCACAAATTATGTTTGAGGACGTCTGGACTACGAGTTTGGGGCTGTCGGCTAGCTTGGTCTAGGCTATGAGCCTCGGGCGCTCGTGACCCCGGTTCAAATCCGGGCAGCCCCACCGCTCTGTTAACGTTTTGAGTGAATGAAAGTTTGGAATAATAAAACAATTGTGACAGCTCCACTTGCATCGAGTTTGTGTCACTCAGCATGTGGTTCGTGAGGATTTTATGGACTTAGACATCGTAGCTGCTAACGTGACAGCCAAGCCGAACAGAATAATAATTGTAGAGTCGACTTGAACATCTTGGCTTATTGCCTTTTTTTCGACTAGGCCTATTGAGCCGCTGATATTTTCAGAGATATTGCTTTCTATTAGAAACGTGTAGGCTCCTCTGCGGTTTGGCGTGAAGTCGATGAGTGATGAGCCTTCCAGATCTTGTTCCAGAGTGGGTGTTTTTGTGCCTTCAGTTAGCTTTTTGATGCCTTCGTAGTTGAAGATGCAGAGGTTGCCTTTGAAATCTTCAGAGACAATGATTCTAATTTCGTATGGGCGATTCTGGAGCTTGACAATTACAGCGTATGTTCCGTTTGCAGGGACTTCAAAACTCATGGAACTAGTAGAACCACGTAGAGTAGATGTCAAATTCGCGAGTAAGATGGACAAACCCATAATCATAATGCAGACACCAATCCTCAACAAAACTCTGGAGATCCTCAACCTACCTCCAACCTCCTTGAAAAGAAAAGATAGGAACAAACGATCAGAAAAACTGAAACGAGGGGGATAATCAGAAAGTTAGGGAGTTGAGAAAGCTTTGGGAGTGTCTTGGAAAAAAGGAAGGAAGCCTGTTCTCTGAAAGAGATTGGTGGTAGAAATTCTAGGTTTGCGCTTTCGCTTAAAAGTTGAATAAGGTAGATTGTGGCGAAGGAACCGATCAGCGACGCCGAAGTCCTTGCACTGTAGAGGGAAAAGGAAATGGTAACACTTAGCATGAACAGAGATTGCAATGCTGTTACAAGCAGTACTTTCAATATTAGGTCAGGCGAGAGAATCAGGTAAAAAGCGTTTTCGGTAACGTCTAAGAAGGCGTAAGAGAGAAGACTGGCTGAAAACGTTATGAAAACTATGAGGAAGCAGGATAATAGTTTGGCTAAAAAAATGCTTTGTCTGCTGATTGGGTGAGAAAGATGGACTTTTAGCAAACCGTTTTCAATTTCATATGCAAAGACTAATGTGGCGAAGATGGATGCGAAGATGCCCATGGGAATGTAGGCAAAAAAAGAGAATTGTGCAACGTTCCTTGTTGTGTGAAAAGCTATGGTACGGGTTATCTCTTCCCATTTTAGGCTCTCAGAAGAAACAGTGAAGGCAAAACCGCTTCCGCGTGGAAGAAAAATCATGTAAGTGAACAGAGCGAGTAACACTTCTGGAAAAGGGAATCTGAACAAACTCTTCAATTCCCAAGTTAGGCTCACTATAAACCTGTTCTTGCTCAAGTCGTTTTCCTCCTCATGGCCTCGACAAAAACATCTTCAAGCGTTGGAGAAAAAACTTTCAACTCCTTCAACACTATCAATCGCTTTCTGACCAAACCATTTATCTCCTTAATAAAGGAATCAGAATCTTTCACATCCACGAATACGTAGTCACCTTTTACTTCAAGGTTTGCCACGTTTTTCCTGTTTATACCATTGATAAATTCTTCAGCATTATCCACCTTGATCATATATTTTGGATTTGTGTATTTAGAAACAAGCTCTGAAAACGCACCATACGTGAGTATTACGCCTTCATTAACTATAATCACATTGTCACACACCCTTTCTAATTCGGATAAAATGTGGGTTGAAATAAGGAAGTTAATACCTTCCTCATCCTTCAGGCGTTTGATTCTAGTTAAAACGTCCAATCTTCCTAATGGATCTAAGTTAGCTGTGGGCTCGTCAAGGATCACCAATTCAGGTTTTCCAATCAAGGCATCAGCTAATCCGAGCCTCTGAACCATTCCAGCAGAAAAAGTGCCGATCTTTCTGTCAATGAAGCTGGCGAGTCCGCACCCTTCAGATACTCTCTCAATCTCTCCAGCAACGCCTGAAACCCCCTTTAGTTTAGCTGAATATTCAAGGTATTCTCTGCCAGTTACCCATGACGGAAAACGAGGCTTTTCATGAAGCACCCCGACTTTCTCTAGTATCTTGTTACGATCCTTCCATGAGTCTAGTCCGAAAACGACTGCTTCGCCCGAGTCGGCGGATATGAGGCCAAGAACGATTTTTATTAGCGTCGATTTTCCAGCTCCATTTGGACCTATTAGCCCGGTGATTCCATCAGTAACTTCAAAGGTTACTTTGCGTAGCGCTTCAATTTTACCGTAACACTTGACTAATTCATCGACTTCTATTAGATCCAAAGTTCATGCCACATACCGATTCTTTCTTATCTACAAATATTTTTATACCTCTTTATAAGCATGTGTACACGCCTAGGAAAAACGAAAAAAGCTGTTTGGGGGGGCCTCAACGTATTAGCGGCACTCCAACTTTCTCTAGTACCTTTTTGCAGTCTTTCCGGTAACCCTTGTCAACTTCAAAGGTTACTTCACTAGGCTTTTGATGTTAAAACGCAAAATTTAGCTAGTGGGTCACACTTCCAGCAAATCCAAAACGTCCCTCTTTTGATATTTTTAGAAGTAAAATTTTTATATGAGTTTCGAAATATCACTTAGAAGGTGGAGATTATAGATGAATAAAAAACCTGCCTTTCTATCAATATTCATTTTTGTGACGGTGTTGTCGCTGCTAAGCGTCCCAGTGATGGCAAGTATTCCTATGGAGGGCGCAAATGAAGACTATGGAGATTATGGTGACTGGGCTTGGGCTTGGCTTTACGCCGAATACAACCCTTATACCAAAACATACCACAACATCAAACATGACTGGGACTGGGCTGTTTGGGAACCTTATACCTATCGGATAGGGGAATGGTATTCTAACGACCCTGAATATCCTGCAACTGAAACCACGATAGAGGTGTGGTTAGGTGACTGGTATCTTGATGCGGATGCCTTTGTATACTACTATCCATGGTAAAAGGATTTCAAAAATGAAGACCCTCCCCTTTTTTTTATTTGGTTTAATTGTTGTTAGTTGCCTCGTGAGTTCCGGCGGTGCTGGCGCTAACAAGTCAAAGTTTAATTGGCTAGAAGCAGGATCTTATGCTATTTACTCATTTGGCATGAAGGATGGGCAACCGGAATATACGTATCTTGGCTTTGATGATTGCGGCTCCGCTATATTGGCTACTGGTAACTATTCTTGGAGGTGCATCGAAGTGAAGGATGATTATGCGAAGCTGGAAGTTGAAATTAATTTATCAATTAACGGAAGTGTAAGCTATAATGGAATAGAGTTTGTGGAGAGAGCGGAGAACGGTGATTTATCGTTCATCAAGAGGATTCCCATGGAACAAGTTGTTGGAAGGATACAACTGAGCTCAGACATGGTTAGAATTCCAGGCCCCATCTATATTCACAAGAATCTAGTCGTGACCGTTGACCTCGACACGATGGAGCTTGTTGATGAAGACGGGAACCCGTGGGGTAAATGGGTTATGTGGATTTATCTGTTGAAATACCCGTTAGAGGGAGAAACACCTGAGACATTTATCATGAATTGGCTGAACACAACCGTGGATTTATACATACACTATCACAACGGAAGTATAGGTAAACCTATAGACACGGTGATTGGAAAATTTGAAAGATTTTTTGCAGCTTCCAGGTTCGAGCCATTTGAAAATGAATTTTTGTTAAAGTTAGGTATTATGAAGGAACCGCAGATTACTATGACTTATGCCTACGAGCCTAGAAGCGGAATTCTACTTCAACAGCTCGTTAGGACTTATCTCGACGATATCTTGACTCAAAAGTTAGGGATAATCCTCACATCTGGCACGTTCATTCTGTCAGAAACCAACGTCTCAATCGATCAAGATAGCGAGTTCGACTTTTCTCCTTTTATACCCTACTTAGCCATACTAGGTATTTCAGCAATAATAGCAGGGGCATATTTAATCAAGATTTTCCGAAAGCGCAAATGAACCACGAAAACGCAAACGGTAGAATTTCAACACGTGAAGCTTCATTCGCTACGGAAACTGCGTAAAAAGACACAGTCCGACTCCGGGCGTCGGGTGGACTCGTATCCTTTTGAGTATTAGTCTAGGGCAGCCTCATCATTCTGTTAACATTTTGAGTGAATGAGGCGTTCATGCCAAAAATTGTTTGTATACTGGGTGTCCTTTAAACTGTAGGGTTGTTTCCGATTTTTCCACAGTTCCGCTCGGCAGTCTCATGCAAATTGAGCTAACAATTGCTCCATTTGGAATAAAGCGAACACCATCTAAGAGCTCGCCTTTCGTGACGCCAGAGGCTGCAAAAACCAGTTCATTGCCCTTAGCCAACTCATCCTCATTATAAGTTTTGTCTACGTCAACACCTTCTGCCCTCAGCCTATCCAAACGGTTAGGATCATCCTTCTTATCTCTCCAAACCTTCACAAGCATGGTACCGCCCAAAGATTTCACAGCAGTTGCTGCAATAGTTGCCTCGGGTCCGGCACCAGCGCCAACAAGAAGGTCAACTCCAGAACCAGGCCTGCAAGTAACAACCGCCCCTGCAATGTCACCGTCAGGAATCAAAATTATCCTCGTACCCAGTTTTCTAAGGCTTTCAAGAATCGCCACATGTCTTTCACGCTCCAACATTATAACAGTGAAATTTTGAAGCAGCAAATTTTTTTCCTGAGCCACTGTACGCACGATTTCTTCGATGGACATGTCTAAAGAAATTTTGCCAATCGAATGATGATCAGTTGCCACTTTGAAATAGTATCCGTCGTCTGGAAGAACCTGAAAACAGCCAGCAGGTGCACAAGCGAGAGCAGAAATGGCGTCTTTTCTGCCTTTAGAGGAAGCTGTTGACCCATCAACGGGGTCTATGACAAACTCAACCTTGGGGCCTTTTCCGGTTCCAACTTTTTCTCTCCGCGTAAATGCTGGCGCATTGTCTTTTGGGCCTTCGCATGAAATGACTTCACCTTCAACGTCGGTTTGAGCTAACACTGCTCTTGAAAACTCAACTGCTTTCGCATCTATTAAATTGGGGTTTCCTTGACCGATGTGCAAGGCAGCTCCAACAGCTGCAGCAGTAGTAATCCTAGTCAATGAAGGAGCCAAAGCTCTAAGAGAAACCAAAGTCGCATACACCTCACACATTAATTGCATGATCTACACGTAAATTTTTTTCGGCTTCCCCAAAAGCTCCTGATTCAAC
The DNA here is from genome assembly GCA_964598485.1 of uncultured Candidatus Bathyarchaeia archaeon. Lineage (GTDB taxonomy): Archaea > Thermoproteota > Bathyarchaeia > Bathyarchaeales > Bathycorpusculaceae > SOJA01. The sequence continues at coordinate 13,484 of CAZRCD010000012.1, forward strand.
TCTGTTATGCCCAACCCATACTGGCTTGGAAAAATCCGCATCGAATTTTTGACTTCTGTTCCACCCTTTTTGACAAGTTTATCTTTCAGCAAAAGGTCAGAATCCAAGTCTGCATATTGAATATTTTTAACTTCCGCAGCCAAGTGTGCCCCAGCCGCTATCCCAATTTCAGATTCACCCATACAACCAATCATGCAAGGTATCCCAGCAGCCTCAGCAATATTAGCGATTTTCCTACCTTTCAACAATCCTCCACACTTCATCAGCTTAATATTCATAAGGTCTACTGCTTCTGCCATAATCAAGCGAAGAGCATCTTCAGGCGAATGCACACTTTCATCAGCCATAATTGGAATCACCGAGTTTTTCCTGACTTTCACCAAGCCTTTCAGGTCTCCTGCTGAAACCGGTTGCTCCGCAAATTGAACGTTAAACTTCTCTAATTCGTTAAGAACTTCTATGGCTTGTTCAGGTGTCCATCCCTCATTTGCATCAAGTCTTACGTCTACGTTGTCGCCAACTGCTTTACGAATGAGCTTTATACGTTCAACATCTTCAGTGGGATTGACTCCAACCTTCACTTTTAAAGCTTTGAAACCTCTATTGACGGCTTCAACGGCGTCTTCAGCCATTTCTTTCGGAGATTTAATGCCTAAAGTTATGTCTGTTAAGACTTCTGTGCGGTAGCCACCCATAAGCATGAAAAGTGGTTTACGAGCAGTTTTTCCCAAAATATCATGCAAAGCCATGTCTATAGCTGCCTTTGCAGATGGATTTCCGTCAACAATTGAATCCATGAGTTCGATGTCCTGCTCAATTCTCAGCGGCGACACGCCAATGAGCTTCGGGGCGATCTTGTCTAATACTTCAACAACCGTTTTTGGGTTTTCACCTGTTACCCTTTGCGAAGGCGATGATTCGCCCCAGCCAACAATCCCGTCATCCGTGAGTATCTTAACCACAATATTATGGCTTTCAGTGCTTGCTCCCGGAGCGATTCGGAAAGGTTCCTCATAACGCAAAGTAACGGAATAAACTTCAATCTGTTGGATTTCCAATTCACAAACACCGAAACAAGTTTTGTAGTTTCTACGGAAAAGCTTTACTACTGTTATTCAGTTGGCTTTCTTTTACGTCTTCTTAGCCCCTTAAACTTTAGCTTTGCCGTCAAGATTTTCTCGGTGCCGAATAGTCTTGCTGCAATGTAGAGCACTGCAAGGGTAAATATCGACACGTAAACAATGCCCATGACAGCTGTTAGGTAGTCGCCAGTGAAAGCTACCTTAGACGCTAGCATAGGATGTGTGAACGGTATTGCAAGTAAGACAATCATCAAGGGAAATGGCAAGGCGTAGATATCACTGAACATCATAAAAATCATTGGAAAGATCAATAACATGGACAGAGGCCCTACCAAGGCTTGAGCACCTTTTACATCTTCAGCGAAAACAGATATTGAAATTGCTAACGCTAACGCTGAAATCAGCGACACGAAAAGTGAGGCCCCAAGAAGTAAGTACGATATCGGTGTTGGCGCTAACCCTATCGCTGCAAGATCTACACCTGTTTCGGCTGGCATAATCCCCATAAAAGAACCCATGTAGTAAGTGAAGCCTACAATGTAAGCTATCGCACCTACAACTGCAACAATTATGGAACCCGTCAATTTCCCAGCTAAAATTGTCAACCTATTGATAGGCAAAGTCAACAAAGTTTCCAACGTCTTTTCCTCTTTCTCCGACGCAACAGACGTAGCTGCAAGCTGCATCGCAAAAATAAGCAACATCATTATGCCTATCGGCATGCCCATGGACTGCGCCATCATTAACCCGAAAAGAACGCTTGGAGGGATGTCAACGCCTTTTCCTTTAACTATTGATTTCTCAGACGTATCTATAGGATCCAAAACGTTTTCTGAACTTTCAGGAAATTTTTCACGAACTTTTTGAACAATCAGCCTTTCTTCGAATGACTTTAACAAAGTGCTTATCATCGAGGAACTCGTAGACTCAGCAATGCCTCCGCCCCTAAACACTGAGTAAACGTCTAGTTCTGCCTTTAAGCCCTCTGTGATGTTGTTGGTAAAGTCAAGAGGTATGACTATGAGTCCTGTGAGGTTTGATTGTTGAACGTAGTTAACCGCTTCAGTGAAGTTCAAATCATCAATTTTGACAATTGTAACGTTCCGAGTTGTCAAGAAATTCGTGAGGTTTTCAGCAACAGTGCCTTTATCAAAGTCCATTACTGCTATTGAAATGTTTCCCATGCTTTCTTCTGCTGCTTTCATCGAAGTTTGAACTGCGAATCCCATTAGTGGAAACATTATTAACGGGACGATTATCATGCCTAAGAGGAGTGTTGGGTCTCTGACCAACTCCTTAACTTCCTTCACAATAACGTTGAATAAACCTTTAAACAAAACCAACCACCTTCGCAAACACTTCTTCAAGATTTGACGCATTCACCTTTTTCTTAAGCTCTACCGGAGAGCCTTCAGCCACTATCTTGCCTTTATTTATGAGAGCCACTTTGCCGCATAAATGCTCCACTTCAAGCATGTTATGACTTGAAAGAAGCACGGTAACTCCCTCTTTTTCCACATACTGCTTTATAATTCCTCTAACATGAACAGAATGGAGAACATCTAATCCGCTGGTTGGTTCATCCAACAATGCAAGCTTAGGCTTTGTCATAAGAGCTCTTGCAACGAGAAGACGCCTCTTCATACCCTTGCTGTACGTCTTCACCTTATCCTTAAGTCGGTCTTCTAACCCAGAAATCTTTGCCGCAACCTCAACAGTTTCTCTAATCAACTCTTTTTCTTCAATGGTAAACTTAGCCATAAACTCCAAATACTCATACCCTGACAGATTTTTGTAAGCCCCTGCTTCTTCAGGAAGATAACTTATAAGCCCACGGATCTCAGAAGCCTCATCCACAACATCACGACCAAGAACCTTTACAGAACCAGAAGTAGGCTTTAGCAACGTTGAGACAATACGTAAGGCGGTTGTTTTTCCAGCTCCATTCGGACCAATAAGCCCGAAGATTTCTCCATGCTTGACAGTGAAGCCTAAGCCATCTAAAGCGTGAATACTGCCGAAGACCTTAACTACGTCGGTTGCTTCGATGGGTAAACTCAATTCTAAAACACCAGAAGCTTTTACAGCAAATTCCATAATTAAAGCTATTGTTTATTCTCAAAATTTCCGCAGATACATCACAGATTTGTGGTGGGCCCGGCCGGACTTGAACCAGCGATCTTCGCCGCGTGAGGGCGACGTCCTAACCAACTAGACTACGGGCCCTCCACCTTCGTTTCACTCTTTTGTTGTTAACCTTCATAATCTTTGCTGTCTTTTAGAAATGCGAAAGTAAATAACTTATCTTTGCTGATAAGAATCATTGAAAAGGAAAGCAAAAATCAAGAACGTGAAACGGTTTTTTGTGACTCTTCAAGCGAGCTATTCTTCTTTTACAGTAATGCCTCTTATTTCTTTGGTCCATGGAATGGAAACTGCATCTTCACGGAACCAGTTTCGCAGTTCCTGCACTATTTTTTCGTTTCGTTCTTCCATGCTTTCGTCAACCAACTCGAACATTATTATTGCCATTTTCTTTTTCATTTACACCCCCACATGTGTTTATGCTTATCTTTCTGTGGTTTTTAAGGGATGTTTCCCCTTCTGATGTATCTTAAGTTAAGATTCTGAATCTGATTTTTTGAAACAATGTTCCATAAGGTTTTTCTATAAGATTTCACTAATTAAACTCACAGGGTGCAAGGCAACTATTCATTTTCCCTTTCTCCCTTCTCCCCTCGCGTAGAGGGAACCTGCACCCTATTCTGGCTTTTCAATAGAAATTCAGAAAACTTAAAAACACTCTCACCATACTCTCAGTTTAGCCGAGGTAGCTCAGCCTGGGAGAGCGCCCGGCTGAAGACCGGGTTGTCGCCGGTTCAAACCCGGCCCTCGGCACCATTTATTAGCCAAAGTCTAACCGAGAAAATAAATCAGCAGTGTGGTTGTGAATGATATTAGAAATGAAGGAATCAGGTACTTGTAGACTTTGCCCAGTGAGCATTTGAAATAGTCCGCTGTAAATACGAAACATAAATGTGTTGGCGCAATCAGATAACCGAGATAAGTGCTCATGTAGAGTAGCGCCACCGTTTTGGGCGAAAATGATGTTAGTATTCCATCTAAAATGGAGACGCCTATGGAAATTCCTCCCAAGGGTGAGCCTGTGAGAAATCCTAGGATAGCTGGGACAATGGTTAATAGTAAAATGGTGTCGATGGTTCCACTTGTTACAAGATTTTCAAAGATTCCAGATATTCCCGCTGCTTTTGTTATGTTGTACAGCAGTAATGCGCCGTAGGCAGCAGATGTTATTCCATAAATTCCCCAGTTTTTGAAAGGCTTTTCGAAAACTTGTAGGCTTGGTTTAGAAATAACAATCAAAACCACTAAGCCTATGAAGGTTGCCGTCAGCACGTCGAAGCCCTGTTTGAATAAGTTGAAACCGGAGAAATCTAAACAGACAACCACAACTATTGTTGTTAGAATCGGAGAGAAAGCAATGAGAAAACGTTTCATTTGTGAGTTTAAACTCTTTGGGTCTGAGTTTTCTTTGTTCTTTGGATTAGAAACTTTCCAAAAACCAATAAAATATCCAACAATTATCATGACGATAACCACTGGAATCTGACGCATAATTATCAAGGGTATGGCTATTCCCGTGAGTGCTGCGGTGACTATTAGAACTTGGCTTATTGGATAAACTGGAAAAATGGTGTGTCTAAACCACAAGTTTACGTAAGCTTTCTTTTCAGGTTTTAATCCAAGTCTTTCAGCTTCGGTATCTACGAGTGGCGCTGACATCAATGCTCCACCGGCGACTGGGAGAAATCCTATTACCGCTGGAAGAACGCTTGATACAATTTTCGAACTTTTGATTATTCTGCTTAGGCTCTCACTTAAATCGTTAATAACTCTTGTTTCTTTGTAGAGTTGGCTCATCAGCATTACTCCGAAAGTTGCAAGCACAACTGAAATGGTGCGCAAATCAACGGATGTTTCATATATTATTGTTGGAATGGTTTGCCAGTTAATTGAGAGTAAAGCTAGAAGCAGGGCTGTCGAGTTCAAGGTGATTCCAAGATTCACACGCTTGTATAGCATCAATCCGAGAAAACAGAACGAAACGATAATTGCAGTTAAAGGATCAACGAATCCCAAATGTTAAGCTTCCTCGTAATCATTTATTTTAGAGAAATCAGAATATAAAGCCGAACTCTTAATTCTTTCCTTTCAACAGAAAAGAATTTGAGCGTGAGTTTGGTTTGAAAAGGAAGGTTTTCATCTCAGGTCCAATTCAAGGCATGGAGACAGAGCAGTCTTACCGGGAGGTTATTCGCGAAATCTGTGTGCGTTGCGGTTATGAGCCTGTTGACCCTTGGCAACGGGAGAAAATCATATACAAGGGAACAGAACTAGGCTGGTGGAGGAAGGTTCCAGCGGCTGGGTTCATAAGAAGGGACTTGGAAGACATAGAAAAATGTGATGTTCTAATTGCTTATTTGCCGAGGCTTTCAGCTGGAACTTGCATGGAGCTTTTTTATGCTAAACTTAATGGAAAGAAAACCATCTGCATATGCTCGCTTGAGAATGCAAGTCCGTGGATAATTGTTCACTCAGACACAATCTTAAAGGATATTGACGAGCTTGAAGCTGCGCTTAAACGTGATTCCAAATGAGTTTCGTGTTAAAGCTTAGAAAAGGTTATGATTACCCCTTTCTATCTGCTATTTAGGTTTGGAATAATTGCCTCGAACAATAAGGTATGTTTGTCCCCGTTGCGGTGCTGTTCATTCTGTTGAGGATTACCAGAACAGTCTCTTTTGCAGGGAATGTGGAAGCTTCTTAAGAAAAAAACATGTTGTTGTTGAACAGTCTTCGAGGCAAGTTCAGAAAAAAGGCAAATCTGGCGTTGAAAGATTCTTTCCTTACGATGATTTTCGTCCTTTCCAACGTGATGCGATAGACTTTGCTTTTAACGTCATTAAGAATAGAAAGATTGGGTTGCTTTCCTCTCCATGCGGCACTGGCAAATCCATTTCCGTTTTGACAGCGTTTTTCATGGCTAAAGAATTGGATGACTCTGTTGGGCGGCTTATTGCGCTGACTAGAACGCGGAATCAGCTTGAAATCTATTGTAGAGAGCTTAAGAGAATCAAAGAATATTCAGGCATTAACTTTGTTGCGTCTATTTTCAAGAGCAAGATGGAGATGTGTCCCTATGTGCGAGAGAATACAAGGTTTAGGAACATAAGCTATCGCGGGTTTCTTCAATACTGCAGAAACTTGAAGGACGGAGCTTTTGGGAATACTTGCGAGTATTATGAGAGGACTTACAAAGGAAGGATGTTGAGTTGGCGTGCCTACAACGCTGTTGACAAGATTAAGAAGACGGGTCCTTTGCTTCCAGATGAAGTGTATGAGATAAGCGTGGATGAACGTCTTTGTCCTTACGAGGTTACTAAGGTTCTCGCAAAGTATGCTGACATCATGGTTGGCAACTACAATTACATTTTGGTTGACTCTGTTAGGAATTCAGTTTTTGGAAGAGCAGGAATAAAAGTGGAGGATGTAAACTGCATTTTTGACGAAGCTCACAGTTTGCCCTATTATGCTGCCGGCATCCTTTCAGACGAGCTTTCGTCAACATCTGTTAAGCGAGCCCAGAGAGAAATCGAAATTTTCGGTGTTGACGATTTTGGTTTTTTAGAGGCTTTGCATGATGTGTTGGTTAAACTTGGTAAAAAAGTGCATGCGGAATTCGGGTTTGGTGTTGAGCATGTTATAGGAACCCGTGAAATAGTCAAACCACTATTGGAAACGTTAAGCGTTAATGCTGACAAGCTGCTTGAAATCATTTCTGAACTATCAGAACTGGGAGAAACTATTCGTTACAAAAGGGCTGAGGCGGGTAGAAACCCAATCTCCTATCTGTCCAGATGTGCCGATTTCCTTTCAAATTGGGTTAGCATGACAGGCTCAAGTTACGCTCGGTACATGAAGGTTGAGGTTGATAGGGATAGAAGACGTCGTGTAAGGCTTGGGATTAGATGTCTTGACCCTGCTTTGGCTGCAAGCGTCATTAACGAGCTTCGTTCTGCAGTACTTATGTCTGGAACCCTTTGGCACACTGATTATTACGTTGATGTTTTGGGTATTGAGAGAAGTCGTTGTGAAAGCGTTGAGATTTCAAGTCCTTTTCCGCGTGAGAACAGGCTTATTGTTGTTGATTTGTCTGTTACAACAAAGTTTGAAAAGCGCAGTGAAGCCCAGTGGAAGAGAATTGCTGATCATCTGGAAAGGATTATTGGGCAGATTAAGGGCAGAGTGGCTGTTTATTTTCCGTCTTACGCGATAATGCGTGAAGTTGTCAATGCTGCAGATTTTGATTTGCCTTTCATTCTTGAGAAGAGACATACTAAGATTGTTGATTTGCTGCGGTTTTTGAAGTCTAATGATCAATGTGTTGTTTTCGGAGTTGCTAGGGGCAAGATAAGCGAGGGTGTTGACATGTCTATGGACGGTAGATCGTTGCTTTCAGCTGTAATAGCAGTTGGTTTGCCTTATCCCAAGCGAACCGAACTGCAAACAGTTCTAGTTAAGTATTTTAGAGAGAAATTTGGGAACAAAGCCATGGAATACGCGAACGGCATTCCCTGCTTGAATGCTTTAGCCCAGTCTGCTGGAAGGTTGCTACGTAGTCCTGAGGATAAAGGGGTAATAGTGATGATGGATGGACGTGCTGCTGGAAGGTTTAAGCAGAAGCTTCCGAAGGACTGGAGAGAGGACATGAAAGCTGATTACGACATTGAGAAACTCTCAGAAAGAATCAAAAACTTCACCGCTGATAATGCAGAGTCTTCAGAAAAGAAAATAAGAATCCAAAAGCAAAAGTTCAGTCCGTGAGATCACAGCCTGATAACGTGACTATAACAAACTTCAGCCCTTTTTGATTCCACTTCACAAACATTCTATACACTTCATGCAAGTGCTTTTACTCGTACTTCTCATGAATTCGACTGCTAAAGATTCAGAATTCACAAGCGATTTATCCCCTTCAAACAAAAACTAAAAGAAGGCGCATACAAATGCGAAAGTCAAAGCTTGAGTCGTACATCGATATTCTGGAAGCTCTTGTGAATAAGCCGTTAACCCTTGATCACATAGCATATGAAATCAATATTGACTGCACGATTCTTAGGCAACATCTAGACTTTCTGATAAAGAACAGACTCGTGGAAGAAAGGAAATCAGAAAAGAGAACGCTGTATGCTATTACAGAAAAGGGCATAGCGGTGCTGAGAGCCTTAAGCTTTCAAAAATACTTTGGAAAAATCTCAAATAAAATAAGGGTGATAGACGAAGCGCTAGAAATCATACGTAAACTGGAGAAGAATGAACGAGGGAAAGAAATCTGAATTATATATATTATAGACAAAGTTTAGGATTTGTTAAGAGAGCAACTATTGACGATGACCTAAGCAAACATGACCAAAATCTTTTAAAAAACGTAAGCTCTACTGAAGGTATGAGCGGCCGTAGTCTAGTTTGGTTTAGGACATCAGCCTGCCACGCTGACGACCCGGGTTCAAATCTCGGCGGCCGCACCATTTTTAGCAACTGCAGATGTTTTATACAAGCTAAGAAAATAGCCCACGTAATTTTCTGCTTGGAAATGTATTCGGAGCCAATACATTGTAGTATGTAAAAAACACCAAGTTTTTATGAACAACTATCTTACATACTGTTAATGTCTGACAAAAAAAAATTTGAGACTCGCTATGAGGAACTGGGGTGGGAATACAAGGATGTTAAGCCAAGACAAGCCATCAGAATAAACTCCATAAACGCCAAAGAAGTAGTTGTTACCAAGAGACTGCGGTCATTAGGAATAGAGCTTGAAAAGATTCCCTTCCTAAAAAACGGCTATTCGATTCGCAAATCGAAATTTTCCGTAGGAGCAACATCAGAATACCTTCTAGGCTTGTACTCGATTCAAGAGGCGGCTGCCCAAATCCCCGCAACATTATTCACAGAACCAAAAGACAATGTAGTGCTGGATGCTTGTGCGGCTCCAGGAGGAAAAACCGTTCAATTAGCCGATCTAATGCAGAACACAGGCGCAATAATCGCTTTAGACATTGAAAAGCGAAAATTGACTGCGTTGTCTAACCATTTAGAACGGTGCCACGTAAGAAATACAATAGTCTATCAGATAGATGCAAGACAAGCTTCAAGGTTAAAAGTGAAGTTTGACAGAATACTCTTAGACGTTTCATACTCAGGCAATTTCGTAACAGACAAAGACTGGTTCAAAAAAAGAACAATCAAAGACGTGAAGAGAAACGCCCGACTCCAAAGGGAAATATTGACCGAAGCAGCCAAAGTCCTAAAGGATGACGGTGAAATAGTCTACGCAACATGCTCGCTAGAGCCTGAAGAGAACGAACTAAACATTGACTGGACAATAAAAAACTTGAAACTTCAAGTTGAAAAAATCAGCTGTTACGGAGAAAAAGCGTTAACAAGCGTTTTCGGCAAAAAACTGGACAGTTCAATAGAGCACTGCAGGAGAATTTGGCCTGGACAAACCCAAGGATTCTTCGTCTGTAAACTCAAAAAACGTGGGTGTGCACAATGAACCAGATAAAAGACTTTGTAAGTCGATTTCAGACAAGGATTAGTCTAGACAAGAATCTGATATTAAAAAGGCGAGACACATACTTTCTTCTGAACGATAGTTTGAAGAGGTTAATCTCAAAAGACATCTTTTACGCAGGAACTTACCTCGGAAAAGCTAAAAGGGGAAAATTCTTTCCAAGCTTCAACCTATTAAGAATGATTGCAGGGAAAAAGGCAAACAAGGTAATTGTTGACAAGAAGACGGAATGGCTTTTCATCTGTGGAAGGGACATATTCAAACAAGGAATAACTGAAGTGATGGGTTCAAAAAAGAAAGGCGATTACACATTAATCCTAAACCAACATGGCGAATGTTTAGGCTTTGGCAAAATACTATGCAATCTGGACAAAGTAAAGGATGGAGTTGTCATAGAAAATATTTCAGATATAGGAGACTTCCTAAGAAGAGAGAAACAGCATGGTTAGCTCACTTTAACCTCTTATCTTTTCTACTATCTTTTCGATTTTCACGGTTTTCTGCTCTCTTTTAGCGAGATTTCGAAGCACGACTGCTTTCTCTTTCAGTTCTCTTTCTCCCACGATTACTGCATAATCCATTTTTCTTCTGTCTGCGTCTTCCAAAGCTTTGGCCATTTTTCGTCCCATAACCTCAACTTCAACTGGTACGCCCGCATCTCTCAGCACCCGTGAAATCTTCAACGCTTCCCCCTTCAATCCTTCTTTAACGGGAATTACCACAACCGTTTTTTCCTCCTCAGTTTCTAGAGGAGTTTTCTGTTTCTGCATTGCCATCATTATTCTATCTAACCCGTGAGCAACACCAACCGCGGGTGTAGGCTCACCTTCGAACATTTCAATAAGCTTGTTGTATCTTCCACCGCCACCCAACGCTATATTAAACTCTGGAACGTAAACCTCGAAGACCATTCCAGTGTAATACTCAAGTCCCCTGGCAAGACCTGCCTCAACAACTATGTCGATGTTCTCTTCGCTTTCCGAAACAAACTGAAGAATCTCCTGAAGGTTTCTCACAGCGTTAACAGCACTTTCAAAGCCTTCAACAAGCCTTTCCATCTCACCTAGAACTTCAGAGAACTTGCTGCCCCCAACTTTCACCAGTTTTCGAAGAGTCTCCAAGCATCTACTAGACGCGCGTGCAGTCTCTTTAACCAGACCAAGAGCATCAGCATACTCTTTTTTATCCATCAACTGCATAATTCCGTTTTGAACTTCATCTTCAATCTTTTCTTGGCTTAAAATCCCCCTCAAAACCCCAACATGCCCAACTTTAAAAACAAAATTCTTCAATCCCACAGCCTTCATCAAACTGTTCGTCAACATCATTATTTCCGCGTCCGCTTCAGGCTTGCTTGAACCCATCAATTCATAATTTGACTGCCAAAACTCTCTGAAACGACCTTGCTGCGGCTCGTCATATCGATATAGGCTTCCCACGGAAAACATTCGTAAAGGCTTAGGTTCGTTTCTTAGAGTGGTTGCAACTAGTCTCGCCACAGAAGCCGTGAACTCTGGTCTTAAGGCGACCTTGCGTCCACCCAAATCCTCAAAAGCGTACATTCTAGAGCGAATCTCTTCACCAGCTTTTGCAGCTAAAAGCTCGTAAGATTCCAAAACAGGCGTTATTATCTCTCCATATCCATAAAGTCGGGCTATTTTTCTAGCCTTGCCTTCAATGTACTTCATCATTTGGGCTTCTTTTGGCAGAAAATCTCTCATTCCACGAACTCTTCTGAAAACTGGCAATTCGAACACCACTATTTTAGGGTTAACTGTGAAACCGAGTAGTAAACTATTTCGCCTCTACGGTTCATAACAGCCAAAACCAATTCTTTCTTGAGACTTTGACATTGTCTCAGAATACGGGTTAGATCCTCCAGTGATATTGGATTGCCCTCTTGCATGGTCAAAATTAAGTATTTAGCCGTTTTTTCACCGTATCCTCCGCGTTCGTAAACTCGGAAGTCAACGCCTAAGCCGAAACCTTCGCGAACAATGTATCCGCGACTTCTCAAATCACGATATGCTAAGTATTTAGCCCAAGCATTTTCATCAGCATCCTCATAGTGTTGCAGAACCCTTTGAAAATCCACAGGTTCACCTTTTCCGTTCTCGATGTCCAAGTTTCCCTTATCCAAAAGATATAGAGCCTCATAAAATGCAAGCAAAAACTCATCGTTCTCAGCTACACCGTAACCCCTTGAAGAAAGTTCATCCACGCTCTGTTTTTCAGAAATTTTTATACCATTTTCAACAAGCAAACCCTTAATCCTAAGTTCTGAACGGATAGCTGTTTTCTCCTTACCCTTACTCATATAAACCCTCAACCAGCATAAAGCCATGTTTTTACTTATAAGGAGTAAGATAGAACTTACTTTTACAGTAGATATAACTATTGAAAACTATGTTTTCTATTAACTCTATTTAATTCAGCACTTTTTGCACTTTTGATTTCGATTTTGCATACAAATTTAGACGGAAGGAAATTTCTTTTTCGTTTTTTAACCCATTTTTTAGCGTAAATAAATTTTCGTCGAGTCAAACATTAATGTTTGTGTCTGATTCTTACATGTAATCCTCAATCCCAGCATAAGGGGTTGTTGTTCGCTATGACAGAAAGGTGCAAACTAAATGATTTGAAAGTTTGGAAATAAGCTTGGAACATGAATTTGACAATTCAAGCATTACGTGTGAGAAGGATAGAGACTGATCAAAAGAGTGGTTGACTGGTGGATTGAAGAAGAAAAGGCTCGATTACTGAAAGGGCAATAACATTGAAAGCTTCAGACAATAAAAAAAGGGGAAACTTTGGGTTGTTAGTATTTAATTATGTTGCATCCTTCGATTACAAATACGAAGCCTTGACTGTCCTCTCGCACTTTAAAGGTTAAGTCTATCGTTTCCAAGAGAAAGATCTGAGCTTTAACATCGTCGCTTGCCACTAAGTATTCGTGTACGTCTCCAAGTCTGCTGTGTACGGCGCTTGTTAATGGGCATAGTTTCAGTTTTCCATCTTCGTTAATTGCATACAGCTTAACATGGTCTATCACTGACTCTGAAAAGTTCAAGCCTTCCCATCCTTCTTGCAGACGCAACTTAGCCTTACGATCTTCAACTGCTAGGTCTTGTTTAGCTATGGATACTTCTCTGATAACGTCTTCGCCTGAAGGGTTGTGAATGTCTATTACGCCGTAGTCAACGTAATCGTTGCCGTTCCAAGCGTACAATGTTGGACAAGGCTCACCTCCTCCACCGCCGTTAGGGAGGAAGTACGCGTGTAACGTGTGGTCAGAGTCCATTGTAACAGTTATCTGTTTTCCATACTTTAGTCCTCCATCGAGCCACCACCACACGAAGTGATAGCCCGAATACGCAGTAGCCGTGACATTCACAGAAGAGCCGTAGCCGTAATTGTAGGTTCCGGGAACAGGGTCTGTGGTGCCGCCGGAGGAAGAGGATATGGAGAGTTGACGAGTGTTACTTATGTACATGTTTAGCGTTGATGATGTGGAAATTTCGTAGAGATTGTCGTTGGACAGGTCCTTGTACCATGCGTTCGCAGTCACCGTGAGATCATGGTCTTTATTGTTTGCATCAGTAAACGACCATTCTACAGTGGCTGCCAAGGTGCTGTCAAAAGGTTTACAGTATATTATAGACTCATTTTCAACGCGACATTGAGCCCAAACATAAGCCTCGCTATCACTCGTACCCGCATCTTTAACGTGCTCATCATCCGTATACGGTCGCGAAAGGTCACCTGCCAAGACACCAGCAAGGTCAGCAGTAATCAACATAACCTTCCACATGATGCCTGCCTTGAGCAGCGCCAAACTTGCAGCAGTCTTTATGGCAGATTTGAAAGTATCTCCGAATGGGTTTGTGTATTCCTCTAGTATGACGTTATAGCCTCCTATGTAGGGCCTTAGAAAACTTATCATGGCATAGCCATCATCTTTAGTTAGTTTTATTATTAGCCTTTCTAATCGATATCCCGCGATGAAATAATCGAATTTGAGACACGCTTCGTTATGAAGATTGTTATAGTCGTAAGAGGTGCCTTTGTTGCCAACCTGGTCTTCAGTTCCCACCGTAGTTGAATAACTTTTTGTGATGCTTTTGTATTGGAAGAAGATTTTGTTGTGGTAATCGTATCCAATCCATGGTTGTCGATGTTGTATGAGCACCTGGAAGGTTTGAGGGGTGCCGCTGTCATCTGGAACGTTGTTCCAGCTTACAACGAAATACTCCTCACCGTTAAAGTACACGTCCCTGCCGTAGGTGATTGAGCCTCCCTGCTCAGGGTGTAAATCTCGCCAGAAAACCGCGATAACTGGGTTGGGGTCATCAGTGCTTGGAATGCTCTGCGGATCAGCGTTCGTACAGGTCTTGTTTAAAGTTAGAAAGCCGTTGCTGCACACCCAAACCTTCCGATATTCAACGCCGTAGTAGAGTAAAGTAAACTCAAGGTCAAGCCAAGTTCCATCGTTATCACTGGTGATGTTAGTCGGCTCAGAAACTTCACACCAATCGTAGATATAGTCGTTCGGCAACACTGCATACTGAATACCCACCCTGGTGTTCGCAGAAGCACTTACCTTAAGTGAGAGATGGTCGTTATAATCATAAGCGGGATCGTTTTCGGAGTATTGGCCAATGTGAACGCCCATCTCTATTGACGCATCATCATCAGTTTTGCTGTTTCCAATCGTTTCATCGTAAAGAGTATATCCTGAGGGCCTTGGTTTAGACCAATCGCTGGAAGTTGCCCGCACCGGAAAGGCAAGCGAGCCGCATAGTAGCATGGCGACTATCACAAAGCTCACGAGGGCTTTCTTTCTGTTCATGTTTGTTCTCTCCCAACGATGTTGAGCTGAAACGGTTGGAAAATCTTGTTGTAGGCTGTTCCGTTGTAGTATGTGATTTCGTAGGCTATTTCCAGCTGGTGCGATTGAGTGTTCGGGGTTAGAAGGCTCCATTCCGCCGTCGCCTCGGCGTGGACGCTGCCTGTATGGTTTACGCCAGCTAGTTTGATGTAAGCTTGTGTTTCCCATCTATAGCCATCTGCCCGAGCCGCTAGGGAAAGATTTTCAAAATAAAGCCTCGTGTTTAACCAGGATACTTTAGATGTTTGGTCTTTTTGAACCACTACGTGAACGCGCTCTATATAGCCGTCCGGGTTGCCGGTCGTTACATTTATCACCATGAGCATGGACAGATGGTCATCGCCATCATAGGCTGGGTCATTCTCATGGTATATTCCTATCGTAACATACATATTCGCTGAGAGCCCGTCGCCAACATAAGGAGCGTTTAGCTTTTCATCTATATAGACAAACTGGACAGATTCGTTTGGTCTTTGAAAGGTCCATACAATAGGCTCCAACGTCGTGTTCTCCGCTATCGTTATTTCCCTCGGATTCAACGCAACCACTAGGACTATGATTAACGCAACCGCTACAGCAAAAACTGAAGCCGTCTTCTTATTCCACTCCAGCCTCTTTATCATTTTCATTCTCCTTTCCTTTTTTGTTCTCTTTCTGCCCTTCAATTAGGGCTAGGCGGTGAACACGCCTCCAACACATTCAGTGTTGGCTTAACCATCTAACTATTCTTCTTTTGAGAGCTTAAACATTTCTGCTAAAGCTTCAGACAACAGAAAAAAAGGGGTTTTGAGAGGTTTTCCTTACTATGGTTTGAGCATGTTGTTTCCTTCGATTACGAATAAGAACGCCTTGGCGTCTTTATATGTCGCTGTAAAGGTTAGGTCTATCGTTTCCAAGAGGAGCATCTGTACTCTGTAGTCGTCACTTTTCCGTAGTTGTCGCAAAACTTTGCCAAGACTGCTGTGCGTTGCACTTATCAGCGGACATAGCTTACGGTTTCCGTCATTGTCAACTGCGTAGAGCTTCACCTGGTCTATGACTGACTCTGAAAAGTTCAAGCCTTCCCAACCTTCCCTAAGCCTAAACCTAGCCTTATGCTTGTTTAAGCCCACGTCTTCCATTTGAACAGCCACTTCTCTAACAACGTCTTCACCTGACGGATTGTGAATGTCTATTACGCCGTAGTCAACGTAATCGTTGCCGTTCCAAGCGTACAATGTTGGACAAGGCTCACCTCCTCCACCCCCAGTGCCAGACCCGAAACATGCGTACACGAAGTGGTCAGAGTTCATTTCAATAAACAGGACGTTGTAGCTGCCGTGGTCTTCTCCGTAACGTATTCCTCCGTCAACCCACCACCATATGAAATGGTAGCCTGAGAATGGCCAAGCCATTAACACCACCACTGTTCCTTCTATGTATTCGTAGGTTCCGGGGAACATTACCCATCCTCCTGAGCTATACCAAACGATTAACGTGAATAGTCGGTAGAGATAGATGGGTTCTGAATCTAAATCATCCTCATCAAGAATATCTCCGTTTAAGTATGTTGGACATCCGTTGCCGTCGCAATCAAACCAGGGAGACTCGTCTATCGGCTCACCAGTAAACTCGTTTATAATATGTCCGATAACCCAGCGGTTATCATCGTGCTCATAGGCATATCGGAATGCCTCTTGCATCGAAATGTGCCCATTCTCATCATAGTCCGCATCCACTTCTTCGTGTATGATAAAGGTTGTTCCATCGCAAGTTGTGTTGTAGCCAAATAGAGCGTCGAAGAAGACTTCGTCAAACTCGCTGAGCAAATCACCATCACTATCGTCATACGAACTACTTGTTTCATTTGCAGAAGTAATGACAACCCGATTTGAAGCACTTAAGTCGTCTATGAATCCGCCGCTGTAACACCCACTGATGAAAACTATTAAGTTGCCGTATGTTAAAGTGTTTAGGTCGCTTGCTAATTCGTCGTCCCAATAAAATTCTGGGGGCTCTACCAAACCCCCATAGAGAAGCAATTTTTCGTCAACACCGAACCATCCTGTCGCGCTATTGTAGTGTTCCCAGTCTTCGTCACCGTCAACGTCAAAGCAGTCGTCTGGGTACTCACCACTTGTAATGTTGAAGCCACTTCCGTGACACCTGAAATAGATTAGTATAATGTCGTTTGCGTCTGCTTTAGAAGATAGCCAGCTAGTGATGGCTGATTGAACGTTTGCTTTAGTGGACGTTTCATTTATGGAATCAACTTCGGGTTCGTATCTGTCTCCGCCCGAATACAGCCAAGTTATATGGTTTCGCGGTGTATCATACATGTTGGTCAGTGTATAGTAGCAGTAAAAGGTGTCCCATAAGGCTTGATATAAGATTGGTTGTTCTGGTCTTTCTGCTCCTCCAACTATGAGAACCCATAGTTCCGCTTGTCCGTAGTCTACACATTTCGCTGGAAGCACAAACACAGCTAGAAGTAAAGGCAAAATCAGCAGTAAAGACTTCTTCATTGCCATCCCTCTATCTCCGCTGAAACCCACCACTCCAAAGTCTTTGACCTTTCAGTTGCGTCTCTGAAGGCAACTATTGCATCATATACTTTGACTTTAGAAAGTGCGGTTTTTGGAATGGTGATGTTATACGTGTAGCCTACGCCTTCCGTGAACGTGCAGTTGGAATAGGGGTCTCTAATAAAGTAGCCATCGGTCTTAAGGATATCGCCGATTGTGTATGCATTGTAATAGCTGTTCCATCTAAGCATAATTAATCTTTCTTCTGTAGTTAGATTGCAGGCGGCAAAGCAGTCTATCCAACCGTGTCCGTCTATGTCGAATGCAAAGCCTAAAAGGTCTCCAGCATGATATTCATCATCGTTTATCTTTGCGATTATGTTGAGACTTTCGTTCCGCCATTCAAAGGTGAGTTCGATGCGTAATGTTCCGTTTACAATCACTTGTTCATCACTTGACCACTCAAGGATGAAGTCTGGTTGAAGAGTTTCAAAGCTGTTGGCGTACAAGGAAGCAGCTAAAGCGATAGAAATCATCGTTACGTAGAACACCGCAAACTTACTATCATTGTTCAATTTTATTTCTCCATCCTTTTTGTTCTCTTTCCGCCCTTTCAATTAAGGCTAGGCGATGATACGCTCTAAACTAGTCGGCTCTGCTTTATTTCAGGTTATGTTAAGTCAACGACCTTAGATATAACTTTCGGTTGATATACGCAGTTTGGTAGTTGTTGTTCAAATCCTAATTTCAGTTTTCCGTAACCCTTTATCAGCCGTTTCACAAGATAAACATGTTTTAGATACATCACAGCCATCAGTTTTTAGGTGCTAATCTTAGCTGTCTCAATTTCAGACTTTATACGCTGTGAGTTGAACTGTTCGCTGTGTGGCTGTAACGCCTTGTCAAAGGATTTCTGGTGGCACGGCACTAATATTGTCAAATGCTTTTCCATACTCTCCCAGTTCTTTCCTGGGTAAAATGATTTTCTCGTCTCTTGTTCAACTTACTCCTTACTTACAAAGTAGCTTTAAACTTAACAAAATCTTCTCTACTTAAAACGCCGTCTTCACAAATGATGGCTGTCACGTGTTTTAGTGGAGTTATGTCGAAGGCTGGATTCAGAACATTCACCCCGTCAGGAGCAATCATCTGCGAACCTATATGCGTAACCTCTTCCCACGGTCTTTCCTCAATAGTAACATCTGCTGAAGAATGTGCCAAGTCAAAGGTGGATTTGGGAGCAGCAACATAGAATGGAATATTATGCTCTTTGGCTAAAACCGCTATGGTGTACGTTCCAACTTTGTTGATCACCGCGTCTCTAACTATCCTATCTGCTCCAACTATAACTTTGCTAACCAGCTGCTTATACATGACGTAGCCGACCATGTTATCAGTAATCAAGGTGACTGGTATGCCATCACGTTTAAGCTCGTAGGCTGTTAACCTTGCTCCCTGCAGTTTCGGCCTTGTCTCAGTTGCAACAACCTTAATCTTTTTCCCTTGCTCCCAAGCAGCCCTTATTACGCCTAAAGCGGTGCCATACTCAACCGTTGCTAAAGCACCAGCATTACAATGCGTTAAGATAACATCTTCATCATAAATAAGTTCAGCCCCGTGTCTACCAATCAAACGATTCGCCCTTGCATCTTCATCAGCGATTTTCTGCGCCTCTTCAACAATAAATGCGGCTAAATCCTTGACGTTTCCAGAAAAGCCTCTTGCCCCATTCAGAATTCTATCAATAGCCCAGAAAAGATTAACAGCCGTCGGCCTAGTTTCCTTCAAAGTCTCTGCCGCTTTCCCCAACTCGTTAACTAGTTCCGACTTATTTTCAGCTTTTGAATGATAAGCCACCAAAGCCAATGTGAAGGCTGCAGCCGCACCTAAAAGCGGTGCCCCCCTTATTTTCATAGTTTTTATGGCATCAGCCACTTGAATAACATTTTTCATCTGCAAAAACACAGTTTCCTGCGGAAGTTTCGTCTGATCTATCGTTACAACCGTTCCATCACGCCACTCTATCGTCCTCACATTAATGCCTCAGTAAACCGTTTTATGACGTAAACAGTATAAAACTTATGAGGAAGTGAAAACATTATGAAACGGAAAACCGTAGAAGTTCTTCTTGAAAAATTTGGAAAAAGATATTCTAAAGTTTTGGGTATAAATCTAGACAGTGGAAAGGATGAGGAGATTTTCAAATGGTTCTTAGCCTCCATACTGTTTGGTGCACCCATAACTGAAACTTCAGTCACCAAAACTTACAAATGCTTTGAAAAATATGAGGTTTTAACGCCTGAAAGAATCCTTGAAACTGGATGGGATGGCTTAGTTAGAATCCTTGATGAAGGAAGTTACACACGCTACGATTTCAAAACTGCAGACAAACTTTTGGAAGTTATGCAAAACCTCACGGAAAAGTACAATGGAAGCCTCAACCTTCTTCATAACAAGGCTTCCAATGCAAGAGACTTGGAAAATGGGTTGAAGGATTTAGGAAAGGGCATAGGCGACGTGACTATAAGCATCTTCCTAAGAGAATTACGAAAGGTCTGGGGAAAAGCCAACTCAAATCCAACGAGTCTGGTGGTCTCCGCTGCCAAAAACCTTGGGATAGTAAAGAACGAAACTGTTGAAAATGCTCTAAAACAACTGGAGGATTTTTGGGCTAAAAGCAAAGTTGCAGACGAATCATTCATTAACTTTGAAACAGCCCTGCTTAGACTGGGCAAAAATTTCTGTAGAAAAGGAAAATGCGCCTCTTGCCCAGTTGAAAGAGACTGCTTAAACCCTAAGGTGCCTTAACGTAGGTTATGACTTCTATTGGGCAGCCTTCACGAAGCTTCAGCTTCTTATTCCACTTATCTCCAACAGCTATGAGGGAAAAAATTCCTGAAATTTCCGCCTTCGATTTCCGAACTAAATTAACTAACGCGGCTTGAGTTTCACCAGTCTTAATCATGTCATCCACGATTAAAACGCTGTCTCTCCTTTTAACGGCGTCCTTCGGAATATAGAGCGTCATGGTTACCCCTGAATCCCTGAGAGCATAAGTTTCTTCCAGAAAAGCCTTGACTCCAACTTCCTTGTTTCTCTTCGCTATTACTAGGTTAACTCCAAGGGCGCTAGCAACCATAGTACCCAACGGAATTCCATCCACGGCTGCCGTTAAAATCTTTGTGACACGTTTTCCAGCGAAATTTGCGAGCGCATGGTTGGCTGCCTGCTGAAGGATGTTAAAGTCACCTATGATCTCAGTGTTATCAAAGTATCCTTCTTCATTAAATTTTATTCTGCTTCGAAGCTCCCTTTCCAAACCAACAAGTTTCGTCAACACCTTCCAAAGTTGCTTCGCCCTCGCAGTATTGGGCAAAACATGCCCTTTGGCGTACCTACTTAAAACAGTCACTGGCAAGCCAGTCTTAGACGACAACTCACGATAGGTGATATTCCTCTTATATTTTGCAGTTCTAAGCAACTCGATAGTCATTAAACGAAGTTTCAGTTCTTCTGCATGTGTGCTCATAACCCTCCCCCTTATACATCGATAAGTTAAAGACTGAAGTATTTAGCATTTATTATTGCATTACTAATTTATAATTTCTGTTCGGAAATCGAACACGAGTGGCGGGTCCGCTGGGATTTGAACCCAGGATCTTCGGCTTAGAAGGCCGACGCGCTTTCTGGGACGATGCTATCCAAGCTGCGCCACGGACCCGTGAATTTTCATATATAATTGTTGAATATAGTTTTATCTATTCATGTTCAAGTTATGAATTTTGGAACATTCTTATGGAATTTTTTTTCCTTAAACTTTTTAAGACGGTAATTGATTACCTATTATAAGGAGAGGGGTGCACATGTCTGAAGTTCACATTAGTGATATTCCTATCCCTCTGGTGAACTACATACATCTCATAAAATATCACAAGACACCCTATTATGACATTGTTCAACACATTCTGAGAGAGATGTAAATGCATTATGAAAGAACCGGACGCGGTTCTGAGACTGTCTATACGATTAATCCCAGAATTTTGCAAGACGAAATAGAAAAGAAAGTTGAAAGCGAAAAATTGACCACTATAAATATTTGCCGTACAGTCCTAGCTCTCTTTTATGGAAGTGAACTTCGTGAAGAAGAAGATTTCTACGTCACAACAACCAGCCGTGGTCGAAGAAACTACCATATTAAGGTCAATACTCGTACCTTAAATTCAGTACATAGGTTTGTATGACTCTGTTTTACTCGATATAAATTGCTGGTCGACATGGCATAGAGAGCGTAGCTCTTAGTTTGGGGTCATAGCGTTCCTTCTCGTTTTCACTGTAAACTATGATGCGTGCCTTTAACCTGTCTGCCAGAAAGTCTTTTGCTTCCTCGATTATCTTTTTTTCCTTTAATGTGCCGATTCTTAACAGATTTGCTCTTCTCTTTTCAGATATCTTGCCTGTTTCTTGCATTACTTTCACAGCGAAATTTGCAACTTCCTTCAGTTTCTCCTTTAAATCATCTTCTGCAACGAATTCTCTCATAAATTCGTTTAATTTTACTTCTCCGTGCTTTGATTTCTCCAATATTCTCAGGTAGACTCTCCATTTCCATGGGGAAGCCGTGTAATAGCATATTTTTTGTGGGGTGACTCTTGTTGCTTTCAGGATGTTTAGTGTGTCTTCAGTAATTTCGTTTATCAGATTTTCCTTTTCTTCTGCTCGATCATTTATGAGTTCTTCTTTTGCTTGCGGCCATTTTGCAAGTGAGATGAAGTGTTCCTCTTTCATTTCGCTCCATAGTTCTTCGCATATGTGTGGTGCAAATGGCGCAAGTAACTTTAGCCATGTTTTCAATGCTTCTTTCGGGATTCTTGTCTTTGCTTCTCCTTTTCTGTGTATGTACCAGCGAAAGTCATTCCAGATTTCAAACAGGGCTATTTCTAGGGATGTTCTCGTTTTCATTTCTTCGAAATTTTCTGTTACCGCGGATATGCGATGCTGCAGTGTGCTCATCAGCCATTTTTCTAAATGTCCATTTTCACTGCTTTCTGAATTTTTGATTATGTTTTTTGCGAAGTTGTAAAAGGATTCAAGTTTGTTTCTCATATCCTTGACGTTTTCGCTTCTCCAATCTGGGTCGTCCATGCCTTCTGCGCCCAACATTAATGCACATCTCGTGGCGTCTGCCCCATATTCCTCAATGGAGTTTTTCGTTGTTACGAAGTTTCCCTTTGATTTGTGCATTTGTTTTCCTTCAATCATCAGCATGCCGTTTACTCCAATTGCTTTTGGCCAGTGTTTCTGTGAAAAAAGCGCCACATGGTGGAATATGAAAAATGTCAAGTGGTTCGGAACAAGTTCTTTGGCTGATACTCTTAGGTCAACTGGATACCAGTATAAGAATTCTTTTCGCATTTCCTCCAGTATTTCGGTGTTTATTCCCGACTGTGAAGCTATTTCTTTTATGTTTCCTTTTCCGTGGAAAATGTAGTTGAAAACTTCTCTTGTTAGCATTTCAGGCTTTATGTCATATTGTTTTATGTGTTTGTTTATTGTGTAGAAGGCCATGTAAATTGTCGAGTCGCTTAAGGTTTCAATTATCCAGCTTGGACCCCATGGTAGGGGTGTCCCAAGCCCTGTCCTTCTTGCACATGCCCATTCTTTTAGCCAGTCAATCACCGTTAAGAACCATGGAGTTGCTGTTTCCGGGTAAATTTTCATTTTGCTCAGTGCTTCTTTCACTTTTTCCTTCCATTCCGGATCTGAATATTTTAGGAACCATTGGTCTTGGAGAACTTTGACTATACATGGCGTTAGGCATCGGCAAATAACTGGTTCTGGTAAGTCATACATAGAGTCGGCGATTCCGCGTTTCCTAAAATCTTGTGTCAGAGTTTCTTTAACCTCTCGAACCGTTTTTCCAGCGTATTCCATGCAGATTTCTTTCAAGACTCCGCTGTGGAACTCCTTTTTGTAAATGATTCGAGTTGCTTCTTCAGCCTTTGGGTCATGTTGGTCTTTCACACCTAATCGTCTAACGATTTCGATGGCAGGGTATTCGTCGAAGCCCTCGACATCAATCATGGAAATTGGCTTTATGCTCCTCACAATTTCTGGGTTTATGTCGAATTCTTGTAGGGCTTCAGGTTTTTCCTGCAATTCTTTCAATGCTAGCCAGTCGTAGGGCGCGTGAGCTGGAACGCTGTAAACTACGCCCGTGGCTTGTGCTGGGTCAACGAACCATCCGGGCAAAATCGGCAATTTTCTTTTAGTAATGGGATTTTCAAAGCTTTTTCCTACGAGTTCTCTGCCTTTCAGTTTCCGTTTCACTTTCACGTTTCTTGCTTGTTCTTTCAGCTTTTCAGCTGCCTTTTCGCTTATTATCCATTTTTCATTGTCAACTCTTGCCTCTACATAAGTTGCGTCTGGATGAATCCAGATGTTTGTTACTCCATAGATTGTTTCCGGTCTAAATGTGGCTGCTGGCAGATAAGTTTCGTCGTCCAGTTTGAATTTTACAAGCGTATATTCTTCTGGTCTAACACCTTCGCCTTCTTGTCGGTCGTGGTCTCCTGTTGGGCTTTGATCCTTTGGGCACCACACGACTGGATGTGTTCCCTTTGTAACGTAGCCTTTGGCTCTTAGGCTTTCATATTGCCATTCGATAAATTTCTGGAAGGTTGGCATTATGGTGTTGAATTCTCTTCTCCAATCAACTGAGAAGCCTGCTCGCTTTGCAGCGATTCTGCTTTCGTTTGTGTAGTATGTTGCCATATAGATTGGGTCAACAAATTTTTTGAGTTCCTCTTCTGGGACGCCATCAACTTCCCTCAAAACTCTTATGAATCCCTCGTCGCCCTTTGCAACTCGTTGGCTTGCTCCTAACAACGGCTGACCCGTCCAGTGCCACGCCCACGGAAACAGCACATTGTAGCCTTGCATCCGCTTGAATCGTGCGTATGCGTCTATTCGTGAAGCCGTGAAGGCGTGGCCTACGTGGAGTGGTCCGTTGATGTACGGATATGGAAAAGTGACAAAGAACTTTTTCTTGTTTGGGTCTGGGTCTGCCTCGAAAATCTTTGCTTTTTCCCATTTTTTTTGCCATTTTTCCTCGATTTTTCTTAAAAATTCCATGAAGGTTTCTGAACTGGTTTGAGGGCTATTAAATGTTTTGTTTTGATTTGTTGAGAACGCTATCCCTCAAGTTTGACACCGTAAAGTAATTGCGGAGAACTTGTTTTAATTCTTTACTCCGATTTCAGTGCATGATAAAACTATAATTCTGTTCACTTTTGTTTAGACTTTCCGCTTCTTTCATGTTCCAAGTTTTCTTTTTTCAGATATAGTTCACTCTCTAAATATTTCTGATTGTACATTCTCTTGATCCGAAGGAACTTTCTTAGACCTTTTTCGGTTTCTTTCTCATAGATGTTGATCTCTCCTTCGAAAAGACTCAGGATAGCACGAACTTCGCGTGCAGAATGCATTTCGGGATCCATCACTGCCAATGTGGTGAAACCCTGCAGCCTTAGTTCTGGAATGACTCCATTCAACCATCTTCTGGAATCAACTGCGTGATGTTGCAGCAAAACGTCTGGAATAATTTCGGTGCAAGCTCTTCTTGGACCTTTTGGCGGCTTGGCTAATTTGCGAAAAGCTAAGGCTAGAGCAATACTGATATCGGTAAGATTTTCTACACCTTTTAGTTTGAACACGTTTGGCAGGCTTTTGATCATCGAGTCTGCTTGAGGGTTGCAGATGAGAAGATAAAAGTTTGATTGAAAATCTTCAACTAAAGCCCCTAGCTCACTCACCCTTGTGGTGATGTAAAACGTGATTTGACCCTTGCTTGCTCCTGCTTCCAGAAACCTTTTAATCAGCAAATCTTTTTCATCACACGAAGGCGAGGTTAAGATGACTGCGTGGCGGTCAGGTATGCCACCGAACAACAAATTGTCAAGATCCTCATATCCCGTAGCAATCCGGTGTGAAAGAACAACCTCGGACACCTCAATCGCTACAGGCTCGGGCTCGTAAGATTTGTATTTCCCAGTTTCGTCTAGATATATTATTCTTGGTTTTAGGATGAAGGTTCCTTTGGTTGTGGGTCTTAGGATGAGCCTGATTTCTTCCGTTTTTAGTGGTGCAAGTCTTTTTCCTTTCATGTTGAGGTTGCGGTTTTCTATGCGGGAGATTCTAGGTTTTTTTATGACCTTGAAACCTTCTGGAACGATCTCTTCAACCCTCATCAGCAGCGCTGGTCCTTCTCCTGCATTTATAAGCTCAATTTCTAGTCTGACATCTTCGCCGATTTTGACCTTCTGCACGTGAGCTATCAAGTTTGCTTTGATTTTTGCATGTTCAAGTCTTTCTAGGCCTTTCGCTCGTGCGATACGTGCTATGTCGGTGAGTGTGACAATACCTACAAGTTTTTTGCCTTTTACGACTGAGAGTTTTTTAACTCTTTTCTCAAGCATTAAGAAAGTTGCTTCTTCCAAGCTTGCCTCTGGCCCTACAACTGTCAGAGACTTGGACATGACATCTCTCACAAGCGTGTCATCTGGGTCCCGAGCCTCGGCTACAACTCTCTTCAGAATGTCACGCTCGGTTAATATTCCAACAAAGCTTCCTTTTTTCATCACAACTAAACAGCCTATTTCATAATTGTTCATCCGTTTGACTGCCTTTCTCACGTTCAATTCAGCATCCGCAGTTACTACTGCTGTAACCATTACATCTTTGACCTTCAGCAAAACAAATCCCAACAAGTACTCAGAGGATTCAACTCTTAAAAGCCTTTATAATCATCCCCATATGACCGAGCTGCATACTCTGAAGTTGATTATAGAAAAAAATCTCTATTACAGTCCAATATCAGGAGATTAAGCGGATTTCAGATCACTGTTTTTCTTCCTTTCAATAACTATTGTTACACTAAACTCATGTGCGCGTGCTAAGGTGTTAGTTGTGTCTTTAGCACTTCCTCGGCTTTTTTGACGGCTTCCCGCAATTTTTTGACGGCTGTTCCACCGCCTTGAGCAAAGTTGGGTTTTCCACTGCCTCCACCTCCTATGATTACTGAGGCTTTTCTAACTATTTCACCGGCATCTACGCCCTTTTCTAAGGCGGTTTTTCCAGCCATAACTATTATCCGCGCGTTTTTTCCATCCGTTCCATAAAATATCGCAACGATTGCTTCGTCTCTTTTGATTAGCTGATTTGCTGTTTGAACCATGCGCTCAACATCAATTGCCTCTTTAAAGTCACGTATCACAGCTTTAATGCCTTCTATTTCTTTGATTTCTTCGCCTTCTGGTCTACCGCCTAAAACCGTGCTTTCTCGCTCTGCTATTTCCTTGATGAGCTTTCTTCTTTCTGCGTTGGCTTCTTTTAATTCTTTGACAATTTTTTCTGCTGTCTTATCCAGTTTATCAAGAGGGGCATTCAAAATTTCTGAAAGTTTCCAGAGTTTTTCCTCTTTTTCTTGCACAGCCTTAAGGGCTGGAATTCCAACAGAATAAACAAGTCTTTCCACGCCGTCCTGAACCCTTTCTGAATGAATTATCTTGATGAATCCAATTTCACCCGTATTTTTTAGGTGAGTCCCAGCACATGCTTCAACATCCCAATCTCCAATCTTTACAACCCGTATTTCTTTTCCTGGAACCGCTCCACCTTGGTAAAGTCTAAAGCCGTAAAGTTTTTCCGCTTCACTTCTAGGCATCCAAGAACTTTCCACAGAAATATTTCGTGAGATTACTTCGTTTGCCAATCTTTCTATTTCATGTACTTCTTCCAATGTTAGCCTACGATAATGTGAAATATCCAATCTAGAGCGGTCAACACCTTTTTGTGTTCCAAACTGCCAAACATGTTGCCCCAGAACGCGTCTCGCAGCACCATTAACTATGTGCGTGGCAGTGTGATTCTTCATGAGACTGTATCGTTTTTCCCAGTCAATCACTCCGCTGACAAGGCTGTTCTCTTTTGGAACTTTGCCCTTCACTTTGTGGACAATTACCTTGCCGACTTTTTGAACATCAACAACCTCAACTCTGTTTCCTTCAAAAACTAGGTAGCCAGTGTCTGCTGGTTGTCCTCCGCCTTCTGGATAGAAGCATGTTTTGTCAAGAACAACATATTCGCTGTCCATCACTTTAACAACTTTTGCCTCAAACTCCTTCATGTATTGGTCTTGATAGTACAAGTGCTCTGTTTCTGCAAGATTTGAAACCTCTGTTTCCAGCTTTTCTTCCGGTTTCGCCTCTTGCACTTTTCTGGGTGCTTGCATATGTCTCTCTGCGATTAAAGCATAGAAGTTTTCCGGAATCTCCGCCTCTAACCCTTCTTTTTCAGCGAATTGGTTAACAATTTCAGGTGGAAGCCCATGTGAATCATATAGTTCAGTTAAAGTTTCCACTGGGATTTCTGAAATGTTCTTTGTCTTTAGCTCTCCTGCGATCCGCTTCACTAGGCCTCCGCCTCTTTCTATGGTTTCTTTGAACTTGTCTTCTTCGACTGAAAGGATTTCCATTATTTCGTTTTGCATTTCCTTAAGGTGCGGGTAATCCTTGGACCAGAAGTCGATTTGCATGTCCATAATATCGTAAAGCTTGTCTGGTATGTCCAACATTTTCAGAAGTCTGTAAACTCTACGGAATAGAAGCCTTGCTAAGTATCCTTCTTGAATGTTTGATGGAACAATGCCTTCAGAAAGTATGAAGCCCAAGCATTTGGTGTGGTCTGCAACTGCAAAAACGTTTTCGATGGGAAGCAATAACTCGTCTAACTCTTTTACTTTCATTCTGACAATTTCCGCTATTCTTTTTCTAGCTTTAAGTCTACTCGCTGTTTTATCCAAGCTTACTAAGCCGGAAACCTCAGCTACCTTCATTAGTAAATCGTTGTCAATCTTGCCTATCCCAGCCATTTCAAAAATTTTGTCAAGCAAGCCGCCGTAAACTGCATGAAAACAACTCGGCACACCTTGAGAAAGCCATGCGTAACGGTCTATTCCATAACCAGTGTCAACAGTCCTTATGGGCAACTTAACAAATTCGTTGTTGAAGACTTTGTATTGCATGAAAACAAGTGTGTCAACTTCTAAACCTCGAACAATGGATTCAACATCTGGACCAGCGTTTCCACCGCCAACCCAGACGTCTTCCTTATAGATGACTTCTTCAGATTTCACTCCCAACTCTTTTGTGATAAACTCATGATGGTATCTTACAGTTTGGTCTTTCCAGTAAATCTCCTTGTCCGGATAATTAAATGCGTGATGCCCGCCCATCTCAAAAATTGTCAGGTGTCTGCCGAAAGTTGGTCCAGTGTTGGCTATGTCCACTAGGCGGATGCATGGTTGAACAATCACAAGAGGATTTGCTGGTGGTGGAGCAATTCCGTTGGTTACGTATGGCTGAAAGTCTATTATGCTTGCGTGGGTTAGGTAAATATCGTCTCTCCATCTGGCCACCACTGGATAAGGCTTTATACGGGTGTGTCCATGTTTTTCAAAAAAAGATAGAAAAGCCTCACGCATCTCACGTAAACTGTAACTTTTCCTTGTCGGCGGGTTATTTATGAACGTGTAGGATGCGCAGCCTTCAGGGGTTGCTTCCCCGCAAGTTTCTTGGTCTGGATTTTGCGTCCAAAAATAATCTTTGCATTTGGGACACAATTTCCTTACGTAACCTTCTTCTTTAAAGAACGGTATGCTATATTCCTCTTTTGGAAACTTTTTCAATGTTGAGACCCTCGACGTGCTGAAATCAGCGTTTTCCAAAAGATTATCGAGAATCAAACATTTAACCATTTCACTATCCAAGTTTGAAGCCAAGCAAGAAGCCAGCCAAGAAGCTTCCCATGAAAGGTAAAAGGGATATTAAGCCGACAAGCCATCCTGCTGCTTGACTAGCACGACCGAGCAAACTAGACAGTGCGTTCCAAAGCTCTTCATAGTTTATGCTTATTATCCCGCTTGTGCCTAGGTAAAGAAGGAAAATTATGAACAAGCCCATCAAAACAATTATGAGTTTGCTTATTTTCTTAATCGCATATCCGACTATGAAGCCGCCTATTCCACCCACACCTAACTGGTAAACTACTGACGGCAAAACAGCACTCATTAAGCCTTTCCTCTTACATATGCTAGCGCAAGTTTGATTTAAATGGTTATTGCCCATAATTGCAAGTCATGTCATAAGAAGGGAGGTGAAAAAGCATGGACATACTTGAGATATACATACTGAACCTCATACTTACCCTAGGCATGTTTGTTGTTTTAATCTTCCGAGCGTGGATTGAACTGAAAAATTACCGTATGATGTGGAAGGAGTTGGAATGGAGGCAAACATACCACGCTGTTGGGCGCATACTTAAAACTGAAAGAGGCATGTTTTCAAAAGTTGAGGGTGGAGACGAGCTATATCAATTGCTTTGCGAAATCTTCAAAGTGAACAAAGAATAAGGATTAAGGAAAATGCCAATCCTCAATTAACCCTTTAAATGTTGTGTGCCTTTTCTCCAGTCCGTAACGCCTAAACGGCTTAGTCAGATGCCTCTGAGACCGAGTCGAAGTCATGTACAGGCTTTTCTTTATTTCACGCTCCATTTTGACCTCGATTTTTCCAAAATCAGTGTATCTTGAACCACATTTTTCACATCTGAAGCCCTTGTTTCTTCCCATGGATTTCAGTCGCTTTCCACACTTTGGGCAAACCGGATTGTAATAAACGATTCTTGGTGCAAGCTTTAGAAGCCTGATTTTTTCAAGGTTTATAGTGAGCGGGTAACTTTGTGAAGGAGCGCGAACACCCCCGTAGACTTCCACGTGGTCTCCTGCAATCAGCTTTCTTGCAGCCTTGCGGAGAACACCTGTCGGTTCATAAGCTGCACAATCAACGTGTGCGCTTTCGTCTTTAATTGAGAAAATTACGTGTCTTCTCGGGATTATCTTCGGGTTTTCCACCACGGTTCCTCGGGTAATCACTGGGTTATATGGTTTTATTTGACTCAACTGCTTAACTCGTTTCAGATGGGCGTCCGTTCCCTGATTAGTGCGAAAAATAACCCATCTTTCAACAGGTTCAAGGGGCTTGACCATTTCATATGCTTTCTTCACGATTTCTGGAGTTTCGCCTCTGATACCGAGAAGAATAGGGTCTGGGCCTCTCGGTGTTATGATGACCCTTTCTTTTTCTTCGTCAACATTGTTGAAAGTGTAGGGTACTGTCGCCTTATCCATCTCAACAATTGAAGATTCGTCAACTCTTCTTTTCAAACCATAATTTTCTGGAACGCGATACACAAGGATTTCAAAAGTGTAGTCGCCTTCAAAGGTTTCGCCAACAGCTGCCAAAGCGCCTATGATTCCTCGACATTTTTTAAAACCAACAGCCTCAGCCTTAAACCTCTTCAAAAGCTTCAAAGCATCATCAAGATTTACAATTCCCGTGACTGCATTTTTTGAGAACGTTTTTACTTCCTTCGGAATTCTGGTTCCTTCAAAGAAGACTACACCTGGGTCTGTTCCTTCATAATCGAAATCTGCATGTTCTTCCAATGTGCCTATGACCGTTTCTTTGATTTCATCTTCATCGCTTTCATTATATTTCATTCTCAAACATAGTGCCCCGTTCCCCCTAGTTTTCCATGGCACGTTTGGATTTAACCTAACCAAGTTTGGGTGGTCAATGAATTCGGCTCCCAGTCTTTGCAGTTTTTCCACGAGAAGAGCAGCAATATATGTGGTGCATCCCTTTCTCGGCGAATCAGTGTCATCCAATCCAATGTGCATTGTTTTTATGGTCATTTACGGCAACACGTTCCCTTTTGAGTTAGAAGATTGAACTGGAATGTTAAAAGGTTACTTGCAAAAATAAAAAGAGGGATTTTGTGCTATTTTGACGCTTCTACTACTATCATCGTCAATGTTGACCTAACCTTGTCAAGCCTTCTGATACGCCAAGTTACGATTTCCTTAAGCTTATCCATAGTGTCTGCTTTAACCCTTGCAATTATGTCGTAGACTCCGTAAACAGCGAACGCTTCATCAACTCCCTCAACTTTCTTCAATGTCCCTAGCACATTTGCTTCTGAACCTATCTCAGTGTTTATTAGCACAAATGCTGTTGGCATTTAAATTCCTCGTGTAATGTGTGCTCTCTCTGCATTAAAATATTTTACTACATTACTTCTATTTTCCAAGCATCAATTCGTAAATCAAGAGACATCTCCCCCAAAACTTCATCTTTTTTAAATTTCTGTAACCTGAACGAAAATCAATTTTCACGAGGTAAATGTGTGAAATTGAAAAAAGGTTAAGAGAAAAGTCCTTCAATGAACCTTAACAATTGATATCCAAATAATATTGCAACAAAATACGTTGGCCACAAAATTATTGGCCAATTCTCAGGGTTGTAATGCCATAGGTTCGTAGATGTAGCAAAGATTTCCATAAGTAATAGAGCAAGTAAACCACTCAAAGCCAAACAAAGCTGTTCTTTGGCTTCCTTTTTATTCCCATAGCTTTTTCTACTGATTGACATAATCAGCCATGATAACAAGAAAGCGAAAAATAGAACATACCAATTTTGATTGAACTGAAAGATTAAATCCATACAAAAAAATATGTGTTTTAGTTATAAAAACATTCGTTTTCCGTGCAAAAAATAAGTCTACTTTTCCATGTTACACAGAAAGAGGCGTTTTCAACCAAAAAACACCAAGAAGCCTGAAATAGGCTTATCAATGATTAGTCAGAGAGAAAAATGACAAAAAAGTAAACCTTTTATTTTCAAGGACTTAATACGAAGCGTTACCGCAGATTGTGAGCATGGAGGAGAACCTAACGAGAATAGCTATAGTCGGCTCAGGAATAGCAGGGACGACATGCGCCAAGGCATTACATACCCTTGGTTATGATGTTGAAATCTTTGAGATGACGCCCAAAGATCGCCCCACCAGACCAAGACAGATGGAAGGAAGCGTGCACTTTCTTGAAAACGTCCCCGAGCTGCAACCTAGTCGTAATATGAAAAGGCTTGAGATACGTTCTCCAAATTTTGTAGCATCTCTTAAGGGAAATGTAGGTTTCTTCTACGAGGTGGGTGGACTAAACGGCATCGAGGCTAAAGCAAGAAAAGACATTGAAAGGTTAATTCCTATTCATTATGGAACAAGGGTGAGAAGCAAAAGGCAATTAGAGGACGAATTCGACGTAATTGTCGCCGCCGATGGTTATCGTTCTAGAATTGCAGAAGAAACTGGTCTTAGGTCGAGAATGCCAAAGCAAGTTGGGACAGGAGTCGGCTTGACAATAAAGGGCGACTTCGACCCCGAATGGATGGCAATCTGGCTTGACAATTATCTTTCGTTTCACGGATATGCTTACGTCATACCTTTCTCAAAACGTGAAGCTTCATTGATTTCAGCGTCCATTTGGAAAAGGGCACATTTTAGAGTGTACCGTGAAAGACTAAAAGAACTTGCTGTATCAAGAGGGTGGAAAGTCCTCGATGAATGGGTGGACTTTGTGAGCTGGTATGATTTTTCATCCTACCATAGGGGCAATCTATATGTTATTGGGAATGCTGGTTCCTTTACCGATCCCGCCTTTGGTTTTGGTCTGAAATGGGCAATAAAATCTGCCAAGTTATGTGCTAAAGCAATACACCAAAATCTCGATTATGACTTGTTGCTCGACAGAGAGCTACTGCCAGAGTTTAGTTCTTGGCAAGTGATGAGAAAGATATTTGAAAGCGTTAACAATAAGGATTACGATAGGTTCGTTAACATTTTCAATAGACCTTATGCAAAAAACTTGGTAGAATCTGGCGAATCAATTTGTTGTACGTTGAAGCCAAGAGAGGTTGCCCAAAATATTAGAATATTATTTAAATGTGTAGGTTGCTATGGATTTCTGTTTCATAAATTTCTAATGTTGATGTTATATCAACGTTTTATGGATTATCTCCAGAAAACGTGTTGAAGCTGCTGTTTGGATGGTGAAAGAATTCTGTTCAAGAAGGACTCAAGTCAAATAAATGGACCACTGTTTTTGTTTTTGGCTGTTCGTCAAAAAGTCCCTCACCCAACTCCGACCAGATCTCTTTTTGAATTAGGAGATATGTTTATTCGCATAAAAGGTAAATGTATGTAATCATATTAGCTATTGGGTTTAACCATGTTGGAAGAAAGCAACACAAAGAACTCTATTACAAGCACGGAAATGAGTGCTTTGGAATTGAACGCTGAATATTTCGGGGTTTCCAGGCTTCAGCTCATGGAAAATGCCGGACACAATGTGGCATTGGAAATCGCTTCAAGATTTAAACCAGACAAATCAGTTGCGATTTTTTGCGGGTTAGGAGGAAACGGTGGCGATGGCTTCGTTGCAGCGAGACATCTTTCTTCAAAAGGTTTCAAAGTTAAAGTAATCCTCGCAGGAGAGGCTAGGCAAATCGCTCATAAGGAAGCCTTAGAAAACTGGAAAGCTCTACAATTCCTGAAAGAAAGCGTTCCCATTTACGAAGTGTACGACAGCTCTCTTATACCAGAAGTAAACGCTGAAATAATCATCGATGCACTGCTTGGAACCGGCACAAAAGGAAAGTTAAGACCGCCAATTCTACAGTTAGTTGAAAAAATTAACGCTATTGATGCTTTCCGAGTGGCAGTTGATGTGCCAACCGGAATAGACGCTGACACCGGTGAAGTCTTAGGCAAAGCTGTGAAAGCCAACTTGACAATAACATTTCACAAAACGAAAAAAGGACTTGAAAACGCAAAAGACTACGTTGGCGAGCTAGTTGTGAAAGACATAGGTTTACCCAAAGAATTCGAAAATCTGGCAGGTCCTGGAGACGTTCTATTCGAGACGAAACCACGTCCACGAAAATCACACAAAGGAGATTTCGGACGCCTACTAATCATTGGAGGAAGCAAAACTTTTTCTGGAGCCCCAGCTCTAGTGGCTCTAGCTGCCTTACGAACTGGTGTTGATCTAGCTTATGTTGCAGCCCCAGCCAAAACAGCCTATGCCATATCTTCCATGTCGCCAAATCTAATCACCATAAAACTTGATGGTGAACACCTCAAACCAAGTAACGTACCCGGCTTAAGAAGGTACATAGAAATAGCCAACGCAGTTGTTTTGGGGCCTGGTCTTGGTTTGCATACTGAAGCAAGAGAGTTTGTTAGGGCTATTGTTGAGGCTGTTGAAGGCGCTGGCAAACCACTGCTCCTGGATGCAGACGGCTTGAAAGCCTTTGCAGAGTTCAAGAGACCTTTGAACGTGCCTTTGGTGTTGACGCCTCACGCTGGGGAATACGCTGTACTAACTGGTGAAAAACTGCCAGAGACCTTCGATGAAAGAGTTGCAGTGGTGCAAAGAACTGCGGCAGAGCTGGCTGCAGTGGTATTGTTGAAGGGGGCGGTGGACACAATCTCTGACGGAAAAAATTTTAAACTGAATTTCACTGGTAATGCGGGAATGACTGTTGGTGGAACCGGAGACGTGCTTTCGGGAGTTGTTGGTGCTTTTCTAGCCCAGCAAATTGACCCTTTTGAGGCTGCTGTTGCTGGAGCCTTTGTTAATGGTGCTGCTGGAGACTTTGTTTTTGAAGAGAAAGGTTATCACATGGTTTCAACGGATCTGCTTGAGTGGATTCCACATGTTTTAAATGATCCCATGAGTCACTTAAGGGTGCGAAAAACGAGTGCAAAAACCAGTTAGGATCATTGTTTACCACGCTGGGCAATGCGACCCCAAAAAATGCACAGCCTTAAAGCTCAAACATCACGGACTAGTTCGATTAGTGACTCAAATAAGGCTTTTACCAAAAAGAGCCGTTGTTCTCAACCCATTCTCAAAAACCGCATTTTCCCCAGCTGACAGGCAACGTATTGAAAAATTTGGGTTAGCCGCCTTAGACTGCAGTTGGGAACACGCAGAAAAAGTCCTGCCAAAACGTGTGAGGGGAACATCCCGTTGCCTACCAATTCTAGTCGCAGGCAACCCTGTTAACTTTGGCAAACCAACAAAACTCACTACAGTGGAGGCTCTGGTTGCAGCCTTGTTCATTGCTGGATTTAGAGAAAAAGCCAGCCAGCTGCTTTCCATTTTCAAATGGGGACATACTTTTATCGAATTGAATCAGGAAAGATTAGAGAATTACGCGAAAGCGAAAGACAGCACAGAAATAATAAAATTGCAAGCACGCTTTATCGAAAATATGAAAACGCAATGATAGTTGGGGAAAAGATGGCGGGTAACGAATTTCAAGTTAGTAAAGCGAAAATTCTTTTGGTTAAAGGAGACATAACTGAGCAAGGTACCGATGCTATAGTGAATGCAGCTAATTCAACTCTCATGGGCGGCGGAGGCGTAGACGGGGCAATCCACCGTAAAGGCGGACCGAAAATCCTTGAGGAATGCAAACGCGTAAGAGCTACAGAATGGCCTGATGGTCTCCCAACAGGAAAAGCAGTCATTAGTTCAGGAGGCAATTTAAAAGCTAGACACGTTATCCACACTGTTGGGCCGGTCTGGCGTGGAGGCACCTGTGGCGAACCAGAACTTTTGGCAGAAGCCTACCTCAACTCACTAAGACTAGTAGTGTCTAAGGGACTGAAAACCATAGCGTTTCCATCAATGAGCACAGGTGCATACAGATATCCCATCGAGAAAGCAAGCAGAATAGCCCTAACAACGGTGAAAGAGTTTCTGGAGAAAGAAGAGAAACTCGACAAGGTAGTGTTTGTCTTGTTCACGAGGCATGACTTGGAAATCTACAAAAAAGCAGCAAAAGAAATCATATAGTATTGGACTCTGACGAGTTGGCTGTAACTTATCTAGTTTGAGTGATTGAACCATTCTTGTGTTGCAAGTCACCATAATTATCGAGCCTTCAGAAGTTGTTTTTTCTTCTCGTATGAAAAAAACAACAACTTCTAACTTGATTCTTGTATGTTGAATTTGCAAAACTAAAAGACAATGGTCACTTAGACAAACATAACTTTTCAGCGCGTGCAGAAACTGTGGCGAAGTATTTCTGCCTTGTGCAACGTTATAGAAGTGGATTAACGGTTATAGATACTATGCACGTTACACTACATAGTAGTGAATAACCTTTTCCATTCGTTTGGGCAGATCATATTTCGTGGCGAGGCTCTTAAGATACTCGACCATTTGCGGATGGATGCGTGCTATGTCTGTCATTGTGACAAGACCTACAAGCTCTTTATTCTTTACCACTGGCAATTTCTTAATTCTTCTTTCAAACATTAACTTAGCTGCTTCTTCCAAACTTGCCTCAGGTTCCACAACTACCAAAGGCTTAGACATAACATCTCCTACAAGTGTCTCATCGGGATTTCGAGCTTTGACTACGACTCTCTTCAGAACGTCACGCTCAGTTAACATTCCCACGAAACTTCCTTTCTCCAGCACGACCAAGCAACCTATCTCATGATTATTCATTCGTTCAACCGCCTTCCTCAGATTCACACCAGCGTCAACGGTTACTACATTTGTAACCATCACATCTTTTACCTTCCACAAAACCTTGACCTTCCCAAGATATTCAAAGGGTTCAATTCTTAAAAGCCTTAGCACGCGAGAAAGTGCCAAGCATATTTGGAGCCAAATAAAATCTGGACTAGAGATGTGCCACACACAAGAAATCACTTTTTGGCTCGTTCCTTTTTCGGCTTGTATTCTTGACTGTGAAACAATGGACTGGAAATTATTAGATCCGCTGTCGCCCTATTACAAGCAGTCGGCACATTATACAAGACGGCTATCCTAAGAAGCGCCTTAACGTCGACATCGTGAGGAAGAGATTGCAAAGGATCCCAGAAGAAAATCAAATAATCCAATTTCTCGTTAGCAATCAAAGCGCCAAGCTCCATGTCTCCACCATAAGATCCACCTTTGAGTAAAGTAATCCTTAGGTCAGTTTTCTCGATAATTTTTTTACCGGTGTCTCCAGTTGCGTACAAGTTGTGAAGAGCCAATGTTTCTTTATTGAAATCAGCCCACTCCACCAAATCATCTTTCTTATTGTCATGCGCCACCAAGGCGATGTTTCTTTTCAGAATCAAAATCTCACCAATTCAAATTAAACCGATATGTTCTAAAAGTTTTAAACCTTTCTGCGACGGAGTTGAAGTGTGCGACATACCGACTTTGCAATTCCAGACAAAACCAGAATATCAGCTATGTGAGGAGCTATTTTGAAATCTGTTTTTCTGCCATATAATTTCTTAGCATGTTCTTGTAATTTCCATTCAATTGTTGAAGGGTCATCTGCACTTAGTCCTGTTCCTAGTCGAATCCAGTCTCCTTTTGCAATGAGTTCAATAACTTTGTCAAATCTCCAGAACTCCAGAGGCAGAAGCGTGCCCTTCTTCATAAATTTTACTCTAATGCGTTACTTTGATGCGTTTCTTGTCTTCATCAACCTCAACTATTTTGAAATTCTGTGGAGGTCTTCCTCTTTTGAAAATCTCTTTCCGAGGAGACTCGAGAACTTTATCGCGATTTGAATTTATCCAGTCTAAGAGTTTTTTCTCCATTGCTCTTCTGTGTACATGAGAACCTAGAAGTCTACATAAAAGTTTGCTCTCTTTCTACCCTTCTATCTACAATATCATGCTCTATCAAATACTCATCAATTTTCAAGTGTAGCCTTCTATCTAGCATAGGCTACCTCTTCATAATTCTGATTAGTTCTTTTGGTTCTGCTATAACTTTTCCGCATTTCTCATATTTTAGAAGTTTGCAAGCTAGCTCTAAATGCATCTAACTAGTTCTTTGATTGCTTGTTTAAGGGATAGTCAATTACATAGAATGCTTTCTTCGGTAGACTATGACTGCTAGCAGTGTTGCTGTCATGAATAGTAGTAGAATAAGGAATGATGGAAACTCTGGAATTATTACCAATTCATGCGTTGAGTGGATGTAGTTAACGTATATGTACGTGCTTTCTTCATTGGTCCAATTTCCGAACGACCATTCTTTGCCTTTTAACAGCACAGTGTAGTTGTCTTGCCACATGTTTTGAACAAGCTCTTTGGGAATTTCTATGATACAAAAGCCTTTAGAAGCGTTTAATCCACTCACATTGAAGCTTATACAAGTATCAGTGAAGCTGAAAACCGTGACTATGGAATTGGAAGTTACACTACGAAATATGGCTTGTCTTCATACGTTAGGTTGAATTGTTCTGTTTCGAATTCCTTGTAGAAAATTAGTTCTCCAGCCTCTCCGCTCTTCGCTCCTTCCGAAAAAAGAAAATAGGTCACTACTATGCAGTCTTTTCCGTTTGGGGATTTTAGAAATGTGAAAGTTGGGTTTCCAAAGGAAGTAGAGCCTTTATGCGTTTTGATGTTGAGCATCATAAAGTTGTTTGTTGAATGGTCGTATAGGAATATTCTCCAAGCAGTCCAATTGGTGTCAGGTGAA
>CAZRCD010000013.1:0-49142 GCA_964598485.1 uncultured Candidatus Bathyarchaeia archaeon
CCCAAAAAGAAGAAACAAACCAATTCCAAACTAATTATTTAATTCGCCCGCGCGCATACGATTTTTATTCCAAAGTTTCTTCCAACACCCTTCACAGACCATGATTCGCCTCAAGTCCTTGTGATCAGCTGAAAGCAAAGTTAGGTCTTCACCATTTTTCCCGCAAAGCCTACATTCTGCCATCTTCCTAACCTTCTTTTTATCCCTTTCCATGTTTCTATTTGTTAAAATTGCGCGTATGCATAAAAATATACTTTACGATCGGATATAAATTAGATGGTGGAATCCAGCTGTGACGGTTAACAGACCTCTATGGAAATGGGCGAAATGAAATTACCCGCAACCCAGAAAGCATTAGCGTCTAGAGAGGCAAAGGATAGCAAGAAAAATCTTGGGAGAGAATACGTGTTTGACACTTTTGCGGAGAGATACGACAAATGGTATGATAAGCCCTTTGGAAAAACAGCTTTTAAGTTAGAAAAGGAGTGTATAGAATTTCTGTGCAAGAACTTGGAAAGACCTTTTTTGGAAATAGGCGTGGGTACGGGAAGATTTGCAGTCGCCCTAAAGATGAAGTATGGTATCGACATATCTATCAGAGTGCTGAAGTTCGCGAAGGAAAGAGGAATAGAAGGCATTAGAGGAGAAGGAGAAAACCTGCCATTTGTGGATACGTCTTTCGGCGCGGTTTTCATCATCGTTACCCTATGCTTCGTTGATGACCCTCTGAAAGTTTTAAAAGAAGCTTCAAGAGTTTTGAAGAACGACGGTTTTCTTATTCTTGGTTTAATATTAAAAGAAAGCCCTTGGGCAAATTTTTACGCGAAGAAAGGTGAAGAGGGAAACGTTTTCTATAAGATCGCAAGGTTTTATACTATGAACGAGTTGAAATCCATGTTAAGAAATGTAGGTCTCCAAGTCTCAGAGGTAAGATCTACAATATTACAACCTCCAACCGAAGAACCACTCCATTTCGAGCCTTCCAAAAAAGGCCATTACAAGGACGCTGGATTTGTAGCTATAAAACTCAGAAAAGACGATGATGTGTCGAGGAAAATCTGAGAAGATAAATTTGGAAACTGGCTAGAATGGAAACCCACTATAATGAACTGGAGCCAAACATTTATGGAAAAATAGCTCAAACGCTTCAACACGTAACGCCTATCCTAGACGCTGGTTGTGGAGATGGACGGTTAGTGAATTTCTTGGCCATGAAATTGGGAAAAGAAATTTTTGGGGTTGACGTTTCTGACGTTGGTTTTGAGAAGGCGAGGAGGGAAGCTGAACTTAAAAATGTTTCTCGTATGGTGGAGTGTGTAAAAGCCGATGCGAGCCATTTAGATGCATTTGGGGATAAATTTTTTGGCGGGGTTGTTAGCGTCTATGCTCTGCATGAGTTTGAGGAGCCTCTAGTTGTTTTGAGGGAGATAAGAAGAGTGTTAAAAACTGGTGGGACAGTGGTAATCGTAGATTTCGTAAAGGGCGGTGATGCGGAGAAGTTATGGGGCGAGAAATACTATACACCCACGGAGATTGAGTCTATGCTTAAGGATGCAGGGTTAAAGGAACCGAAGATAAGTTTTCTGTACAAGGATGTAATCCTCATTTCCACAATAAAGACATAACACAAAACTTTGATTGATGTAAAACTGAAACCAAATATTTAAGGTATTCATTATGTTTTAACAGTAGTTTTTAGCCCGCTGGGAAAAAACGTGAAAGGATGGCATTCAGTAAAGGTAACGACTTCAGTTGACAACGACGTTTGGAAGAGAGGACTAGCTTCTTCTCGGGGGCTTTCCTTTTATGTGGAAATAAACAGCGCGCGCTAGCCTGTTTAGAATATGGTTAAAAATGGTTTTATTTCTTCTTTGAGGATTTAGGGGTTGTTTTCTGCTTTTTTCGTCTGCGAGTCAGTTGGCGTACTTCGTTTTCTTTTTGAAAGAATAAGTGCTTCATGAAATGGAAAAAGCAGGTATCACCCCTAAAATTCTGAAAAAGGACGTAAGAAATCTAATAGCGTGCTCTGGAAGGCGAAAAAACGGTGAATAACGGATTCCGCTAACCCCCTCTGAAACCCTCGCCTATCGTCCCAGAATCTCTAAAAAAACGCTTACAAAACAAGGTGAAAACAGGCTTGAAAACGCAAAAACGGATAAATAGCATTTTACACCAATTTCTAAACACCCTGGCGCGCTAAGCATGAAAGAGAAGATGCTGGTAATTAGCCTTAGAAAAAAGTATCGATTTTATTTGTGATCTCTCCCAGTTTCCTGATTACATGAGCAAAAATGCATAGGCAATTCATAAAGGCTTTTTAGCGCTGGCAAAGTTGTTTCTATTCTTGTTGAAGGTTCTCTTCAGAACTATGGAGCCTGTTTCTGCACCGATATCATCCGCAATTATGGGACATTTTATTTTTAAAAGGGAAAAGATCTCCTTGTTTTTAACATCACTAAGCGACTCGTAGTTGCCTTGACCTTTACTAATTACTAAACTGCTGCTTTCAAATTCGCTGAGAAACTCATTTGAACACTCTTTAAAAAGCACTCCAGTGCAGTCTGTTCCGATAGACATAACTTTAGCCATCTGAGAGATTCCAGCCATCTCAGCGTCTCGAAATATTGCGTCATTCAGAATAGGCGCGCCCTTAACCACATAAGTTACTTTAACGCTTCGTTTTAAGAACACTTCTATCAATATCCTGTCAAAGAATGTTTCTCCAGCATTATCTGCAAGGTATAATACGCTTTTAGACTTCAGGACTGACCCTTTTAATTGGTCTATATCATTTATAGCAAGTTCATTATCTAATACGTTTTGAACTTCCTTTTTCAAGTTGATATCTACTCTCGGACCGAAATCTATAGCGTTGCCAGCTATAGCTACCTTGACCGCAGTCAGTAATGGATCTTTAGAATTGTCAACAACAAGTTTAAGTTTTGGATAAAGCTCTAACGCTATCCGATTATATTTCTCCTTCAACTGTTTATAGGGATCCATGTTACCTGTAACTCTTTTGACAATTCTATGCACGTTTGTGCCAAGCTCAGGTATAATTTTAGTCCATTGCTCATTTAAAAGATAAGTCATGACTCCTCTAAGAGCCTTTTCGCACACCATTTCATCATCTGTGCTCATTTTTGCGGCTTCCAATGCTTGTCTCAAAAAGCAAGGAACACATTCAAGATGCACTTTCACTTTGCGTCATCCCTCAATCAGATTCTCTGGAAGCACATAAAAGTTTGGTCGAGTTAAAAGAACTTTGTGGTTACAGATCACTCCCTACTCCCACCTCTAAGTAATCCTCTCCAAACTTGTCTTTAAAGAGTTTTCTCGCGTGCGCGTGGTGTGTTAATAATTTTTATTTGGATTAGAAAAATATGTGTTTTTGAAGTGCGAACAAAGCGAAAAAACAAATTTATGTATTTGGTACAATGAAACATCTGCCATAAAACAGGCTTATAATTTTGGTTTAATTAACAAGAAATGGACGGAAAATTAGATTATTTAACGGCATAAGATTAATACAGCACTGAAATATAATACACACACCATATGGAGCGACATAGGTATGACCGAGCAAGGTACTAAGAAGAGAGATATGGAGGAACGGAAACGGGCGCGCGCTCTGGATCCAGGTCGGAGGTGCTTGTTGAATCTGCTAAGCTTTTCGGAGGTTCTGAGGTGAATTTTAGTTACGGAGATCATTCGGTTAAGATAAATTCGCTTCCTTTAGTATCATTGACGATTGTTTTGTCGAGGAATACTCAGAGTTTCCAGCATCAGCGCAAATTTTTTTCGATGAGTCATTTACTCATTATTTAGCTTTAGAGCAGGTTGGGATGTTATCTGAGCTAACTGCAGAAAGACTGAAACAAGCCTATCAATTTTTAGATGAGAAAGGAGAATAAGAAGAAAAATTTGTTGGGTTAAATGGAATTTAGTAAAAATAAAAATAGTTAGTGATAACTTTGCATCTTCGTGCTAGAAAATATTTTAAAAAAGCATTGAAAAAAGCAGGTTTGCCATATGGTGCTGAATCTCACGTTGAGGTTAGAGGATTTTCGGCTAAACATTATGATACCTTGCTAGATCTGGTCACTGTTGGATTTTATAAAAAGTTCATAAAAGATGTGATATCGAAGATGAATATTCAACCAAGCGACAGAATTCTAGATATGGGGGCTGGCACGGGGAGGAATAATCTTCTGATGCTCGATTATCTAGAAGAAGGTGAGGTAATTGGATTAGAGATAGGTGAGGAGATGAAAAAACAATTTCGGGAGAAATCTTATCATCATGACAACCTAAAATTAAGAGAGTTAAGGATAGAGAAGGAGCTTCCTTTTGAGGATGAATTCGATAAGGTATTTATCTCATTCACCCTACACGGATTTGAACAAGAGGATCGAATTAAAATCATAGAAAACGCTAATAAAGCCCTAAAGAAACGGGGAAAATTCTTCATATTGGATTACAACGAATTTGACCTATCCAAAAAACCTGTTTATGCCAGGACCCTATTTGATTTGGAATGCAATCTAGCAAGGGATTACATAAAAAGAAACTGGACAAAAATATGGAAAGAACACGGCTTTTCAGTCAAAAACGAGCATCTTTATTTCATGAATCTAATCCGGTTACTTGAATTAGAGAAACATTAAATCTGAAAGTTGTCCATAAATTCCTTAACATTTTATAAGCACTTCTAATATTTTTAAGTTCTTTTTTTACTTCTCTTGTCGCGCGCGCTAAACGCGGAATAAAACGAACTAATTTTTGGTTTATCAACATTTTTACATAAATTCTTTATAATCAACAGCATAGATATTGGGGTTAACCCCATGATTCCCCCTATTACTTCCGATACCATTCGATTCTGCCTCCCTCAACTGTTCCTTGCTCCAAACTTTCCTTCTTTTTCTTCGTGAATATTCATCTATCATGGTCGGCTGGGCAGTTGTCTAGGCTCCAGTACACCACCGGAATGTCAGCCATCCACATCCCCTTTAGCAGCTTAGGCATAGCGACAAGTATGCTGTCGAAGGTCGGCCCCCTGATCTTCACCCTATACGGCTGGCGTTTTCCATCGCTTATCACATGGAAGCACAGTTCACCACGGGCGCTTTCCACAAAGTGTATTGCCTCTCCCTTCGGCAAGCGTGAGAAGGGCGTAACCTTCTTACCGCTCCTCGTCCTCTTTTCTGCTATCGCGCCGCTAGGCATTTTGTCAAGTGCTTGCTCCACTATGTTAAGGCTTTCCTCTATCTCATTTCTTCTGCAGAGTATCCTAGAGTAAGCGTCTCCTTTCTTCGCTGTTATTACGTTAACGTCTATTTCGTCGTAGGCTTCATATGGCACAGCCTTTCTTACGTCAAACTCAACGCCGGTGGCGCGTAGATTCGGTCCTGTTACACCTAATTCCATAGCTTGTTTCGTAGCTAACCTGCCGATATTTTTCGTCCTTCTTATGAAGATCCCGTTGTTGAAGCATAAGTCATCATATATTTCCAATCTCTCCCGCACGTACTTGGCAACCTCCATCGCTTCGTCCTTGAAGTCGGAGGACATGTCACGTCTCACACCTCCAGGTACATTGTATATCTGGTAGATTCGACCTCCAGTTAGCTCCTCTAGGAGGAGTAGTATTTTCTCTCTGTCCCCCCACGCAAGTCTCTCTACGGTATCGAAACCAGCAGCGCTTCCGGCAAGCCCGAGGTTTAGGAGGTGGCTTTGTATTCTACTTAGCTCCGCCTGAATTACTCTGAGATGCTGAGCTCTCCTTGGAACTTCGACGTCGGCTATCTTCTCAACGGCCCCTACGTACGCAAGCTCGTAGCTTGCGCCATCTAGCACGCATACGCGTGGAACAAGCATTATGTTCTGCCACCACGTTCTATATTCCATCAG
Organism: uncultured Candidatus Bathyarchaeia archaeon; assembly: GCA_964598485.1. GTDB lineage: Archaea > Thermoproteota > Bathyarchaeia > Bathyarchaeales > Bathycorpusculaceae > SOJA01. The sequence goes on from CAZRCD010000013.1 coordinate 5,914, forward strand.
CTTCTCGAATCCTCGATGAAGATATCCCGGGTTCACCTCAGCCTCTTCCACAGCCTCACCCTTCAGCTTTAGCAATAAGTTGAAGTTTCCGCTCGCAGGATGCTGAGGGCCGAAAGGCACGGATATCCAGCCTTCCTTTTCTTCAGCCTTCATCCCCGGAAGCTCTAAGAGCTCGACGCTCTCCTTCTTTCCACGATATCCGCTTTGGACGGCGTGCATAGCCATAAATACCGCTGACCCCAAGGCTTCGGGCCTCGGAGGGCAGCCCGCTATCCAAATGTCCACTGGAATGTACTTGTCTAGCATTTTGATGGTGTTGTAGCTGTCCCAGTAAGTTCCTCCGCTCATGGGGCAATTTCCCATGGCGATGACGAATTTCGGGTTGGGCATTTGCTGGTAAATCCTGATGATTCTTCTAAGCGTTTTTACTGTTACGTACCCACCTATTAGAAGCACGTCTGCGTGTCTAGGAGAGCCGACCGCTATCAGCCCGAACCTTTCCATGTCGAACCCGCTTCCAACCCATGGAATGGCCTCTATGAAACAGCATCCTGTGAAATAGTTTACAATCCAGAGGCTTCTCGACCTTGCCCAGTCTAAAATGCTCTTAATTTTGGGGGGTTTACCTACCTTGTGCTCTGGTGGTTGGGCCAGCCTCTCCGGCGGATAGTTAAAATCTTCCTTGTTCAAGGCGACGAGGAATGGCGAGTTGGAGAAGGTGAGAGCTTCCATTGGACATATGTCCACGCATAGTCCGCAGAAGGAGCATCTCGCGTAGTTTATTTGTGGTTGAAGAATGTTTCCCTTGTCCTTTTCTCTTTCAACCATTTCTATTGCGTTGTTCGGACATATCCTGTAACATAGCTTGCATCCTGTACACTTGGTTGGATCAAATACATGTCTTCCTCTGAAGCCCTCCGTCAGAGGTGTCTCAGGCGGGAAGTTGTACGTTATCGGTTTTCTCCTCAGCAGTTTAGCCCCGGCCTTCAAAGGTTTCAGAATACCTTCCACGCTCAATCACCTCTTAAAACCTCGTGTTTTTCACGTATTCTCTCCAGTTGAAATTTTTGAGGAATGGAGGCGGGCCTGTCCATCCTTCAAGAAACAGCGGTTTCAACATGTTGTTTCCTTTAAATGTGATGCCGAAGAGCTCCCAGGCCTCCCTCTCGTGCATTGAACTGTTATCCCAGAGAGAGGAAAGGCTTTCTATCCCGGGTCTACTTCTCGGTATCCTCGTCGAAGCCTTTACGTATAAGTTCTCTTTAATGCTATGGACTATAAAATAAACCTCGAACTCATCTTCATCCATCCAGTCGATCGCAGACACCGTAAGAAGCCTGCTAAATCCATGTTTCTTCAAGTATTCCGCGACAGCCACGTAACTTTGTCGCCTAACCCTCACGAAGAGAAAACCATCCTTAACCTTACACTCGGCTTGAAAACTTGCTTTTAAATTGTTCTTCAAGGCTTCTGATAGATAAGTCGATGACATCGCATCACCATAATTCAATGTGCATCCATGAATATTGGAGCAATGCGCGTTCACCCTGCATCACTACTTAATCAGTAATCCTTTGAAAGTATGTAGACGCATGTGTTGAACTGTATCTTAAGAGGAAGCGATACTAGACAGCCTGTCAAACTTAGACGACTCCATTTTATTACCCATGCACTTTACACGCCTACAGTATCTGCTTATTCCGTTCAGGCGACGTACACGGTTCTTTCGGGCGGCGGCCTTCTGGGTCGTCTAGATTCGCTACACTCTTTGCAGCTTTGCTCACAAAGCTTGAGATACGTTTCCTCGCTTTCCATGACCGCCTCAGCGGCCTTGGCGCAGAGATCACTCGGCTCTTTGCAACCGGCCTCCCTACACAACTTTGAAATGAAGCTGCAACAGTCACGAACGTCTTTCTTGTTAAGTACCGCTCTGTTGGTGCGGACTAGGAGGCAGAGTTCCCTAGCCAACACGCATGTTCTAATGTGTTTAAACTGCTCGAGCACGCGCTTGCGCGCCCTTTGACGACTCAACTCCAACGCCATACCTTCCCTACGTACTTTACCCTCTTATGTGGCGTTGTTTAACAGCGTAAAGTTTATACAGCGCTACAATATAAAAAGTCTTCGCATTCACCTCATGAGAGCAAGATTGGTATGACTAAGCAAAATGCTGAGGAGAGAGATATGGAGGAACGGAAACGGGCCCATGAAGAGCAACAACGGAGACTCAAAGCCAAAACGAGCAAGATCAAGCACAAGATAGCCGTGATAAGCGGCAAGGGTGGAGTTGGTAAGAGCACAGTGACCGTGAACCTAGCGATGGCCTTTGCTTTACACGGCCATGCTAATGACATCGGCATTCTCGACGCGGACATAACTGGACCCTGCGTGCCAAAAATCATCGGCTTACATGGACAGAGCCTTCAGGCGGGTCCTCCAGGCTTGTTTCCTGCGACAGGCCCCATGGGAATCAAAGTGGTGTCCATGGACTTCCTGCTTCCAAGCGACGAAACACCAGTTATCTGGCGTGGACCATTAAAAATGAAGGCGATCAGCCAGTTCTTGTCGGACATTGTCTGGGGAGATCTCGATTTTCTCTTCATCGACCTTCCCCCGGGAACCGGCGACGAGCCCCTGAGCATTATGCAGCTCATCCCTGAGATGGACGGCGTAGTAATAGTCACCATCCCATCTGAAGTTTCGCAGATTGTGGTTAAGAAGGCTGTAACGTTCTCTAGGAAACTGAACATCCCTGTCATCGGCATCATCGAGAACATGAGCGGCTTCGTATGCCCAAAATGCGGGGCGGAGATCAACATTTTCAGGACTGGAGGAGGAGAAAAAATAGCGAAAGATCTTATGACTCCCTTCCTAGGAAAAATTCCAATAGATCCCCAGATCTGCGAAGATTCTGACAAAGGAGTACCCTTCATAATTGAGCATAGAGATTCTCCTGCGTCGAAAGCTTTCATGGAAATAGTTAAAAAGGTTGAAGCTTTCCTAGAAGCAGAGAAAAAAAGTAATGCGGAAATGGAGGTAAAATGAGTGAAAATATGTGTAACGGCTGCTGGAACTACATTAGATGCTTCTGTTGACCCAAGAGTTGGAAGAGCAGCCTATTTCATAATTGTGGACTCTGAAACCATGGCTTTTGAGGCAGTTCCTAACACGGCAGGAGGCGCCATGAGTGGAGCCGGAATTCAAGCAGCCCAAACAATAGCGAGCAAAGGAATAGATGTATTAATTACTGGAAATGTTGGACCGAACGCCTTCCAAGCTCTAGCTTCTGCTGGAATAAAAATAGTTGTGGGTGCCTACGGGATTGTTAGGGAAGTTATTGAAAAATACAAGAGAGGAGAGCTTAAAGGAACAGGTGCTCCCACGGTTGGTGGACATTTCGGAAGAGGCGGCGGTATGGGTATGGGGCGTGGACGGAGAAGACAGCCTTAAGAGGTTAGTGAAATGAGTGTTAGACTTGCAATACCAGTTGAAGACGCAAACGGTTTGAATGCAAGACTATCGCAACATTTTGGAAGAGCACAATACTTTGCAGTTGTAGAATTAGATGAAAACGGAAAAGTTTTAAACCTTCAAACAGTGCCCAACAAAAGTGGACACTTAGGCGGCATGGGACAACCACCAGAAATTATCATGCGCTTAAGATCTGATGCTGTTGTAACTTATGGCATGGGCCGCAGAGCACTAGATATTTTTCAAAGCGCAAATGTAGCTGTTCTGCAAACAAACAAAGACTTTGTTAAAGATGTCATTGAAGCGTATAACAGGGGCGAGTTAATCGAGTTAACGGAAGGCTGCCAACACGCCAAGCACAGATAAAAAAAGCTATGCTGAAAAAGTTCAACGTGTTTTCTCAGTGTGTTAAATACCTATGAATGTGAGCTAAATGATAGTAGCAGTGGCTAGTGGAAAAGGTGGCACTGGAAAAACATCCGTTGCTGTAAACATGGCGCTCTCCATAGGAACGGTTCAGTTTTTAGACTGCGATGTGGAGGAACCTAATGCCCATCTGCTCTTGCATCCGGAAATAAGTCGAATGGAACCAGTTTACCTTCCAGTTCCAGTCATTAACGAGGAATTATGCGACCATTGTGGAGAATGCGCTGAATTTTGCCCAAACAACGCTATTTTTGTTAGTCCGGAGAAAGTTTTGGTTTTTCCGGAGCTTTGTTATAGCTGTGGTGGCTGTGCTATTGTCTGTCCTAGAAAAGCTATCAGTGAAGAACAGCGTAGGATTGGAACTTTAAAGTTGGGTTCTGCTGGAGATTTGGAACTTGTCTATGGTGAGCTTGAGGTAGGTGAGCCTATGGCTGTCCCGGTGATAAAGGAAGTGAAAAGACAAATTAAAAATGATAGACCTGTGATTCTTGATTCTCCACCGGGGACCTCTTGTCCAGTTATAGAAACCGTTAAGGAAAGCGATTTTTGCGTTCTTGTGACGGAGCCTACTCCTTTTGGTTTGCACGACTTGAAGATAACAGTTCAAGTTTTGAAGGATATGGGAATTCCTTTTGGTGTCGTTGTTAACCGTGCAGGCATAGGTGACAAAAAAGTCTATGAGTATTGCGAAGAAAAGAACATTCCCATATTGCTTGAGATTCCCTACAAAAGAAGAATAGCAGAGCTTTACTCGAGAGGGATTCCCTTCAGTTTGGAAATGCCGGAATGGAAAGAAAAGTTTCAGACGCTTTTCAACCAAGTAAGGAAGCTTGCTGGTAAATGAAGCAATTAACAGTTTTGAGCGGTAAAGGTGGCACGGGTAAAACAACAATAACTGCTTCACTTGCAGTTTTGGCAAAAAATGTTGTTGTAGCTGACTGTGATGTGGACGCACCGGACCTGCACATGCTTTTGCATCCCAAAGTGATTAATACACAGGAATTTAAGGGTTCAAAGCTAGCGGTCATTGATGAAGAAAAATGTACAAAATGTGGTTTATGCCGTGAAAAATGCAGATTCGATGCCATTACAGAAGATATTAAAGTTGACCCCATTTCCTGTGAAGGTTGCGGCGTTTGCACAATCATCTGTCCCGTTAACGCCGTAACCTTGACTGAGCGAATTTCTGGACATGCATACATCTCCAAGACGAAATACGGTTTTATGGCTCACGCCATGCTTAGCCCTGGCGAAGCAAATTCAGGAAAACTTGCCACTTTAGTGAGGCAGAACGCAAAAATACTCGCCGAAAAGGAGCACAGCGGCTTGGTGATAATTGACGGTCCGCCGGGAATAGGCTGCCCCGTTATAGCTTCAGTCACAGGAATAGATGCTGGCTTGGTGGTTACGGAACCAACGCTGTCTGGGATTCACGACCTTGAGAGGGCATTACAGTTGCTCAGGCATTTCAATGTGACACAGTTTGTTTGTGTAAACATGCATGACATAAACGAGGAAAACACTGAAAGAATTGTGAGTTTTTGTATGGAAAACGACATAGAGGTTGTTGGGAAAATTCCTTTTAACCCCATGGTTACGGAAGCCATGGTTAACGGAAAACCCATAGTGGAATATGCTCCTGAAAGCGATGTTGCTAAAGAAATAGGGAACATGTGGAAAAAGGTTCTTTCGGCTTTGCAATACAAAAGTGGCTAATCTGGAAGCTACGGGAGGGAAATTAGCTTTCGTCTTGTTCCGTCGAGACGTTTGGGAAAAAGCTTGGGAATAAGTTTTCTTCAAGCTTCAGGATAGTTTAGCGTGAGCTAGTTGATGTTGACTTGACAGATACTTGTTTATACGTTCTTTAATGTGATTATGCACAAAATTTATATGTCACACTGAATCCTAATCGTTCCTAAAAAGGAGATTTATGATATGTCTGTACCGCAACTTGCTGGAACACCTGTTGTTATTTTAAAAGAGGGATCAAGCAGATCGAGGGGAAGAGATGCTCTACACGCTAACATCATGGCGGCTGAAATCGTGGCTGAGGCAGTGAAAAGTTCTCTAGGACCGAAGGGCATGGATAAAATGCTGGTGGACAGCCTTGGCGACGTGACTATTACAAGCGATGGACGCACCATCCTCAATGAGATGGACATTCAGCACCCGGCGGCAAAGATCATGGTGGAGGTTGCAAAGGCGCAAGACGACACGGTAGGAGACGGGACCACTACCGCCGTGGTCATCGCTGCGGAACTGCTGAAAAAGGCTGAAGATCTACTGGATCAGAAGGTTCACCCCACTACTATTATTAAGGGCTATAGCCAAGCAGCTGAAAAAATCCTCAAGGTTCTTGATGATGTCGCCATTCCAATAGAACGTTCAGACGAAGAAACGATGGAAGCTGTCGCCGAAACCTCTTTGTACAGCAAAATTATTTCTGGTGAACGTAAACGTTTTGCAAAAATTGCCGTGCAAGCAATAAAACAAATCGCTGAAGAAGAAGGTGGAAATGTTAACGTAGATATCGACCATATACAAATCCAGAAAAAAGAGGGTAAATCCTTGGAGGAGACGACTCTTTTGAACGGTTTGATAATAGGCAAAGAAGCCTCATCTGCGGGGTCATGCCCAACTTGTGAAGGCAACGTCTGCGAAATCGGTTCGGTATCCAAAAGCGTCAAAGACGCAAAAATAGCCTTGATAAGTCGTGCGCTGGAGATAAAAAAGACAGAGTTCGACGCGAAAATACAGATCCGTGACCCAACAAAAATGAAGCTGTTTAAGGATAAAGAGAATAACATGCTAAAGGATATAGTGCAAAAAATCCTAGACGCCGGAGCAAACGTTGTTTTCTGTCAGAAGGGCATAGACGACTTGGCGCAACATTTTCTGGACAGACAACGAGTATACACAATTCATAACGTAAAGGAGGAAGACATGAAGAAACTGTCAAGGGCGACCGGCGCCGAAATTGTTACAGGGATTGATGACATAAAAGCAGCAGACTTGGGCTATGCTGCAACTGTGGAGGAGCGAAAGGTCGGAGACGAGAAGATGACTTTTGTCGAAGGATGTAAAAATCCGAAATCGGTGTGCATTTTCATTAGGGGCAGCGGCGAACATTTTCTAGCCGAAGCAGAAAGAGCACTTCACGATGCATTGTGCGTAGTTAGAAATGTCTTTCAAGACCCCAAAATTGTGGCAGGTGGCGGAGCACCGGAGGTGGAGCTTGCAAGGAGGCTTCGAAAATATGCTGATGGCATAGGTGGAAAAGAGCAGCTGGCCGTCAATGCCTTCGCTGACGCCTTGGAGAAAATACCGATAACCCTGGCTGAAAACGCCGGCTTAGAACCAATCGACGTCATCGTCGAGCTTCGAAAAAACCATGAGCAAGGTCAACTTTGGAGTGGAGTAAGCATTCCATCCCGAAAAGTGGGTGACATGAAAGAAGCTCAAGTGTACGAGCCCCTTAGCGTCGTGAGACAAGCAATCATGTCTGCAACAGAAGCAGCTACAATGATTCTGAGAATCGACGACGTTATCGCATCCTCAAACAACTCTGTGAATGCACCGCCAGGTGCTTCAACAGGAATTCCTGGAGCAAGTCCATACATGCCATGAACCGATGTGAGTGCTTACAAATACTCAGGAGATAGAGGAAGGAAGTGATGCATCATGGTTAAATGGTGGGAGAGTAAAGAGTACAAAAGCAGGTTAAAGAAACTAATAGAAGAGAGTGAAAGACTAAAAGAAGAGAGACTAAAAAAGGAACGTAGAGCCTTGAAGGACGAAGAACTAGAAAGGATAAAACAGAAGAAGCTGAGGCAACTGATGGAAAAAGTCACTGAACCCCAAAAGAAATCAGCTGCGAATAAACCAGTCGACTTAACCGATGCCAGCTTCACAGAGGCTGTTCAGAATCATTCACTGGTGGTGGTTGACTGTTGGGCACCGTGGTGTGGTCCATGCCTTTATGTCTCCCCTGTCATAGAGGAGATTGCGAAGGACTACGCTGGGAAGATATTCTTTGGGAAACTGAACGTGGATGAGAACCGAAGGGTTGCCATGCAATACAGTATCATGAGTATACCGACGCTTTTAATATTTAAGAATGGTAAGCTAGTGGACCAGATCATCGGTGCCATGCCGAGAGGAATGCTAGAACCAAAGATAACACGCTACCTTTAATATTCTTAAGGAAAGAAGACTAAACAAACTCAGAGGTTCTAAGCGTGATCGTCTAAAGTAGTGTAAGGTTGGAAAAATTGTACAATATAAAAAGCAGGAAAGTGGGTAAGCACATACGCAAACGAAAAGAAAGATTAGGTTTAGAAGTGAAAAACAGGATTCTGTGGGTTGCGAAACTTACGCTAGTGCCCTACTCAGCCTTGACATTTGTCTGGCGATTCTTCGAAGCTCGCCGAGGACGAAGACTCCTTCATATAATTCTTCTGGACACAAAAGAGATGATATCTAAGAAGTAAGATTCTTAAGCGCGCACTAGCGGCAATAACACATGTGCTAAAAAGGAGAAGAAGCTTCTTGAGGATTAACGTACATTTTTACATAAATATTGCCAGAAACACAAATTTTTGGATTATTAGTTTGAGTCACTTGTTTACTCACGTTTTCGACTTGGTGAACCTAGCCTTGATACCCATCTTCATCGAAGAGTTCAGTATAAATCCTTTACAAGCGGGGTTGTTAGTTACGTTGCCCCTTTTAGCAGGTATGGTTTCTAGTTTTTTAAGCGGAATTATCATGAGTAAATTCGGACACAAACCCCTTATGATACTAAGCCTTTCAATGATGGGAGTTTCCGCCCTATTGGTAAGCGTAACACCTAATTTTCTTATGTTAATGCTCTACCTATCCCTCTTAACCTTCGCGAGCAGGCTCTACTGCCCTCCAGCTCTTAGTATTATAAGTGAATCATGTGAAGACTGCGAACTTGATAGAGGAAAAACCGTTGGGTTCCACGTTTCTGTGGTTATGCTGGGAATAGCTTCAGGACCTATCTTTTTAGGCTTTATTATACTTCACTTCGCTTGGCGACTATTATACCTCATTTTTGCTATACCCTTGTTTTTGTCGGCGGTTCCCGTTACAAGGATGAAGGTGGATCTTCTAAATGAAGAAAAGGATGAGGGAGGAGAGGGTGAGGCTATTAAGATAACATCGGTGATGAAGACAAGTTTCATACTTCTTCTTATTTCGCTCGGATTTAGATCGATGGGAATTCAGGGCGTATCCACTTTTATGACAACCTATTTTGTGTTCGAAAAAGGATTGTCTGAGTCTATCTCAAGTATACTCTACGGAGTTGGAGGGGCATTTGGGATAATAGGAGTTTTAGCAGGTGGAGCCATAAGCGATAAAATGGGCGAGAAACGATGGATAACGATAACTTGGACAGCAAGCCTCTTATCTTTACTTGTTTTTTCGCTAGCTCCATCCATGCCAATCCTAATTCTTTTCTTTGTTCTATACAGTATCTTCAATTCTGGCTCCATAGCGCCTGTGATGTCCCTGGTAGCTAGATTCACATCTAAGAGCCGTAGAGGCATAGGATACATGCTGTACTTCTTTTCTTCCAGTTTAATGAGCGCCTTCTCCCCAATCGTCACAGCCCAAATTATTGAATTGTTCGGTATTTGGTACATCTTTCCCTTTGCCCTAATTATACTTGGTTTTGCCATTCTAATGGTTCAACTAGTCGTGCCCGAAAAAAACTTGATTCAAAGAGAAATCCCATAAAAAGAGAATTGAAAGGAACGCTCTTCTGTCTTAACAGACAGATTAATACGGTGGGTGACGGTGCGTTCTGCTATGGATGATGATGAAATGAAAGATTATCTAGAAAAATGGCTGGAGGGAAAGGGTGAAAGGGTTTTACGGAAGATCGGTATTAGAAAGGGGCAGACAGTTTTAGATTTCGGATGCGGCTCTGGAGCATATACCCTTCCAGTTGCTAGAATAGTCAGTGAACAAGGAATAGTCTACGCCTTAGATAGGGATAAGAGAGCTTTAGATGAATTGATGCAAAGAGCTGAGTTAGAAGGGTTAAGGAACATCAGGAGAATGGATACTTCTGGTGAAGTAGAAATTAGGTTAGATGATGAGTCTGTCGATGTAGTTTTACTCTACGACATCTTCTGGTACTTCCCATTGTCAGATCCTAGATTAACAAAATTACTTGCTGAAGTTTACAGGGTTTCGAGACGTCAAGCAGTAATCTCTGTCATTCCCAAACACATCAATTCAGAACAGTTCAAAGATAAAATGGAAAATGCTGGATTCCAATTAAAGAAGAAAAATGCTGGAACGATTATTCATGATGGCGCCTTTGAAAGAGGTCAAATACTGAATTTCGTAAAGAAATATTACTCAAGTAGATACCGATAGGAAAGTTCCTAGACTCAAATCCAGCGCGCGCTAGACTACAGACCGCACTTGATGAGATAGGCTTCATAACTCACAGATGAAAAATCGAAGACGAAATGCAAGGGCTCGGACCCATTTACGTGTTTTGGAAAAACATAAACGCACTATAAAAAAGAAGAAGGGGCTAACGTTATCAATCCCTCTCTATCTTCAGGCTAGCGTTTTTTATGAAGTTGTAGATGAATGGTTTTTTATAGGATAAATTTTTCTCAGTAATGACAGTAACAAAAATGGTTGTTGGAAAAAATTGATGAAAGCACACGCTATAACAAATTTAAAACTTTGCTTTCCAAACTACGCTTTGCCAAAGGTGCCACGCGTACTTGTCACTATGGAACTAGTGAGAACACTGGAGAAATCTATCAGTTTGAAGCATGGGAGTGGTTAATCTGGAAGGCGTAAGGCTGGCTTTCGGTCCTGTTCCGTCAAGGCGGTTAGGAAAAAGCTTAGGAATAAACAACATTCCAGCAAAAACATGCTCATATTCATGTGTTTACTGCCAGTTAGGAAGAACCACTAACATGACAACAGGAAGGCAAGCCTTCTACAAGCCAGAAGACATCATCATGGAGGTCAAAAGAAAAGTTGATGAAGCAACCCTAAGAAATGAGAGGATTGATTATCTAGCTTTTGTTCCAGACGGAGAACCAACTTTGGACATTAACCTAGGCAAGGAGATATCCATTTTAAAGCAGATTGAGATTCCAATAGCTGTTATAACCAACGCTTCGCTGATTTGGCGGAACGATGTAAAAGAAGACTTGCTGAAGGCAAACTTAGTCTCTTTAAAAGTGGATGCAGTAAACGAAGATTTGTGGAGGAGAATAAACAGACGTCATAAGAACTTGAAGTTGAACGTCATTCTAGAAGGCATAAGAGAGTTTGCAAATGAGCTTGAAGGAACAGTTATCAGTGAAACAATGCTCATCGACGACATAAACTATGGAGATGAATTTGAGAAGGTAGCGGATTTTCTGAAACATCTGAAAAGGCTGGATAAGGCTTACATTGCTATTCCGACGAGACCGCCAGCAGAAGAGTGGGTTAAACCTGCCAAGGAAGAAACCGTGAATGCTGCTTTTCAAGTCTTCACTGAAAAACTAGGCGCGGAGAGGGTTGAGTTTTTGATAGGTTATGAGGGCAACGCTTTCGCTTTTACAGGAAGGGTTGAAGAAGACTTGCTGAGCATAACAGCAGTGCATCCTATGCGCAAAGAAGCGGTTGAAGAATTCCTGAAAAAGGCAAATGCGGATTGGCGTGTCATCGAAAAACTCTTGGAGCAAGATAAACTCATAAAGCTTGAATATGAGGGAAACAGATACTATATGAGAAGACTGCCGAGTAGAAGAAAAGTCAAGTAACCTTTTTAAAAAGCGTTGCTTTTAAATGAAATGAAGGCGCTGAGATGGCGAAAAAGAAGAAGAAAAAGGAAAGCTGGAAAGAAAAAAGACGTCAAGCAGCCATAAAACATCAGAAGGCATTAGAAGCTGAACGCTTAAGAAGAGAAAGAGAACCCAAAAAAAGCAAAGGCTGGTCCAAAGCCAAAATCTTTGGTGTAGCATTCATGTTTTTAGTGATAATAGGAATTTACGGCGCTTGGCAATACACGTTACCATCATCAAATAACAATCCAAACACCAATAAGCAAGAGGCACCTCTCTTTGCATTAAACGACTTGAACGGGAACACGGTCGCGCTTAAAAACCTGACAGGGAAAGTTGTAATCCTCAATTTCTTTGACACTCACTGTCCACCATGCATAAATGAAATTCCATATTTGAAAGAACTTCGTGAACAGCACAACATTGGCAGTCTTGTGATACTATCCATAGATGTCGATCCCTATCATGACACAGTCGAGCTTCTTCAGCAATTTAGAGATGACCAACAAATCACTTGGCCGATTCTTGTGGGTACAGCTAACGTCGCTGATGATTACAGTATTCAGTATACTCCTACCACAGTGTTAGTTGATAAACAGGGTTCTATATACGAGACGCCAATTATTGGATGGGACGTAAACAGTAGTCCTTCAGAATTATCAACTAAAATAGAATACTTATTGAGTAGCTAATGCGTGTACATAGGAGAAGATAAATTGAAACTTCCATTGTTAGCAGTTTTTCTGGCGTTTATGGTTTTAGGAGCAAACGATTATCCTGTAATACAAATGTTTGTAAAAATAATATGTACTTCTTGTATAGGCTTAGGTTAGGCGGCGACCTAAACTTGAAATTAAGAGATACAAGAAGACTTACACAGATTGCTGCTTTAGTTGTTTCTAATTTGGGGTTTTTCCGCATTCTGCAAACAGGTTTTGTTTGTCCCTTTCTTTATTGTTATGGTTGCCCTTTTGCTGCTTTCGGTTGTCCAATAGGTGTAATTCAAAACTTTATAATGTATAGGCAGGTTCCATTGTTTGCAATTGGGTCGCTTGGAGTTTACGGAACGCTTCTTGGAAGGGCTTTTTGTGGTTGGGCTTGTCCTTTCGGGGCTTTACATGATTTGCTCAGTTATTTGAGAGGTGATAAAAACTTTAAAGTTAGACCGTTTTGGTACACAAAGTTCATTGTGTTATTCATCGTGCTGGTAGCGGCATGGTATGCCATGGATACTGTTTTCTGTAAGTATTGTCCGTCAGGTTCCCTTTTCGGAGCCATACCTTTCCGTATACTTAATCCGGGCGTCTCAATCGGCCAACCTTTTTACATTCACATGCTCACGCTTGTTTTAACGATTGTTTTGGCTTTGCTGATTAGTCGTTTCTGGTGTCGCTATTTATGTCCAATGGGAGCAATTGCTGGAGCATTCAACAAGGTAAGCATGGTGAACATAAGCCTAGATGAAAAGAGATGCAAAAAATGCAATGTCTGCCTTGAGGCATGTGTAATGGGAATAACAAAATTGGAGGATGTTGGAAGTTCAACAGACTGTATATTGTGCGGCAGATGCATCGAAGCTTGCCCCCTAAAGGCTTTAAGTTTCTCAATTAAAAAGTAAGTGTGGCGACTGCGTCATGTACGGGAAAGGTGAATTAAAATTTATTGGCGTTGTTGAAAGTGCAGGTGAAAACGAGGCTAAGGTGCGGGTTTTTCCAGAGTTCTGTGATGCACTGAAAGGGATTAACGGCTTTTCCCACATAATAATTCTTTATTGGATTCATTTACGAGATAATGAAAAAGAGAGAAGCATATTACAGGTTGTTCCGAGAGGACGTGCAAAAGGTGTGAAGGTCGGCGTCTTCGCTTGTCGAAGCCCGTCTAGACCGAATCCGATAGGCTTGTGCGTTGTAAAATTGATGAAAGTTGAAGACTGTGTCTTAATTGTGAAAGGACTAGACGCGTTTGAAGGTTCGCCGATAATTGATGTTAAACCATACATTCAAAAAAGAGACGCTGTTCCTAAAGCTTATACTCCAGAATGGCTATCAAACTAACAAACGGAAGATGAAAAGAATGAAAGAAGTAACCTCGGTTAAAATAACAACAATTGTGGACAATGACGTTTGGGAAAAAAGTTTATCCTCAACTTGGGGAATCTCATTCTATGTTGAAACGTTCAAAGAAAACGAAAAGCACACGGTTTTGATGGATACAAGTGGTTCCTTCGAAACATTCCATAAAAACGCCTCAAAACTAGGCATAGACCTAACAGCAGTTGAAGCAGTATTCATTTCTCATTGGCATGGAGACCACATGGGAGCCTTAAACCAAGTCCTACCATTAATAAAGCATTCAGTTCCAGTTTATGTTCCATCAGCAAACTCTTCCGGAATAAGAGAGATAAAAAACGCAAACGGAAAACCAGTTGTATGCTCTGAACCAACAGAATTTATAGAAGGCTTAATGTCAACAGGTAAAATGCCAACGGGAATAAGCGAGCACTCGCTCATAATCAACGTTAAAGACAAGGGCTTGGTTGTTTTGACTGGTTGCAGCCATCCAGGAATAATCAACATTCTAAAACGTGCAAGAGAAGTTTCAGGCGTAAATAAAGTATATGCGGTTATGGGAGGCTTCCACATCTCAGGCACAAACGTAGGCGTAAGAGTAGGCGAGTTCCTAAAAGAATTAAACGTTGAAATTGCTTCTCCATGCCACTGCACAGGTTACGATGCAAGAAACGGAATAGCAAAGGTTGTTGGAGAAAAATACGTCAAAATCGGCTCTGGAAAAATCATAACAATCGGTTAACAATCCAAGCTTAAATCAACTGGCGTACAACTCAGAAAGTTTAGAGAAAGTAAGTGCGGGTATGAAACATGCAAAAGCATCAAATACGCGTGTTACGTTTAAGCTGCTTGTGTCGGCTTACCCTTTCAACCATAACGCAAACTCCATGAATAACGTCCATGCCGTTTTCCCTACAGAAATTAATCGCTGTTTCAGACTCTGAACCAGGCTGCATCCACACTTTTTTTATTCCAAGCCTTTTACAAGTTCTGATTACTTTTTCCGTTACTTTTGGCGGAACCACCAAATCAGCAACATCTGGCTTTACAGGCAAAGCCTCAAGGCTTGGATAACACTTGTCACCTAAAATTTCATTTGTATTTGGATTCACGGGATGGACTCTATACCCAGCGTTCCGCAGGTCTCTGTAAACTTGATGACCGTATTTCTTAGGGTTTCTGCTGGCGCCTACGACTGCAAACACGTTTTTCTTGTTCAGAAACTCGATAATCAGTTTTTCATCCATACTCGCTTTGCCTCTGTTTATTCTTTAAACATCTACGCTACAAACACTGTTAGCTTTGTTTTTCCGAATTTTAAGGTTTGCTCAGGCTTTTTCAGCTTTCAATTTTGATAGAGCTTCTTTGATAGAATCTGCAACCTTTATGTTAGGTTTAACTGAAACTTTCTTTATGTCGTGC
Source organism: uncultured Candidatus Bathyarchaeia archaeon (assembly GCA_964598485.1). Taxonomy (GTDB): domain Archaea; phylum Thermoproteota; class Bathyarchaeia; order Bathyarchaeales; family Bathycorpusculaceae; genus SOJA01. The sequence continues at coordinate 21,134 of CAZRCD010000013.1, forward strand.
TGCTCAAGCAAACTTGAGGCACCAGGACCAAGCTCACCAGAGATTACTAAGTTTACTTTAACGTCTGCTAACGTCTTTACCGCAACCGGCCCAGAACCATATTCATAGGAAGCAGCTGGATTATCAATTACCTTCACGTTCTTAACCTCGCCATCCTCAATGTCCACTATAGTAAAAGTTTTTGCTTTGCCGAAAACTTCGGAAACAACGTCTTCCAAACCTTTGTGTTTTTTTGTTGCAACAGCTATTTTCAACTTTACCATACTACTCAACTCTTAACTAACGCTTGATTTAGGAATGTGAAATTCTAATGGCAGGGAAGGTTAGAGTGAAGAGCTTTCCCATGGAAACTCTTCACATTCTGGGCAGTCAGGCGGTTTTGGGACTTGTTAAGTAACTCTTGTTATTTGTGGGCAGTTGGCGCATTAACTTTATTGGTGAGTTCGATAGTTTCACGGTCCAGATGGTTGCTGTTTTCCCTGTTCACTTCGCGTCTTTAACTCTTTAATTCTCGCTTCAATTTCGTTCATTTCTCTTTCGAGGTCGGCTTTTTCTGCTTCTAACCCTTTCTTGTATTCTTCTATTGCTGCGAGTTCCTGTTCTGGAGATTGTGGTGGTGCTGTTGGCGGATATATTGGCGGTGGATATGCGTATTGCTGTGGCGGGTATTGCTGTGGTGCATAAGCGTATGGATATTGCGCCGGGTAACCTCTCCATCCTCCGCCCCATCCTCTACCGTAGCCTCTGCCCCATCCTCTGCCGAAACCTCTGCCATATCCAGTTGTTGGATTCATGAATCCGGGAACAGGATAACCTGCGCAGTAGCCTGCTGCTCTTCCAGTCATGGGTCCTAAACCCCAAGGTCCTGTTCTGTCTCCTCTTGGCATTTTCATTTTTCACCTCTATTTTCGTGTTTATGCACGTTTATCATTTATGCGAATATGCACAGAAATATATAAAAGTTCCGCCGAGACATACATAAACAGAACAAGGGAAAACCGATGTGGCGACAAGGACGCAGAAGACGCGGCAGAAGAGGAAGATTCCCAAAACCCGTTACGCTAGGAATGACTCCGCCAATAACAGGCTTGACTCCAAACCCACCGAGAAACCTAGCACCAATATTTATAGACAGAGCAGAACTGGAAGCCTTCAGACTCGTAGACTTGGAAGACCTATCACAAGAAGAAGCAGGACAAAGAATGGGTGTCTCAAGAGGAACAATCTGGAGGCTCCTACAAAGCGCAAGAAAAAAAACAGCACAAGCACTCACAGAAGGAAGACCCTTACAAATAGTTTAGGAAACGGAATAAACCATCGCTTTTATCTTGAATAGGCTAAAACTTGCTTATTCTTTTGAGTTTTGGACAATTTTATAATATTGATGTGGTGGGTTAGGTTCACATACACGTTTATAATCCACATTTTTGTTGCACGTGGGGTTTGAAAGCTAATGGAATAAATGCCTACTGAATTTTATGGCAAGGAGCCGCTTGTTCTAGCGGTAGCTGTTCTTTTCAGAACATCTTTGAGAAGTCGCTGTAGACTTTTTTTCTATGTCCAATGAACAATACGACCACTTGACTCTTATCTCTGTAAATTTCATAAATGGCCCTGTAGTCGCCGATTCTTAGGCTCCAGAAGTTGGAGTACTTTAAGGGTTTTCCAGCTCGTTCTGGACTATCTTCCAGTTCCCTTAGTTTTCTTATTATCCTTGATCTTATTGGTTTTTGAATTTTCTCGAGGGCTTTAGCGGCCTTGGGATGTAGAAGGATGGTAAAAACCACTAAAATTCCTCTAGGGGAATAAGAATCTCGGGATGTTTCTTTGCTTCTTCGCTTCGGCTCAGCAGCATCTTGAAGAATTGACGGGTTTTTTCCCTTTCCTCATAAAGGCTTATGATTGTTTTTATGGCGTCGCTTCGACTCTTGAAACGTCCCTCCGCTACCCATCTGTCTATTTCTTCGAGAGCTTTTTGAGATAACCTAAGTTGAACTTGAGTCACCAAACCACCGTAAACAATACTGTTTACAAAACATTTAAACGTTTCCCTAAAATCCAAACAAGCAAGGGCAAGGAGTGGTAATAGCTTAAACACCTATCCAATGTCTAAGACCTTAAATGAGAAAAGTTTGGCGTCGGTGAGTAGGTTCAAACCTCGGTTTAAATTCTCGGAATTTTAGCTCCAATGATAATGCGTTAAGAATTTGAACATGGCAGGTTTGTGTTTCACGTCTGACGTATCTTCGCTAAGAATTTGGTGATATGAGGGAGCACTAAGTGTCTTTGGGTCATGACTTCAACGTGACTGAGGCCGGGAAAGGAGATGAAGGTTGCATTGGCCATACTCTTGACGCACTCCTTTGCGCCAGCGTAAAGGGGGTCAGCTTCGCCGACAAAAACCAGACACGGCATAGTCATTGTCGGCAAGACATCTTCAAGACTGAGTCGCCAGTGCTTGGCCGACAAAAGGGCAGCGATAGCCTCATAGTCGTTGGCTGCCAGATGAGCCTTCGTCTCAGGCGTCATCTTCATCCCAGCTTTCTCCCACGCCTTAATCACGGCGTCCTTCCCCCTCTTGAAAAGCTGGAGATCAGTATCAAGTTCATTCGAATCCCACAAATACGGGTGTGCGCCGCCTATAATTAGAGAGTAAAAGCGCTCGGGAGCATACTTTGCAATGCCAAAGCCTATCCGTCCACCCATTGAGTAACCGAGAAAGTGAGCCTTGCTGATATTTAGATCGTCCAGCACTGCAGCAATGTCAGCCACCAACAACTTCAACTCATACACTTATGGATCATGAGGCTTATCGCTGGCACCATGTCCCCGGGCGTCTATCAAGATAAGATTGTAGTCATTCTTTAGAGGGTCTACATAACCACATCTATGCCAACTCTTCAGGTTACCAGAATACCCGTGCAAGAGCATCAGCGGCGGTCCATCGCCTTCAACTTCGTAATGGATGCGAACTCCCTGATTATTAGCATAGGGCATAATCTTCACCAAGCTTGATTTTTAGGCCACACTATATAGCTCTTTTGAGGTTTTGTACGCACAAAGAGAACCGAGAATTTAAACGCCAGCCGCGAATTCTAGTGCGGGGGGTGGGGTTCGAACCCACGAACGCCTACGCGACAAGGTCCTAAGCCTTGCTCCTTTGACCACTCGGACACCCCCGCGCAACTGTCAGATTCAAAACTGAAATATCAATCCCTTTTATATTTATTTAACCGTAAGGCTGAAAATCCTTAAAACATAAAAAACTGCTTTAACACTAATAGTCATGATGTGCCTCGGTGGCCTAGCCTGGTTGGGCATCGCCTTGGTAAGGCGGCGGTCGCGGGTTCAAATCCCGCCCGAGGCTCCATTTTTCTGGAATAAAGTTTGGATTAGGCTTTTTCGTTTGTGTATGGAATTTGTGTATATTCTTTAGGCAAGTTTTTCCCCGCGCGCGGGGGCACACTCAAATGCGAAAGATTATTATTGTATCCGTTGCGTATTGAACGTTATGAGAGAACAAATTAAGAAGAAGCTGTTAGTTGAGCTTCTCAAGAATTCCAAAAGAAGCGATAGAGAACTTGCGCGTGTTCTAGATAGTTCACAACCCACCATAACGCGTGCGCGCCAGAAGCTTGAACGCGAAGGCTTGATCAGAGGTTACACGATTATTGCTGATTGGAGGAAACTTGGATTTGAACTTATGGCTTTTACCTTTATTAAGATGCGTCCAGAAATTCGTTCTAAAGAGATATCCAAAAAGGTTAAGCAGTATTCAGAAAAATTTCCGTTTGCAATCTATGTTGCTTATGGAGAGGGATTCGGCATGACAGGAGTAGTAGTTGCACTACATAGAAACTATAGAGACTACATGAATTACCTGTCTTTATTCCGAATGGAATGGAAAGACTATGTTGAGGATATTAAAAGCTTTATAACCGCTCTGGGAGAATCGGAAGTCAAGGAATTATCGTTCACGTATCTTGCGAAAGCCCTACTAATGTAATGCTCTTAAAGAAAAAAAGAAAACTTTAGAGATCATTTGCGTCTCCTATTTCTTTGATGGTCTTGAATATTCTCGTTCTCAAATCAGTTATCCGTGTAGGGTTAAAGTAGTTTCGCATAAAAACGCTTGTTGAAACTCTGCCATGCAAGAAGTCTATTTCTGGTTGTATAACATGTTTCGTTAAAATAGTGTTCCATGTAATTTACGAATACCTAGGCTCCAAAAAAACGTTTATCCATAGATTCTAAGTAATTTATATATCCATAAAGGTTAAATGAAGATAGAGAGGGAACCCATTGCCGTTTGATGAACCCCTAATTTATGGATTGATAGCATTAGGGGCGATTCTCGCTTGTTCAATAACTATTTACGCCATGAGAAGACGGGGAAAAAAGAAAGAAAAACTTTCTGAAGAAGAAAAACCAAAAATGGAATTCAAAGCGTTGCCGTTCAGAATTGAGAGAAGTATCTCTCGAGACGATGCAACACATGCAAGGGAAGAACTTAGAACCCTAGATTTGGAGAGAGAGATTCTAAGCGGCGCTATCAGGCGACTCTATGAAGCTCATGCAGAAGGCAAAATAACAGAAGAAGAGAGGGAAAGAATTGCACAGACATATAAATCTCGAATCATGACAGTCAAGGCAGCCATCTCAAAGGACGAATCTCTAGTGGCTCTACACGAATTGGAAGCCATGCAAGAAGACTTAATAAAGCTCTTCAGCGAACGCTTTGACGAATTAAGCACAAAAGTTGATGAACTACGCTCAACGGTCGAAGTGAAACCAATAAAAGAAATAACCATACCAATCGCTAAAAGGCCACTAAAAACACTCACCGAGAAACTCACCAAAAAAGAAAAAAGAAGAGCGAAAAAACCAGCCAAACCAAGCCCAAGAACAGAAGCAGAAAAGAGAATAGAGAAAATCAGAGCAGAAGTAGAAAAAATCTTGGAAAAACTGGGGCAGATGGAAATTGAAACCTAAAAAAGAATGGATAGACGAAGCGAAAAGAAACGCAGCATTAGAAGCAGTCAAACATGTTAAAGACAATTTTGTGATAGGACTGGGCAGCGGAAGCACAGCCGCCTACGCAATCGAAGAAATCGGAAACAGAATGAAACGTGAAAAAATATGTGTTTCAGCCGTTCCAACCTCGTATCAAGCCTTCATGTTAGCTGTTAAACACGGAATCCCCATAACAACACTGGAAGAGCATCCGATATTGGATTTAACAATAGATGGAGCAGACCAGATAGACGACGAACTAAATCTTATAAAAGGTATGGGTGGCGCCCTCACCCGCGAAAAAATTGTTGCCTCAGCATCGAAAAAACTCGTCATTGTCGCTGATGAAAGAAAAAAAGTCAAATTCTTAGGAGAAAACAATCAGCCAGTGCCAATAGAAGCCATACCTTTTGCAACACCAATTGTAATGCACAAAATAACGGAAATGGGAGGAAAACCCTTCCTAAGAGAAAGCAACAAAAAAGTCGGTCCAGTCATAACGGATAACGGCAATATCATTGTAGATGTGAATTTTGGACTTGTACACAAACCTGCAGAGCTAAACCATAAATTGAAGGGTATTCCAGGCGTTGTCGAAACAGGGCTTTTCGTTAAAATGGCAGACTTGATATGTCTTGGAGAACGCGCTGGTGTAAGAAAACTAGAGAAAGAATAATCAGTAACCCGTTTTAGGTAAGGCGTAACATTTCAAATTTTATATGTGAGAGCTGTCTAAAACCTTAGACAGACGCAAAACATTACGCCGGGGTAGCCTAGCTTGGTTAGGGCGCCAGACTCATAACCTGGAGAACAAACACGGGGGCCTATGAACGCCCTAATGTCCAGAAGTCGCGGGCTCGAATCCCGCCCCCGGCACTAACCTCTATTGTTGTGGAAGAATTGTGATATTTGTCTTGTTTCTTGTTGATATTTCCAGCTGTTCTCCGAAGCCCTTTTTCACATAAGCGTTTTTTATGGTGACTTTGTCACCTACTTTCAAATTACTAACAGTGTCAGCGTGTTTTCGCCATGCTGAAACCCATATTTTGCCAGTTTCATCTTTCACTTCAAAGACGGCGAGTTTCACAAGCTCCGCTTTGGATGTTTTTACATTTCTGAGCATTTGTTTCGTTGCGACAGCTCCTTTAACATTAACGTGTTGTAAGCCTTCTCTTAAGTCTGCTATTTTCGAAAATCTTTCTGTTGATTTGATGGCTTCGACGTAAGTTTGGGAGTTAACGTGAATTTCCAAGCCCTTGCTTATTGTCTTTTTCACTTTTGCGTTTACCAGTTGCAGTTTGACACCTTTCCTCAGCGTTTCTTCTAGCTCATCCACCTTTTCGTTCCAAACAACAACTGGTATTTCACCCGTTTCATCAGCAAATATGAAACGCATGACTTTTCCAGAGGTTGAATCTCGCCTTGTAAAAGTGGAAATTGGAAAAAGCTTTTTCACTGTGCCTGTTATGTTTGCTCTTTTGTTTTTGTGGCTTTGAGTGATTTCTCCGATTTTTGTCACAAATTTACTGATTGTGGGGTAATCCTTTGCTTCTACATCCTTTGGATTGATTTCAATTTCACTTCTTTTTCTGATGTGTAACTCAACTCTTCCGCTATAGTCTTCTTTTGTGTATCCGTGGGAAAAACGGATTATGTGTCCAACTTTCACTTTACCAGATTCCATGACTTCTGTCTTATCGTTCCACAAAACGATCCGTAAAATGCTGTTTTCATCGGCAATAAGCAGGCTTGCAACTTTCCCGCTTTTATTCGCTTCAAAAGTTTTAGAAGGGAAGACCGCGACAACCCGTCCAACAACAGTAACATCATTCAAGCCTGGAATCAAATCCCGTATTGAAAGTGTAAGCGTTCGAGCTTCCTTTGAAACTTCTACACCAAACTCGGCTGCAATCATTCGCAGAAGAACATCATCCGAAATAAAACTGCCTGTTTTCGTTTTTTCCCTGTCTAATCTTTCTAAAATTTGCTCCCTTGAAATCTCCGGATGCGTCGCGAGTATCTGTTCAATCATTTTCTTAGCCGTCATTCCAGCTCGATTCCGCTCAAAATGAGGAAGATGAATGCTATAAAGCTTATTAAAAACCGTCAACGAGTTGTTAAATGTGTAGAGACGGAGCTCGGATGAGTGATGGATGCAGAAATGCTTTTTGGTTTAGGCATTGCCTTAATATTCGCTGGAATACTCATCACTCTAATTGCAGTCATTTTGCTATTTGTCTCAAACGTCAGAGAAAAAGGGAAAGTCAAGGGTGGCGGAGCAATAATAATCGGGCCTTTTCCAATAATCTTCGGAACGGACAAGGAATCAATCAAAACTGTTCTATTGCTCTCGATAATGCTTACAATACTCCTCGCAATAGTAACAGTGATATTTTACTTGGTTTCAAAATAAAGATGGAGAATACAGCAATGGTGATCCATGAAAAACTTTCAGAGTGTACGAGTGAGCAGTCAAGCGTATTCCAAAAATTCTTTTTGTTATTTATCATAGGTTTTTTCCTAATTTTTGTAGGCATCATAATTCTAATGGTTGCTACAGTGCTTTCCGATGGCTCAGCAAATTTCGGCGTATTCATATTCATAGGGCCTTTTCCCATAATTGTAGGTGCTGGGCCTGAAGTGCCTTGGATGATTTTATTTGCTATAATTCTCGCCGTTTTGAGTATCATAATGTTTCTGGTGTTACGTAGAGAAAGGAAAAAAGCGAATGTTTAGTTCTTTAGCTTGTTTTCTCCTCTTTGCCGTAAAACATGTATAGAAATATCAGGACTAACGCGACAAAAGTTGCTGTCATGAGAGTGTATTTGAGTATTTCGAAGTATGCTCCTATGTTCATTGAAGACTATCTCCTCTACCCTATTTTAGAGTTTAGATATTTAAGGAATAGGGTTTTTCCACTCTTTCATTAGTGAGTCGTGAAGTTCATCGCGTTCCTCTAAGGCGTCATACCATTTTAGAATATTTGCAATTTTTTGTGCGATAAGATGATAACATAAGTGCACCTCTCTATCTAAGACACGAAAGTAAAAGTCATCGCACGTACAGAATTCAGCTTCAGGCATTAATAGGTAATCCCGTTCCTTTCCGACAACAATCCAAACGATTGTGCCGCTTGGCTTGAAAACATATTTTTTTACACGATTTTCTTTTAAGGCTTCGAAAGCCTTTATGAAGCGTTGACCGAAAACTTCGTAGAGCTTTGTTAAGTTTTTGCCTGTTAATTTGCCTTCGTTTTTCGCTTTCTTGCATATATTTCTTAGTATATTGACTTCTGAGTTTTTGTCCATGTGTGCACAGGCTCTTCGGTAGAGTTGACTATAATAGAAATTTTTAGTCTATGTTTATCAGTTCGCCTTTCTTTTCTTCCTTGGTTTTTGGTAATGTAACCTCTAAAACACCATTTTTGTAATGTGTTTTTGCTTCTTTCACGTTCACGTTTGCCGGTAATTTGACTTCCTTGTAGTATCTGTGTTGTGGCGTGTCAACTGATATGGTTAGTGTGTTTTCTGTTCCCTGCAATTTTACGTCGTTTTTCTCAACACCTGGCAATTCAGCCACAATGTGGACTTCTCCATCCGTGTCGATAATGTCTACCAGAGGTTCTCGCTCTTCTTTTACTTGAGGTCCAAAACGGCTTGGCTTGACATTTCCGAACTCGCGTATTTCGGGTTTTCCATGAGGTCCTATTTTCACGCTGTAACCATATACGAAAGGTCCCCATTCACGTACTGTTGTGCCGTCTGGACGTTTGCGTTCTCTCACATAGTCTTTTGGGACTTTTGAGGTGAATGTTTTGAACTCTTCTTCCATCATCTTTTCCATTTCATGGAACATTTTGTCAACATCTTCGAAGAACCAACTTCTGAAGAAGGGGTAGCGTCTTCTCCTCTTAAACCAATTTGGATAATCATCTGACATCTTTCAGCCTCATTAAATGTGAAAGCGACATTACTCTATAAGTTTTATGCTAAAACTTACATTGTCAGCTTAGGGTTCTGAGTTGATTTAGAGTTCCAAGGAAAGTTCCGTCAAGAAGATAAATTTCTGCATTTTCCATGTTCACGGCTTTTGATCGGAGAACAGGCCCCACAATTCTTGCAGTTCCACTGGGTTTTCTTTTGTTTAATGGTCTGCCTCCTAGAAATTCGTTGAAAGAGGGCATTATGAAAAGCTGTGAGGTTTCAGGCTTGATTTTGTAATGCTTCCGTAGTGTTCCCTCGACGCTTTTTTCAATTTTGATTCTGTTTTTTTGCAGCAAAGTTTCAGCTAGTTTGGTTCCATTACACTCCATCTTTACCCAAACTTGTCTTGTTATTCTGAATCCTGCTGGGTCGCGGAAGGCTACAATGGGATGGACATGTGCCATCACCAACGTTTTACATTTTAGTAGAGCGGGTGATGGCCAACGGTGCCCATGGAAAAGGCCAACTTCTCCTACTGTTGAACCGGTTGCTGGTAGGATTTTTATGTTTTCTGGAAGTAGTGGTTCGAGGTTTCCGTCGTGGTTGCCGCGGATTACACATATTTCTTTTGTTTGCTTTTTTAGTTCGTCGAAGAAGTTTGGTATGTCGTGCCATTCGCCTGTTTGTGCAGTTGCAATTGTATGTTTTACGTCGCCTAAAATCAGTAGCTTTTCTGGTTTATGTGTGAATATGAGGTGTTTTAGTTTTTGTAGGAGTTTTGGAGTTTGAGTTGGGACATGTATGCCCTTTTGTGAGAGGGCTATCTCCCACCCTATGTGCAGGTCTGCTATCACCAGTGTTGTTGTTTTTCGCGTTTTTATCAATGCAGCTGGATAAGGTATTAATGGTGTTATCATTTCATTTCCTTTTCGGGATTCACTAAGCTAAGTATAATTCTGTGGATTTTCTGGTTTGCTGTTGCTATAAAAGCTACCTTTTGTTTTGGGCTTAGTTTAACGTTTAATGATTTTCCCTTTGGCGTTGTTATTTTTGCGTCTGCCTCTTCTATTATTAGCCAAGCGGCTGCCATGTCTGTTGTACGGAGTTTCCCACGCATGTCTAGGAAGGCGTCTGTTGTACCGTCTGCCACGTAACATAGTTCTAGGGCATTTGCTCCTAGGTGACGTATATGTTTTGTTCTTTGGATTAAGTTTGTTAGTTTGGGTACTATTTTCTGGATTTTGTAGGCGTTCAAGTCTATACCTATCACAGCCTCTTCCAATGATTCGGTTTTTGACGGCGTTATTTTTTGGTTGTTTCGGTAGGCGCCTTTTCCTTTTTGCGCCGTGTACGTCATACCATGGACTAGATCAGCCACCAGAGCTGTGTGTATTGTGTTTATGGTGGGTTTTGTGGACACAGCGATTGACGTTGCGTAAAAAGGTATGCCTCTTACAAGGTTTGTTGTCCCGTCTATCGGATCTGTCGTCACAAAATTATCGTTTGGAGTTTGACCATATTTTTCTATGCCGGATTCTTCACTTATGAGGGTGAACGAAATTTCATGTTCTTTTAAGGTGCTTATTATGGCACTTTCTGCCGCAAGATCTATTTGTTTTATCGGGTCGCCACCTGCTCCTATGCCCAAGTTTGGTTGTGGCTGGCTTATTTTTTTTAGAAGTGGTTTGATTTGCTCTTGGATGTTGTTTTTGCATCGAATTAGAATGTCCAGCCAGTTGATTTGTTTTTCCATTTTGATGTGATTCTCCATCGTCAAATATAGGTTGCTTAATAAAAACTCTGCTGAAAGAAGCTACGCATAAAGTTTACGGCTTACATTTGATTTTTGCAGTTTTTCCGTCCAAGCTACTATGAATAGACCCCCTATAGTTTTTCACTATAGAAACCTCATTTTGAGCCAGATATTCCCGCGAACCGATGACAGCTTGCAGCAGCTTTAAGATACAACATAGAGAGCTTGCGATTTTTTGGATTCAAGAAGTTGTTTTGACACTTTCTGTCGCAGCGTTTTCATGTGGTTTTTGTGGTGGTAAACCCAGGATTTACCTTTGAAGAATTCGCCTGAAATGGTTTGTCTACGTCTTATCCTTAAATCCTGTATGACATACCTGTAGCTTCGTAGGAGCTTCATTTTAGCCAATTTGGATAAAGCATCAATAAACTTTCGAAATTCGTCTATTGGAAGAAAAACTTCAACCAGAAAGGAATTTTCTCCAAGTATTTTACCCATAGTGAGGATGAAAAACTTGTCAAGAAGAGACCTTGCAAACCTAGCCAATGTTTTATAATTGTGAAAGGATATGATAAACAAAACCATTACTGAAGTTGTGTCACCGTAGCGCATTACAAAAATGTCGTAGCCTTCAATAAGGTTTTTACTTATTAAATGCTTCTGAAAGTGATATTGTGCCAGTTGACGACTTATCCCCAGAATCCGAGCTATTTCGCTTAAGCTTTTGGTTGCATCATTTTCCAACTTCATGAGCATGCGAACATCTGTTTCGTCCGCAAGAATAGGATAGGATTTAGCCTCTACTAACGTGTAAGGTAGATCGGTTGTTTGCGTTTGCACCTCTTTTATCCAATCATCCCAGCGGAACACCCAGTCTTCTTTACGACTGTCAAACCAGTCAGAGGTTATTCGTCCGCCTTGAAAACACGTGGACCAGTAAATGTGGGCATTCTTGGCTACTCCTAAACGTTTTATCTCCTTTATGAACTCTTCAAGCTCCTTGCAGCGTTCTATTGGAACCGCGTACACGGCAGTGCAACCTTCGCCCATTCCATAAGACCTGCAAACGTAGAGCCAAAATCCGTTAATTAATAAGCAATCGAAAAGAAGTTGCTCCATGCCGGGTTCAGCTTCTAGAACAACGACAGCCTTTCTTAAACCAATATTTGTATGATAAATAGAAGTATACAGTCTTAGAAAAAATTTGGGGTCTGACCGCATGCGATTTATCCTGAATTCCAATTTCTTCCGCGATATCCCGACAGTCCTGGCAACCTTCGAAAGGTTCCTTGGACCAACCTCACATAACGCTTGCAGTATCCGTACATCGAGAGTCGTTAGCAATTTGAGCATCAGATACCCCTAACCTTGTTCATTAATGTATTGCCAGCTTCTAACTATTTAATTTTTAGGTTGGCATTCCCGGACCATCCATCTCGTCTCCACACGGTTTAACATTCACTTTGTCATCTATTTGCTCAATGTTGCAAAGTCCAGAGAAGTCAACGTTTCTTTCTGTCACTTGACTGGTTGGGAGCCATACGACAAAAGATGTTGCAACTGCAACGAAAATGGTTAGGAGAATCAATGGGAGAGGTTTCACTTTCATAGAATCACCTCCTTTATGTTTAGTAAAAAGAATTATACAATCATATTTTTACATTTTGCCTTTTAGAGCACAAATAGTTACCGAAAGTAAAAATGGGGCATCTGGATAACATACACGTAAAATTTATGGTTGATGTTTGCATATAATTGTCTTGTTTATTGATGGAAAGTGTTTCATGCTGAAATTATTGGTTTTGCTAGTATAGCTCTGTGTGATTTTTCTAGAGAAAGGTTCTAAAACACAACCTCAGAAAGCATTTATCTAACATTTGACAAAAAGCAATGTATTGACAGGAGGATATATTTACGGCAGCGAAAATGGCGAAAACTCTGGAGATACTCGTTGATGGAAAATGGCATGCGCTAAAGGAGATCAAGCAGAAAACAAAGCTGAACAAGAACCAGATTCAGCAGGTGATAGAGTTTCTAGAAAGATACGGCTTTATATCAGTGGATAAAATGGCGGGGAAAATAAGACTGGACAAAAGTGTTAAGTTCTTAGCCGAGAACTCTACTTCATAAGGCTTTTCAAACCTTTGTAGGCTTCTAAAAACTTTTTGCCCTTGCCAGTTATCTTGAATAAGCCTGGATTGGACGTTTTGTTGTCACTAACGATTTGTAGAAGCTTCTTGTGAAGCAAAAATTCAAGATAAAATTTCAACTGTTTGAAACTTAAGTTACAACGGTACATTAGGTAAGTCTTTCTTACTCCGCCAAAAGAAGCACCAAGAATATCTGCAATTATGTCTAACCTTCCACGATGACTACTGCTGCTTTGCTTCTTTGGGCTGGCTAACAAATTTGATATACCCCTCTAAAAGGCTATATCTTCTCCTTCTCCCAACTTATATAATTGGGAAACGATGATTTAAATGTTCTGAAAATGGAGAAAAGACTAATTTGTGAAATGCTGGGAAGCTGAAAATTATAAAAATTAAGAGACTATGGTTGGTTTTGTCTTAGGCACCGTGTAGTTTTCTTAAAACTTTTTCATAGTTAGCCTCTTTGTCCATGAAAACGCTTATTCTATTGTCACTAACTGTTAAGGAGAGTACCTTTACATTCTTGCCGGTAACAATGATGCTTCTGACGTCGCCAAGGTTGAAATCTTCTGAAAGTGCTTCGCTTGCGTCGAGTGCTGAAGAGGAAAGAACGGCGTAGTCGATTAGTTTTGTCGGGTCTTTGAGGTCTATTGCTGCTGAAGTGGAGTTTCTTAGGATGTAACCTATGACGCCGTCGTATGTTTTGATTTCTTCGAGATTTGCGCGTAAGTTGTTGACGTGGGATTCTTCAATTGTTAGAGGTTCAGTCACAGTGTCGATCTCCTGAATGGGTTCCTTTTTTCTAGCCATAAATGCTGTCTCCATTAATATACTAAGGGTTTGACTCTTACTAGCTCGCCTTTCCTAACTTCGAGGTTGAACTGTATTTTTTCAGGCATTCGTATGATTCCTTTTCCTTCGTATTTTGAATCTTTTATAGGCTTGACCTTGCATCGAGTTGTTTTTCCGTCGAAGGTCTCAACCTCAACTTGATCGATTCTTGTGCTGCCAGAAAATTCTTCCCATTGTAATAGCATTTCACTGTCAATTCGCACAGTGTCGGATGGCGCGCGCACGCGCGCTAGTAAGCCGCCGAGGTTTTCAATCATGAGCTGGTTCACGGGGAGCTCGGAAGGCAGAGTTTCAGTTTCTAAGGTTTCCTCTGGCTCTTCTGTCCAGTCTTTTTCAACTGGAGTTTCTGTTTGTTCTTCAAGTTCCTCAGCTACTGGAGTCTCAGTTTCAATTTTAAGTGAAGGTGTTTTGTTTTTGAGGGGGGCAGGGTTGATCTTGTCTAGGAGTCTGAGGATGGTTGGAATTAAGACGTGGGTCACGGTGTTTACGTAGTTCATATCTGCTTTTTTTGAGGTGACCGTGACGAGGTAAATGTCGTTCATACAAGAGATGGTTACTCTGCCCTTGCTACCGTCCAAGGTTATGCCTTCAATGCCGCCTATGGCGTCGGCTTTTTCCAGTATGCCGTCGAAGGAATCTACAAGGTGCACTACGACGTTTTGAGGTGTGTTTTCGTCTTGGGCTACGATTTCGCCGTCTTCCTTGAACATGAAGGAGTTTTTAATGTCTGGGCATATGTTTTGGATTTCGTTAAGGGTGTTTTTTAGGGCAACGGAGTAGACTTCATTATCCATGTTTTTCACTTCCATGAGGGCTGTGTTATGATATTTTGAAGAGTATGCGTTCTGGGACGCCGTCGTGTTCCACAACGAGGTAGTTTAGGCCTTCGGTGTCTCCGAGTTGGTCTAGCCATTTTAGTGCTTCACGGGCTTTTTGTAGTATTAGTAGTCTTTCTTGTTGGCTTCGGACGACTTCTTCTATGGCTGTGAGTTCGTGGAATGGGTTGGCGTCTAAGACTATGTTTAGGTGGCCTATTGTTATTTCTCCTAGGCTTTGGGTTGCGGCTTTTTTGCCTGCTAGTTTCATGACGACTTCGCGGATTTTCTTTGATTTTTCGGCTAATGCTCTGATGTCGTCTAGTCGGCGTAGGTATTCGCCTAACGTGCTTTTTGTGTTGCCTATTTTCTTTTCTAGGATATCAGCGATTTCTTCTGCTGAAGTGTATTCTTTTATTTCTACGACCATTTTTATTGTACCTCCAAATGGAAATAGAGGGAATGTGGAGAGTTTTCTTCACCCTACCCCCAATCTCAACAGGGACGGCTTATCAGACTTTATCTTGTCCGCCAGTGAAATGATCTGTAAACTTGTAGCCACTTGATGTTACCACTGAAATATCGTAAGATGTACCATTTACATATGCAAAGGTTACTGTGAGCGTTGTGCTAGCTGCTGCTTTGAGAGGCAGTGGTAGGGTGCCAGTTGGTGTCGTCACGCCTGTTGTCCCGTAATTAACCTGAATCTGATTTATTGTCACGTCTTTCGTTCCAGTATTAGCGATTGTTAAGTTGAACTCCGTATTGGGGCCTTTCCAACTTAATGTTGAGATCCTGAGTTCTTCTGTTCCCATGAAGCTGAATGTTAGTGCTCCCATCCATGCTGCTACGGCTATGCTGACTGCAACTGTTACTGCGATAAGTATGATTGATGCAACTACGGGGCTTAGGGCTTTCTTACTTTTCAATATTTTCATTTTTTTTCTATCCCTCCTTTTGGGATTCACGTTAGTGTTAGTGGAAGTGAGGAATTTAAATCTTGCGACTTAAGACACCATATTATTCATGTGTAAAACAAAACTACAACAAACCAAGAACAAACAGCCAGCCTATCAACTAAAAAACCGTCAAAAAAGAAACTGTACAACAACAGCAAAGCATTATGCTTATGGGCTTATTTTGTCAAAAAACCCCAGCAAGAACTCTGCAACTTTTTCGCCCAGCTCTGTTATCACATAGTACTTCTTCAGCGGATCTATTGGTATGGGCGTTGCCAAACCTAAGCCTGCAATCTCAATCATCCTAGCCCTGAAAGTGCCGTCGCTAAGAGTTAAACCGTTTTCACGCATAAACGTTTTAGCCTCCTTCCATTTTCCACGTTTCATGTGAAGCAAGAAAATGCAGTCTATGGCGTGGTCTTTCTCTAGCATGGCTTTGATGGCTGCTGATTTGGGGTTTGTTAGGATATTTTTAATCTTCTCCTCTTCTCCATTCTTCATTTTACACATCAACCTTTAGTTTCTGGTTTCTAATTATAGCATAAACTCTTTTTAAAGATTTAACCTATATTGCGATTTATGACTTATTACAGGATAATATAACTTAATTTCTAACGTCATTTCCGCTTTCGATATATGTGAACGTTCTCAACAGTGTCGAAGCATTCAAATCCCACCTCAGCAAGTTTACAAGCTTTGTTTTTCGCTGTCTTAACATGGAACTTGTCGCATGAGACATTGAATAGGGCCTGTTCAAGGTTCATGTACATCTCGGTGGATTTCATGTCTCTGTATCCAAGTATTTGCTGGACGTGTATTATGTCTCTTGTTTTGTCGCACTCTTGTAGCTTTCAAAGAAATAGCAAGCCTAAAAGTTTATGGATATCCTCTCCTTCTTTGGGATACTATATTAGATTAGGGGATAACTACTCTATCTCTTCAAGGGCGTCAAAAAACACCTTTAAGATCAAGTGGGCTTCTCCCTGAACTCTTTCTCGTAGCACTTCATCTTCTGGAGCAAGAAAATAACCGACTTGAAATGGTCCTTCCGCTCTTGCACTTTTAAATTTTTCCTTAATTTCTTCCAAGGCTTCAACTATAATCGGTTCACTAACATATTTACGCAGTTCTTTAACTGCTCTTTTTGGTCCACCTCTAAAATATTTGAGAACAAAATAGATGTCATACGCATCTTTTTCTTTGTACCTGCCTTTTAATGCTAATCCCTTAGTAGCTATACACCCCACAACATCCGATACCGTTGCCATAACGCTCGTTTCAGCTCCATTAGGCAATACACCTTCTATAGTGTGCTCAAAGTTATGAGAAAAAACAACACTTGAACCACGAATTACGACGGCTTCTAAATCTTTTTGTACTGCTAAAAACGTATTCCGTGAGAGTTCTTCCATTTTATCAGGCTCAGTGATGAAATCGACCTCAATCTTATACTCAGCACCGTCCAAACGTGACTTAACAGTGCGAGAAAACCTAAAAGGCAACACTTCCCTACTTTCCGCAACATAAGGCTGATAGCCTCTTTTTTCAATCAAAGAGACAATAGTTTCATAAACGCGTAAGTTAATAAGTTGCGGGTTCAAAACAAAATCGATATCAATTGACCCACAATGCTTACCTCTATCGCCAAATCTCTCTATGATGAAGTATGGCGCCCATCCCCCACTCAGAACTAAATATTTTCTGTAGCTACTCAAAACTCTCAAAACTTCAAGCAAAACACTTTTAGATGTCTCAGTAATGCTCTTCGAATAGATCCCGATATTCCAAACGGCCATCAGAATCACCTAAAAACCAACAGTTCCTTCCTCAGATATTCTGCGGCTTCTCTTCCGCGCCTAGGATAATTATATAGATCAACATACAACTGCACATTTGATACCACAAACACATCTCTCACTCTTTGAAGGCTATAGAAAACACCTTCATCATAGGGCACGATAAGGAAAACATTACCACCTACTTCTGTTAGTTGGAGGCCTAAAAGTTCTTCAAACTTATTCATTTTTTCACCTCCAACGTACAAGTGGACATTTGCAGGTCTAACGTGAGGTGCCACAAGTGCCGCTCCAGCATGCAAAGTCAAAGCATATTTCAAATCCTTTCTACTTATAGAAGCCAATTTGCCAATAAAACCATCAATGTCCCTATGTGGAGAGTAATAGGCTATCACTTTGTTTATCAAAGCAAAATCATAATAACTAGCCCATCTCGCCAAAAGCTCAGCCGAATTAGTAACAACAATTCTATTAGTCCCAGTTCTTCTACATAGACCCATATTCAGCAAGGTTTCGATAACTCTATATGCATGACCATATCCAACCCTAGTTTCCTTGGAAAGACCAAGAACACTCCATTCACGCTTCGGATGTGTCAAAAGCACCCTTAAGATCCTTGAAGCTCTAGGCGAGAAGATATTTCGGATACCCATTGAATTCACAGAATAAACTACTATCCCTCCAGTATATATACTATCCCTAAAAAGGATAATAACTTAATAGCTTCAGCTTCATTGGTAACTTGTTAAAAGGATCGAAAACTCGAACTGAATACCAGAAAAGAGAATTTGCAAGGAAATCTTTACAGTCGCAATTCATGACTACAAGACGTAAGTCCGTCGCCTTTCAAGCATCTCCACAAGCATCCTATATAATACGGGAGGGCTAGCTCTGACCACTAGACTGAGCACTTTTTCCCACAATATTAAACTAAACTACACAGCCCAATAACGCTTGGAGAAGGAAAAACTATTGACGTTCATAGATAGGCTTAAGACAGAATTCTCATTCATCAAAGGCAACTACGCCATTCTCGTCGCAAGCTGGATTCTAATAGACTTCGCCATGGAACTCCCAGCAACCTATTACTCACTCTACGTTCTTGAACTGGGTGCCACAGAAACAATTCTCGGCATGATAGGACTCTTCTCATTCCTAGCATTAGCTTCAATGCAGTTTCCAGGCGGCTACCTAGCAGACAAATTCGGCAGAAAATGGCTCATCTCCTCCATGACTTTCGGAGTAGCACTCTGCTACATTTTCTACGCAATAGCCCCCTCATGGCACCTCATCCTAATCGGCGCAGTACTAATGAGCTTATTCAACTCCACATATCAACCAGCCTTGATGGCGATGATCGCCGACTCCTTATCCCCTGAAAGAAGAGGCATGGGATTCAGCATAATCATGCTCATAACAAGTGCTTCCACCACTCCCGCCCCTATTTTCGCAGGCATACTCCACAACCAGTTCGGCTTAATTCAAGGCATGAGAATAGGCTACGGCATTGTTGTCGCTTTTTTCTTAATAGCAGCATTCCTCAGACTACTTCGACTAAAAGAAACCGTCGTAAACACTCAAAAGCCCAGTCTAAACGAACTCTTGCGAAGTTATCCAATTGCCATGAAAGAAAGCTTCAGTGTTTGGAAGAAAGTTCCCAGCTCAATGTTCTACCTATTCCTTTCAACAACAATCATAATATTCGGAATCGCCGCCGTAAACCTCTACTTTGTCGTGTACGCTGTAAAAATACTCTTAATAGATGAAGCCATCTGGCCTTACATACTAACAGCTTTACCTATCACCATGATAATTCTATCCATTCCAATCGGAAAGGCAGTGGATAAGATAAACAGAAAGCTTCCAATTTTAGCAGCGTACATAATTTTTGGAGCCTCGATGTGGCTTTTCGTTTACGGAGACCTGCCAAGGCTCTTTGTTTCTCTCATACTACTAGGTGTGGGACAAGTTATGATGAACTCAGCTTTCAGTGCTCTGCAAGCTGATCTGACTCCAAAGGAACAGCGTGGAAAGGTAAACGGATTCACAAACTTTGCAAACTACATACTGATGGCACTCGGCAGCATAACAGGCGGCATCCTATACGAACATGTTTCCCCTCAGCTACCCTTCCTTCTAGCAACAGTCCTAATCATTCCTTCCTTTGTTCTAACGCTAATAATGGTGCATGAACCAGAAAAAAGAGAACAATAAGCATCCACAGCTAATCTGAAAAAAAAGATAGCCCTTAATATCTGACGCAAACTTTCCCCCCTAATTCTTCATAACCCAAATGACCGATCACGGAGTTGAAGATAAAATCGTAAACTTTTTCACATGCCACAAAATCTCTCCAGTAGACCTAGTTTATTGGTCTCGGAGAGTTGAAGACCTGCGGGAGATCTATAGGCACAGAGAAAAATATCTAAATCCTATCAGTGGAACCCAAAGCAGACCGTCTCCTGAAGAGATAGACCAAAAGATAGAAGCAAAACTGAAGGGGTTCATACAGAGCCAAGAGCTAAAGGAAGCGTTTTTAAAGATGTTAAAGGAGAATGGAAACGAAACCTATGAGAGCAAAATAGTTGCCAGCGAAGAAGAACTGATTCAGCTTTCCAATAAAGGATATGAATGCCAAATCATTGGGACTAATAAATGGTTAATGAGAAAAAAGCATAATTAAACAAAACAAATAGATAACTCTAATCCAGAAAGCAAACCAACATAATAGGGGGTTGTAGAAACGATGCTGGTTGACGAGGATAAATTCCAAGCGAGGGTGATGAAAGACCACATATATCGACATCATATAAGTTCTCATTCTCAGATTAGGTGGTATGCAAAAGTAACACATATCGGGAGAAAACAGACTATTTCTGAAATAGATTTAGTTGTAGTTGAAGGTTGCGAGAGAGCTTTTGCGTATGAATTTAAGTTCTTGAGGGGCAAAGACACCAGCGACAATTATAGAAGGATATACCAAGGACTTGGACAAGCGTTGCTATATTTTTGGTTTGGTTTCGACCAGAGCACATTATGTATCGGAGTCTCCGAGAATCTTGACATGTCTACACGTAAGAAAATAAAGGCGAAAATAATCCAAGCGAGTCAAGCGATTGAGATTATAAAGAAGAGTATGCCTTACTTCGGGTGGATGGCATTTTTTGAAGAAAAAGACACGCTGAAGACGTATCGCTTCTTTTTTCCTAAAGGGAACTTCCCCGTCAGAACAAGTCCGATGCAAAAAGATAGAGAATCAATACTTGCGGGGAATGTGAGAACCAGAGGCGAATCATTCCTTAGGCAACATGGATTAGTTCTCTCAAACGTATAGCTATCCCACGAAGATTGAACAGAACCGCTCGCAAATATCTTTATCTATCACACAGTAAATAAGTGCTTGGATTGTCGGCGGTCAAGGGTGCAAGCATGGATTGTCGCCCCACATGCATGGGCACCTCATGCACCCTGGCGACATCGCTTACCCCTAACACCTTTACCGACACTTATTTTGTACTGATTATCTTCCTAATATCATCAACGCTCTGCCAAAAGCTAACAAAATCTCCAAAAAACTAACAAGAAACATAGAAAAAAGATGAAAATGAGATTCTGGAAACTACTCCGAAAACAAGATCATATTTGACAAAAACTTTTAAAAATCACTGGATCTATTCACATCTTTATGCCACAAAAACCTGAAGACGCTGGGATAATTGGCAATGCAATGTTTGAAGCATATAAAGAAGCTGAAAAATTAAACCGTGAAGCAAATGATACCGAAGCCTCATTAACTACTTATATTCAAAAGAAAATTGGTTATTCCTTCTCCACTTCAATCAAAGAGACAACTTTCATCTATAATGGAAACAATTTAGGCGATAGACTCGACCCAAAATTCTACCACCCAGATCATCATAGGCTCCAAAAAAGCATATTTAGTAAGAGGAAGACAAAAACTTGAACAGTTATGTACCTTTCCAGAAAGACCTATAGGAAACCAATTTGATTCAGAACAAAAATTTCTTTACGTACAGATTTCCTCAATCAATAGGAAAACTGGCGAGATACGAAACCCAAAAAAATTTACATTCAAAAATGCTCCTCAGAGAGCTACTCAAATCATTCGTGAAGGTGACATTCTGGTGTCTTTAACCAGACCTATTAGAAACGCCATTTCAATAGTGCCTCGTGAGTTGGATGGGCAAGTATGTTCAAGTGGGTTTGCGATCCTACGATCAAAACCAAATGTTGATTCGTTATATCTGTTTACTCTACTTAGAACAGAGGCGGTTCGTCTGCAGATGCAGTATCGAACCCGAGGATCAATGTAGCTCCTATTTTTGACCCAATTACGTCAGCTTATTGTCGAATCACGTTGTGGTCACCTTGTGAAGTCACTGGACACGCTAGTCGTCCCTCTCCTTTGTCGAGATTGTTTTTCCATTGAAGAGGACGTAAATTTGAAATGTCGTCGCCACCGTTAGGGTCAATGTGATCTATCTCCCATCCGTAACCAACTGGAGAGTCACGATTGCCATGCAAAGATCGGTTAATCCAAGCACCACAATGGTCTTTTCTCCATACGTTAGGATCAATACCCTGTAAGACTGTTCCCTTTTCCCAAACTTGTTGAATTTTCTGTTCACTCAAACTCATGTTAATACCTCGTTGTGAAGTTAGTGCAACTTTTATTTAATATTTTGGAACCGAAAGAGTAATCATGCTTTAAACTGACGAAAGCCATTATAGTTTTTTTTACTATGAGTAACAAATCTCATCAAATCTTACTAACAAATCCGTAGACAGATAGAAACGACTCTCTTATTTTTCCGCGAAAAATTTGAAGTATTGACAAAGCCCAGTACGCTACCGCAGAGAATTGAAGAAGTCCTCTTGAAGCGAAAGGAAGTCATCGAAAAAGTTGTTGAACCCACAATAGTGGAACTGCTTGCAATGTTTTCCAAAATCGAAAAGAAATCAAAAGACATAATGAATCTTCTGGCGAGTGTTCCAGAATCATAGCATATGATACTCTCCCAGCGGTGAGCGTGTGGGGTCTTAGTTTAGGAAGAAAGAAACCATTTAGCGCGCGCGATTAAGAATTTCGCGAAAACAGGTAAACTTTGGTTTGCAGCAGCAAGCTACAAACTTTTATTAGACGTGCAAGCCTTTCCAAGCTAGCTTTCATGAGTTTCTTGCGATAAAGTTTCTGTTTTCCATAAGGCTCGTGGCTAAAAAAGTATTTCATAAATCGTGGAGCCTTGTTGCGAATAAAAGCGTCTTTTATCCTGGCTACATCTTCAAGTTTCAGAGTTCGCGCGCGCAAGCATTTTGAGTTATGATCTCGAGTTCATAATATTAATTAATGGTTAGATTCTGACTAAAGATACGAAATGCGCACAAAAAATAGCAAATCATTTAAGACGAAAAGCAAATAGAATAGGTGGGTTTGAGTTCTTTGCTTAAAGATATGGAGTTCTTGGATGTAAGTAATCTACTAGGTCAAGGGTTTTTCGCCGATAGAGTAGTGAGGGTTTTGAGCAAGACAGGACCAATTGACTCCGGTGATGAAGATGTCTTAAAAAGAGTCAAGACATTCTTAAAAATAATCCTTCAAGGCCAAGAACAAGTTAGTGCAGAACGACTCAGCCACAATGCTCTTGAGACCATTGGTGCATATCAAAAAGCTCTTGTGATATTTAACAAAGTTCTACTACAAGAATCTGAAGAAATGACAGCATCTAGATTCAAGGAACTAATGGATAAAATGGGACATGAGATAGGAGAAATACTAGAGAGTAAAAGCGTGCTTGCTGAAGCAAAAACAACAAGGGAGTTCTTTAAATATATCCAAAGACAGACAGTGGATGAGACAAGCGAATATCTCGGAAGAAGGGCTGTCCTGAAATGGCCAAAACCGACTGCGTTCTACAGATTTTGATTCATACTGTTAAAGAGGCTGGCTATTACAACATTAACAGATTCGAGGAAATCCGGTTCAAAGATTATCCATTCCCAGCTTCTACTGAATTTATAAAGGCAATGATAAAAATACACAAGGAGCTTCTCAGCAAGTTTGATCTGCTGGAACAAGTCATCTTCACCACCAAAAACGAGTTCAAAGAACAGATAATTGAAGTTCAAAGATTTGGTCAAATGTTCAGTGAGTTGCACTCCCTCCTGCAAATTTTGGAAATGGGTGGGAGACAATATGTTCCTGAGTTTTTTGCTCATCTTATAGGGAACATGCTTAACACTCATAATCCAAAGGCAAAGTTCATCTTTCTCCCTGATTATGAATACAATTATGCCTACCTTGAGATAATCACTCCTCTTAAAGTGGCGCTTCGGGATGCTGTATCAGACATCGAAAAATCACTCGAATTCGCTAAGAAACTCACTATATTCTGGTTCCCACTCGCTCATAAGGATAACATGCTGCTTAATAGCCTGCTTGGTCACGAATTGGGGCATTTTGTAAACGAAGAAAGACAGATTGTCGATAAGCTAATTGCTAAGATCACGATTCCTCCAGCTGAAATCGAAGAGATAGCCGAGGAATGGTTAAAAACAAAACTCAGAGCAGAGAAGAAAGAAATCAAAATTGATGACTATTTTGGAGTAGAGACGGCAAGAGCGCAAGTCAAAAAGGATGTTGTTCAAAAGATAAGCGGGCAATTGAAAGAACTCGTTTCTGATGCTGTAGCATTCTGTATTTTTGGACCTGTATTTTTGATTGCACAAAACAATTACCTAACAAGTCTCTCCAACCTTGAACATAAAGCAAAAGGCTACCCATCGGCAAGAATGAGACTTGAATTCTTGGTGGATCTATTTTACAGCATGGGATATACTGCAGCACTTGAGGGGGGGAAAAAATCAGAGAACCCCACTCACCAAGAAATCTCCAAGAAGTTCGCAGAAGTAGTAGAAGCAATCAAAGGTATAATGAAGAAGCGGGCAATAGTCAACGAAGACAAAGAGGAGGGTCTTGTCTACGCGTCTATATATCGCTTAAAGAAGGATCTTTGGAATGAGGTTCAAAACGCAGTCAAAGGTCAAGAGTATACTGCAGAGATGTTTGCCAACGAAGTTTTCAAATTGACTGATATAATTGATTCGTTTGTTCCACCAGCGGAGATCAAACTCGAAAGTCCAGCTGATCCAGTTTCAATCCTAAATGCGGGCATGCTTTATGAGTTGACTTCAATGGAAAAAATGCATGAGATGCTGAAGGACAATACCAATGAAGAGCGACTCTCCACCAGACACAAATTGCACAAATTGATAATGAAAGCAGGGGAACTAAGTCAAATACAAACGATGCTTCAAGCAACAGAAGAAAAAGCTACTGAATGAGTTGAATTGCCAAATTGCACGGAACAGAAAACAAGAACGATATGAAAAATCTGGTGGGTGGAGTGCTAACGAAAGCAGAGGTGTTTCAAAGACTGCAAACTGAAAACAAGAATCAAAAAATATTTTTCACTCCGATGATAAATCTAGATCAGCAGCTAGGATCACCTGCTTTAGATGTGAGATTAGGAACGCAATTCATAGTTTTTAAGAGGACGAGATATCCTATACTAGATGTATGTGAAGGAGATCCAAAAGACCTAACATGGAAGATAGGAAGATATCAAGAAAGAGTGTACATACCTTTAGGCCAAAAAATCATTCTTCATCCTCAGCAACTAGTTCTAGGCTCCACACTAGAATATATTCGACTTCCAAGCGATTTGATGTCTCAATTGATAGGTCGCTCATCATGGGGGAGACTTGGCCTCATAATTAGCGCGGCGACCCTAGTTCACCCTTGTTACACAGGAGTGATAACACTTGAGCTTGCCAATGAAGGTGATACACCAGTTGCTCTATATCCTGATATGAGGATAGCACAGCTAGTGTTCTTCAAACTTACACAGCCTAAAAAGGAAGAAGGTCTCTTTCATACAAAGTATATAGGTTCGGTAGAGCCCTTGTTTAGTCGGCTACATGAGGATAAGGATCTTTCAATCATTAGAAGAATAAGAAACGAGTTGCCACGCGGTCATCATTAGTACCTCATCTACTTTTCTCACTTTTTTGCCTTTCAATGTTTATTCTCATTTTCCTCTTATAGTGGAACGCAATTTCCTGTTCATTTAACCCCAATTTCAGCCAAAGACCCAGCAGGAAATGTAAGATATCCACAGACTCTTCTTTTAGCTTTTCCAGATCTAATTGTCGGTTCTTGTACCACCACTTTCCAGTTGCAGCCCAGATCTCCATAGCTTCAGAGGCTATTGCAGAAGCAAAGGAGCTTATGCTGATTCCCTCGATTGGACAATATCTCTCTTGAAAATCTTTTTGGATTCTTAGAAGTTCATCGAGGCAAATCCTTTCGTTCTGCTCTCTTCTTTCCTTTGACACGAGTTCACCCTTTCTAATCTATTCATTACGTGCTCATTTGTTTTTCCACTCTTCTTTTCAACTTGTGTCAATTCAAACCCTTAAGACCCGAAGAGTTAATAGAACCCTAGAAAAAGTATAATTAAATTATCGTTAAATAAGTATTTGAAAGTCAGATTCTGAATATCACTTTTACGCGAACCTCTCAAAGCACCATTCTTTTTCTACAGATTTTGCTTATCCATCAAAAAAACACCAGACTCGCAACTACGCTCAAAAGTCTCTTAACTATACTTGGTTTGCAGCTTCAATTGTGCCTAAGATAATGTTTGCTTGAGCCTTCTCAGCTTAACACTGGCTTTTTTTGTACATGTTTATGTCCGCATTCACATTTGAAGCCTATTATGCTTCCATTGTGTCTTATTTCGTTCCATTTTCTGGATGTGCAGTGAGTGCTTTGTTTGTGGATTTTCCACAACAGTCTTGCTTCGTTGAGTGTTAGTGGAGCATAATGTTTTGCTGATGTGAAATACCAAGCAGCATAGGCTGTGAAGCAAGTCCATATTATCGTAGGCATGAGTATTTCTAACATGTTTTCCACCCTGTGTATTTATGTTCTACACGTATACGATATGTCCTCTTTCAGACATATCCAGATAAGATATATCCTATCCTACGATATAAGCATTACCTCTAATTCCAAATTCGACAAAAACAACTAAAACTGCTGAAGAACATCCTTCTTCTCAATAATACAACCACAATAGTAACACTTCAACAGAAGCGGATCCCCACCTTCAACATAGAACTTAGATTTCACAGGCTCATTACTATTGCTTATACACGCCGGATTCGTACACTCGATAATGTTCTCAATGAGCTTCGGAAGCTTAACCCTCTGCTTATCCACAACCTTATAATCCCGAATAATGTTAATTGTCGCACGAGGCGCCAGCAAAGCTATCTTATGCACCTCCTGCGGATTTAACTCTCTACCCTCAACCTTCACAATATCTTTCCTCTTGAAAAGCTTACTCGGAACATTAATCGCAATAGTAATCACCTTTTTCTCCCCCCTCGTTATCCCCAAAATCTTCGCCACATCCAACGCATGTCCACCCGTGATGTGATCAATAACCGTGCCATTCCTAATCTTAGAAACATACAACACCGTTTCACTCATCGCAATTTCCTCCAGAATGCTATTACCCAAACACAGATAAAAGATTTTAACCTCTACAGTTCTTAAAGCCGTTACAGAGCCCCTCTAATTTTCCAGTCTGACATGGCCTACTTGGCGCCAAATAGATTTCTATGTTGAAAAAATATAGGGGGTCTATCTTTTTTAGCTTGCGCGGAAAATCTGCAACCATCCTCTTCTATTGTTGAACAAAGAAAATTTCAATGTCAGACATTTTTATTAGTCTTTTACACGGTGAACTCTGTGCAGTAGATTTGAACTTAGTTTCCCAAAAAGACGTGTTAGTGTTCCTTAGAAAACTCAAGCAAGGGATACCTCGTAAAGAGTTATTTTCGATACAAATGGAGATATCTCCCGCAAACCCCCATTTTTCCGTAGCCTGTCCTTGGTAGAGTTCTGAATGTCTTGCACTTCAGTTGACAATGTAGTCGATTCCATTTCGCGCATTAGTTAGCTAATCCTTCCACAAGATCAACTTACTTTCCATCACAACAAGCAAAACTAACAGACCATCAACAGTCAGGTAGTCGCTTCCCTCAGGGCAATGGACGACTACTTCCAAACACGTTCTAACCATCATGTTCACCCTTTTTGTGTCACAACTCACCCTCATCATTAATCCTTCATAATTTGTTGTTGTAGACCCCCTCCCCCTATCAACAACAACACTCACACCAGTTCTTGCACAACTCCACGAGAAGCTTTCCGCATGAATTTCAAGAATCTTACTCTTAAAGAAGACAGTAAGAAAGGGTCTTTCGAAGACGAAAATAACCTTGCAACCATTATGCCATAAATCTCTGGATCATGTCAAGAATCTCATCACAAGTTGAAATGGAGACATCACCCGCAATTCTCCCCTTTTTTCCTTATCGGTTGAGATCCTTTCTCTTCTCAAAGTTTTTAAATTAATCTGAATATTCAGATGATGTCGACAAATCTGAACAAGGGATTTGAGTTGGTCACTAGAAGTGATTTGAAGAGTATATTTTGTCTGTTTCTCCTTCTTGTTCTCGTCTACTTGGTTTGGTATATGCGGTATCCACAGTGGCAATGGTTCGAGTTTGTGGAGCCGCTATTTTTGATGCTAATCGTCTAGCGCGCTGCCTTGTCCCGATATTATGTATTGAAGAACGTTGGTGAGACTGCTTTT
>CAZRCD010000014.1:0-35497 GCA_964598485.1 uncultured Candidatus Bathyarchaeia archaeon
AAAAATGAGAGAATCGTTAGTATCTGCGTCGTCTTCCGTAGAGAGCGCCTATTATGATTAACAAGCCGAATATTATTATTATGAAGGGCCAGAGCAAGTTCCAGATTGATTTTTCCAGAATTATCGCTATGCCAATGAGGACTATGATGAATCCGAAAATTAAGCCTGCCACCGAGCCTGCATGAGGTAATCCAAAACACTCGTGTTCCCAGTCCCTTTCATGAGACCCAAAGCACTCATCGTCTGAACGGTATCTTCTTTCACTACGATAGATCTGCAAAGGCGCTCCACACTTGGCGCAAACCTTGGCATCATCTTCGTTTTTGAACCCACATTTAGTGCAGTAAACCAAGTCTGTTTTCTCCAATACTTTTATTGATTAATTGACTTTTAAGGTTCTTTCAGTTATTTTAACATTTTCCATACATTCGAATTGTGGAGCAGAATTTAATGTAGTCAATTCAACTTCCAGCAATCAGTATTCTTAAAAGACGACGAGTATAACAATTATTTTGGGAGAATGCAGTGAATGAAAGTTCTCTTCGTAGAACCTCCAAAGGACATATGGTTTGTTATGGGAGAGTATCTGCCACCGCCATACGGGATTATCCAGCTTGCGGCATACCTTGAAAGAGAAGTCAAAGACGTAGAAATTCAAGTGTTAGATTGTAACGCTCAGCAGGTAGATTGGGAAGGACTGGAAAGGAAAATAGAATCTTTCAATCCTAACATTGTTGCTTCTAGCGCATTAGCCACTTGTAACACTTATTTGATCGTTAGAACCCTTGAAACTGCCAAAAAAGTCAACTCCGATATTCTCACGGTTACGGGAGGTCAACATTTTACAGCAACAGCTCAAGAGAGCCTTGAAACATTCTCTGAAATTGATGTAATTGTTCGAGGAGAAGGAGAGCAAACCTTTACAGAACTCGTTAAGAATGCAGATAAGAGATCGTCTTTTTCACGTATAAAGGGTATCTCTTTCAGACACAAGGGAAAAATGCTTCATAATCCCGATAGACCATTGATTCAGAATTTAGAGGAGCTACCTTATCCTGGATACCATTTCGTCAAGGATGTTGTTCACAAATATCATTTTGCAGCGATGGCTGGTCGCAAAGCTCCCTATGCATTAATTGAGGGCTCAAGAGGTTGTTCACATCGCTGCACATTTTGCACTCAATGGCGACATTGGCAAGGAATGTTCAGAACGAAATCACCTGAACGTGTTGTTGATGAAATGGAATTTTGCTATAGAAATTACGGAAGCAGGTTCATTTGGCTTACAGATGACAATTCCAGCCTGGGCAAGCGGGGAAGTAGTCTAGCTGATGAACTTCTTCAACGTGAAATGGCAGAGGATTTAATGTGGTTTATGCAATTGAGATGCGATGATGTTGTCAAAAACAGAGAGCTCTTGCCCAAGATGCGAAAGGCTGGTCTTCGCTGGGTTCTTCTTGGAGTCGAGAGTCCGAAACAGTCAACACTTGAGAGTTTCAAGAAAGGCATAACTCCAGAAGATGCAAAAAAAGCTGTAAGGCTGCTGAGGGAAAATGACATTTTCGCCCAAGCGATGCTAATTATAGGAGAAAGAAAAGACACAATAGAATCAATCGCGGATTTGAGAGAGTTTGCAAACGAATTAGACCCAGACTTCGCCATTTTCGCCATCCTTACACCATTTCCTGGAACCGAAATTTTCGATGAAGCAAAACGAAATGGATGGATTGAAGATTTTAACTGGGCACATTACGACATGGTTCATGCGATCATGCCGACGGAAACATTGTCAAGAAAAGAGGTGCAAGAGGAACTCTACAAATGCTATAGAAGCTTTTACGGTTCTTGGAGAAGAAGGCTTGAAGGAGTGTTTTCCAGAAATGAATTGAAGAGAAGAATTAACTGGTACATGGCTGGCAGAGGCATCGTAAAACAGTTTAAAACACTTTTTTAGGGCGATGTTTCATGCGTCAAGGCACAAACCCAATTTTTATTCTAATGTTCGCCGTCGGCGTTTCCCTCTTCGGATTATTCACAACACTCATGCTCACACTGTACCCGCCGACAATCCAAGAAAATCTTCTTTGCCGAA
Source organism: uncultured Candidatus Bathyarchaeia archaeon (assembly GCA_964598485.1). GTDB lineage: Archaea > Thermoproteota > Bathyarchaeia > Bathyarchaeales > Bathycorpusculaceae > SOJA01. The sequence goes on from CAZRCD010000014.1 coordinate 2,093, forward strand.
AACCGTTGATCGGCTCAATCTTTACTCTAATCTGCATTGCAGGAATTGTCGCCGTTTTCTTTCCAAAAAAATGCTCACAAACCTTTGACTTCCCAAAAACTAAAAAACCACCAATTTCTAACACAGAAGATCCTGATCTCCACAAGATCTCCATTACTCTGAAAGGACACCATCCAGACTGCGGAAAATACTCCGCCCATGTAATCCACGTGAAGGACCGTACATTTTGTGCTGCATGCACAGGTTTGCTTTCAGGAGCACTTGTCTCCATAGCTGGAACAACTATTTATTTCTTCGGCGGTTGGGATATTGGGCAGACTGGCTTCCCAGCTGTCTTGTTCGGGGGAGTCGGAATTGTTTTAGGCTTCATTCAATTCAAATTCAAAGGTTACACTCGACTAGTGCTAAATGCCTTCTTTGTTATCGCTGCCTTCCTAGTTCTAGTTGGGATTGATAAAATTGCAGAGAACACGTTCATCGACTTGTACTTGGTTTTTTTGATTGTTTTTTGGCTTTGGACAAGGATACTGATTTCACAATGGGATCATTGGAGAATTTGTCATATATGCAAAATTCCTTGCGAATTGAAAGAAAGGTAGGGTGTTAATATCTGCGACGAAAACCGTAGAGAGCACCTATGATTACGAGTATACCGAAGAGGACTATGATCAGCGGCCACCACGGTATAGGTATACCATAAACTTCTTGGATGAATAAACTGAGCCCAACGAGTATGATGATTATGCCGAAGACTAGACTCGCGACTGAGCTACGTCTAGGAATCCCGAAGCATTCATCCTCTACTCGCCTGTAATGCTCGCGTTCTTCTGTAGAGTGTAAAGAGGCACCGCATTTTGTGCAATATGTCATTTGTGTTTGCTCCGTACTACTCATTCCTGAGTAGAATGTTTTAAGACTTTTGGTGTAATAAGGTCAGTGAAATCTTGATGTCACTACTTTCAATGCTGCAAGCCTTCAGCTTGACTTATAATCGAATTCACTTGTTCCTCATCGAGCTTTAGACCATGAAGATATTTTCCGCTGAGTCCTAAATCTTTCATGAATGTTTCTTTTATTGGTAAAGGTTCAACTGATTTGACGTATTTGAATTCTATCGCTCTTTTCCAACCATATTTTTCGCATTCACGTATTTCCTCGTCAGAAAGTTCATCTTTTCCGCAGATTTTTCCTATTACGCCGTAGCCGATAATCGAGTCGCCAACACTAGTCTTGTGCAAAAACACTATTGTTTGGCCAGGCTTCCATCTCCTGCGAAGACTAGTATAGTAGATTGTCATACCGAAAACCTGGTTAACCCACTTTTCAGTTGCAATTCTTAAAACGTAACCCTCGGCTTCTACCAACAAACTCCCCAATTACTATGGGGTTATTGCTATCTTTATTTCACTTTTGGTTGTAGAAAGTATTTCAAAAGCTTCCTTAATCTCCTCTAACTTCATTTTCCTTGTCACAAGCGGCCTCACGTCGATTGTTCTTGACGCTATAAGATTAAGAGCCTTTTTGAAATGCAAAGGTGTCGCATGAAAGGCTCCACGAACCGTTATTTCCCCATAATGAAGCAGTTCTGTGTCAACCTTGATTCCTGTTCCCGGTGGGCACCCACCGAACTCTAAGACTGTTCCTCCTTTCCTGACCATTTTTAGAGCTTGCTCCCAAGTTGCTGGCAATCCTATGGCTTCTATTACAACGTCTGCACCATATCCTCCAGTTAATCGCCGAACCTTTTCCACAACGTTTTCTTTTCCAGCGTTAACTGTCTCATCCGCGCCTAACTTCCTAGCAAAGTTCAGTCTTTCCTCCACAAGATCTATACTGATTATTTTTCCAGCACCCTTTCTCTTTGCAGTTAAGAGATGCAGCAATCCTATCGGTCCAGCACCAATTATAGTCACGGTGTCTCCTAGTTTTACGCCTGCTTCTTCGGTTCCATGAAGCACGCATGCCAACGGTTCGGTCATTGATGCTTCCTCGTAGGAAACGTGCTGCGGAATTTCCTGCATATTAACCAGGACCATACGGGCTGGAACCTTGATGTATTCTGCATAGGCTCCCCAGAGCCAAATCATGTTCTCGCAAAGATTATATTTGCCCTTCTGACACATCTTGCAGTGTAAACATGGGGCGCTGTTGCCAGCACGGACGCGCATACCTTTTTTCGGCCAGTCCAAACCTTCGCCAACTTCAACAACTTCGCCCGCCCACTCATGACCGAAAACTGTTGGAAGTCTTATAATCTTTTCAACATAGCCTCTTCGGAATATTTTCAGATCTGTTCCACAAGTCGTTGATGCCTTAACCCTAACGAGAACTTCGCCAGCCTCAACTTCTGGCACTTCAATATCCTCAACTCTCAAGTCCTTTACGCCGTAAAGCATTGCCGCCTTCATTTTTACTCACTGATTTAACACTATAACTTTCAGACTTTTCCTATTCTCTAATGCAGTTTTAAAGGCTTTGGCAGCGTCTGCAAGCCTAAAACGATGAGTTATCAACTCCTTAACCTTCAATCTACCAGTTTTCATAAGTTCTAAAGCCTTTCTGGTTTCTAAATGCGAAGTTGAATAGGATGGAATTATTTGGATTTCCGAGAAAAACAGTTCTTTTGGGCTGATTTGTAAGTATTTCCCGGGACTGGTTGGCGCAAAAACGCATAGTTTTCCTCCTTTGCGGCAGATGCTTAATCCAGATTTGTAGGCTTCTAGGCTTGGTGCAGTAACAACTACAAGATCTGCACCTATCCCGTCAGTTTCAGCGTTAACAACCGCCTTCAAATCCTCATTTTTGGGATTAGCTATGACATCTGCTCCAAACTTTTTTGCCACCTGTAGTCTGTAGTCAATCAAGTCGCTTACAATCGTTCTTGACGCTCCGAAGATTTTTGACAGAACTGTGTGAATTATTCCGGTTGCTCCAGCTCCGATTATTACCACTGTATCATCTGCTTGGATGCCGCTTTTGTTAAAGGCTCTTATGCAACAGCCAACCGGCTCGATCAACGTGGCTTCTTCGAAAGAGAGTGTTTCTGGAATTTCTAATGTGTCTATTTGGAGGTTTGGGGCTGGGACTCTGAAGTATTCTGTAAGTCCGCCAGGATCGATGTGTGTTTCATGAAATTGTTTGCATAAGGTGTAGTCTCCGTGTTTGCAGTAATGGCACGTTAAGCAGGCTACATGGTGGTGCACAAAAACTCTGTCGCCAACATTGAATTGTTTAACTTTGCTTCCGGCTTTGGCGATTATTCCCGTTGGTTCGTGGCCAAGAACGAGTGGAGCACGGTTCTTGAGATACCAGTCCATGAGGTCTGAGCCGCATATTCCGCAAGCTTTCATCTCTACTAGGGCTTCGTCTTCGCCGATTTCAGGTGTGGGCGTTTCTTCTATTCTTATGTCTTGTTGGCTATAGTATACTGCGGCTTTCATTTTGGTTCAATGGTTTTTCTATGGCTAAGCACTTAAGACTTTCCAATCTACATTATTTCATAGGAAGCGAAGAACATGTACGTAACAAGTGTAAGCAAGGTTGAGGAAAATGAGATGAACGTGAAGGGTGCACATGGTGTAAAAATCAAATATTTGCTACATGAGTGTGCAGGAGCCAAAAGACTTCAGTTAAGACTTTTCTCGATAGACGTTGGCGGTTACACGCCCCTTGAAAAACATAAGCACAAACATGAAGTTTTCATACTTCGTGGAAAAGCCCTTGTTCGAGGAGGAGATACTGAAACCATCGTAAAAGAAGGAGATGTCATTTTCATTTCATCATGGGAAGAACACCAATTTAGAAATATGGGAAAAGAAAAACTTGTTTTTATGCACAAAGGAAACAGTTGAGTAACCTCTTTTTATAAAAAAAGGAACAAAACGTTTCTCACAAGAATCGAAAAGCCTGAGAAAATTGTTGGTTACGTGGTGCTCGTTATAGGGTTGATTTTCATAATTTTAGCGGCGATACTGGCTTGCTTACTCTTTTCAAGTGGAACACAAATAACAGAGTTTGTTCAAATTCCAACAGAAGGCGAATTCGCCAAAGCCGTTGCAACCGTCAGCAATGTTTATCTGGTCTTCTTCATTTTCATTGTAATCATTTGGGCGGGTTCAATAATTTCCAGCCGTGGCATAACGTTAATCAAAGAAATAAAACTGAAGATTGTTGAAGGAAGTCTCGGAGAAGAGGTACAGATTATCAAAAAAAAGGAAAGACTTAGAAAACCTAGGCTAACGTTAAAACTCCGCTTTTTCAAGTTTCTCTTTAGCTTTTCGCAGAAATTCACTGGCTGGGGCACCGTCTACGATTCTATGGTCGTACGAAAGACTTAACATCATCATGGGCTTAATTTCAATTTTTCCATCAACAACAACTGGTTTTTCAACAACTCTCCCAACAGCAAGTATTGCCGCTTCAGGCGGATTAATTATCGGTATAAAGAATTCAACACCATACATGCCCAAATTTGTAATTGTAAAAGTTCCGCCAGTCAAATCCTTTTTTGCGAGTTTACCTTGCCTAGCCTTCTCTGTCAACTCTTTAATGGCAGCGTCTATCTCTTCTAAGGCTTTCTTATCAGCATTATGTATAACTGGAACGACTAAACCGTCTTCTGTTGCAACCGCTACACCTACGTTTACGTCTTCAAAAATTTTTATCTCATTCCCTTCAAGCATTGAGTTAATTATAGAATATTCAGCTAAGCTTTTCGCAACAGCTTTCACGAGAATAGCAGTGTAGGACACTTCCGTTTTGTCATGTAACGCCATAGCCTTTGAAACGTCAACCTCCATAACCACTGTGCTGTGGGGAGCTGTTCTAAAACTCGCAGAAACTCGTTCAGCTGAAGTTTTTCTATAACCACTTAATGGAATTACTTCTTTGACTTTAGGCAAAATCCCACTGGTTTCTTCAATAAACCTTCTAACATCTTCCTCTACAATTCTTCCTTCAGGTCCGCTTCCCTTGACAAGGGTCAAGTCTATTTCGTGCTCTCTTGCCAGACGTTTCGCAGCAGGCGAAGCCAAAACTCTCTTCTCAATTTCTTCAACTGTTTTGGGCATTTCCACGGACATTTCTGTTTCCGAAAACGATTCATCTGGAGCCGTTATAACAGCTAAAACCGCATCTACCGGGGCTTCATCATTTTCTTGAACAAGAATTTTTCGCAGTATGCCTGAAGCTGGAGCCTCCAAATCGTAAGTGGCCTTCTCTGAGAACACCTCAACGAGGGGTTCACCCTTCTCAACATTGTCTCCTTCCTTCTTGTACCACGTTCCAACGGTGCCTTCCTTCATTGTTAAGCTCAGCCTTGGCATAACAACTTTAGTCACCATTTCAGGCTATCTCCTTCACCGCTTTAATTATAGACTTCTCGTTCGGAACTACATATTGTTCAAGGGGTGGACTAAACGGGATCGGTGTATCGGGTTCGGCTACACGTTTTATAGGCGCATCCAAATAGTCTATAGCTTCCTCAGCAACTACAGCAGTAATTTCAGCGCTCACACCAGCGGTTTTGCAGTCTTCGCTTACAACCACAAGTCTCCCAGTTTTCTTAACAGAACTAATTATTGCTTGCTTATCGAGAGGCACTAAAGTTCTTGGATCAACAACTTCCACACTTATGCCTTCAGCTTCAAGTTCCTTAGCCGCATTAAGGGCTTCATGAACCATGTATAGAGTAGCCACTATTGTCACGTCTGAACCTTCCCTTTTCACATCCGCCACTCCAAAAGGAACAGTATATTCAGCTTCTGGAACCTCACCTTCCATTGGATACAACAGTTTATGTTCACAAAAGAAAACAGGGTTGCTGCCACGTATAGCCGTTTTCAAAAGTCCCTTCGCATCATAAGGTGTTGAAGGCACAGCAACGTACAATCCTGGAACGTGCATGAACCATGCTTCTAGGCTTTGCGAGTGGTGAGCTGCTATGTTTACGCCAGCACCGAAAGGTGTTCTAATCACAAGCGGAACTTTCACTTGACCGCCGAACATGTAGTGTATTTTTGCTGCTTGATTTGCAATCTGATCCATGGCTAAGGCTGTTAGGTCTCCAAACATTATTTCAGCCACTGGACGCGTACCAGTTATTGCAGCACCTACAGCCGCACCTATTATGGCTGACTCTGATATTGGAGTGTCCCTTACTCTTTCATCTCCAAATTCTTCAGCTAAACCCTTTGTAACTTTGAAAGCTCCTCCCCAATATCTTCCAATATCTTCACCGAGCAGAAAAACTGTCGGGTCTCTACGCATCTCCTCTCTTAACGCTTCTCTTAACGCTTCTTTATATGTTATCTTCTTCATCTTTATTCCCTCAAAACTTAGGCGTAAACATCCTCCAAGGCTTCCTCTGCAAATGGATGTGGACTCTCTATGGCGAATTTAACTGCTTCCTCAATTTCAGCAGAAACTTCCTTTTCGATTTGCTGAATTTCAGCTTCCAATAAAACATTTGTTTGCAGAAGTTTTTCTTTGAACCCTTTAATCGGGTCTTTACGTAACCATTCTTCAACTTCCTCTTTAGATCTATATTCAGCTGGGTCAATCCGAGAATGCCCTTTATGCCTATAGGTTTTGCACTCGATAAGCGTAGGTCCTTCGCCTTTTCTGGCTCTTTCAACAGCTTTTTGTGCAGCCTCATAAACCGTTAGGACATTGTTTCCATCCACTGCAACACCAGGGATTCCGTACGCTATGGCTCTGTCTGCAATGTTTTCTACAAGCATCACTGTTGATTGACGGGTTCCCATGGCGTAAACGTTGTTTTCACAAACAAAAATCACAGGCAGCTTCCATACTGCAGCCATGTTTATAGCTTCGTGGAATGTTCCTTGATTCGAGGCGCCATCGCCGAAGAAGCAGGCTACAACGTTGTCTGTTCCTTTGAGTTTTATGGATAACCCAGCTCCCACGGCTATTGGCAGTCCAGCCCCAACAACGGCTGTTGCACCCAACATGCCTACCTTAAAGTCTGCAATATGCATTGAGCCACCCTTTCCCTTACAGTATCCCGTCTTCTTGCCTAGAATTTCAGCCATGATTCGCTTTAGTTCAGCGCCTTTAGCTATACAGTGGCCATGCCCACGATGAGTACTTGTAATGTAATCGTCCTTTCTAAGATTGCTGCACACGCCAACCGCCACGGCTTCTTCTCCCGCGTAAAGATGTACTGTACCTGGAACAAGATTTTGAGCGTAAAGTTCAAAAACCTTCTCTTCAAAACAGCGAATTTCAAACATTTTTTTATACATTTCAACAAGTTTTTCTTTGCTAAGGTTTAACTGCAATTTATTTCTCTCCTGTGCAACTACAAAGCTTACGCTCTTATAGAGTTTCGAATATTTTTATATTGTCCTAACTGTTGTTGATAGTTAAACGGAAGCATACAGAGTGAGTTTTTCACGAAGACGCTTCAAATCACTTCTTTGTCTAGTTAGCATTTCCCTCATTTTTTGTCCTGTGGTTTATGTATCGTTTTCCGAAGTAATGCAGAAAGAAAGTTTAGAGCTTCTCAAATATGAAATTGACTATGTGTATGTGGGAAGCCTTAAACATAATATCACAATTGTTAATCACTCTCCCATTCCAGTTAGTGGAGAACTCTTCGTTCCCTTAATTAGAAACGAAACTGCACGTCATTATGTTATTCTCCACAACATCTCATCGTCGCAAACACTTCATGAAACATTCTTGAATGACAGTTCTGGAAACAGATACTTTCACTTGAACAACTTGAAAATAGACGAAGAGCAGACCTTCAGCCTAGAACTAGACTATTATGTGCTTTCTTTCAGCATCCACTACCTAATTGATTCGAGCATTGTAGGGAATTATGACATGAGTTCTGAAACATACAAGAAATATGTGGAGCCAGAAGAACTGATAGAATCTGACAACTCTACAATAATTTTACTAGCTCATAATCTCACTAATAATGTAGATAGTTGTCATGAGAAAGCAGTGACAATATACAATTTTGTGCATCGTCACATGCATTACGAGGAACAAAATGAGGAAAAGGGAGCCTTATGGGCTTTAGAAAATGGTGCTGGCGACTGTTCTGAATATTCATACCTTTTTGCTGCACTGTGCAAGGCTGCTGGAATCCCAGCGAGGATTCAGGCTGGTTTTGCCTTTCACCGCGCGAGCGAAACTTTGGAGGATGGACACATGTGGGCTGAATATTACTTAGAGAATTATGGATGGGTACCTGTAGACGTGACATGGCGGCTATTTGACGTGATTGATGACAAACATTTCAGTTCGATTCAAAGTGTACCAGAGGTTATTCCATACGCCAACTATTTCTTTGATTCTAAAGCAGAAGAAGACAATGTGACAGACGAGCAAATAATCTCATTAACACCTTGCACGACCGATGTTTTCGGCGATAGCTTCATTGAAAACGTTGTGAAAATTATTGAAAAAACAAGCCAAGCGAAATCTGCAATTTTCTTGGGAAAAGTCTTTGGGACGGCACTAATTTTTCCATCCGAAGTTGAAGAGGTTGAACAAACATTTCTTGAGAGCGAAATCCAACTTCAAAATGCTGTGGACTTTTGGAATGAAAATTCAAAAATCGCTGAATCAGATGCTGTTAAGGCTCTTGAAAACATTGAAAAAACACTGCAAAATGCTTGGATGCTCATAGTAAAAGCATTCACGATCTTCATAGGCATTACAATAGTTGTCCTGTTAACCGGGTTATTTTTTCTCAAGCGATACCAAACCAAACAGGACAGGGATTCAGAGCAGAAGTTTCATTTACGTGATGCTCTAATCTTAAATTAGAGGAGAAAACAGCTTTGATGGTTGGTATTGTTGGAAAACCGAATACTGGAAAATCAACGTTTTTCAGTGCCACAACTCTTGCACCAGCCAAGATTGCGAGCCATCCATTCACAACAATAAAGCCAAACAGAGGAATCGGATATGTACGAACCCCATGCGTATGCAAAGAGTTTAATGTCCAAGATAATCCAGTCAACTCCCTGTGCCTCGACGGAATAAGACTTATCCCGGTCGAACTAATCGATTGTGCAGGCCTTGTGCCAGGTGCGTGGCAAGGAAGAGGATTGGGAAACCAGTTTCTAGACGAAATTAGGAAGGCAGACGCTTTAATCCACATTGTTGACGCTTCTGGTGGAACGGATTCTGAGGGAAGAGTGTGCAAGCCGGGTGAACATGACCCATTAGAGGATGTGCGATTTCTGGAGCATGAAATAACCATGTGGATGGCAAACATACTTAAACGAGACTGGCCTAAAATCGCCAGAACTGTAGAAGCCGAATCAAAAGAGAACCTTTTCTCTCTGCTCGAAGAAAGGTTAAGCGGCTTAGCAATTAAAAGAAATCACATATCTGAGGCGATAAGAAGAACAGGGTTAAATGCTGACAACCCTACAACTTGGAGCGAAGACGACTTTCTAACACTCGTAGATACTCTAAGGCAAATTTCCAAACCCATGCTAATAGCGGCAAACAAAATAGACGTGCCAACAACTGAAGAAAACCTAGAAAGGCTGCAAAAATTGAATTATTTTGTGACGCCTTGCTGCGCAGAAGCCGAACTTGCCTTAAGGAGAGCAACCGAAAAAAAGCTAGTAGATTACAGGCCTGGAGACTGCAACTTCAAAACAAACAAACCGGAGCAACTGAATCAAAACCAAACTAGAGCATTGGAAACCATAAGAGAGAAAATTCTAATTAAATTCGGTTCAACAGGCGTTCAAGAAGCAATAAACGCGGCTTTCTTCAAACTTCTAAGCATGATTACCGTTTATCCCGTTGAAGACTTGGAACATTTGGCAGACCATAAAGGAAGAGTTCTTCCAGACGCCTACCTTGTGCCATATGGAACAACAGCACGCCAACTCGCTTATATAATTCACACTGAACTCGGGGAAAGTTTCATCTATGCAACAGAAGCAAGAGAGAAAAAAAGAGTGGGAGAAGACTATACGCTTAAAGACAGAGACGTCATCTCAATTGTGAGCGCCAAAAAGAGAGCTTAAGTCACTATTGACCAAAACGCCTCCTACGCTTTTGAAAGGTCCTAACAGCCCGCAAGAGGTCAATAAATCGAAAGCCTGGCCAATAGACGTCTAAAAAGCATAATTCACTGTATGCGGACTGCCACAGCAAAAAGCCGCTTAATCTTTCCTCTCCAGAAGTTCTGATAATTAGATCCGGGTCCTGTTTTGACATATGTGATGTGTATAAATATTTCTCGAATACTTGTTCATCGATTTCGTCAGGATTCAGCTTTCCGTCATGCACTTTGTCCGCGATCTTCTTGGCAGCATCCACGATTTCCGCTCTCCCACCATAAGCAAGTGCAAGATTCAAAAAATGTTCATCATAACCTTGTGTCGCATTTTCCACGTCCATTATGAGTTGCTGCAGATCTTTTGGCAGCAGGCTTAACCTGCCTATGACTTTTACGTGAATCTTATTCTTGTGTATGCGTTCATCTGTTAGAATTTTCCGAAACTGTTCTTGTGCAATTCGCATGATTTCTTCGACCTCGTTCTTTGAGCGTCGGAAGTTTTCTGTGGAAAAGGCGTAAAGCGTTATAGATTTGACGCCGAGTTTCAGGCACCAGTCGAGAAGCTGGTCAACTTTTTCGGCGCCTTTTTCATGGCCAAACCATGGGTTGAGAGCCTTTTCAGAGGCCCACCTTCGATTTCCATCTAGAATTATCGCTATATGACCTGGTTTAACACCGTTCTTAACTTGGTGCCACAGCCACTTCTCATAAAGTTTGTATGCTCCAATAGCTGAGAGGAATCCTTTAAGCATTTGTCACTCAAACCTCGCGTCTTTAAGCGCGTTTGCACATGGGCAATTGCGTTCACTGGGTAAGGTCTTAATGGTTTCAACTAGAATTTGCTCTATTTTAGGAAGAACGCTTTTTGAAATTTTGGAAACATCAATGGCTGTTAATCGTTTTTGCATGCCCGCAGCCATGTTTGAAACGTAGCAGATGGATGCGTAACACATTTCAAGTTCCCGTGCAAGAACTGATTCTGGAATACCCGTCATTCCAACAACATCGCAGCCCAAACGTCTAAACATCTTGATCTCTGCAGGAGTTTCGTAACGGGGTCCCTCAGTGCAGACAAGTACAGCTTTGTCCCAAACATGAAATCCGAGTTTTTTCGCTGTATCAACTAGCAGTTTACGAATTTCCGGACAGTACGGTTGAGAGACATCAATATGGGTTACTGGAGCTTCGTCGTAAAAGGTTGCTGAGCGACGTTTTGTGAAATCAACATAATCGTGTGGAACAACAATGTCGCTAGGTTTGAAGTTAAGGTTTATCGCACCCACGGCGTTTGTAGCTAGTATTCTTTGTACACCCAGTTCATATAACGCGTAGATGTTTGCCCTATAATTTATTTTATGTGGAGGAACGGAATGATCTGGCCCGTGTCTTGGCTGAAAAACTACGTTTTTGCCGCTTATTTTACCAATATGGAGAGGGGGTGGTACTCCGTATGGCGTTCCTAAACGTAATTGTCTAGCATTTTCAAGCAAATTTTCGAAACCAGTTCCGCCGATAATTGCAATTTTAACTTTCTTCAACTTCAAGTTGTTCTTCGGTCTCCTTGAAAAATCCTCTTGCAGATCTATGTATGACGAGAATGACTAGAGTGGAGGCTATTCCTATTAAGATGCCGATGACTATGGAGAAGATCAGTTTTTCGGTAGTAGCTGTTTCAGGGCTGATTAACACCGCTGAAGTTCCGTCGAGAATCCATCTGGACCATCCAATCAAAACTATTAAGGCGGCATTGCGCAGTAGTCTGATGTCATGTTCAAAATACAAACGGATAGCTGATCCCAGTAGCACAACGCAAATGCCTACCACTATGAGATCCATCGAACCATGAATGAAATAGCCAACAATTTGTGGTAGAATGCTAAGCCATCCACCTGCGTCTTGAGGTGTAGTGATGTTTCCGACGAACGTTGTAGCGCTTGTTGATCCGAGATAAATGCTAACTACTATGCACAATACCCCGGCAATCTTGGAATAAGTTGAAATCTGCACTGGAAGAGGTGGCGGAGAATACTCCCTAATCCATTGATAGAATTTTGCGGCTGTTTTATCGACTCCGAATCCTTTTACAAGCATGAACACACTTAAGACGAAGATGAAGGCTATCCAATATTGGTAAAGCAGATTAAAAATTGAGAGAATGCCCAAGATTAAAAAAAGCAGTCCAGGTACCCCCAATGCGATGCGGGAGTAACGTGGATTCTCTACTATCATTTTCATGTATCGTGTGAACAAGGCTGCTGTTTCTTCGATTGATTTGCTGTGCTTCATCACTATTCTTCTAACAGATGAAACAGGTACTCTTGACTCTATAAGTGGCAGGACAGCCTCGTCTGAATACCCATCTGTGACTAGAATAACCTCATGTGCTCGAAAAGAACTTAGCAAATCACTTAGTTCAGCAACTATTTTTCTGTCAGCGCCAACTCCTCCAAGTTCGGAGCCACAGATTGTTGCTATTTCGAAAACTTCGTGAGGTTTACTTTCATCTTGCAGTAGATCGTAAACGCGCACAGCCTCGAATATTGCATTTGCGTCTGGTTCCTCGGGGTCTCGTAAAGCTAAGGCTACAGCGGCGTTGAGACTTTCTTCTCTTCCTGTGACGGGAGTTTTGATCTCTGCTTTTGTTCCCAAATCATTATCTCTGTCAACGCATAAAATGAGGATTCTTTTTTGTTCCTTCTCTTCTGCTGTCATCTTGTTCTCTTTTCTCCAGTATAATTTATGTATTGTCTCTTTAATCTTGCGTTGTTTTTCCCTTCTCAGTAAGGATTTTGAATTCCTCCCAAGTTATTTTCTCTCCTTGCTTCAGTTTTTCTTTTGCCTCTTTTCTAATCTTTCTCTTTAGAGCTTCTTCGCTTTTCTTTTTTTCTTTCTCTTCTGCCTTTCGGATTTCTTCCCTTAACAGTTTTATTTGGTTTAGAATTGTCGTTATTCCTTCTTGAATAGGCTTTGTCTTTTGTCTAGTTATTAGAAAGCTTTGATGCATGTTATCTGCTTCCCTTTTGAGTTCTTTGACTTCATTGATTTTCTCAAGCATTTTGTTGTGTATTTCTTGGCTTTTCTGTGCTTTTTCTGTTAGTTTTTGGTGATAGGACGTGTTTTTGGTTTCCATGGCTTTTATTTCAGTTTGCAACTCGAGCATTTTTTGATGCGTCATTTCAAGTTTTTTGTGAATGTTCACTTGAGTTTCGAGTTTTCCAACTTGGTCAACAAGTTCTTTTTCTTCTCGTAGATTTAACGAGGTTGTTTGAATCTCCCATTCTATTTCATCTAGCTTTTTCTGCAAAGTTTGGAGGCTTCTTGAGGGCTTTTTCTTGGCTAAGGCTTTGATTTGTTGATTTAGTTTCTTTATTTCCTCGATTGTTTCATGGATTTCATTTTTTGTCTTTTCGCGCAGCTGCTTCAATTCCCTGACTTTCGTGTTTAATTCGTCTCTTTCACTTCTTAGTTCACGTATTTCAATGCGTAAATTCTTAACCTGTTCATTAAGCTTGTTCCTTTTCTCTGCCCATCTTCTTGCCTCGATATTCAGCCTGTCTCTCTGTTCTTTCAACACTGAAAGCTTTTCTTGTAATTCCTCGATTTTCTGAGTCTTGTCCTTCAACTATTTTTTCCTCTTCTGTTTTGTCCATTCAAGAATTCTTTGAATTAATTTTGCTCCGTCTTTTGATGTGAAAAGTGGTAGATTCCAGTCTTCCTTAAGCTTCCACCGCTCTACCAAGCTATTTTTAGCTCTTTTAAGGGATGGTTGTTTGTAGATGAGTGTTCCTCTTCTTTGCCATTGTGGGGTTTTGGCTAAATTTACACCCTGCTTAAACATCATTTCGTGTAATTCTTTAGTTTTTAAACCTTTAAGTTTTTTACCTATTTCTGCGTGCCGATTAGAGTTAGACGACGGAAGGTGTTTTCAGGCTTACACCTCTTCATCTTAGTACGCTTATGGTGTTTCTCCGTAGTGCATAGCTGCGTAGCCACTTGCCTGCCGCTGTCATCTGCTCAATCTTCCAGCGGCAGTGTCAGCTACCATGTTGGGGGGCATTAAAATTTAATCCCAACCAACCCAAACCCAAAACTCTCTCACCAACTCTCACTCTCCCTCTAAAAAAGACATACGCTAAGACAAAAAGATAAAAATAAATCCCAGATGTTCGACTATATTTAATTGCAGGGAGATATGGGTTGTTCAGTTATCGTAAATCGAGAAAAAAAGACTGGTTGAAAACACTCATTTACATTGCACTATATTTGACGGTTCTCGGGTTTACAGGTATCTACCTGCTTCTCTCATACTGGTATGTTTGGATTGCGTTGGCAGCGAGTGGTTTGATGATCCTCATCTTCTGGCACGCCAAAGCTACTGCTTACCATTGCCAAAGATGCGGCTACGAATTCGAAATATCTATATTAACCGATTTCTTTAGCCCCCACGGAGTAAACAGGAAGGGTGGTTGGAAGTACTTGAAATGTCCAAATTGTTCCAACCGATCAAGAATGGAGATACTCGTCAGGACAACGGGTAAAAAAACAATCCAATCTCAATGATCCCGCAAGAAAAATGAGTTCCATAACCACCGATTGCCAACCATCGACATCGACTGTATGTGGATTAAACTTTAATCCAACCAACCAAAGGCATGGGAGGCAACAGAAAGGCAGGAACTTGACGCGATAGTAAAACTATCCATTGCACATCATAACGCATCGTATGTTCCGAACTCAGGATATAAAATCTTATTTGTATATGACTGAATTTATTGTAGTGCGCATGAGTGAATGAGTTAGCAGATGAGGGCAATAGACTTTTCATGAAGATAGTATGCGATTACATTGAAAGTAGAGCGCGTGTACTGAAAAAAATAGGGGGCATCCCCTATTGGTTGAAAAACTCTGCAATAGGACGTCAGACACAAAAGCGCCCGTTCTTACTCTAGGATGATTCTTGCATCTACTGTTTTTGCTCCCTTTTCATAAACCATTATGGGGTTTAAATCGAGCTCTTTGATCTCTTGGTGCTCCATGACAAGTTTTGAAGTGTTCAACAAAATTCCAACTATGGCTTCTATGTCTGCTAGTGGCGTATTCCTATACCCTTTCAGCAACGGATAAGCCTTAACCGCAGTAATCATTTCTCGGGCTTCATCCTCTGTTACAGGCGCAATTCGAAAAGTAACATCCTTTAAAATCTCCACAAAAATTCCGCCCAATCCAAACATTAAGGTAGGACCAAATTGCGGATCTTTGGTTGCGCCTACAATGATTTCAGTTGATTGAGGAGCCATTTCCTGAACTAACATGCCAACTATTTTAGCGTTTGGCTTATGCTTTTTGACGCTATTCATTATTTGTTTGTAAGCATTTTGAACATCTTCTGCATCTTTGACGTTAATGATAACTCCGCCAACATCCGACTTGTGAATAACGTCTGGCGAAACAATTTTAAGAACCACCGGATATCCAATTTCTTCTGCAAATTCAACGGCTTGCGCTTCATTTTTCGCCAGTTTAAACATGGTGACTGGAATCCCGTATTCCATACAAACAATTTTAGCTTCAGTTTCAAGTAGATATTTTCTCCCTTCTCTTCTAGTTCTGCTAAAGATTTCTGATACTGTGTTCATAGTTTGAGGCATCCTAGAATACCTAATATGGATATGCTTAACCTTTTAAAAATGTTAAGGGTTAGGGCCAAGACCAATGCTCAAATTTCCATTTACAGATGCCGCCGTTTTTCAGCATCCATGCATCACAACCAACTGGGCCTGAATTCCAGTCTTGTTCGTCGCCATCCCAGTAATACCAAATCCAACTCCACCCCTCAGAATAGCCAACAGTATACGCTTTTTTGTCATTAATTGAATCCACGAGAACATGTCCTGGCTTCATCGAAGGATAATAGGTATAATTGATTTCGACTATTTTTTGTGTTAGTTGAAACAGGGAAGAACCTGCAGGCATTCTTGTTTCATTGTGCCAATCTATCGTTCCATTTCCGTAATCTATACAAACATTAACAGTTAGTGTTACTGTTTCACTAAGTAACAAGCTAAGCTCTCTTATCGCAAGCAAATTGAACAAATCATAATACTCATTCAGCAATCCTCCAAAATTCTCCCCTGTCACATTGCCTTCAGGGTAAACTAGTTGATAATCCTCTTTTAGCATGAAGTAAGTTTCATTAAGATCTTCTTGATTCGTTAAAAGGGAACTATAGTTGCCTTTTAGATTATCAATTAATCTGCCAAGTGAGCCCATTAGTAAAGTGAAATTAGCACCAGGGAAGGAATAGCTGCCATAAAGCACGGAGTACTCGCTCAGCAGTATGTTGTATTTACTCATTAATTCATCATAGTTTGAAGCCGTCTTATTTAGGGACTGCTGGTTTTCACCTATTTGCTTGGTATATGTCGTATTTTGAAGGTAGAAGTATGCTGCGAGATTTGATATAGATATGGCCCATACAAGTGTGGCTAATGTTAAAAAAATGAGCGTTCTCTTTTCAACCATTCTTCTCACCTCCTACTAGGTTGTTTAAAGTCTTTATTGATGGTAGAGTTAATATTCCGAAGACAGCAGTGTTGGAGAATATGTGAACTATTGAAAAGAACACACCACAGACTATTGTTGTTAATATGGCCAAAGCGATGTTCGTCCCGGATAGAACATAGTAGAAAACTACCCCTACATTTGTAACTAGGTCGTAAATTAAAGCAATAATGGCTCCTACAATGGCTGTTTCAGTACAAAATCTTGCTGAATTAATTTGTTCGGGCATTAGCCTTCTATAAACTCCTCCAAGAATCCCCGGTATCGCCATCCCAACCATTTGGAAGGGCATAATTAAACCTGCGAAACCATACGGCGAAAGAAAACCATTAACAAACATAATAGTACAACCAAAGAAACTACCATACAAAACTCCGAAAATTACTCCAACAGTAAATGTGAAGAAAGATGTAAACTCCACGTTTGGGGGTCTCGGCGTCAACTGCATTGCAAGACATAAAGCCACTAAAATGTTAAACAAAGCCAATTTCCGTGTGTTGGACGAGTGAATTTTCATAAATGTTGGATGGATTATCCATCCATATAAGCTTTTCGCAACAGAAAGGGGCCAAGTGCTTCGGAAGTGTTGAATCAAACTACGAAACTGCTAGATAAGCAAATACTTTTGCGTCGTTAACTAGGTTCTCTATTTTCGCATATTCATTTGGTTGATGCGCCATCTCGTCTATTGTGCTCCAAACAACCGCTGGGACCTCTATTTTTCGGAAGAAAGCCGCGCATGTTCCTCCGCCAATTCCTCCAACTTTTGGCTCTATTCCTCTGACTTTTGTAATTGCTTCTCTTAACATGACAACTATTTTCGAGTTCGCGTCTGTAGGTCGTGGAGCCACACCTTTATGCAATACGTCAATCTTTATTTTTGCTCCAGTCTTCTTTTCAAACTCTTCCGCAACCCCGTGAATATCGGTTAATATTGCTTGTAGGCTGTAGCTTGGCAGTATTCGGCAGTCAAAATGAACGATGTCTTCTCCCGGAATTATGTTCACGGCATCAACGTTTTTGTCTTTCTTTGTCATTTCAAAAGTGCTTTCCGGTGGATCGAAGTATTCGTTTTTAAGCGAGTATTTCTCATGTAACATCTTGTCCAGCGCTAAGGCATATTCCATTCCTATGCGATGGGCGTTTAAGCCCTTGTCAGGTCTGCTGGCATGAGTCTGTTTTCCAATTGTGCGTACTCGAAACCATAGACCGCTTTTTTCAGCTACTTCTATGAAGCTTCCATTCTCGTTTCCGCTGTCTGGCACAACTATTAGGTCGTCTTTTTTGAAGAGTCCTTGCTTTATGAGGTGTGTGATTCCATAGGTGCTTCCCTGTTCCTCATCAGCAACAAAGGCTAGAGCTACTGTTCTTTTCGGCTTTATGCCTAAACTTTTCAGAGTTTTAACCGCGAAAACGGATGCAACCATGGATTGTCCATTATCTTCGCTGCCTCGTCCATAAATTCGTCCTTCTTTAATTATTGGTTCAAACGGTTTTGTAATGGTCCAAAGAGACTCTTCTCCTGGTGGAACCACGTCTAAATGCGTTATTATCCAAAGTTTTTCGGCGATGTCTTCTCCATAGTAGTGTGCTATGATGTTTGGTCTCTTTTTGGAGGGAATTCTTTCATCTTCTGCGTCGTACCGTTCTATCTTGTCGAAGCCTACATTCTCTAATATCTGCATTAGTTTTTCAGTTTTCTTTAATTCTCCTTGTCCGCCGTTTTCAGGCGCTATTGCTGGAATGCGAATAAGCTCCATCAAGGCTTGTGCCATTTCGTTTTCTTGTCTTTCAATTTCGGAAAAAACATTTTGCGGTTGCATGTAGATCACATTTGAATGACTTTAATTACAATTATTGGCTTGTTACCTTTAACATTTTGCTAAGATAAAGGAACAGCAGAAATCTTGGAAATTGTCTAACTTGGGAAAAAAGCGTTGCTATGCTGAACGAAATAGAGGATTGCTAGATGGGTCATTTGTATCGATTCTCGATATATATCGGTCAGTGAAAGAACCGATTTATTAAGATATACGATAAGGTATGTTGAGAGGAATCACATGAACCGAAAAATTGGAATGCGCCCCTCTGAACGAATCGAGTTTACTAAGGTGCATGTGCTGATACTTTCAAATCTGCTTCATTGTAGATCTGCGTAAGCTTTTTCTCTGATGGTAGAAAACACTTGCCAATATCATTCCTTGGTTGTAATGATGTTGTCAAGAGTGAATATAAAACGGCAGTTGTCACACAATTCTTTGTCGAAGCAACTATGATTTATGAACTTGAAATATAGATGTTAATCCTTAATCGGCAAATTATAATCGTAGTTAGTCATTTGTTGCTAGCTTAATTCTTGTAGAGCCTTCAGTCGTTTGACTATGTTTGGGTGTGTCGAAAAGACTTCAGTAATCCTGTCCATCGTTGTCATCCTCTGTGATAGAATGTCTTGAACCAGTTTTTGGTCACTTACAACTGCTAAATGTGATATTGCCATGGAATCTGTTTCTGCACGGTCTGGATCAGCAATGAATAACGCCTTAAAAGCGTTTAACTGTCGTGTTTTCTTCCGGGTTTTTCTCATCTTTCTGGTGGAGTGAACTATTTTTGCCAGCCCTTCTGAAAGTTTGCGCGGGCCATCTTCAACAATTGAGGCGCTGTGCCTGTCAGCATAGTATTCGCGTAATCTACTTAAGTAAAGTATGAACATGTTCAGGATCCATGAGAAAACCATGAAGCCTATGGCTAACACTGCTGTTCCACCGCCTTCCTGTCTTTGTCTGCCAAACATGGATGAGAGTATAAGCGAATAACCAATGTAGTAAAGGAGTGCAGGCAGTACAGAGACAAACATCATTATCTGGAGGTCTCTATGCTTCAGATGGCCAAGCTCATGCCCAATAACAGCTTCAACCTCCTCAGACTCCAGCGTCTTCAATAAGCCCTTAGTGACTGCAACTCGGTTTCCAGCTATTGGCGAGCCATATGCAAACGCGTTCGGAATTGGAATTTGTGCAAGCATGAGCCGCGGCTTTTTTATTCCGCTTTTTCTGCTGAGATTATTAACCATTTCGTGGAGCCTTGGATTTTCATGTTCTGAAATTTCCCGTACATGATAAAGGGCATCAATTATGTAAGGAGAGATCAACCACTGAAAAATATTGAAAGTGACAATCAAAATGCCCAAAGTTATTAGATTTAAGGAGCCTGCCAAACTTAGAATTACCGTGAAGAATAGTGTTGACAAGCCGATTATTATTGCTAGGGTTCCAACCATGGACAACCGCAGTTTCCAAAGACTCATTTTTCTATATCCTCAATTAATGTTCACGGAACAAAAGTAACTTATATCCTTTACTACGAAATCCGTAAAACACCACATCGTTATCAGTCTTGGCAAAATTAATAAAAAGTTTCATAAATGGTTTAGTGTAAATGTTAAACTATGAAACGAGAAAAACTATTAAAACTGCTTTTTGCACTGATTAAAAACTCGAAGCGAAGCGATAGAGATTTGGCAAAAATCTTAGGGTTTTCACAGCCTACAGTAACGCGTCTAAGGAAGGCTTTGGAAAAAGAAGCCATAGAGTAATACACTTTAATCCCGAACCTTCCTTACTTGGGCTTTGACATAATAGCCTTTACGTTTTCTCGTACGAAGGAGCTTGTGCATCCTCTTTTGGAGAAAGGAAAGAAATGGGCGGCAGCACAGCCTAACGTGGTTTTTGTGAGCACAGGTCAAGGGATGGATTCAGACGCAATTATGGTTTCAGTGCATAAGGATTATGCGGATTTTGTCAAATTCTACCACGTGTTCAGAAGAGACTGGGGCAAACACCTTGCAGATTTCAAAATCTTTCTAATGAGTATAAAGGGAAGCGTTCAATTAAAGCCCTTTTCATTCAACTACCTAATCGACGCGTACCAGAAGGAAAATGATAAATAGCGATTTATCGTTTCTTAGGTTTCTTCTCCTTATCTTTCAAAGCTTCAAATAATGCATGAAAAATCGTGTATCGCTTCCAATCTGAGTCCCTATCTTTTCTAGGTTTATTTTCGTCTCTCAAAGCCCTCTCCGAGATCAAAAATATATGGCGATTATATCAACAATATTTCAGCTCTGTAATATGGCGACGGAGTAAACGTCATCCTAATTATGCATTACATGAAAGCATGAAATTTTCTACAACGGAATTTTTCTTCCATTGAAATTGCGTTTTGAAATTCCAAATTCACTCTTGACATCGCTTAACTGCTTTGCCGTAAATACTGGGCCGTCTTTGCATACACGGTATCTGCCTATGACACAACTTCCACACAAGCCTATGGCGCACCGCATCAAGCGTTCTAAACTTGCTTCTAAGGCTACTCCATATTTCTCGGCTAGGTCGAAAACTTTTCGCATCATTTGTTCAGGCCCACAAGTGTAAATCATGTCGAATCTTTCTCTTTCCAAAAGCCTTTCCAGCGGTTTTGTGGCCAAGCCTTTGATGCCGTAACTGCCGTCCTCTGTCGCTGCTATAAGCTGTGTTTTTTCTCCGCTAAGTATCCTCTTTAACCTTTTCATGAACAGTAGTTCTTCTCTTGTTTTTGCGCCTGTCACGAAAACCAGCTTTGCCGTTTTGGATGCTAATCTTTCAGCTAGGAATAGTATTGGAGCTGTGCCTGTGCCTCCGCTAACCATTAGTATTCTGCCTCCTTTTAAGGTGAAACTGTTTCCAAAAGGTCCTCTGACACCTACTAATTCGCCTACACTTTTTTCGTGAAAAGCACCTGTTGCCTCACCAACTTTTTTAACCGCCACAGATACTATGCCGTTTTCTTTTGCATTAAGTATACTTAACGGGATTTCGTCTATGCTTGGAATCCAAAGCATAAGAAACTGGCCGGGCTTAGCCCTTGCGCATTGTTTGTCTTTGAAAGTGAAGATTTTCACGGTGGGGCTTTCAGTTTCTACGCTGAGAATGTGTGTAGTTCTCAACTTGTTAGCTGCAATGTGATAAGCCCACAATTTCATTCACACTCTTGAAACTTTTCCTTCTCAAATAAGCATCAATTCCACGCGTAACCTTCTTGAACACGCTTGGTCCCTTCAAGGCTATGGCTGTTCCTATCTGGACGGCTGTTGCTCCTGCCAATAGAAATTCAACTGCGTCACGCCAGTTTGTTATGCCTCCGCACCCTATTATTGGCACTTTTACTCGCTCGTAAATTTCGTAGACACATCTAATCGCGATTGGTTTTATTGCTGGACCAGATAATCCGCCTGTTTTGTTGTTCAGGATAGGCACAGTTGTTTCCGTGTCTATTGCCATGGCTTTAACAGTGTTTATGGCTGTTAATGCGTCTGCACCAGCTTTTGCGGCAGCTTCTACGATTTCTGCTATATTCGTAACGTTTGAAGACAGCTTAACGAAAACGGGTTTTTCCATTACAGCCTTCACTTTTCTAACAACTTCGGCTAGGATTTTTGGATTTTGCCCAATTTCTGAGCCTGTCTCCTCAACATGAGGACAGGAGACATTCAATTCCACGGCATCTGCTCCAGCGTCCACAGCTTTTTTAGCTACTGTTCCATATTCTTCCGCTGAGAAACCGTAAACACTAACAATAACTGGAACGCCAAAACTTTTTGCTTCATGAATTACCTTAACAAACTCGGTTATTCCAGGGTTTGGAAGCCCCATGGCGTTGATTAAGCCATAGCTAGTCTGAACGACCGTTGGATTTGCGTAGCCTTTCCGCGGCTTTAAACCAACAGACTTGGTAACTATGGCACCAGCCCCGCCTATCACAATATTGCTCAATGACTCTGCAGACAAACCCAGAATCCCAGAAGCCAACATCGTCGGATTGGCAAGCCTCAAACCAGCCAAATTCGTGCATAAACGGTTAGTCTTCAAATGCCCTGTCACCACGAACTGTTTTCAGTAAAGGTTAACTGCTTATAAAAGTGGTGATATTTTTAGAAATAAATTAAACTGCAGTATGTGATGGTTGCAAGTACGACAATGCCTTATTGTTGCAAACTTCTATGTAATCTTATGTGTGATTGCTTTACTCTTGGCTCGAGGTGTTACTAAATTGGAAGAAGTCACGGATGCGACAATCAAAACCGAAAGACTCAAACGCAAATCTCCTCCTTTTTTCTTTTCTTTTCCCATTCTAATTAGCCCTTTTTGGTTCGCTCACAGCCTTTTTTCTCATTTATCACATTTAAAAGCTTGCTCAGTTTATATTTGAGATAAAGCCTAGGAATAGCTAGTTGAGTTAAAGAGGAGCGGCAGAAAGTGGGAGCAATAATAATCGAATCCGCCTTTGGGATATTGGCTTTCAATAAAGAAAGCGAAATAATAGGAAGTGTTCTATTTCCCAAAAAACCACAAAAAGCCGCGAAAATTCTCGCAAAAATTGAAGCTGGAAAATTCGTGGATGAACTCAGCCAGCTGATAGATAAACTTGCTAAGAATGGTTTTGACACTTTTGTTTTTGAAAGCCCGGAACTAGCAAACGCTGTTCGAGAAAAGCTAAACGTCAACGTTGAAGTTGCGAAACCGTTCAAAGCCCGAGAGATGCTTCGCTCCAATATGGAAAAGTTTGCCGTCAAAACAGGGTTTGTAAAAGACACAATAGAACTTGAAACGTGGATGCGTGACGTTGCTCTAGAAATTACTAAACTTAGGGTTAAAAGGGCTGTGGAGAAAAGAGATCTGATCATAACGCAAGCAATTCAAACCATTGATGATTTAGATAAAACCACAAACCTGTTTATGAGCCGCGCAAGAGAATGGTATGGCATGCACTTTCCAGAGCTTGACCGCCTACTGGACAAGCATGAAACTTACGCTCGCCTAGTTTTTAAGCTCGGCAACAAAGGCAACTTCACAGACGAAAGATTAGAGAAAGAAGACGTACCGAAATCCAATGCTGAAAAGATAACCAAATCAGCAGAAACTTCCATGGGTGCAGACCTATCGGAAACAGACATCACACAAATCCAAACTCTATGCAAAAACGTTCTGGAGCTATACCAGCTAAGGCAATCATTAGAAAGTTATCTAGACACAACCATGGAAGATGTTACGCCAAACATAAAAGCATTAGCAGGCTCTTTGTTGGGCGCACGTTTAATCGCACTAGCCGGAGGTTTAACAAATCTTGCCAAGATGCCTTCAAGCACAATACAAGTCATAGGAGCAGAAAAAGCTCTTTTCCGTTCACTTAAAACTGGGACACGACCACCGAAACACGGAATAATTTTCCAACACACCCTCTTACATGAAGCGAAAAAATGGCAAAGGGGAAAAATCGCCAGAGCCATGGCTGGAAAACTGGCAATAGCTGCAAGAGCAGATGCCTTCGGAAGCAGATACATAGGCGAAGAATTGAAAGCCGATCTAGAAAAAAGAATTGAAGAAATTCACCGAAAATATGTTCAGCCCCCTCAAATCCCCACAAGAAAATCGAAACAAATGAAGAGGAGAAAGAAGAGACGTGCACGTAGGCGTTAAACCACATCCTCAGTTTCCAGCAATATACCAAGTAACACTGGAAAATGGGGCTCAAAGACTAGCGACGAAAAACCTAACGCCGAATAGAAACGTTTACGGCGAAAAACTCATAAAATATAAAGGTGTGGAATACCGTGTCTGGGATCCCTTTAGAAGCAAACTTGCTGCAGCCATCCTAAAAGGCTTAAAAAACGTTCCAATAAAACCAAGCCATAAGGTCCTATATCTCGGTGCAGCCTCCGGAACAACAGCAAGCCACGTTTCAGACATAGTCGGCGAAAAAGGCCGTGTTTACTGTGTTGAGTTTGCACCGAGACCCACAAGGGAACTTGTCGATAACGTATGCGTCTTCCGGCTTAACATGTCGCCTATACTGGAGGATGCTCGTTTCCCAGAAAAATATGCACTGTTTATCAGCGGCAAAGTTGATGATATCTACTGTGATATTGCTCAGCCGGAGCAAGCTAAGGTTTTGGCAGATAATGCAGGTTTATTCCTTAAAAAGTCCGGATGGATAATGCTCGCCGTGAAAGCACAAAGCATAGATGTAACGAAAGAGCCATCAGAAATTTACAGGCGAGAAGTTAAAGTCTTGGAAAACCGAGGCTTCTGCACAGAGGAAATTGTCCATTTAGAACCATACGACAAGGCACATGCCATGATAGTTGCTAAAATTTAGTAGACGTATCTTCTAGAAGACAAGTATAGTTATCGTTCCCCATATGTCTTATAAAGTAAGCCTTTTAAAGGGCGAAGCCTTTAGTTAAACGAGGAATCCGTAACAGCGAACCTCAAAAAATTAAAGGAGGAAAAAAATGCAAAAACTAAGCGAATATGAAAAGTGGGCGAAGCAATTTGAAACCGTTCAGAGACTCTTTAACAGGCTGGCAGTAAAGAAAAGCGGAAGTAAACACACGGAACGTGTTTATTCGCGGAGCTTGATGCTTTGGCATGAGTTCAGCGAGTTAAACCCTGATGAGACCATTGCGAAATGGCGAAAGGAAGCGAAAGCGGATTTAGAAACTGCGTTAAATGATTGGGACATTAAGATGGACCTATTCGTTAATTGGCTTTGCAAAAAGAAAGGATATAGGAAAGGCGTCGCATCCAGCATCCACGCAGCAGTTAAATCGTTGATTAAATATAATTGCCGTATAAGGTTAAGCATTGGCACGCCGAATGTGGGCATCGTTGAAAGCCTGAAACCGATAACCATTGAGGAATTTAAGAAGTTAGACACCATCGCAACTATCCAGCAAAAATGGATTATCAGAGGATTAAAAGACAGTGGCATGAGCCGCGAAGATTTTATCGAATTAACCTATGGCGACGTAAAACAGGATTTAGAGCAAGGCGAACAATACATTGACCTGAACGTGATAAGACGTAAAGAACAGGTAAAATATGAAACATTCCTCGGACCTAACTCTGTTGAGGCTTTAAGGCTTTATTTACAGATAAGGCGAAATCGAGGCGAAACCATAACAGACGCGACGCCTTTAACTGTTGGCGAAATTAAACCTTACGAAAAGCTTGCGGTTAATTCTGTGACGAAAATGGTTTTACGGCTTGGCGAACGAATCCACATTAAGGCGTCTCCGCACAGGCTAAGAAAAATGTTCGAAACTTACCTAGCGTTAGAGGTTAGGCATCCAATTATCCTAAAATATTGGATGGGACACAAGCTGAAAATGACGGACATAGAAGCCCGCTATGTTATTCCACCTGAGCCTGAGCAAAGAGCGTTATATAAGCAAGCGTATAAGCGGTTGGATATTACGCAAGCAACCGTGGAAGAGCGAGTTAAACTGTTGGAGAAGTTCAAAGAAACCCTGACACCTGAACAAAGGGAATTAATGACCAATGCGGGAGTTAAGTTGAGAAAGAAAAAGCAGAAACAAGAAACTGAAACCAACGGCGCAGGATTAGGGACACAGAAAATCGTAGATGAAGCGGAATTGGTAGAGTCTCTTAAACAGGGTTGGCGGGTTGTCGCTGCGTTGCCGAGCGGGAGCATCGTGATAGAGCGGTAATTTATCTTCAATTCTCCTTTATCTGTAAAATGGTGAGGTTATAATCTGCATATAATCTCACGCGATTCTATTGTTTTAAGAGTTAGGTTTTTTGTCAATTCATGTTCAATCAACGAGATTGTTCTAAAACGATTAAAGAAAAAAGAGAAAATCACTGTTTCTGACTACGTCTTCTATAGACAACGAGAGCTGAGGTTCCAATGAGCACGCCAATTATCGCAATAGCAACAATAGATACGCTAGTCCAATTTGTCACATAGCCTCTTCCATTGCAGACTGAGCATGTATCACTGGTCTCTGTAGTGATGTGACCTGTCCCTTGACAATTTGAGCATGCTTCAGTAGTTGTAACAGTCCCTGCACCATTGCACTCACTGCAAGTGACAAGCACAGATTTCCCGCCAATTCCACCACAATCGGGGCATGTAATATCGTCCACAGAATATAGGTAGATTGTGTATGTCCAATCCGTCATCAATTTAATCTCAGGTGTGTCTATTGTAATGGTTATGTCTTGGTGCGGAGGAAAATACGTTTTTGCTGAGGTATGATAATATGTTGTAGTTACAGTATTCACTTCAGACCTTGCTTTTCCATAGGTTCCTACATCCTCTTCATTATGAAAGACTCCTTCAACCCTTGCGACCCAATCGAGACCAACAGGCACACCGTATCCATTCATGCTTTTTAGTATCACACTTGGCGTGACTTCTCCATCTCCGCCACAATGGGTGCACGATTGCCAAACAGTTGTCTCGCCACTACCATGACAGACTGGACAAGTATTCGTCGTAGTCACCTCTCCCTCACCATGACAAACAGGGCATGTTTCAGTGTTATGAGATATTATAGTTCCTGTTCCATGGCAGTTTGGACATACCATGTCAAATGGACCTGCTGCTCTGACTTCTGCAACGCAAAGTGCATAAGTTAATAGTGATGCAACAAGGAAGCAAACGGCAATTTTTTTCACGAATTTTACCCAGTTGATTATACACTGGTTTTAATTTAAAAGTTTTATGTAGATTGCATATAGAACAACTTTCCATATTGTGATACTTGGGTTAAAAGTCACAAACGATGTATCTCTTCTCTTCCCCGCAATGGTGAGCATGCGTGATACCCTCTAGTCGTGGGTTAACTTTGAACTTAACCCAAGAGAAGCCCCTAACGCACGATTAATCACAACTCTGAGTCGTCTCAATGTCCCGACATCCCCTGATTAAATTGTAAGTTCGTGGGAATTAGGGCACAGCCTAACCCGTTGCTTGTTTTAAATTGCGATACTCTTTTTGTAATGGTTACTCATGTGTCCCGATAACATTATTTATTAGGAAATTGTTTAACATAGCCTTAACATGCGCGCGCTCGCGTAGTCACGAATCCACGATTGATAACATATCTTATCCATTGCCGTTTAACATACGCTAAACGCGAAATTCTAAATCTTTTTTTTAAAAACGGGGAAGCTAGGTAGTTCAGAAGGCTGTGGATTCATACTCTACATGCGGGGTTTTGATACTCTTCTGAGATTCACGGGTGAATTGTTTACGCGACATTTGGTGAATCACGATGCAGCGGGTGGGATAGTTAACGCGGAGTTCGCAACATGGGTATGCAGTGGGATACGCATGAAGGTATCCTAGAGCTAGACCCTAACCCGCGGGCTTTTTTGTTTCGGCGGCGAACCATTACAACTTTTTTTGTATAACCAATGTCTGAGACCACTAAATCAACATTCATTAAATATACTAAAAAACAGCCTATTTTTTTTCTACAAATGCGTAATACAGATTATTCAACCTGATTTTGAAGCGGTTGTGGCTTTGCCGGGACTCCGCGTGATTGTGCAGAAGATTTTCGCGGGTTACCCTACTTCCTTAGGATACCTTCTAGCGTATCCATCTGCATCACGATGTTGCGTAGCTGGTGCCCTACAAAAAAGTTCAGGCGGGGCTTAAGTATCTTATATGTACTCGCCTGCCTCAGATGGAAACAGGCATTGGAGGGCTACCCAGCTCGCTGACGCGATGGACCCGTTTACCCTAAAAGAAGCGTTACATCGGGCAACTATGCCCTTTGAGTACGTGCACAGAGCTGAAAGCTGTAGACTGGAATGTGAAGAGGAAGCCGACGAGATTTGGGCATGAAATATGAAGGAGCAAGTACACTAATCGGCGCGCACGATACACACAGTAACTAGAAACTTTAGACGTTGCAATAGCTATAGTAACAATAGATCCTAGATAGACTCAAATGTTTCACGTTCAATATCCTTTTGGAAGAAAATTTGCCAGATACATACTATAAAATCCATCGATTGCTCGATCGGACAAAAGTTTCCTATAAGTTAATGTGTCAATGTGTCCGGAGGATAGGCGAAACAGCCAAGATCTACTGTTGCGGCTCAAATATGTGTCGTCCCTGGACCAGGTTCTAGCTGTGACCGGATAGTTTCTGACCAAGAGACTCATATGATTCAGCGTAGGGAGACCTCCATGGACATTAACGTATTTCTCCTCGAATTTGATCAACTTCTTTAAAGCTTGATCAGCAACATCTGTCATTCCAAAGTCTATAGCAGCAGCCCCTAAATACGCAACTAGCATAGCTATTCGTATAGCTTTCTCAGGCTGTGAAAAACTCTCTACTTCAGAGACGGCTAGAGTCTCAAGATAAGTCATAACCCTCAGGGCTGAAGTTTTTAAATCTTCGTACAGAGCCCCATAACCCATAGCACAAAGTGACATCTCAATATCTGCAACTCTGAAATCCTTTGGATCCTTAGAGGACCTATGAACCCTGAACAGGATGTTTAAAACCTTGTCTACTATTTCCTCATCACGTAATTTATAGAATATGCGTGATATCTCCTGAATATCTGTGCAGATTTCTCTCACGTAGATCATTTTGTTTGAACCAGAGGCTCTTATTGCATTCCTACCTAAGCCATTTTCCAGCAAGTCTTCTATGGCCTGTTTAGGAGAATAGTTAAACTGTGGATAGGATACTCTTCTTACGCCTCTATCTTCGAGCAGGAATCTAAGCGTAGTTAACATATAAGGAGCCTGAATCTGCAACGTCTCATAGATAACTTTCGCCACTTTCTTTGGGTTTTTTCCTTTTTCACGATAGAAGTCAAACAATGCAATTGATAACATTCTTTCGTAGCATCTTGATAATACAGCCATACGAATATCATAAATAGAATTCGCTGTCTTGTCTATTACCTCAAGTGAGATACTATTCATATCGCTGATTTGATAATGGAGATTTATGTCATATATCCCGTACTTCATTTTTCCTTCGATAACACTGCTCATACTCTCAAATGCCACCGCTGGGATAAAATGCACTGGTATTAAGCGATTTTTCATGGCGATTGTGAAAAGATCTTTCACGAATGATGCAATACTATGTTGAAGCCCATGGTATTTCCGTCGCATTGCCTCGTCGCTTAGATTGGATAGAACCCTTAGTGAACAAGCAACTCCGTCCCAAAAGCCCAACACCGAGCATTTTCCACCTAAACTACTGATTTCGTATATCCATGAAAAAGCAGGCCGATTGGTTCCAGACGCCCGAGCTTCAATAAACCTGTAATTCATCGTTTCTTTGCAAAAGCTGCCAAAATATTCAATCATGCATATCACATTCTGTTCATCTTTTTGTTCAAAAGAAACTTTTACCAAGGTTCTAAGATGATTGAGGAAATGCTCAATTACTTCTCTCATCTTGTGTGAGAACATTGTTTCAGTAATGACCTCAGTTGCAGTGGATTTCTGTATTGGTCGTTGGTTTTCCAAAAAAGTTAGGACTTTAGCATATCTTCTTACAGTCTCATCAAGTGCAAGTCTTAACAACTCTATATCCCTTCTATTCATGGCTTGTAAAGCAATGTCTAGTAGAGGATAAAGCGGGTCTTCAGGTGGAGGAATTAGACTTACAGGTTTCCGCTCTACTATGAGCGTGAGTGATTCAGCTCTTATTTGCTGTCCAAGTTTTTGAATAGCTTTTTCTGGATGTAATAACCTCATTGTCGCAAGGAAGTACGGTATGATGTATAAAACTCCAAACATAGCTAATTCTGTAGTTAAAGTATTCAGTGCAGTTGTTGAGATGTTTTGATCTGAATATAATAATCCGAACATTGACATAATGATTATTGTTATGTAAAGCACAACAAGGTACCAAAAATAGATGCTTTTTCGATAGATTCTTGATAGTTTTATCGAGTAGCTAGATGCAGAAATTTCCATGACAGCCAATGAAACTGCAGGCACTACTGCAAGCAATGCAACAAAGCTTTGTATCAACAACTCATAACCAAGCCTCATTGGAAAACCAAAATCTGTGACAACTGTGATCAATATGGCAACAAAGAGTACGAAAGTTCCTATTAGTGTGAGTTTACACTCGAAAAAGGGCCATTCTTCGGTCAAGCTTCTCAAGGCACTTTTGCTCATCTGCCGTGTTTTCCGCGCACCACATGCAATTTTATTGATTAATCTTAGGAACATAATTATAAGGAGATAAATCGGCATTATACACTTACGGTACTTTTCATCGATCTTATCAAGTAAGAGAAGAATGTGAATGAAAGATGTAGGAAATCTTCCAAACTCTTCATATATTTGGTAGCCCAATTCCCGCCTTCCCATGACACTATATAAATAGAGGAAGCCTTTGCTTAAAAGAATTGATTGTTACACTTATGATTCGTTAAGCCGAGTCATTTATCTTTCCTGTATAATAATATTTAGAGATTACGAGTGCGAGTAGGCATATGATTCAGGATAAAAAGAAAATTGTATCCTTCATAGGGGTTCTTTTCATCTACTCTTCATTGTTCTTTGGTTCCTACGTTCACGATATAATCCATTCGAGCTTCTTTTCAGAGCAAGATATCACTGCTATTTCTGCTGAAATGTCGTTGAATGAAACTGATGCGTTAGTAATAATGAACAAGATTGCAGATTGGCTTAAGCTCAACGTGAAATGGGATACTACACAATTCCGTTTGTTCCCCTTCTATTGGAGAACAGAAAACCCGTTACCAACTTGGGTCATGTCTGTCCGACGTGGCGCATGCGAGGAAAACGCCATTTTATTTGCTGAGTTGGCATGTAATGCAGGTGTTAATACTAGAGTTGTTTTTAATCATGGGGAAGATCATGTCTGGAACGAAGTTTGGATCAATAATTCGTGGAAGCATTTCGATGCTACATTATCAAAAGAAAACAGGTTTGACAATCCTGGGTTCTATGAGCGGTCTAAGGCCGAAGGAGGTTGGGAGAAACAGCTTTCCTATGTTTACTCTATTAATGAGAATGGAACAATAAGCGATGTTACAAAGAGATACACGGAGACGGGCAATCTGATTGTCAAGGTTGAAAGAAACGGAACACCAATAGAAAATGCAAAGGTGATCATTAAGAGTGGGTTCCTTATGGAAGATCGTCCTAGAAGCTACAAAGAGCCTCAATTTGCCGTCGAGGATTATACTGACAACAATGGTAGTTGTAGTTTTAACCTTGGCAAAAACAACTATACAATAATTGCACAAGTGGCAGGTAAAAGAGCTGAAATCGAAGTGACCTTGCTTGAGAATTCCTCCAAGACTGTTGATTTACATCTTGAAGAATCTGGCACCCCATTAGAATTTCCCTCTATATTCATATTGGTCTTGCTAGTATGCGCGGATGTATCACTTGTTCTTTTGGCATCTGTGATCACATATCTGTTCGTTCTAAAGGTTTTAGCCAAGGGACACGAGCTTCTTCATCGATCAAGAAATGTTCCACCCACCTCGGATTCAAAGTTGGATCTTGAGGAGGACGGCACATTGAGTATTGGGATGAAGGCTACCATAACCTACGCTGTAATGACCTTCGCAGGAGTAGTGATAGCGATTCTCGTGACAAATGACCCAAGCTTCTCGTTTGAACTAACACCGATCAACGGATCGAAAATCCTTTTTCATGCAGGATCCATCCTCAGCATACTGGGGCTCCATGAGCTATGTCATTGTCTATACTGCCAAACAAAGGGAGTGAGAGTAGTTGGGACTCTTGGGGGATGGAAAGACCTAGGGATAAAAGTTGAAAAACCATATCCTCCTAAACTCCACCTTTCAAGTCTTTTTAGTGTTCCGATAGTAGCCACTTTGGGTATAGTGTTGGGTTTTCCTTTGTGGTTAATATTATTCGATGCTGGATTCGCCTTAGTCTCCTGCATAGATGATATCAAACATTTTGTGAGAAATCGTAAAGTCTAGTGGTCCTATTCCATATCGCTATGAATCAAAGAAAAGTGGGGGATTTGCGGGAGACATCTCCATTGTAATCTGTTAGAAGCAATAAAGGATTAATTGTGGCAGTAAGCGCACACAACGCTTACGTGAAGCATTTTATTAGACCCCAGAATCATCTATGTAAGTCTATATAACACTATGATAGCCACTAATGTTTGGTGCAGTATGAACTCAACTCAACTAAAAAATATCAGGAAAAATTTCTCTGAATGGCATCCTTTCAACGAGCAGTACCTGAAAAAAGCACCTGAAAGGCATGGGATTTATGTAATTCGAAAAAGCGAAGGTCAGTGCTTTGGTCGTCTACGTGGGAAATCAGACATTCTTTATATCGGGAGTACAGAGGCCAAAGGCGGACTGAGACAGAGACTTAGACAATACTTGCATCCCGGACCGACCCAGTGGACTAATAAACGTATCAATAAGCTTTTGATTAAATACAAAATGGAGGTTGCATGGTGCACATGCAATGAATCGGGCAACTTAGAACATCAGTTACTCCGAGAATATTTAACGGAGCATGACGAGTTGCCACCTTTGAACCATGCAACCAAGAGGTTGTTGAGGAAAGTTCTAAAGGAGACGCTTCAGCTTACGGATAGATCTACTGAATCATTAAACAGCAACTCAAACATAAACTCTAACAACTAAAGGGGCTAGATTATGCAGAAAAAAGAGGTTGCGCGGTTGGCGATATCTCCAGCACAGGAAACATTTCAGCGAATATATCTCAAAAATCAAAGGCATATTGAGCAATAAAGTACTTAATCGTGTGCTGCAAACCTCTAACAAGCTAGTTACCCGAAATGTTTGAAGCTCCTTTCATTTTCATTCTCTTTCTAAAGAGTTTGGTGTCTTTTACGTCGCGCGCTAGGCTGTTTAGAAATCATTGTTGATTTCGTGGTTGTTGTCGTTTCTTAGTTT
>CAZRCD010000015.1:0-34014 GCA_964598485.1 uncultured Candidatus Bathyarchaeia archaeon
GGCGGAAATGGACCAAAACGCATAGAAACCGTGGAATAAATTTGAGAAAAATCTACAACTTCCCTTAACTTTCTAACAGCAGAATTAAATCTTTCAATATACCCTACAGCCAACAACCTGTCCATTGTCGCCGCTTTTTTCACCATCTCTTCACCATGGTTTAAACTATCCGCAAAGGGCTTTTCAACCAAAACATGTTTGCCCTTTTCCAAAGCATCCATGACTACGTCGCTGTGCATGGAGGTTGGGGTACAGACACTTACCGCATCCAAATTCTCCCCAAGAAAATCTTCAGAATGTTCAAAAAATTTGCAATTGTACGTTTTGGCTAGGTGCTTTTTATCTGAATTGCTATCGCAAATACCGACCAATTCACATTCCTTTAGTTTGTTGTAAACCCTAGCATGAGCAGAGCCCATGAACCCAAGTCCAATGACACCAACTTTTACTTTCATTTTAATCTCTCCTGAATGATAGGTAACCGTGCGCTAATTTTGCTTGATACAGCTAATAAACGTTAGCAAATTCTGAATCAAATCGCATGTGCATCGTCTATGAAAAAATTAGCGTTTACACTAGAGTATCGTCGGTCGCCGTCTTTGTTTACGGCAGAGTATCCCGAAGATACTGAAAACTTAGCAGAAAATAGAAAATGCAGGAAGAAAAGTTGCCTTGAAGAGTTGTTGTTACCAGATCAACGGATTGAAAACCTCAGAACAATTCCAACAATCAGCCAACTTGCAACTGTTGTCAAAGACCTGTTATGGTTTCTCATTTTTTGTCAGGATTACTTTCCAATCTATGAGAATGGGGATACTGAAAAGAATCAGATAGACAATGTGGGGAATGAGCAATGCTAAAGGAACATACAGGGGGAAACTTATGAGTGTAGGCAAGAGAACGGTCAGGAGGGGTATGGCTAGAATCATGTTTGATGGGTGATGTTTGAATAGAAAAAATATGTCCTTTGTTTTGATCATAAACGTCATGGAGATGAGGAAAAGAGACCATTCAAGGGCAATATTGGTTAAACTTGCTATTCCAATGTGAAAGCCATACGTATTAGTGGTTAATGGCCATAGTAGTTGCAGGTTTCCGCCTATTAGGTAGTCTCCGATTATGATGTGCTGGATTACTGCTACGAAGTATGGTGCAGCTCTTTTTTTGTAGATTGCAAATATGGGTATGAAGACGAGACAGAAAAGTATCACTGAGTGTAGGGGTCCTCGATGTTCCAAACCAGGTATTAACAAGTCAATGTCAGGAAAAACCGATGCAAGGAACAATAATGGGAGATTAATGTTGACGTCTAGCGATTTGGCTGCAAGTTTTCCGGTTAAGTATCCTAGAGCAAAGTGTCCAACAGCGTACATGAAGTGTTTCCTCAAACATTTTAATGTTCACTTATTCTTGCTGTCAAATATTAACAATCTTGTTTGTCACTTCACAGTGCGCGTTAATACGTTGAATTCATCAACTCTATATATATCGAAGCACCAAAGGGGAAAACTGAATAAATATGCTATCCTTCGAAGTGACGGCAATTGACCTTATTTTGGTTATAGCAGTCATAGTCCTCTTAGTGCTATACTGGGCAAAGTTATCGAAAATTCCTGATGAACAATTTTTCAGACGGTCAACAGCAAAAGTTGCAAGCCCAGAAATACTTGAATCAAATCCTCAAAGCGGTTATGCAGAATGTCCGCGTGGATTTGGATATATAAGAAAGATTGGTGATGACGGATCTGTTTCGGAAAGGTGCTTAGGTTGCTACAGAATTATGGAATGCTATGGCGAAAGCGAAGAGGTTAAACCTCAGCTTAACCAAGTTTAGCTGAAAATGTTACTAGAATTAATGAATTTGTTCTGTTCGTTTTGTGGATAGTTATATACGTTTTCTTGGAATCTAGCAGAGAACTGTATATGTGTAGTGCATTTATACGAAAATGTTTATTAAGTCTTAATACATAGTATAACAAGGTGTAATCAATGGTGAGTAAAGAATCCATAATCACCGGCGCCATGCTCATACTCATCACTTACACATTGGGGCTATCTCTAGTAAGCCAAGCATTCCCTGCAGCTCAAACAAGCAAAACATTATCCAGCACAGGATCGATACAGATACAAACCACTGCAGGAATCGG
The DNA here is from genome assembly GCA_964598485.1 of uncultured Candidatus Bathyarchaeia archaeon. Lineage (GTDB taxonomy): Archaea > Thermoproteota > Bathyarchaeia > Bathyarchaeales > Bathycorpusculaceae > SOJA01. Next base: position 2,148 of record CAZRCD010000015.1, read on the forward strand.
CGTATATGAAAATGTCCAGTGTACCACTCCGAAAACTTCCATGTTATGGGGAACACTTGAGCCAGGAACAAGCCAAACCATTACTTGCTACATCAAAAATGAGGGAAGCACATCAACAAGACTATCTATGTACGTAGATAGTTGGATTCCCGAGAGCTTAGAGTTCTCAAATTACCTTGTTCCCGACTGGGACTACGACAACCAGCCCATTAACTCTGGCGCTTCAATCCCAGTTACGTTCACGCTAATGGTAGACGCAGGCATTACAGGAATAACAACCTTCAGCTTCGACATCACAATAGTTGGAAGCAGCTAACAGAAAAAGTTCCACGAATGGAACTCCCCCTCTTAATATTTTTTGATTAAATAAAATCATAAAATCTTTTACTATCTGCCTTTTAGAAGTATTTTGTTTTAACAGCAAATCCGGGTAAATGCAAAAACCCCAAATCGTCTTTAAAGTGTAATTTTAGATTATGGAGGGTGAAATTGCTCGCAGTAAAACTGTAACCATGAATGATGCACCTAGGATAAGAGCCACCAGTCGCAGACGTGTTTTGTCTATTGGGAAGTCTCCGAACTGTTCCGAGTACGAAGTCAACAATTCTGAGGTTATAAGTAAAATTATTGCCGTGATTGCTATCCAAATGGTGATGTCTGATATGGAAAGGGGAAATTGCATCAGTCTAACCTTCTACGATTTGATACCATATCTCAACGGTTTTTAAATCTGGGGAAATTTTAGTTTTGGTTATGGTTACAAGTTTTCCGGTTGTTTTGGCTAAGGCACATGTGACGGCGCTTGTTAATGGGCATCCAATAGAGTGAATGCTTTTTAGGTTCTGGTTTTTGGAGTAAAGATTGCTGTAGACTGAATCAGTGATTTTGACATGAATAAGTTCGTTTTCAGCCTCTATCTCAAAGTCGCTAGCTAACTCCAAGTTATTTACTATGACTGTTGGTAGACCATCATAGAAGCTCTCTTGGTCGATCTTTGTGAAGTCAACTCTTAATTCTTTTTCAAACAGGCTTACGAGTCCAGAACCTGGAGGGGTAATGCAGATTCCTTTAGGGTTTTTGACTAGAAATTGTTTTTTTGCCATTTCTTCGATGGGGGGAATTTTTGTGGAATCTTTGGCTGAAATGAAAACAACCATTTCTTTTAGCCCTTCTAGGTATTCGGGGAGATATGTATCCTTCGGATATGGAGGTATGTATATGGCTTTTCCCTTGTAGTTTAGATCGTCTATTATTCTATCGAGTGTGGCGTAGGTTGAGAGTGCGGTGGCATCTAAAATGGGGACTGTTACGAATTTGGTTGACCTAGCGAAAAGGAAGAGGGCTCCCCAGAATGTTAGACCTAATCCTATAAAAGCAAGAATCGTTGAGGAGGTGATGACGGAAGCGGAAAGTAGCAGTGCTCCAATGATAAGTAGGGCAATTCCGATTTTGTTAGAAGGCATTTTTTTGGACTTCATCAGTTCGTATTTCGATTGCTCGTTTTCTTTTTGTAAGATTTCTAGAGACTTAACAGACGAAGAGGACATTGAAATGCGACTGCGTCTTTTCGATTGGAATTCAAGAAAGATTACAGCAATTATTAAAATTGAGTAAACAAAAACGTTTGGAAAGTTCGATTGAAAGGTTTCTAGCAATGTTTTGTTCCAATAAATCACCTCATAAATGTGTGTCCAATAGATAAACCACAGCGCAATAGACAAGAAAAGAAGCTGCAAAAGTCTAATTGCTTTGGCAGTACCGAGTCTCCAAAGTTTTTGATCCAACATCTAAGTCATCACCAAACACAGTATAATCTCTAATCTCTAATATTAGGGCTTCCAAACAAGGTGTGATTTTTCATTTAGGTTTACAATATCTATTTCCACAAGTCCATTTTCTTGCAGATGCTTTAACATGTGATTTAACTCGTCTGTTTCGGGGCATTTGCCGGTGGCTTGTTCAAGAGCGTGAGCAATTTCATTAGTTGTTGCTCCGGTTCCTTCATTTAAGTTTTTTATAGTCTGGTACAACAGCTTTTCATTTGACGGAACAAATTTTTCAAAAATCTTTAGGTTAGCCCTTTTATTTCTCCATTTTCGTGTGTATTGAGCAGTTATGGTGATAATTATGAACACTATTGATGAAGCAAGTAACACCTGTTGAAGAGGAATGCTTAAAGAAAAAAGAGACCGGCTTTTTAATGGTTCCCAATATGTTGAAATTGACTGCGCAAATTGTAATAATTTTTCCTCAAGTATAGGGTATGTGGTTGAGTTTGCTGCTAGAATTATCAGGCTTATTCTAACGAATTTTTGTTCAATAGTAAGGCCGGTGTTGAACAACGCTTTTTCGTACCAGTAGAGAGTGACTTGGGTGTAGTTGTTGGGGCTTTCGAAGACGAAGTAGCGGGCGATAATAGGGGGGTTTTCCACGATTTGAACGTCTCTAGAATCGAGTACCGATACCAAAGGTGAACGTCCGTGGGCTGTTTGCCATGTAACATAGCATACTTCCCAGTTGTGAAGATTTGTTATCGAATTTGCAACTCCAATGTCAGCATAGACCATTGGTGTGGAAGTGTTTAGAGGTATATATGCATAAAGGAGTGAAGCATCTTGGTTAGATAGTTTTTCGTAGTCAACATCGCGATAGAGAAATTTGAATTGGTAACCTGTAAATTCTGGGAAAACTTCAGTACTCTCTTTCAAGTTTGGGTCTGTAAACGTTAATCCTTGGGCGAAAGCGAATACTGGCGCTTGTATACTTGAAGTGACTAGAAATATACCGACCAGCAGAGCAATGATTTTAACCAAAAATCTTCCTGAAATTCTTGTGCGGGCGGTCAGGTTTTTGAGGAATTTTCCACAGTGTGAACAAAAGGGTTCCTGTTTTTGGAGGCTGGTGTCACAGTTGAAACATGATGGTGTTTCGTTTGAGCCTTTAAAGATTTGAATGTGTAAAAACTTTTCGCCAATCAGCAAAAGCAGAAAAATTCCGCCGAAAATGAGAACCCAACCTGCTACCGTATGGAATATTGTCATAGCGATTTCTTCGCCAAGCCAATGACCAATCGCGACAATCGTAGATATTCTAAGGATGTTTAGTATTTGCAACACTGCGAAACCAAGAAGAAACAAACCAGCCTTTTTGACGAGTGAACCCTGAATAATGTAGGCTAGAAAAGTGGCGAACATCATAAACGCTATTAGAGAATAGATTCCTGAGCATGGTAAATCTACTGCAAACAACATTGGTGTACCAGAAGGAGTATTGACTGTAATTGTTGGAGACCCATATGTAGATTGCAGAACTGCAGGCAAACCAAACGTTTTAAGCAAAAGAAAGGATGCTTGTGTGTTGAAGTTGCCTATTAAAGCTCCTGCCGTGTAGGTTATTTCTGACGGGAGCGGTATGAGAAAAAAGAGAAATAGAATTGGAAAAATGAGTACAGTGAGCGTTTTAAAATTGAAGAGAACGAGTACTATACCCGTAACAAATAAGGGAAGAGAAAAAAGGTGATATTCCAGCGTAGAAAAAGTATAAGAACCATACCAATATATGAGAAAAGCAGAAAGGCATAAACTCAAGCCGATAACTTCGATTAAGAATGAATCCCTTGAACGCTGCCGAAGCTTCTCTAATGCAAAAGTAGCTTTGATTACATCTCTTTTTCTGTACACAATGTAGGAGACCAGAACTGGAACAAGGACGATATGCGTTACCGCTTCATTGTACAACGCTTCGTTGACTAAGATAGAAAGATCCTGCCAGTATACGATCAGAATCATTAGCGGAATCATAATAGCTGAGAGAACAAGAAAAGAGTGTTTATTCAAGTCTGCGAATGTCTTTCGAAACACGTTAACCATTTCACCCGTCTCTTTGCATCTCTAGATTCACTGGTTTAGTGCATAGCACTCACAGACTTATTTCATTCCGAAGGCTTTCCAATCTTTCACTGTCAAGTAGAAAAACTGGAAAGGAAAAACACTAAATCGGTTTATCAAAAAATATGAGGAACTTTCACTTCTTCACTCGGTTTTTCTTTCTGTAAACGTATAGTGCTGTGGCTCCGAAGAAAGCTGCCATGGCTGCTATTGTTCCAAACGGGTATTCGGGAATGACATTATGATTCCAGTGACAACGACAGAAGAACCAAAATATTGCCCATAGAAACCATGGGCATCCTGTTGCTTTTGCAGACACTGTGTATTGTCCTTCGGAAGTTGCGATAACGGTTCCCACGTATTTTATCGTTGTTGTATCGTCTAGCACTATGTTAAGGTCATGCCACTCTGCAATGGATGTATTGTTGGGATCGTAAATGATCACGTCTTGGACAGTGATGGTTTGGTTGGGATCTATAGTTTCGGCTTTGACGTAGATGTTTACTGCTTCCCCAGTTAAGTATTCGCTTTTGTCGGTAAACACTGTGAAAGATTCTGTTGTTTCGTCAGCGCTTACTAAAGGAACCAGCAGCATCAGTAAGCATAATGCTACACTGACTATTTTGATTGACGTTTTAATTGACATAAATACATCTTAAAGAACTTCAGCATTTAAATATATATGAAAACTAAAACTAGAAAATCTTTTGAGAAATTCTAGAGTTTTTTGACATCAACCTTAGATTTTATGCATAACAGGAGTCAAACCAGTAATGTGACCTACCGCAGTAACTATTTTTTAAGCCAGCAAATCTGCATCTTATGCATACACGAATCTGTTAGTTAAATCAAGATTTTTTGCAACTTGTCGAATCTCACTCTTGTATATGGGATTCATTACAATAATAACATCAGGTTGATAGTCCCGCAGAAACTCTGGAGGCACAATTCTCTGCCCAGTTCCCGGAATGTACATACCTTGTTTGTGTGGATTAATGTCTACCACATACTCGATCTGTAAATTCTTGAGCGTATTCAAAAAGGTGACTCCTTTTGAACCTGCACCCCATACAACTGCACACTGTCCACGGCTTCCTACATTTTCCAGTTTGCGTCTATACATTTCAATCTTGTTTTGGTAATTGGTAGCAAACGATGTTAGGTAACTAGCAATCTGGTTGGCCTTACTCGGATATTCATAATCAGAATCCGGATTACCTTGGTCGTTCGGCCGAGCATCGATACAAAGGAACTGGTCTCCAAACTCCTCGGTAAGGTCGCAAATCTGAAACCCACTGGATGAGAAGGTGAAGGAGAGGGAGAGAGGAGTGAAGTATGAACAATGCTCGTAAATGATATCCCACACAGAGAGTTTTTGAAAAATATTTAACGCATTTGGTACTTCAAAGAAGATATAACTGTTTAGCCGATTACCAATTGCCTGTCGCAACTCATTTAGAAAGCCTTTTGGATTTTGGATGTGTTCTAGTGTTTGCCTACAAACAATGAGATCAGCTTGATAGTCAGCGTAGCGCTCCGAATAGATGCCCTGAATAAACTTGACTTGATTCCCTTTTTCACAATGTGTTTCTTTTTCAATGTAGGCAGGATCAAAGCCTACTCCACGGTTGTTTCCAAGCTCGCAGAGTAACTTCAAGAAATATCCATCGCCGCATCCTATCTCGATGATGTCTTTGTTATGTAGATTGTAACGTTCAATCAACTGATCTGCCAGCGAATGGGCATAAACTCGAAAATGAGGAGAGAAATGCAGAGGGTTTTCATAACCCTCATTATATTCAAGTCTATCCTGTTCAAATTTCAGATTAGTAACAAAGCTGCAAACAGGACAGAAAGCTAACTGGATATCGCCTCTTGGACATTTCTGGGCAGCATCTCGTCTCGGCCAAAGAATGTTGCAATGGATTGGAACATCTGTCATCTCGAAAAAAGGTTGCAACCGTTTAGAACCACAAATAGGGCAAGGATTTTCAGAGACTTTATTCACGTGGTTTGCTTGCATTTCACTCAAACCGAAATAACCTCTGGAGCTAAGCCCATATCATCAAGCATTTGACATATTTCATTTTTGTAGATTCGATTCATTACAATTACGACATCGGGCTTGTACTTCCGTAGAATTTCAGGCGACATTACTTTTTTGCCAATGCCGGGAAGATATTTACCATGACGAAACGGATTGATGTCAACAACATACTCGATTTCATCTCTGACACCGAGCGTCGACATAAAAGATACACATTTGGAGCCCGAGCCCCACACAACAACCCGTCTTCCATCTGCGTAAAGTTCATTTAAGCGGTTTTTCCACTGATCCAACTTTTCACGGCAATGCGTAGCGAAATATTTTACATCCTTTGCCATCTCTTTGGCGCTTTCTTCCTGTTCATGCACTTTTTCTGCTTTTCGGCTTACCGGTTTGGCCTCGATTAAGATATATTGATCATCAAAATCTTTGGAAAGATCAATTATGTCAAATTGGCAAGACCGAAATAGCCGCGCGAGTGACCCCTGGCTGAAATAGGAGCAGTGTTCATAGTAGATGTCCCAGAATGCTAGTTCACGTAATACTCGAGTGACATCAGGTACTTCAAAGAAAACAACTGTATCCAAACGGTTACCGATCGCACGCCGCACACCACTGAGAAATACAGCCGTGTTGGGAATATGCTCAAGAGTATGGCGGCAACATACCAGATCTCCATGATAGTTAGCATACCGATCGGAGTAATAGTCCTGGATAAACGTCACGCGGTCAGAAGCCTTACTGTGGATACGACCTTTAACATAAGCGGGATCAATTCCTACACCGCGGTTGTTTCCAAGCTCGCATAGCAATGTTAAGAAGTCACCCTTTCCGCAGCCAATCTCCAAAATTTTCTTGTCAAGTAAATTGTATTTCTCGATCAAACGCTTTGCCAGCCCCTCAGCAAAAACATTAAACGTTGAAGAGAAACACTGTTGATCCTCATAAATGGATGAATAATTCACTGCCGAAGAATCAAAAGCGACGTTCGATATGAAACCACAGTCTTTACAAAAACCCAAAACAATTTTACCCTTAGGAAAACGCAACGCTTCCTGGCGGGTTGACAACATCACACATGTATGAACTGGAACATTTTCCACTTCATAGAATGTAGAAATCGCTTGTGCACCGCAATTCTGGCAAACATAATCTGACGACAACGCTTTCTCAACCATACAGTTACGCACATAGACTGTTCTAAACAATTTTCGGGTATGGAATAGGAATAATGAATTTGCCACCCTTCTGACGATAGGCTTCCTGCTGTTTCAAGATTTCATCTGCCCAATTCCATGCTAACAATAGAACATAATCGGGCATATCTTTCAAAAGTTTCGTGGGTGGAAAGATGGGTAAATGGTTGCCCCCCATATAGCGACCGTGTTTGAAGGGATTCAAGTCAACCACATAATCCACAAGATCTTTATCAATTCCACAATAACTTAAGAGTGTTGTTGCTTTTGCTGCTGCTCCGTAGGCTGCGATTTTTTTCCCTTCTCTTTTTAGACGCAATAGGATTTCCATTAGAGCGTTTCGTGTTTCATGGACACGCTCAGCGAAATCACGATAATAAGCTATCTTATTAATTCCCTTTTTTGCCTCTTCTTCTAGGAGTAACCGAACTGATTTACTAATATTTTTTTGAGGTTCCACATACAGCCGCAATGATCCGCCATGCACATCACAATGCTTTACATCATTAAGGAAAAGGGAATGTCTTCTGAATAGATGGTTCAGAGCGGTGACTGAGAAATAACAGAGATGCTGATGATAGATGGTATCAAATTCACGGTTACGAATCAAGTCAACTACATAAGGTACCTCTATAACCGCTACACCAGAATCCTTCAATATCGTTCGGATGCTTTCTACAAAGTCATTGAGATCTGCAACATGGGCCAATACATTGTTGGCAATCAATACATCAGCTATTAACCCATCTTGCCTAAGCTTGTTTACAAGTTTCTTTTCAAAAAAAGTACAAAGGGTTGTAACTCCTGCTTTTCGCGCAGCTTGAACAGGTTCTTTCGCTGGATCAATTCCAAGAACTGGGATTCCATGCTCCAAGAATTGTTTAAGCATGTAACCGTCATTGCTGGCAGGCTCGACTACAAGGCTGTTTGAATTCAGCTTTCTTGCTGTAATTAGTTTCTTCGCGTTCTCCCGAGAGTGCCTTAGATATTCCTTTGAGGTGGAAGAGAAATAAGGATAGTCTCTGCAAAAAAGGATCCGCGGGTCCACAGTTTCTTTTATCTGCGCAAGCCCGCAGTTTGGGCAGAAAACTAGGGTAAGGGGGACTTTCAGCTCTGGCCTCTTCAGTTGTTCTTTTGTGAATAATGCATCTGCTAGAGGAGTAGTTCCGAAAGACAGAATTGGTTCAAGATTAGGGTTTCCGCAGGAGCGGCAGCCTGATATTTGTGTGTATGGTGGCGGGCTACTCATTTTTTGATGTTTCTCCAGCGCAGATTTTTGTCCAGACGGCCGTTGTTAAGGTTTTCTTGGAGATGTTTGATACGCCTGTATCTTGGTCCTTCAAACTCTTCGAGGCTGAATTTCACTTTTTTGTAGGTGTCGTAAAGTTGTTTTGCTCCTCGGCGAGCATTCCATTGTGGCTTAAATTCGGGCAGTGTTTGGGCTATCTTGCTGAAGTCGACTTTATAGGAACGTTTGTCTGGGCCGGCATCTTTTGAATATTCAATGTGGCAGTTTGGCACTGTATCTTTTACGATTTCAGCGAGTTCTCTTATTTGATAGTTTTCCTCGGTTATACCAACATTGAAAACTTGGTTATGAACTAAGTCTTGGGGGGCGTTTAGGACAGCTGCAAAAGCCCGCAATATATCTTCGATGTGTACGATTGGCCGCCATGACAGGCCATCACTTTTTAGCAGTATAAACCCTGTTGTGTGTGCCCAAGCAACTAAGTTGTTTAGAACCAAGTCAAATCTTAGCATTGGAGAGACGCCATATGCTGTTGCGGAGCGTAGGAAAGTTGGGGAAAAATTGGAGTCAGCCAACTTTGAGATGCCTTCTTCGGCGCGGAACTTTGATGCTGAATATGGAGTGATTGGGCGTGGCTTCGATTCTTCATTTACCAATTCAGTTCCAGAGTCACCGTAGATGCTGCATGATGAGGAAAAGAGGTAGCGTTGGACTCCGGCCTTTTTAGCTAGTTTCGCTAAGTTAACCGAGGCTTTATGGTTTATTTTGAATGTAATTTCTGGGTTGAAGTATCCAAGCGGATCGTTTGACAGAGCGCAAAGGTGTACTACGGCATCAAATCCTTTTAGGTCTGAAAGTTTAACTTCACGGATGTCTTTTTTTATATACGGGATATTTGGGATATCTCCAAAGATTGACCTGCCGCCAAAGGTACACCCTTCAAAGAGGTCGTTATCAAGACCTACAATGTCATGGCCTTCTGCTAGGAGCAAGGGTAGCATAACACTGCCTATATATCCTTTATGACCCGTTAACAGCACACGCATTTTTCATTCCTCCATTCTTTTTCTATTATTTTCACTTAACGTCAAATTTCAATAATAAACAGAATTTCTTTTATCTCTGCGAGTTCGTAACTTGATTTTTGTGGCATCTTATCTAGTTTGTCTGTTCTTTATGCATATAGAATTGATGAATCGATAATATGGAGGTGAGATTTCAACTACTCTTTTGTTATGATTTTCTTTTTTCTGTTTCTTCTGTTGAAGAGTTGGAAAAAAATAAATGGTATTCGGGAAGCCTCGCACTAGGAGTTAGATAGAGCAGAAAATATTAGCTGAACTGAGTTAAGCTTTAAATTTCAATACCTGCAAAGGATTATTTAAATAACGTTAGGTGAAAAGTAATAAAATCGAATTCTTCGTCTCAATTAACTGCAAAATTTGCTCAGTTATTGACAACCTTTTTGCCATATGATGCCGAAAATGTTAGTGTCCGTGGATTTCGCAGGTTTGATAAGCAAGGGCGATCTTCTTTTATGTATTCTTTTTTGGGGACATTCACTTCAGGGGGTTGTAAGCAATCGAAAGAGTTTATTTTGAAGTTATTTGGAGAGGAAACTGTGGAAAAAGGGCGAAAAGAATTTGCAATACTTAAAACTTTGAAGGAACAAAATCTGCCTGTTCCAACTGCTTACTGTTTTAAAGAGAATGATAAAGTGCTAAAGAAACCGTTTATGATTATGGAGAGAATTGTGGCAAAAAATGCGTCAGACTATTTGATGGACGGAAAAGATGTTGAAGGCATAGTTAAAAAAATGGCTGAATGTTTAGTGGATATACATAAAGTAAATTTGAGTTACGTTGAAATCTCCGACGTTCTGCAGCGACAATATGAAGTTAAACAAAAAAGTTTGTTGGATACATGGTTTTTTATTAACAAACATTGCATGAGCTTTTTAGGCTTTTCTCCCCCCTATCAAAGACGATTCATCGCTGCAGTTAAGAGAGTGGGATATAGGGAGCCGAAAAAAGTTTGCCCTGCCTTACTTCACTTAGATTATGAGCCTAATCACATTCTCCTATCAAAGGGGCACTGTATCGTGGTAGATTGGGGAGAAGCAAGTGTGGGTGACCCCGCATATGATGTAGCGTGGACATATCACAAGTTAAGGCTAGAGAGAGAAAGTGCCAAAGTAGATCTTGGAGAATACTTTGTACAATGTTACGAAAGATATAGGAGGCAAAAGTTGGTCAATCTCCAATTTTTCAAAGACATCGTGGCCATAGAAATGGCAAAATGGTGCGGATTTTTACATTTTGGTGGGAGCAACTTCAGGAATTATGCAAAAATTATGTCGCTTTTTTTTGGGGACGCTATTGGAGAATTGATGAGAGCATTGTACATATATAGGTTGGGAAAGGTTATGGCTGGCCATCACACTCCTGTCTGGACTAATATTGAATATATTCAAAATTATGCTCTTAGATATTTAGAAAGGGATAGATACCAAACAAAGTATTAAGCCATAGGTAAGTTATTAAGGCTCTTTTATTTCTCCGCTAAAAGCGATACCACGGAACAATGAATCTGACCTATTCTATGAAGATATAGCGTGGCATTAATTACTCCTTCCAAATTTTCCAAGGTGACTTGCCACTTTTCCAGAGTTTTTCAAGAAGTAACTTCTCTGGAAGTGTGTCCATGCACTGCCAGAAACCGGTATGGCGGTAGGCCATGAGCTGATCGTCTTTTGCCAATTTTTCTAAGGGTTCTCTTTCCCACTGCGTATTATCGCCATCGATATAGTTGAATATTTCTGGTTCCAAAACAAAGAAGGCGCCATTTATCCAATAGTCAAGAGTTTGCGGTTTTTCTTTGAACTGCATCACTTTGTCTCCGTCCAAAACAAGATGACCAAAACGGCTAGGAGGTTGGACTGCAGTTAAAGTTGCAAGTCGACCATGAGAAAGATGGAACTTCAGCAAGGCGTCCAGATTGATGTCTGATAGACCATCGCACCAAGTTAACATGAATGTTTGATCGTCTAACCAAGGAGCTAATCGCTTGATTCGACCGCCAGTTTGTGTTTTCTGTCCAGTATCAACTAACCTTACTATCCAACCTAGTTGACCACGCTTATTTCTATTAGGTGAGGTAACTTCATCCGTATCTGTTTTTACAATTATGTTCCTGTTCAAATTACTGTATTCTTGCATCCAACGCTTTATGTATTCACCTTTGTAACCAAGTGCTATCACGAACTCATTGAAGCCGAAATGAGAATAATGCATCATAATATGCCAGAGAATTGGTTGTCCCCCAATTTCCACGAGAGCCTTCGGTTTTTTCACAGTTTCTTCAGAGAGACGAGTCCCCGAACCTCCGGCGAGAATTGCCACTTTCATGTTGTTCCCTTATTTTCTTTGATTTTTCGTCATGAAAATTTTCAAATCGAATTTTATGATTCTAACACTTAGAAATTCGCTTTGCTAACAATTTATGAATGGCAACCTTTTGAACTAAATCGTAATATTACGCCTAATGACCAAATAATTATTTATTGATAATTTTTGCGCACCATTTCTTAACTTATGACCCTATAGATAATTGGGTTGGAGGTACTCCAAAGAAAGATTTGCCATCTGATCTGGTATCGTCTTTGGTGGCTTGTGTGCAATTCAACTTGAGGCGTAGTAGTCGGTACTCATTTTTCAAGTCTTCGTACAGCAAACGCCACCTTCCTCTGATTAGCCACTTACCTATTTCATGGTAGCATGATAGTTTCTCAAACCACTTCAGTGAAGAACGATTTATAGATCTAAAAAACTCTAGACAATTGTTCCAGTATGGTAATGTAATTAGGGGTTTTTTGATGTTTCCCGTCCACCAAAGCGATTCGGTTCGATAATCGTGGATTTTAATCATTTTTGAATAATGCCTGTTTGTGTATGACTGTGCATGATCCCTTCGAAAGAACAGATATTCTGGAATTTCAAATATTCGGCCAGCAAGGCTCAGTTCCGCAAGCAAATTCCAGTCTGAGCCAATATAACCTGCTAGTAAGGGCGTCTTTTTAAGTGCGCTTCTTCTCATAACTCCAAAAATCGTGAATACTGGTTTCTTCTTCAATATTTCCCTAAAACGTGTTTCTGGTTTCTTTGAGTCAAGTTTAGCACAGTAATCATTAGTTCCTGTTTTTGTTCCATGTTGATTGATAACACCTATTTTAGAGTGACATAAGACGATGGAGGGGTCATTGTCAAGCACACGGACGCATTTCAGTAAGTAGTCAGGGTCATGCAAATCATCGTGTGCTGACCATTTAAAATAAAAGCTTGATGACAACCTAAAGACGTTATTAAAGTTCCAAGCGGCTCCATGATTCTTTTCACTCCGATAATAAATGATTCTGCTATCTCTTCTTGCGTATTCACGACAGATTTGTAAAGTTTTATCTGTGGAGGCGTTATCGGAGATAATCAGCTCAAAATCCGTGAATGTCTGAGTCAGAATCGAATCTAATGTATCTTCGATGTATTTCTCACCGTTGAAAACGGGCAATCCGATGCTTACCCGGGGAATATGCTTTGTTTTATGCATTAAAACTATCCCCACAGTACAATATAATTGACATTAAGTTCCAGTCGTAGGAAAAATAATCTTTAGAAAAATCTACTATGTATATCTATTCAGATGCGACAATGTGAATGTCTATGTTGAAGTATGTCACATAGTTATTGATAAGATACCGACTAAATGATTTGTCATCAGAAGCGGATAAAAACAGTGTCACTTGGATTACTTCACTAGGATTAAGGGGAGTTCCGTCGTAGTTCCAAGAGAGGTTGAGGTATTCTGAGACGTTGGCAGGGGTAATGTTTGATGTGTGGAGGTGAATGGCTGTTTTAACGTTGCTGACGCTTCGTATGTATAATGTGACGTTTTTCGTTGTTCCTGGCCATAGGGTATTCCAATCAATTGTTTCTGTTTTGTTTTCGCAGTTTGGGTCCCAGTAGGCTTCTACACCAATGGTTTTTATGGTTCCGATGGTTGGGAGGGTTAGGTTGTGGAAGTCGCTGAGCCATATGGAGATGGCACTGCTGATTAGTACTGTTGTTGTTGATACAATAACTATAAGCAGTAGGCTTTTCTTGTGTTGGAGAAGGAAAGTGAAAAGGGAATTAAAGTGCTTCATCTGTTTCGCCTTTTTACTCTCAGATTTCGTTCTATTTTGGTTATGTTTGATTGTTATTTGAGGATTTCGGAGATATATGTGTACAGTATGTGATGGAGAAATGTGATGTGTTTAAATGGTGAGGTTGGGGTTGTTGTTGTATTTAGTTTTTTAAGCATTGTTGAGAGTTGCTGCTTTTTCTGCTAGGGCTAGTGGTATGTTTATTAGTTTTGAGATTACTCCTAGGCCGGAAAACATGGTTCTGAGTGTTTGGGTATCTTTTTGGCTGATTGCGCCGATGATTGGAGCCGTAAGGATGTAGACAGTTAAGAAAAGGGTTCCTCCGATTAGCAGCTTTACCCATTCGGCGGTGACGAGAAGGTTGAGGGATAGATATGTTGCTATGGTGGCAATAGCAGCTGCCAGGAATATTTTGGCGGATATTTTGAAGTCTGGTTTGGCGTTGTAGTGTCTCCACAGCCAGTGAAGACCTAAAATTTGGTAGGGTATGTCGGCGAAGAAAGTTCCTAATATTACGCCTACTATGCCATATGTGGGGATTAGGATGAAAGCTAGTGGAATACCAAGCGATAATTTTAGGATGCTTAGTTTTAGGAGGATTTTTGTTTCTCCTACACCTTGTAAAAAGCTATACACTATGAATCCTCCAATCAACACAAAAAGATTTTGTACAACATATAACGATAAGAATAAAGGTGCGTGAACCCATTTTTGTCCAAATACTGTTCCAACCACAGATTCCGAAAGAACAAGGGTTACCATCGTGGCTGGTACCAGAAACAAAGCAGCGTACTTCACGGCAGACGAAAACACCGTTCGTAGAAGCTGAAATTCCCTTTTTGGATCAAGTTTTGAGAAGGCTGGAAACAGCACAGTTGCTATTGGATAAGTGAAGAAGGTTATAAACATTGCAAAGTTGACTGCAATTTGATAGTTACCTATCATAACATCGTTACAGTAGAAAGCCATCAAAAAAGCATAAAATTGGTAGAGAAAACTTACTAAGATTGATGATATTGAAAGGGGCACCCCGTAGCGTAACATTATTTTCAAGGTTTTGCTCATGTCTGCTAGGTGGAAGCTGGATTTTTTTAGATTTTTGAAAAGAAGGAAATAGAGCAATATTATTGCTATTACGCCTGCGATTAGAAAGGAGAAGGTATAGCCTAGGACTGCTCCCATAGCTCCGTATCCTACAAGAACTAGTAGTGGGCCTGCAATACTTTTTATTATGGATTGGCAAATTAGTGTGAAGCTGGTGAGTTTCATTCTTTCGAAGCCGGTGAAGTTTGACTGGGCTGCAGTCAGTACTGATTCTGAAATAATTGCGATTGAGGCTATTGATATTAGGAATGTGGTTTCGGGTCTGTTGAAGATGGTTGTGGCAATGAAACTTGCTAGGAATAGGGAGAGAAGGGATAAAACCAGTCCAATTGTAACCCTAAATATTAAACCTGCGGCAATTATGTCATGGATGTTTTCATCTTTGCCTATGGCTTTATAGTGAGCGATGTATTTTGCCATAGCTTTTCCTATTCCCCAATCACGGAATAGGCTCAGTGTCATTGATGGAACTAGTGCGATTGCGTATAATCCGTATTCTGCGGGTGCCATGAGCCTAGCTAAAATTATTGATCCAACAGCTAGTATGATGGTGGATGCTGCCTTCCCAATGAAAAGTTGAAAACTGCCGGTTACAGAAACTTTACCCATTTTTAAGGCTTTTTCCAAGAGTTTTCCCAGCTTTTGTGTTTTAAGTGTTTTAAAGGTCTGGTTTGTATATTGGTTTTGCTTTCTAGTGCGTACGCAAATGAAAAAGGCGCTGGAGGTGTTGCCCCTTTAGGTAAAATATTAAAATAAGGTGTCGATGAGTGATAAGGTTATGAGTGAAGAAGAAAGTGTATTCCATAAGTTAGCTATATATAGCGGCTTGGCTCTCCACAAACTCCGATTTCCGACCGCAATTTTCAAGTATATAGAATCATACTCATTTTTTTTCCGATTAGTAACATTGCTTTTGGCTTACGGAGACAAAATGTGTTGGCGTGGTAACAACCAATTTATGATTAAAGAGTTTAACACGAACATCAAACTCAACAAATCAAACTATTACTGGTTGAAAAGTTATTTTGAAACCATGGGCGAAATCTGTTTTAACAGTCATGGTGAAAAACTCTACGCAACAGTCCAAAATATGAGATTTCATGTCCCCAATATCAACGCCGTAATAGTTTTAAAAGAAACGTTTCTAGAGGATGCCTACGGTTTTTTTGATGTTGATAATTGTGTTGTGCTGGATATAGGCGCATATATAGGAGATACAGCGGTGTATTTCGCGCGCAGAGGAGCCAAGAAAATAATAGCATACGAACCTATTTCCACTTTTGCGGCGATGGCAAAAGAGAACGCTCTGTTGAATGGATATGCTGAAAAAATTGCCGTGGTTAATGCAGGAATAGGTGCAGAAGACGGTTTTCTTCAAGTGAACGATAAATATCAAGTCAAACAAGTGTCCATTAAATCTGCGTTAGACATGGTTGGCTATGTTGACTTGTTAAAGATGGATTGTGAAGGAGTTGAATGGGATATAATGACGAAAAGCGTTAGCGAGGGACTACTTGACAATATCGGTAAAATAGTCATGGAAGTTCATGGGTTTCATCCTGAACGTATGAAAAAATTATTGACGCAAGCAAACTTTACTCTTAGAAAAACAGTAAGCCTTGGCAAAAACCTAATGCTAATAATGGCGTCAAGGGAATAGAACACTTGAAAAAGGAAATATACAGTAGTGTAAAGATGAAACTCTGTGCGAGTCAACAATATTTGTATATCTTCCACCACAAGCGCGTAGACAACTTCAAAGGAAAAACACAAAAAGGGGGAAAGTTACAGATTACGTAAAGAAAAAGTTCATAAAAAGCAAAAGCTTAACAACGCACACCCTAGTGCACATTTAAAAATTTTGAGCGGTATATTGGTTGAAGAGTTGCATAAAATCATTCGCGAAGTTTTCTTCCTTAAATTTTTCTGCATTTTTTGCATTTTCAATGGCTTTACGAGGAGACCAACCAGAGAGCTCCTTTGTAATTTTTGTGGCTGCTTCGTATATTCTTCGATATCTAAGATTGCCAGGCACAAACTCTCTTGTTCCACCAGAATCATGTACTATAGGCACACATCCCATAGCCATCGCTTCAACTACTGAAATTCCAAAATGTTCGTATTCCCTTGTGTGCAAATATATCTTCGCATCTTCCAAAAGTCGTCTCATTTCAATTCTTGAAATATCTGTGAAAAAAAGTACTCTGTCATTTAAACCAAGTTTTTCAGTAAGTTTTTGCAAAGACAACAGCGTCTTTTTGTAATGTACGCGACCAATTATCGCAAATTGCACATCTTTATCGGTTAGTGAGGCGATATAAGGAATTTTTTCTAATTTTTTATCTGGAGAAAAACGGGATATAGTGACCACTAGAGTTTTTCTCTTAGTTTTAGTTAAAATTTTTGGGTTATTATTGAAAAAGACGGAAGGTACTGGTGGATATAATATTGTCGTTTCTTTTCCAGAATTTTTTTTAATCTCCTCTGCTGTGTAGTTGCTGTTGGCGATTATAATTTTTCCGTTAGTGTTAAGGAGTTTTTTCTCAAAGAAAGCGTATGGCAAACCTCCAGTTGGCAGGAGATGTGGGCTTTTAATGTATGGGAACCGTGGTTTGTAATTGTAATGGTTCAGAAAGGGGAAATGGATGTAGCTTATATTTGTCCACGGGAAAACACAATTGGAATAAACGTCTACCCACACATCGCATTTTGATTTTAAAATGTAGGAACGGAAAATGCTTTGATAAAAATCTAACAGTCCCCCCGGTTGGATATGTGAAGGTTGAACAATGGCTTTTATGGAGGGATTGAGACTTTTCCCAAAGAATTTTTTGACTTCCCGCTGATTTACTTTCCCACTTGTGAAAAGGGTGACATCATAATTGTTTTGAGCCAGTGTATTTGCGATAACCGCTGCTACGAATTCTCCTCCACCATAGACATTAAATGTGGGATTAAAAACACCAACTCGCAACTCATGCACCCTTTTCTGTATTCTAACAACTCATATAGTTAAGTTCGATTAGTGGATAACGGTGAATAATTATTGAGCACGCGCGTCGATGTTCTTGCATTTTTTGGGAAAAGATTAATTATCCTTTATGCTTGATTCATTTTTGGAGAATGATCACTTGGTAAATTTTGTAATAGTTATTGATCCAAACGCTAAACGACGGATGCGTTTCGTAAGAAAAATAAAGCCACATATATCACCTGTTGACGGTTTGTCCGTTTTCACAGTTTCCAACGGAGATCTAAGTTCCGTTTGGGCTGCTGGTTCATGGACGCCTATCAGCCAGTTAAGTGACAGCGAAGGAGTTGCTATGATTTGGGGAGATGCTATCAATCAGCTAGGATTCGAAAGAATAAACGCTGGAGAATTGAGAAGGCTTTGGGACAACCTCTCTAATAGTTTGCCAAATCCATTCGATGGATTTCACGCTGCTTTTGTATACAGTCGCGAGAAAGGTATTGTTGTTGGGGCTGATTTGTTGGGTCTTTTTCCTTTATATTATTATACACCTGAGGATGTTTTGCTGGTTGGATCAAGTCCTGAGCTTTTCAGGTATCATGAAAGTTTCCAGATGGAGTTTAATCCCATAGGACTCGTGGGGATACTTCTTACAAACGGTTTATTCGATGGACAAACCTTGTTGAAGGGAGTTAAACGCTTAGATGCTGGGCATCTCTTAATGTGGCGTTCTGGAGAAGAACCTAAAGAGTTAGAGCAGTACAGAATTCCGGTGTCAAACAAATATTTTGATTTATCTTTTTCTGACCACTTGGATTTATTAGATCAAGCACTTGAAAGAGCAGTTGCTCGCCATGCACCTCCCGGAACCAAGTATTGCCTCACTCTTTCTGGAGGACTTGATTCAAGAATGCTGGGAGGGTACCTTAAACGCAGAGGCGCAGAGGTCGTTGCATTGACTGCGGGATTGCCCACAGATTTTGAAATGAAGTGCGCAGTCAAAGTGGCTTCAACCCTAGGCTTTGAGCATCATAGAGCAAATATTGAATTTGAGAACTATTCGATATGCGCTGAACTTAAGGTTAGGTGGGAACATCTTGCTAATGGCTTCGGTAATGTGACAGGCTGGGGGCTTTACTCATATCTGCGAAAATTGGCTCCACGTGTAGTTATAGGTTATCTCGGTGATTCTATAGTAGGAGGAGGAGGCATAACCTTTAATCGTCCCATATCTGCTGAAAGCATATCATCCGAAACATCTTTCGGTGCCTTGAACGCTTATGGTTTCTCGGCAGATGTCTTGAGAAAATTACTTAAGCCTGAGGTTTTTGATAATCTTGTTTCTGACACACTTGCACGCATCAAAAAGGTTTACCAAAAATATTCCAAATTGGAATTTCAACAGATATATTGTTTTTTCCTTCATCACAGACATAGGTTTCACGTAGGAAGCCCAGCTTGGATGCTTTCTTTTGGAGCTTGGCCGGTGTTACCTTTCGTTGATAGCCAAGTATTGCAGGTTGCTGCTGGAATGCCACTTACCACTCTACTGGCAAGACGGGCACAGAAAGAATTATTATGTAAAGAATTTCCCCAATTGACACGACTCCCCCTTGACCGTAACTTCTACGATACAACTCCTCTCAAACCCACAACTCTGCAACGACTTAAGCAGCAGATAATATATGGAAATTGGGGAATATGGAACCTTGCTCAGGCGCGTAAAATGCGGCACAAACTAATGAAACTGAGAGGTGAACGACGTTATTACTATCGAATATATGACTTTACCAGTCCTGGATGGCAAACAATAAGGCGAAATGCAGAATCTGGTCGCAAATTAGCCTCACATCTGTTTGATGAAAACTTCTTAAAAGAGTTACTTCCTGCCGCAAATATTAATGTTAATTTTGAAGATGGAATTATTGATTCGGCAGGTTTGAAGATTTTGACAGGATTCCTGCTTTGGTTAAAGCATATCCAAATTAACTGCGCTGACTAAAATATGTTTATGGATTCAAAGAAGAGCAGAGTTTCGTTTCAGCGCTCTTTTGAAGACAGCAGAAAATCTAACTATACTCCTTCTTATACTTTCAGGCAGTCTTTGGAAGATAAGTGAGAACCAATATCGTGGGTTTTTTCTGGCAAATTTTTCTGAAAGATCAAAATATCTGAACCATTCGAAAAACTCTTTAGAATTGTACATATCATTAGTAAATGTCTGGGGGATATGCCGTTGAATGTCAGTCCACATTACTACTTTATTGCCTGCAATGAGGTTAAACCTTTCTTTTACAAAGAATTTTTTGAGTGAACTAAAAAAGTTTTTGTCAACGTCAAAGCCGCATTTGTTCGGATCGATGTTTTCCAAAGCTAATCCAGTTATTGTCCTCAAACATTTTTCACATTTACTGCAGTTGGGTTCTCGAAACTGAGAGTAGCAAACCCTTAAGACAGGATAACGTTTGTGAGTTTCTATGTAATCCTTTAGCAAATATCTAATCTTCCCTTGTCGACTCAAGTTAGCACCATGATGGATTACTCGAATGTTTGCCCAAGACAGTTTATTATCAATAAGTGGATGTGAACCCCAAACTCTCCCATGTCTCAATGAATCAGGAGTGGACGAAGAAGCAATCAAAAGAGTGCTGATGTTCGCCGTTGCAGTTAAGGGTGCACATAAACCTAATAACCCCATACCGTGCTGAATGCCGCCCCACCATGAACGCTGAGTTAAGAACTTGCCGAAATCATTTGTGAGTTTTTTTTCATTTAGTAATTGTCGCATGTTCGTCTTTATGAAGCGTATTCTTGTGTGTTCTTCCTCTGCGAACTGTTCATACTTCTCCTTGGTTTTTCCCCAAAATTCTTTTTCAGTAAGAGGAATGTCAGCTCCCCAAATCATTATCAAAAGTGGTTTTTTATTTTTGCATTTAATATAGGAACATGTGGAATCAAGTCCTCCGCTGAACAGCATTGCGTTATGTTCATTAGAAAAGTTGTTCATAACCCTGTTCTCTGTATGAATACGTGTGGAAAAAGAAAACTGCGGGTACCATTTTTCCATTACCACCCGTATTCTGTCCAGCGATTGGAGAAATGTCTCGTCAAGCTCTTCAACGAAAATATCGGCGCCAGTTGCCCATGCGAGAGGCATTATGTTTGCGACAACGGGGATATTCAGAATGCTTGGGTTTATGTTTTGAATGTTCACATCATATTTTGCAAAGAACAAAGAAGACTGAAAATAGTTTTTCATATTATAGGAGAAAGATAGCTTAGAGACAACCGTTTGATTATTTTTTATGCGTGTTTCGTCAAGTCTGATATATTTTGTAGACATTTAATTCGCCTAAGCCTATTGATTAGCTTCACATATCTGTTGCAATTCTTCAAGAGACGGAGGAGAAGGGACAAATTTGACGTTAGGGTAGTTTGATAAGCTGTATTCGTAAATGCCTCTGGTTTTGTAATATGAATTAGGATAAAGAACTGTCTCCTTACCAAGAATAGCGGCTAGTATTGCAACATGAAGACGATCAGTATAAATCCTTTTTGATGTTTCGATTATGCGAATAAAATCTCTGTAATCCCTCAATAATGAAGAGTCTTCTATGAGTATTTTGCTTTTTAACTGCCCTCCCTGAGTCATCCCTTCAAAAAACTTTGTCGCTTCTTCTTTCTTCTTAAACAGTGCTGATTCTTTATCGGTTCTTAGGCATATTAAATCGTAATAACCTTGACGAACATGGAAGTCTTCTTTTGACAGGTAAAATGCCGTGTCATGCGATAGAAGAACATGAATGTTGCTCGGAAGTCTTAGTGACTTTAAAAGTTGATAACTAAATTTTTCTCTGCAAAATAGATAAATGTCTTGCTTTGCCTTTGTGAAAAGCGATGGAAAGCAAGTTTCATCAAACCAGTATGTTTGTGGTCCAATGATTATAACGTTATGAGGATTATAGTGGAGTACACTTTTGAGAAGCCTTATGCCATGGGACCACAAATCATTCATATTTGCACCCCCATGAATCAGAATTACATCGCTCGGAGTGGCTGGAACTTTATAAGGTCTCAAAATCTTTTCATATATCAACCTGTCTACTCTGCTAATTGCAAGGCTCCAACTTTTACCTAATTTATTTGCCGCCCTAGCAACTCTTAAGATTCTGTTCCATGGACCAAAATATAGCGTGGCAAAGAGAGGAATTTTGAAACATTCCTTATACCGCAGCACTATATGTTTTATCTGGAGTTGCTTGAGTTTCTTCATCATACCGTTATAGATCAAACGATCGCCGTGGTTGCCGCCTGGTTCAACTACCAAAAATCGGCTATTTCGATAACGAAAAATAGTTTCTTCAAGCTTATCCAAAAGAATTATCCTCTATAAGCGTGTTTTTATGAAATTTTGGCGATGAGAATTTGAATGAATTATTTAAACAGGGCATCTTGAGTTGGCACATATGATCCTCCAATTTCTCTGGAAATTAGCCATTTGAGCCCTATCATGTTCCCGAGTAAGATACCTCTCAGAACAGCCATCTCGTGTTTCCAGTTTTCCCTAAGCTTTTTGATGTGCACCAAAGAATTATACAAAAGAGAGACAATGCGGTGCATTTTAGAAAGTTTTTCTTCTATTGGAAGAAGATAATAAAACAACAATTCATTCTCTATTGTCGCTTGAAAGATATTTTTTACATCAAGAAATCGACTTAGCGTTTGGCCATGTCGAATATGATACACTTTTGCTCTTGGGTTGAACACCATAGTGTGACCGTTTCTCCACAAATTCCATCCAATGATTTGCTCATTAGCAATTCCACGTTTAAGAAAAGAAGTAGGTATTTGGAAATTTTTGAGAGCGGAAGTGAGAATTGAGGTGTTTGCACCCATACATAACAATGAATTAGCTATCTTTTGGTGCATCAAGCGAACATTTTTTTTAGAATAGCCTGCTTTCGATAGGTAGGCCAGATAACTCTCTTGACCATCCAGTGGACAATTCCAGAGTTTGTCACCAATTATTCGCAGCATATCTGGTTCTTTATAAAAACTGACAATGTCGGAAGAGTTTTTGATAGGTTTCAAAACTCCATTTACAAGATATGCAGGTATGACATCCCCTGAAACACCTGAAACATTACTTCGTTCATAAGTCAAAAGATGCTCCCTAATGCAGTTCGAGTTAGGTACAGCATCATCATCTAGAAACATTATTACATCACCATTACTAGCACATATTCCTTCATTGTAGGCATCCATGAACCCTGGACGCTTCTGGAAAAGAATTCGGACATCAAGATACTTACTGAAACCCTCAGCTACTTCTACTGTCTCAACATCATTTGGTCTCAAGACCAACAAAACTTCAAAATCCTTGAAACTTTGTGTCTGGAGCCCCTTAAGTGTATATTTAATCAAATGTGACCTTCCAGCAGAGGGAATTAAAACTGTGACTTGCTGGGGCATATCTCTTTTCAACTCTTGCGGACACATCTTTTTTAGCAAAGTGTGCTTTTGTACATATTATAATACAGAAACTTGCTTTAGTAGCTAAATCTAGTATATTTTTTAAATATCAAAAACTAGCCCATTCAAGGCATGTTTTTATAAATCTCACTGCCGCCATTTGTATATATTATGTTTAAATCGTCAAAGATGGGGGAAAGTTCAGGTGTATTCCAGGAAAGATCTCCATACGGAATTACGTCATAAACAACATTCAAAGTACTGAGATAGACAACACCGTTATCTGCCACTACCGTAACATTAGACAATGAACGCTTATCTCCCGAAATCAAAGCATGTATAGTTAAAACATTAATCGCTGTTCGCCCATCTGCATATACTGTAGAATTTTTTACATCAACATTCTTTGATAACCATTGGGCACCATATACGCTGTAATCGTCTGTATATCCATAGTGCCCATATAATCGAGAAGCATCCATTCTGTATCCGCTAAGAGGAATTGACCAACTATCAGTTCCAGTCACTTCATATGCAAAGTTTGTTTGAAACAGAAAATAGGGCACTAACACCAATAGCAACAGAGCGCAAACAGCAAATTCTTTTTGCCGCTTAGAAAACAACTTCACAATTAAGCTGGCACCAACAACACATAAGGGAGCCAAGAAAAACAGAAGTATATGATAAAATCTCGTCATGTTAAGCGTATTAGCTAGCCCCGGCACTAGAATAAGCATAGCCAAAAATGCCGTGGCTAATATGGTAAAAACGAAATATTCCTTTTCAATTTTCACACTCTCAAGTTTTTTAGTAATCAAACCAACGAAACCAAGAACAATAAACCCTTGAACAAGATACGCAAACATTCGGCTAACGGTATTCCAAATAGACGGCGATTCAGTCATACCCAAACCAGTCAGCACAGTTTGTCCTCGTGAGGCAGGATTGAAAAAGTCTCCTAATTGGCTATTGACGTAGTTTGCCTTAGCTAAAAGGGTGTTAAAACTGGCTGACCCTGCGGTGTAGATATACCATGTGAACATTATTATAAAAAATAAAGCAACCATGGAGAGAGTTATTTTTTTGCTTGGACGCCTCAAGACAATTAAAAGAATTGAAGCGAAAGAGATGAAGAATAGAAAAATCGTAGCGAGTGCATAATGTGACGTTACCAAAGCAAAACTAAAGACCGCGAAGAACACGGTCCTATTAATTGGCTTTATTTTCTTACTAAGAATGACAAACAGCAACAGAATGAAAAACAATTCGGCGATAATCTGACGGTTTAATCCCAGCATTTCGGTGTAAAAGGTCATCTGAGCCATAAACAGAAAAGCCGCGATAAAAGCGTATTTTTTGCTCATGTATGTCTGCCAAGTTTGGTATAACCCTAAAGGTACGAAAGAAAAGATAAGTGGGTAGAGTATTTTGAACACTAATGATGCATCAAGATTTAATGTGTTAGCATAGATTGTAGGAAAAATGGTTATACTTAACATATCATTATATGACCCAAGTCCGGTAACAGATGGAAGAGTGGCACTCCAATGCGCGTTGTTTTGGGTAGTTCTAAAAAGAAAATATTCAGCAGGGACATCTGAGCCAAAGGGGATAATATAGTTGGAAATTAGTGCAGAATGGAAAAGAAGAGCAACAGCAATCATAAATAAAGCAAAAGGATAGAGATTTGGATGCAATAGTTTCTTGGAAAAAACAGCAGCAATAAACAGTATTGCGATGGATATTATCATAAGGAGAAGAAGCGAATTGTTTTGATAGACATTTACATATATTGCTCCAACAATACTCAGAATTGGGAGACCTAGAAACAGTAAGCTAAGGGGAGATTTTTTGAGTGACTCAATATCCCAGACGCCTACACCCTCACCTTTTAGGTAGAGAAAAACTAAGCCCACCAGGATTAGGCCATTCAAAACTATCATCAAAGGCATTAATGAAAGCGGCTGCAGAAAACCAAACATTAAAGATAATTCGTTTACTAAAAATCCAGCAATAATTAGGAAAGCAACACTAAGCCCAACCGAAAAAAGAATTTTTTCTACCACACTAAACTTGTCAGGTTTTAGTATCTTCAAGAAAACGAAACCTGGAATAAATGTAAGATATAAAAAGCCGATGACCTGTCTCGCAATCGGTATATCCAAGAAAACAACAAAGCAAAATATAAACATCGATAAAATAACCAGCAATAATGCACTCTTTGGATTTTGAGTATTCATGGTGTAAGACTCCATAAAGCTCACCAAACCAATAATTGATAGATAAATATTTTATTTAATACGCTGTTCCTCTTTTATACATCCAAGACCGAAATTAAATCTAGTCTACAAATGTTTTCCCGAGAATCTTTTAAAATTCAATCTAAACGTATGCTGTTATGGTATGCTTGATAGATTGCTTCTAAATCTTTAAGGCCATCTTTTCCAGAAGGTGATGGCGATAAGCCTTTTAGAAGGCAATATGCAAAATACTGAAGCTCATCAAAGTGTGGTTGAAAAAACTCCGATTTAGTAGGGGTCAACAGTTGATTTGGGGCTGTTAAAACGCTTTTTGGACGATGTTGTGCAAATGCATGGTCTACAGTTCCAAAGAATTCAACGTTTAGGTGATAACCTTGGAAGAACCATCCGGTGGTCATAACCGCCGTTGTTCCTGATTCAAATTTGATGAAACACAATGCACTATCCTCAAAATCAAAGTTGAATCTATACCCTAAATGGCTTTTTATGTCTTTAACTTCTCCGAAATACCATCTAAGCAAATTTATGAGGTGACTACCCAAATCAAGCAGGGCGCCGCCGCCTGTTAAATCCTTGTTAAACCACCAGTTGGGGACAGGAGTGGGATTTCCACTTTCTGTTCTATGAGAAAATGGACCAGAACTTAGGTAAGTGGCATGTACAATTTCAACATCGCCAAGAGACCCATTTTCCATTTTTGTTTTTAGTTCACGAAAGGATTGATTAAATCGAAACGGATATCCAATCATAAGCTCTACGTAATTTTTACGGGCAGCTGTTACAATGCTCTTTGCTTCTTCGAGATTTCTAGCTATTGGTTTTTCTAGAAATATATGCTTGCCTGCTTCAACTGCTTGTATTGCACATTTCGTATGAAGATGAGTGGGTAGTGCAATAATCACGGCGTCTATACTGGATTCGTTTAAAAGTTTCTCGTAATTAGTGAACGTTCTTTTAATGCCAGCGTTTTTTGCGTCATTTAGAGCTTTTTTTGACAAATCGGAGACGGCTATCAGATTTACATTAGGCATTTTGATAGAGTGCCTCATATGGATTTTACCTATGTATCCGAGTCCGATTATCCCTAATCCGATTTTTTGCAGTATTTAATCCTCCGTAGCGTATTAATTTTCTACAACCCTAGTTGTTTAGCAATCCCCATCGTAGTAACGAGTTCATATAATCTTTCCCGTAATTGTTTCTGAACATCTTTCCTAGGATATCTTACTTTAAAGTAATCTAAAGGAACGCCTTTCTGTATGAAGTTCATCTGACCTAGGCCCTCTTCGGTTGCGAGGTGAAGATAGTTTATCGTTTTCGGATTTATTCCACTTATTTTTGAAGCAGCTACATCTATTGCCACAGAATCCTCGCTTGCCATTACTAAGCCCAATCTTCGTGGTTGAACCCCAGAAACGATGTTGCCATCTATTATACAGAGGTCAAAATTCAATGTTTTGTTGATGGCCACAATTACTTCTCCAAGTTGGGAGTGATATCTGAATTTTTTGGGGTAAGGAATACAACCAAAAATGTTTTTTAGTGCACAAGTCAATTTGACTTTTGGAATACTATACTTGATTTTGGGTACATTAATTTTCAAGTCGGCATTCTGGATTATTTGAGGAATTGGTAATTTAATTTTATATCCACCAACATATTGTTCAACTGTTTTGGTTGGATTATTGGATAGATTCACAAGTTCAACTTCATAATCTCGCGAAAGTTTTTCATAACCAAGCATCTTAAAAGAATATTTGCATTTCATTGCTGATGCATCCGATTCAACTACAGAAATAGTTGTTTTGGGAGAAATCTTTTCACGAATTAATTCAATCAAAGCGGCTACAAATTTTGGATCAGTAGTTTGACCAGTAGAATAGTCCCAATAATAACACATGTTAGGTTTGATTACAACACTTTTGGTTCCTTGTTTAAAGGAATAGCCGATAAGATCTAACGAATCAGCAATAGCTTGCTTGAATGAATCTATTGCATCATTTTGAATTTTAACAAAACTAACCAAACTCATAGAATTCACTACCTTTCATATGTAATTGATTGAAGGAAAGTTATGCCTAATTCTGGTTCCCTATACGAGAGTATATTGTTTCTTAATACAGAACATTTATTACGGACATTTAAAATGTGCTTATATAGAACGCATATGGAGAACAAGTTCTTTAATCAAAATCTTCAACTTATGGAGTGTAACGGATAAAATAGAGGATCAAACCCTTGCACAACACAAAACCTTATGCATCATTCATGATCTCAGTTATCCTTATTGGAATTGTTACCATTTCTTCTATAACAGCATCACCAGCTAGCAATGTGATCATAAAAAGTTCTGGCACTATAGCAACTGCTTTACCCTTACATGTTGAAGGTAGATACATCAAAAATTCGCTTGGACAAACAGTTTTACTTAGAGGGGTCAACCAAGCAGGTATGCTTGATGACCCTGATGGTTGGTGGAATCCTGAAGGCGGAACTATTTATTCGGGTCTTGGTAATTGGAACCCTGATGCAGTGAAGTATAATCTAGATTGTATGAAAGAGTGGAATGTAAATGTTTTACGCCTTTTGTTAACTGTTGAATGGTGGAAAACCAATGAGTCTAACTACAGACAGCACGTAAAAGACACCATCGCTTGGGCTGGAGAGAGACGCATTTATGTGTTGATTGTCTTCTGGAATGTAAAAGGAAATGGAGATCAAGATCCGCTTCCTTTTCCACCGTATAGTCTTTCAGGCTCAGAAACAACCATAGCAAATGTTAACGATTTTGTTGACAATTGGCATAGTGTCGCTCAGGAATTGTCTTCGTACCCGAATGTTTTATTTGAATTATGGAACGAACCTCATGGTGATCCATTTGCACGACAAGCATGGTTTGACGCTACTCAGGATTGTATAACTTCAATACGTTCTACTGGCTCCCAACAAATCATTGTGGTTCAATGGGATTATGGAATTTGGGTTAATCTTGATTATCCAAGTTCTCCATATAGTAGCATGAACTGGGTTGAAAACTACCCGCTCAATGATCCATTAGGCAATATTGTTTTTAGTATGCACATGTACCGGGGAAATATTCACTCCACTGTACCAGAGAGAGTAAACAGTTGGGAATATGACGACCTAAAAGAAGGACATGAGTTATGCTTTGTACCTCATGTGCTTTATAATCTAAGTAAGCCCATTCTTATCGGAGAAATTGGAGCAGACATGTGGTGTACAGGCGAAGAACTGGAGCACGAACTTGCATACTATAACAACAGCTTGACTATATATAATGAATGGGAGATTGGTTATATCGGATGGGTTTGGACGGTTCCAGCTCACATGCGACATGGTCTATTGCAGAATGATCATTGGTGTCCTCCGCCCACACAAAGTGGTGAGATTCTTATAGCCAAAATAGCCGGATGAAAACTAATTTTAGTTCCCTCTAAAAGCCGGCGGTCGGATTCATTTTTAAAAAGCTTACAAAAGTTTAGTCAAATTAATGATTCAAACTAGAACAAAACGAGAGCTTGTACTTTAATTTACAAAAATCAAAAAATCTTGCTGATTCATAATATTCATATATCCTAAAATCAGACATTCAAAACTGCATGTTCTGTTGCCTATTCCAAAAACTTGTGGTAAGCTTTACTTAGATTCATTGTGCTCTTCTTCCAACTGTAAGTATTAACAACTAATTCCCTTGCGTTTTTCCCTAATTTAGTGGCCAATTCTTTATTTTTCAACAATTTAATTACTCCCATAGCGAATCTATCCAAATCATCTTCCACCAAAGCGTGAATTCCATTTTTGACATCCAAGCCTTCTACTCCAACAGTAGAGGATACAACAGGAATACCACAGGAAAAATATTCAAGAATCTTTAATCTAGTGCCTGATCCGCTAAACAAGGGAGCAATGGCAACATCAGAAGCCACGATAAATTCTGCGACGTTATCAACAATTCCTGTTAAGGTTAAATTTGGAAACTCCATGTTTGGTGGGGATCTTCCTACTATAAGAAAGTGTACGTTACTAACCTCCTTCTTAATGAGAGGGGCAATTTTTGAATCTATCATTCGTACTGCCTCTAGGTTAGGTAAATATTCCATATTCCCTACAAAAATTATCGTATGAAAATTTTTTAAATCATAGTGATTTTTGATAAAACTAGCATCTACAAAGGGATTGAAAGCTTCAATATCTACACCATTATCTATAACTTGAATCTTATGAGGATTAACTCCGTATGAAACCAGACGGTTCTTCTCGTTCTTGGAGACTGTCAATACCATATCTGCATGATCATACGCCAATTTTTCTGAAAAAACCTCCAAAAACTTTCTTATACTAGTTGTATGCTTAACTCTTAAAGCTTGAAAAACGTCGTGACAATCAATGACTACAGGTTTCTTTAAAACTATCTTGATGAATGGAATTAACAATCCCCAAGCGGTCTGCTGTTCTATCTGCACCACATCAGAATTTTGAATCAAAGGGCAAATGCGAGAGATAAAGAGCAAATCGTAAATATAAAGCGATGTGAATCTTTTGACACCTACTAATCTTTTGATAGCTTTTAACACAATATTGGGGATCAAACCTCTAAAACCATAGATCTCTACATCATTCTCAATATGGTTACTATCATTCTTTTCATTTGGCATTATTACCTGAACATCATTGCCAAGTGCAGCAAGACCATTCACAAGATAATAAATGCGCACAGATGCTCCGGTATCTCTCTGCATTGAATCCTCAAGAGAACTTAATATACAAATTTTCATCACTAAACACCGACAAATATAGAAAGTTACCTATGGTTTCATCAATTAAAACGAGGGAAATAAGGAGTAAATCATTTTTTGAATCTTTTCTGAATAAACAAGAATATTAAATCTTACTAGCGTGCGCTTGAAAACAAACTTATTTCAAGTTCTGAAAATTTTTTGTAAAACACCATTAGTGAAGCCTATGCACCATGCTGTCATCTCAAATGCAAAATGGAAAGGCAACAAAATTACGGATTTACGACGAGTTAACTTATAAGCATCAGCCATGCGCAAAAAACCATTTATAACCCCTGCCAAAGGGTTCATCCTAAAAAGGCTAAAAATACCTCTATGTTTACAATAAAGGTCAGAAAGACCAAAACCATACCAAAACCACTTCCTCCAAAGCCCATGATACGTCTGAACACGTTTCTCATAAAAAATAGCTGAGCTTTGCTTGAGAAGCCACCCACTATTTTTAATTCTGAACGCGGCATCTAGATCCTCCCCAGCACCTCTCATTCTTTTATCAAACCCACCCACTTGTCGAATAGCTTCAACACGATAAATTGATCCTCCAGTTCCTGGCAACCTCGAATCTACCAACTCACCTTTCGAATCATATACCATGAAGAGAACATTTTCCAAAAATGCAACAACACTTTCTACGTTTATCTTCCCATATCTAGCTTTAGATATGCCAACTTGTGAGTTTTTGTCCATAAACTCAACCTGCTTTCTAACATGATCTGATGGCAAAACCATGTCGCCGTCAACCCAAATAATGTAATCTCCGTTGGCACTGTTCACTACTACATTTCTAGATATTCCGAGACCCTTCCATTCATGGTAAAAAATCTTTACAGTCATATCCATTCTCGGAACATAACTACATATAGTGTAAAGCGTTTCGTCTTCACTTCCATCATCAACAAAAATTACTTCCATAAATTCCTGCGGAAAATCCTGAGCAACAATACTATCAATAGTCTCTTTGATGGAATCCTCGGAATTTTTTACACAAATCCCAACTGTAACTCTTGGCTTCATAATTACTACCTTCTTTGGATTGTTCAGATATTGTGCTGTTGGCTTATTCACAGCAAGTTGTGGCTTGCAAGTAAATCTCGAGTTAATTCTTGCCTCGATTCGTTGGTTTTGTTCCAAATAATAAATCTCCGCTTTAAAATTAAAGAGAAAAGTGCCCCCAACAAGATGACGTTGTTCTGTAAAGTTTCAATTAACAAGTTTCTTGTTTTAGGGATTACAAGGATACACAAAAAAGCAAGCAGAAAAATAGGATGCTGCAAAACAAGCAAGAAGGTTGCCAAAGTTAAGAAAGCAAAAATTATTGGGTTGAAGATGTGAAGGAACATCTCAGATACTGCAATTCGTTTCGGCAGCATCAACTGGTTCTTTAACAAATAGGTTAAACATTTTGTCCAAATTTGTACAAGTTGGCTGGCTCTTCGCACTTTTATGACAATTTTTCCTTTCCAGGTTGTTGGAAAAGCTGTGAAGAAAGTGGCTTCAGGGATAAGTATTGTTCTAGCATTTTTTTGAACAACATTTAAAGCAGTTCCCGTGTCATCGCATCCAGTTTCAGAATCGAATTCCTCCAAAAAAGCCCGCTTATATGCGCTATAACCGCCCTCAAAAATGATTGTCGCATAAAATTTTGACTCACCAAGTCTGATACCCG
>CAZRCD010000016.1:0-23694 GCA_964598485.1 uncultured Candidatus Bathyarchaeia archaeon
CAAAGCAGTCTCACCAACATACTTCAACACATAATTTAGGGACAAGCCAGCGCGCTCCCCACAAGGGAGATATCACCCGAAATTTCCCGCATTCTCCCTCTTTTTTTGGGTGCGTGTGCTTCTAATGTAATAAATATTTTCTTGTTTGCACCAAAGCAACCATGAGTCGCGCGCGCTTTGACCTTTTACTACCTATACTCTCCCAGGGTAATCGACCTTTTTGAAGGGCCAGTCTGAGCTGATCCAATCCCTCACTGTATTGAACAAGATCTCGTCCAGTCCTTTATCGTATTCGGTCTGACGCACCCACATGACAACAACCGCGTCTGAGTCCGTATTTTCTGGAGGGTCGATGTAGACACAGCCCAGAACCCTTGTTTCATCTAAGGACACGACCGTATAGGCAAACGCCCGGCGACTGAGAAATTCTTGTTGATGCCTTTTCAGGTCAGCGATGTTCTCTTCAAGGGTGAACCCCCGTCTCGGCCAAGGACCGCCAAACATCTTGTGAAGAAGCTCTCGACTCTCGATGACTGCTTCGCAGTCTTTTTCGACGTCGTCTACAGATAGCATGCGAAGGCGGAAACGGTCTGTCTCGAGCGAGGCGGGAACCTCGAAATCATCAGGTACGAATCGATTTGTAGACATCGTTTCTCCGCTCACCATCTTTGAGATATACTGTATAGAATGTAGAGCCTTTTGGTATATTTTTTTGGTACCTTTTCCTTCAATTTCCATACGCATGTGTACATGCATGAAAACTTTGCTTTGTTCTCTTTGATACAGAATTGCTAAGTTCTCAGCTTTTGCTGCTAGGTTGTATGCACTGTAGTCATTTGAAAATAATTCTTTTCTTGCTTCTTCCATTCGATCAAAGACAATGTATTGAGTGATTTCGTATTGTTGAAGGACATTGTCAGCATACGGGAGGTGTTCAAAGTAGGAAGAAAGCTCATGATCCCTGTAGATTTTAGTTGCATTTTGCAACACATCTATCGCATACCAAGGTTTTCCAAAGTGCGAAGGGATATTCCGTATTGTTTCATTGGCTTTTTCAATACGCAAATTTGTCATGTTAAGGTACATTCGGTATTTTGACCTTGCAGCTAGAAAAAGAGAACTACATGCTTCACATAAAGACATGTTATATTCACCCACTTGCAAGAGTGATTTAGCATCATGCAAGTGGTCCGAAGCTAAATTGATATCCTTGCTCGCTTCTCTACGAGTATCATCAGTTACGTTGCCCCAAAATTCTTCTAGGATATCAGATGCCTCTCGAATCTGCCATTCTGCAGAATCTATTCCATTTCTTGCCAAAGTTTCCAAATCTGTTGCATAAACTTCAGCGACTTGAGAAACAGACACCCAGATAGATAAAAGCAACAACAAGTAAACGGAGATTTTCCACAATCTGTTCATGGCTTCCCTCTTATATTCTTCATGCTCACGAATATCATAAATGTTTCTAGTTAATTATCGCTCCAAACGTAAAATTCAATAAGGCACTGATGAAGAGGTTCGAGATCTTTTTCTTACCTAGGAACTACCCAAACCTCCGGCTCTTCGACCATTTCAACTGAAGAGTATAAGGCAAGGGCTGCCGCCCAAAAGACATCGTCATGTGTTCCGCTTGGATGATTAAAAGCTATGCTGCCGTCTTTACGCAATTCAAAACGTTCCACATTCAACTCTGAAACCCATTCACTCCGATAAGGCCTTTCCCACGTAAAATACGGATACCAAAACCGATTATTAATCATTCTTTGCTTCACTAGAGTAGCCATCTCCTGCTTACGCGGTAAACTGAAACGCACACCTTCCACATTATCAATTTCCGCGTTCTTCATATCTTCAACAACATAATCCTGATTAGTACTGTCCACACGAATCTTAATGAAGCCCCCCCAACGATCCTGCAACGTTTTAATGTAACCGATAACGCTGGCGTAGCTTGTGCCTAACGGAAAAAGTTTCAAGTGACGCAGAAAGAAACGACCTCTAACCTCATCAATTACCACGAGAGCACTATAATCTTTCACGCGTCCCAAGTCTAAACCCGCATAAAGATTGCCCTTATAATATTTCTCAAAATCCCACAACTCCAATTCTTCACCAAGCGTCTTCTCAGTCGCAATACACTTGGTAATAAGCGATTGACTTAACCATGCTGCCTCATCCTCAGCCCATTCAGCTTCCATCTCCCTTTTCCAACGCCACGGATCATCACCAAACTGACGGCGGATTTTCTCAAGCGTGCCCTCATCTAAAGGCCCGTTAGGATCCATGCTCTCCCGCCAAGTAACATGACTCCGAGCAAAATCTCCGTAATCTTTATGATTAAAAATTTTGTAAAAAACCGAATCCGTATTCCAAGGCGTGCTGCTGATTAAAACCTTGCCTTTAGTCGTGCTTATCGTGAACAAAATAGCCGTGTACAAATCCTCATCTCTAGGCGTATGATTAGCTTCATCCCAAAAAATACAGTCTAACGTAGGGCCTCTGATTGTTTCCGGGTTGTTTGGAAAAGCCTCAATTACGCTGCCATTATAAAAGTATAATATTGTGCGTTGAGGTTTAGGACAAATCTGGTTTGGAAGCTTCCTCAAGAAATATCGTATTCGCCTTATCACCAATTTTGATTGACGCCAGCCTGGAGCCACAACACCAATGTAAGCCCCTGGATGAGTTAAAGCATAATTCAACAAGAGACCAGAAGCTGTAAAACTTTTTCCACTCTGGCGATTCCATCGCATAGCAGTAAACTGATTATTTTCAAACTTTTCCGTCAGATCCATCTGATAAGCTGTTAGCTTAAAACCCACTACCTGCTCAAAAAACGTAACAGGATCTTCACTGAGTCTCTCTCGATCTTCTTCAACCTCAGCCCAAATTTCACTAAGCTTCTCCTCAAAAATGTCTAGACGAGAAGAACGATTCTTAGGACGCATGGTCCTTGGCTTTTTTGAGTTCCTCAATCTTTTTATCCATCTCCAAAAGCCGCGCCTCAATTTCCACCCACCTCTCAAATTTTTCCAACACACTATCATAAGTTTGAACAGCATCAACCAAAATACGCAAACGCTGCAACTCCAACCTATCTTGACCAGACTTACGAAGAGCCTCAATAGCACCAGCTAAAATCTTCACAGCCTCCTCATGCGTCAAAATATCCTTACTCGCAATTGCAGTTGTGGTTGTGTGACTGGTTTTCTGCTTCAACACCACAACTCCCAACCGTTTCAACTTCATTTCTATGGCTCTAGGCTTACGCCCTAACTCTTTGCTCAGCACTTGAAAGTCATGTATGCCTTTCTTCCACAAATCAAGAAGTTTAGCCTCTTCCGCGCGAGTCCAATAATATGGCTTAGGCATGTTGACCCAAATACAAATCAAACCCATAAAAAACCATTGCCAAAACGACACTACCAAACCACGGAGAGATAAGTTAAAGTAAAATCCAAATTAGATAACTCAACATTGAAAACTGCACGCCTGGGCTTAGCACATCGACAGAAATCCCTATTCCATCCCAAACTGTTCTCTAAGAAGCTCTTCAAGACTCAAAACAGGCTTGTCTGGAGCAGGCTCAACCTCTGCTGGAATCCCCTTCAAAGAAGGCATTCCCACGCCATGAGTCTCCGGGTCAACCACAACGTTTGCCCACGGACCATACGGAACAAAAATCACTCTAGGATGCGGACCCCTCAAAGACTTCAAGGCTTTAACAACCATCGAACCCTGATCGGTTGAAACAAGAACGTTAGTCTTTTCCTTTACTCCAAGCTTCTTCAAGTCTTCAGGATCCACATAACAGACTGAAACGCTTTCCATATATTCTTCAGAGAATTTTCCACGTTCTTTTGCTACACCCTGCTCTATTGTCCGCCCAGTAAGCAACGTCACCTTCAATTTCGGCTTCCCACTCATTCAGTAACCCCAATCTAACTTGTTTAAACACTTCTCCACCTTAAATCTTACATGCATCAATGGAAGCTAACATGCATGATTTAACCTATAATTTTTGTCTCATATAAATTAGAAACTTAAGCTGGACATGTTATCGCTGAGATGTTTCAAACAAATCAGGCTGATGATTAGTTGATGGCAAAATGATTATCTAGGTTGAGGATTTAGTGTGGGCGTGAGGGTAGGGAAGTTTTCATTTTACGTAAGAAGCTGCAGGGTCCGTACAGGAAACATTTTTAACCGTAAGCCGAACTGATTTGTTTTCGCTGGAAAGGAGACTCTAAAGCCTTGGATTTAAATGACATTGAAGTAGATTCAGTCACTAAACGTTTTCAAGACACCGTAGCTGTGGACAATGTCTCGATGAAAGTCGCGAGAGGAGAACTCTTTGGCTTGTTGGGACCAAATGGTGCCGGAAAGTCTACGCTTACAAAGATGCTTTCTGGAATGATAAACTCTACTTCAGGCACAATCAAAGTTGGAGGATACAACATTAGAGATGATCCCATGAAAGTGAAAGAATCACTCGGCGTTGTTCCCCAAGACATTGTTCTGTACGATTACATGAACGCTCGCGAAAACCTCGCCTTTTTCGGAAGACTTTACGGATTGTCAGGAAGCAAACTTAGGAATAGAATCGAGGAGCTTTTGAAATTCACTCAGTTGGACCAGAAAGCTGTAAAACGCCACATTTCCACCTACTCTGGCGGCATGAAACGCCGCGTCAACATAGCGGCTGCTCTTCTACATGAGCCTCAAGTTATACTGTTGGACGAACCTACCGCGGGGCTCGACCCAAAGAACAAGCTTGCCCTCTGGGAAATAATTCAGACGTTACACAAGGAAGGAAAAACCATAGTGCTAACAACACACATGATGGACGAAGCAGAAGAACTGTGCAATCAAGTGGCAATCATGGACAAGGGCAAAATCATCGCGCTAGGCAGCCCTCGTCAACTCATCAAGAAAGTCAAAGTGGAAAATACAATAACCGTAGTTCCAGACAAAATACCTCCTAAACTAATAGAAGTCGTGCAGAAGATTCCAGGAGTTAAGAGCTCCTACAGAGCCTACGATGAAAACGAAAAAATCGAAGCACTAAAAATAATCACAGAAAGAGCGGAGGATATCCTTCCCGATGTAGTATCAGCCATTGCCGCAGCGGGAACAAAAATCCTATCCGTTCAACTTTCACGCGTCACCCTTGAAGACATGTTCATTCTACTCACAGGACGAAGCTTGACAGAGGAGGAGAAACAGCTATGAAACTCAAGAGAACTGTTCACCAAGTATTCGCAATTGCAAAAACGGACTTTCTCGGAATTGTACGCAACAAAACCGCCATCTTCTTCACATTGCTCTTTCCTCTGTTTTTCCTAATCATAATTGGCTTCACGTTCGGCGGCACAGGCACAGAAGAAGCAAGTCGCATCACCGTCGGAATAGTTAACCTCGACGGAGAAATGACCTATGTAAATGGCACTGATTCTCAAAACAGTACAATTGGAGACGCATTTGTTCAAGCGCTGAAAGACGCTAACTTCACAGTTTACGAATATAGTAAGTACGGCGATAAAGATACCGATGGCACTGCTGCATATGATATCAGTCGCGGGCAGATCAAAATCGCCGTGGTTATACCAGACAACTTTACAGAAGCACTTTCTTACCAATATGCAATCCCAACAAAAGCCCACCTTGATCTCTACACGGACCCGAGCGACCCCACAGGCTCTCTAATCGTACAGCAAAGCATATTCGGCTTTATCTCGAGATTTACAGAATCTTATCAACAAATCGCGATTAGTCAAATTTCAGATGCGCAAATGCGGGACCATGCTAAAGTTCTCGCCGACCCGATCACGGTTTCAATCAGTGAAGCAGATGTTTCTGGACGCCCGCTAAGGTGGATTGACTACATGGTTCCAGGCACACTGGGTCTTGTCCTTCTTTGGAGCGGGTTAAACCATGCTTCTGTGGCTATCGCAAGTGAGCGCACAAGAGGAACCTTTCAGCGAATGGTTATCGCGCCTGTCTCTCCTATAACTGTTCTAGCGGGGAAGTTCATCTCCTCTCTAACAATCGTCTATTTATCTGTGGTCATCATGCTAGCTAGCGGCATATTTATTTTCCAAGTCAATCTCTACTGGAATATTCCCGCAATTATCTTGACAGTCTTCTTAGGTGCACTTTCTGCAATTGGGATCGGACTGATAATCTCATCTCTTGCAAAAAACGAAGAGGCTGCCAATTCTATCGCAGTTTTAATCAGCGTCCCACTCCAATTCTTCATCGGATCTTTCTTCCCTCTAGACATAATGCCCGAATCAGCTCAAATCTTCGGCGAGGCTCTTCCGTTCACTAAATTAGTCTATGCCATGCAGGACATTATGACTAAGAATCTTCCACTTGAAGCAGTAATGCC
Source organism: uncultured Candidatus Bathyarchaeia archaeon (assembly GCA_964598485.1). Classification (GTDB taxonomy): domain Archaea; phylum Thermoproteota; class Bathyarchaeia; order Bathyarchaeales; family Bathycorpusculaceae; genus SOJA01. Next base: position 6,395 of record CAZRCD010000016.1, read on the forward strand.
GGAAATCATCTACATGACAATCTCCGGTCTGATTCTATTTGCTCTAGGGATAATAGCATACAAACTATCTCTAAAGAGACTTTAAGCTGACACAACAATCATTCTACGCGCGATTGCAGTTCCCCTTCACAAAACATGATTTCCAAAAGAATAAAATCCATCTTCAACTATGGTCTGTATCCGCTTAGAACCGTTAGGGCCAGAGCAGCTGCAATTATGTCAGCAGTTGTTCCAGGATTCAAAAGATTACCCGCCTTTCTGAGTTCCTGATCAAATTCACGGAGGTTTTTCTTGCCACTTGAGGTTTCAAGTCCTCCGGATTTCAAAATTTCCTTAGCTCTAAACGAAACTTCTAAAGCCTTTTCAAGACTGGTTTTTCTAGCTATTAACGTATCTGGGCACTCAGCTAGAACCTTCAGGAAGGTGTGAACTATGGCGGCGTTTAAGTCATCTGTTTGTCTAGTTTGCTCCATTAGGAAAGGGTAGGCAATGTCGAAAGTTATTGGATAATTATTAACCCATTCCGAACAGATCGTGTCATATTTTGAGCCTATTTTGAAGATCTGGTACAACGAAATTTTCTCCTTACGTATTCTATTTATGGAGCCTGGGTCGTTGATGTCAAATTCTGAAACCTTGCCCAATCCGCCGGGGCTAGCGTCTTTTATAGCCTCATAAACGTTAATTGCATCTTCCGGCGTAGTTGACTCCACGACAAGCTTCACATTTTCCCTAATCTTTGAAATCCTGAAGACATCTTCTTTAACCGTGGTCATCCCAGCTGCGACCGCGATAGGTGAAAGCAAAATCGCTGTGCCAAGCAACGTGTTTCCACCGCGTTGCCAAGCATTAACATCCGCTATACTATTCCCTATAACCTGCCCAAGCCCAACATCGCCAAGATGAGTTTCTCTTCGGGAAACCAAAACTCCCCGTAACGCTGCACACTCGAAAGAGGAGGCTACAGCAACTGCCGAAGCAAGAAAATGTTCATAACGCGTATTTTCAAAGCCTGCTGTTCTGTTCACATTTCCAGGTTTGTTGGCACTAGCCTCTAACAGAATAGCTAACTCGAGACACTTTGAGATGTGCTTTGCTTTCTCACGTGGATTTATCTGCAAGAACAGCCCTCTTACATGTATGATTGCCGTGGAAAGTTTTATTAGTATTGTGTAAAAAGTTACACAGTAATTACTTTAATTACACAGGTGTTTCTAATGTCTGGCTTGAAACCTTCCACAAAAGATGTGGCTTTTCTAGCTATTTTCTCAGCGTTATCAGTAATAGTGATCAAAATTGTTCCGGGGATACCAATAGTGGGAGTTTCAGGGTCCAGTATAAAATTTGATGCTGCAATTGCCCCCATCTACGGAATAGTCATAGGACCATACTTGGGCTTCTTAGCCGCCTTAATAGGCGGATTAATAACCGCTGGTAGTCCCTTCAGCTTTCTCACATCCTTCGCCCCTGCCGTTTCAGCAATGATTGCAGGTTTCCTCACATCTAAAAAAGTAACAGAAAGAGGTAGAATTCCTGGATGGATCGTGGCAGCCGCGATATTAGGCGCGTTAATTATTGGATGGTACATGACATGGGTTGGCATCCAAGCCCCACTGTACCCAATTCTGCACCTTGCAGGACTCTTCGCTATCCTAATTACAAGAAACTGGACTGCTAACTCCTTTAGCGAAATTGGATTGAAAAAGGAAGGGTGGCAATTCAAACCAAGCCACATACTTCTGGGAATAATTTATATAGTTTGTGCCTACATGTTTTCTAAGCCTTATGTAAGCGAAGAAATTTGGACACTACCTTACCTTTCACTTCCCCTATATATAATTGCAGCAATCTTGATTTTATATGGAATTTTCGGTGGAGGTAGGTTTTCATTCATATCTTCCATTTTCTTGGGAAGTTACTGCGGCATTGTAGCGGATCACATGCTTGGAAACCTAATTTTTATTGGAGTTATCGATGTATTCATTCCACTTGAGTACATTCAGAATACCTTTTTAGAGCCTATGGGGCTTCCGGATGTTTCTTCACTCTTCATGTATATGATCCCAGTGTCAGCCGCTGAAAGAATACTTTTAACGGTTATTGCAACGATATTTGGAGTAGGCTTGTTGATGGCATTATACAAAGCAGGATTACTATCAAGAAAACGTAAATAAGTTTTCAGTGGAATGCTAAATTATGAGATTCAAAGCGCGAGAAGGAGACTTCATAGAAACTTCTGAAGGTCTAATGTTTGACGTGAAAGGCCTAATACATCCGTCAAACCGAATAATTGCTTTCTTGCGCTATTTTCCAGACGAAAAGGGCGAAAGAAAAAAGAATAGCGAACGTTACAGCAAAGTCTACTCCCTTTCAAAACGCTACGCATTACTAGAGAACAGATTTCCCCAATACCTTGTTTACAATCCCGTTTTTGATGTAACACTCTGCGAAGTTCCGGTTGATGCAGTTAAAAAACATTACAAGCCCGCTCAGAAGCTTCAAGAACTTCGCAGCTCTAGTAGTCCAGATGAGCTTGAAAACCTAGCTCTGCAGTTAACTAAAGTGCTGAAAGAGAACGCGAATATTCCATGGAATGCAATTGGCATTTCCGGCTCAATTATGGCGAGACTTCATAAGCTAAGTTCTGACATCGACGTAATTGTTTATGGTTCTAAGAATTGCCGAAAAGTTCATTCAACAATGGAAAACCTATTGGGTGGAAAACAAGGATCTTTCAAGCCTTATACTCGTAGAGGTTTAAAGACTCTGTTCGATTTCCGTTCGAAGGACACAGTTGTAGGCTTTGAAGACTTCGTTCGAAGCGAATCTAGAAAAGTTTTGCAAGGCAAGTTCATGGGAACAGACTATTTCATTCGTTTTGTGAAGGATTGGAGTGAAATTAGCGAGAAGTATGGGGATGTTCAATATGTGAATGTTGGCTATGCAAGAGTTAAGGCTACAGTTGCGGACGATTCAGAATCAATTTTCACACCCTGCGTTTATAAGATCAGTGATGTGCGAATTCTTGAAGGCCCTCAAATAAAACCGTTAGAAGAGATTGCGTCTTTTCGTGGTAGATTCTGTGAACAAGCCAGAAACGGCGAAGGTGTCATCGCACAAGGAAAGATTGAGCATGTCATAGACAATAAACGAACCCGCAAACATTTTAGACTCTTGCTGGGAAACAAACCGTCAGACTATTTCGTCACGATTCCTAAGCCCTAAAGTGGCCGAATACATTCATTCTCATTCATGCCCGTTCCAACAACAACTTGATGAAAAACCTCACCTGTTTTAACGTTTTCAACTCGTTCCAGCATTCCGGAAACATCGATTTTATTTCCCCGTTTGGCAACGTTCCTGTAACACCCAATCATGGAAATCACAACCTTCGGAATCTTGTCTTCAGAAAGCACCGAAGCTGAACAGACTGGTTCGTAGTTCTCAATTTTATAGATTGCTGGCCGAAACACGGCTTCACTATCATCCTTAACTGTGCACTGAAACCAGACAGGACTGACTGGCAGATACTTGTGCGTTCCATATTTCGAATTAACCTCTTCTGGTTTGCGAACTGCGTTATACATGAAAATCTTGTTTAAATAGCGACCTTTATACAGTCTCGCTGCATCCAGTCGATTGTTGATCATATAGGTTAATGTTCCTTCTTCAACAAGCTTGGCTATCGTTTTCTCTAGTTTACGGAAGTTTTGGGCTCCATACACTGCAAGGTCTACGTCGGACTCGACGGTGTGCATGTTTAAGGCAATGGAACCATGGACGCCGAAATCTTCTGGTCTGATGCCTGATTCGCTGGATAGTAACTCAATAAGGTCTAAGGTTTTCTTCTGGAGGCTGTCCTTATTTTTTATTTTTTTCAACGAACTAAGGCATTTTCTTGGAACGTAAACTCTTTTGATAGAATTTATGGGCGTGTTAATTACTTCTTTTTGTCTAAATGGACAGAAGTAAACGTAGTTTGGGAAATTATTTTGAAAAGTCCTGAGAAACATTTGGTAATTTTTTGCTGTGTAGAGTTTTTCAGCTCGGAAGAGTTCTAGCTTTCCGTATTTCCATGTTCGTTCTAAAAAGCGAACATGAAAAAAGTTCTTGAATTCGGAAGGAACATATTTTAAGAACGAGAAAACTCGATTGTTTGGGTGCTCATACCCGAAAACATTGAATATGAATCCTTCTTTAGTTACGAACGTGTCTCCGTCAGTTGGAACCCAATCTTTCGGAATAACCGTTTTTGAAACACCTTAATGAGAATCTAGTTGAAACAATTAAAAAGCATACTGCTCAGACCAGCGCAATATTTAAGATGGCTAAGATAAACACTTTTGATAGTGATTTGAAGTGAAAGTACATCCCTATGTAGTGTTTCTTCCAACACAACAAAAAACTAAGATACTAAGCGCGATTTTCGGTTCTAGGTCGGCTGTTGATACTTTGAAATTTTCACTCAGCCAAGGTATCTCAAACAAAATTTATCAGAAAGACCTTATGAAAGAACTTCCCTATTCAAATAAGACAATTATTGGAAACTTAAAAGCTCTAACTAACCTCGGAGTTTTGATGGAGGAAATGGAGAAAACGGAAAAAGACGGACGCGTCATATGGGTTAAAGCTTATCAACTCTCAGATTTGGGTAAGTGGTTTGCTTTGTTACTTGCTGAAGAAAAAGACTTATCTGAAGAAGAAAAAGGGGAAATATTGCAAAACATTTTTAGAGTGTATGTAAAATGGGTGAAAACTCTTTCAGAAAAACTACATATAAACAAGGAATTGTTAGAAAAAATCTTCATGGAAGAAATGAAGTAGGCAAAGGTGAAAATAGTTGAAAACAACTGTTATCGCAGTTGTTGGCAGTAAAAGCTCTGGAAAAACAACAACAATAGAAGTTTTAACTGAGCAGCTGACTAAAAAAGGCTACAAAATCGCGGTAGTAAAGCATATTCCTGAATCAAACTTTACAATAGACACAGAAGGAAAGGACACGTGGAGATTTGCTCAGTCTGGAGCCAAAATAATTGTTGGCGTGGCATCCGATGAAATAGCCACAATAGAAAAGATGGATACAACAAGTTTTTCCTTGGAAGAGATTTTGCATAGATGCAGAGACGTTGACTTTGTTTTCTTAGAGGGCTTCAAAAAACTTGTAGGCAAGAACTATGATGTGCCAAAAATTGTAACCGTAAAATCTGCGAAAGAAGCCCTAGAAGCCAAAGAAACCTTTAAACCCATATTAGCCTTTACGGGTCTTTACTCGATAGAAACTCTAAATCTGAGTGTTCCCTATTTGAACGTGTTTGAAAATAGGAAAGAAATTGTGGATATAGTGGAGAAAAATGTCAAAAAATGATGGAAAGCTGATAGTGGAAATTAATGGGAAAAATTTGCCCATGCATCCCTTCGTTCAAAGGATAATAAGAAAAACAGTTTTGGCTATGCTCTCAACCTTGAAGGGCGTTGAAATTCAAGGCAATGAAAACATTGAAATAAAGGTCATGGGAGCCGCCTGAGTCTGCTTTTCGCAGTTGAACTGTGGGGCTTGGAGATCCTGTTTAAAGGGGGAGAAGGGAGAAAGGAGAGATCTCTTCAAAACGAAGGATGGGATTCTCCAAACCTTTCCACTCTTTGCGACTCTTTAAGACTTGTAACTTCACCTCCCCTAGAGAGCTTTAAACGCATCGAACCATCTGTTGTATGAAGCTATCATGTTGAGCGAAACACTCGGTTTCCTCTCTTCAAGTATTTGTCTAAAGTCGTTCATCCTCAACAGTCTTGGCTTAGCCAACTTGTTAGCCGCTTGGCCTGACTCGAAGAAATCACCTATAACCTTTAGATGTGCTGATTGACATACATCCCTTATGTCGCTTCCGGAAAATCCCTCTGACAGCCTAGCTAACTCATGCAAATCTATGTCCGGGGCTAACTGCAAACTGCGTGTGTACAGCTTCAACATCATTAGGCGCGCGTGGTGATCAGGAAGCGGCACCAAAATCCTTTTTTGGTACCTTCTAATAAAAGGCCAATCCAAGTCCCACGGCTTGTTTGTTGCTCCAATAATGTAAACATGTAAGTTTTTACCCTTGTCTATGATGCCGTCCATTTCTTTCAAGAATTGGTTTCGAACGCGAACTTCTCCGCCGACTTCGTTCGAGTGCTTTCCCATGAGAGAGTCTAACTCGTCTATGAAAACAATGGCTGGTTTTCCCTCTATAGCTGATTTTCTGGCAGAATTGCAGAGTCTGGCAACATTTTGCTCAGCTTCACCCAACCATTTAGACATTATTGATGCGGCATCAACAGATATGAAGGTAGCATCTATTTCTGTGGCTACGGCTGCCGCTAACAACGTTTTTCCACAACCTGGCGGTCCAAACAGGAGAATTCCTCGAGGCCAACCCAACGGGAATAGGTCTGGTCTCTGAACTGGATAAACTATGGCTTCTTTTATTGCCTTCTTTGCATGTTCGAGTCCAACTACTTGTTCCCATCTCACGTTTGGTTTTTCCTTTACTATCAGCTCGTCATAACTCGCCTTTTCGCTTTGGGTGGTTTTGGCACTTTCAACTGTTTTTCCAGCTCCTGCATGCGATTCGATCGGTGTTGTCCCTTGCAGTACTTTTATCCTTTCTTGGTAGGCTATTGCCCTCTGTATGTAGACCTTGTTCAAGTTGTATTCCGGATATAATTGAACCAGTTTGAGAAGAATTTCTATAGCCTTCTGGTACATTGTTATCGCCATGCCTCTTGAACTTTGCTTGTCCAAGCGGACGGCTTCTAAAGCATAATTTGTTGCAGATTTTTCCAGTTCTTGTGGTGCACCCATAAGCTCTTCACCTAGCTTTGGTCTCAACTATTATCTTACCCTTAGCCCCCAAGTCGTGAAGAGCCTTTTCGATCTCTTCATATGATGCATTCAATTGAAGGGAGCATTGCGTCAAATCAACTTCTCCTTTGCTTTTCTTAACATATTCGAAGAGGACATCCTGCAGTGAGGGCTTTTCAACTTTTAACGAAACTTCTTGAACTTCCGCCTTCTTGAAAGAAAAGAGATTTTGGGAAGATATGGTTTCTGTTTCACTAGTTTCTTGACCGATTGTTTGTGAGCATGTTGCCGCCAATGCAACCATTTGCCTAACAGGAGTTTCCACAGGAGTTTCTAGAGCAGAGGGCGGTTCAGGAAGCTTTTCAGCTACTCTTTGTTCTACGAAGCTTGAAACCTCTTTTAGTATTTCCTCTCCGCCTGACGTAGTTCTGTTTACTGGGATTAATGACTCATCTGTTGTTATTCTTGTTGAGTAAAGGGTTTCGCTTATTACGTCGTTAACTTTGCCTAGTTCTGATGAGACATCTGGTAGGACTTCGAAAAGCTCTTTTGAAACGTTTTGAAGCATCCTTAATGCTGGTTTCAAGTCGATAACTATGTCGCTGAGTTCCCTTATTGTTTCAAGTCTAAGAATTACCCGTTCGATTGCTAGTTCCACATGATAGAGAAACTTTGTAAGCTTCTTGATTTCTGCAATCTCGTTCGCTAATATGGTAGCCCTACCTTTGTTCTGCTTTTTTAAGGCATGGACGCACGTTTGAAATAACACATTGTCTCTTTTCTTCAACCTGAAAGAGACTTGTTCGATCCTACTTTGTTCAATCTTCAGTTTACGCATTGACTTACCAATCACTTCTCGTAGTAGTGGAGGGTTCTTTTGGAAAAGTTTTCTGATGCCAGTTCCCTCCGCCCGCTACGCTTCAGCCTAAGCGCTGGACTCGCCCACTTCTTTCACGTAAACTACTACAGGTGGCTCTGGAAGATTCGGTGACGGAATCGGAGAAGTCAGAGCATCCGTTTGCACTTGCTCTTGAGCTTTTGATTCTTCGGCAGGTTCTTCCCTAGTTTCTTGCTCTATCAGCGAAGGCGTTTCTCCCAGAAGGATATTTGAAAGCTTACTCTCCATCGCTTCTAGTTCGCTTTTCTCCGTATTAGCCTTTTTTAGATATTCTTGTATTGTTGCGAAAGATGTCTGATAGGATTGCTCATCGATTTCTCCTATTTCATGTTCAATTTCAAGATTAACCAAAGCATAGTTTAATTCCTTAATTTCTTTAGCGCACCTAACAGTTTCCTTATCCACATTTTCCATCAGAGTTTTAGCTTCGTCTTTTAGTTGGTTTAGGACTCCTTCAAAACTTTTGTGCAAATCTTCATGTACTTCTAGTGAAATCTTCTTTTTCTCCAGAAGCTCGTTTAAAGCCTGGTCTTTCCGCCATATTAATGGAATTTGATCGGAAAGGGTTTTAGCTTCCATTTTTACTCTGGATAGAAGAATGATCCCCGAATCTTCGACTTTCAGGTTTTCTGCAGGACATTTCATGATTTTGCCGTTTCCCTGTTCAATGTAGATTGAGTTAATTCTGCCGTTTGGATTTACAGCGAAAGATGTGGCTTTGCCGATTGTGCGTCCGTATTCATCTTTTATTTGTTTGCCGATTGAGATAAAAAGGTTGGAATTTTGTGTCATAATAGTGGTCTCCTATGTGTTTGAGTTTAGGACGTTTCAGTAGGGGATTTTTCTCCTAAGGGTATGGAAGGGATTCCCGCTGGCAATTCTGGGAATTTCTCTTTGATTTTCTGTTCTGCAACGGTTGCGGCTTCTGTGAGAATTTTCTGGGCGTCTTCATTACTGGTTTCAAAGTTCATCGAGAACCCTGTGTTTTGTCCAGCTTCCATTATTATTCCGCTGAGTATATCGCCTATCTGTCCCAATTCCCTTTCCGCTTCTGGGAACATGTTTGCCATTCCCCCTTTGACTGCGCTTAAAACACTTACTGCTGGCCCCAGTGTTGAAACCACATCTCCAAGCTCTGACACTGTTCGCAATCTTAACCCAATTTGTTCGAGGGCGAGTCTTGCATGCATAATCATTTTTTCCATTTTTCTAATTTCAGCTAATTCACTAGCGAAGACATTTGCCCGTGCCATGTCATGCTTTGTGTAAGCATCTACGATTCTTGCGAATATCGATTGGTCTCTTTTGCTGAACCTTTCACCCGCTTGATCTAGCTTTTGTATTTGCAAGTCTAAGCGTCTAACTGCCATGTTAAGTCTTGGCTTTAATGGACCTGGCGGCCTCACTGCCCCTTTAATGCGGTCTGTTAGCGGTTGCTCATTACGCCTATCTTCCCACTTTTTACTGAATCTTTCTGACAAATTTAATACCTCCGAACAGAAGACTACGCTTAAACAAATCTTATACATTGTTAACATGCTGAAAACATTCACGTATATACGTAGAGCTATACACGCTTCTAAAAACCGTTTTGAGCTTTAATTTTACAATGAAAAGAACTGCTTGCTGTTTTCACTGTAATAGACAAAAACGTGTAAGTTAAACTAAAAAGGGGCTTAGAATCCTAATGTAAGCAAAGGTGAAAAAAGTGGGTGACAGAATAAAGGTTTTCGGGCTAGTAGCGGTCTTAGGATTCATGGCGGGAATCATAGCTGATCTGACCGCAGAATATGCAATTCCATGGCTTGTGACAATATTACCAGAACTGATTCAAATAAGATTTCTGGTTTCAGGATTTGCTGGAGCATGTCTAACACTAGTCTTAGTAAGCGTTTGGGCATACATCACAGGATCATCAGAACCATAACAAATCTCCCTTTCACATCCTTCTTATTTTCGAATTACTAGTTGAAACTCTACCATCTAGAATATTGTCTACTCAGTAGTAGAAAAAGATGAATTTTACATGGACCTTTCAAAAACGAAAATCCAATACCTACGAACAAGAGAATACTGGGAAAACAAGGAAGACCATTTCTCGTTTAAGTAGTTAGATATGTTAACGTTTTAATACTTGAATAGTTTTAGAAAGAATTCTCTGACTGCTAAACAGGGATTTAAAGAGCTTTCCAAAAGATATGGCTTTGGGGTGATGTAAATATGATGGAAATTTTGCTACCTATATTTGGGTTTCTTATTGGGACGATTGCTTCTATGGTTGGTGTCGGAGGCGGTGTCTTCATAGTGCCTCTACTGACTTTAGTATATGGCTTTTCTCCCTCTCATGCCGCGGGAACAAGTCTAACGACAATCATCTTTACTTCGTTAGCTTCAACTGAAAATTATTCAAGGCAAAAGCGAATATACTACAAGACTGGCTTAATCTTAGCAATAACAACCGTTCCAGGAGCTGTTCTAGGTGCGCACATAACCTCAGTCATAGATGAACAGTTATTGGGCTTAATTTTCGGGGGCTTCCTGTTTTTTGTTGCTTTGCGCATGATCTTGAAACTAAGTTTTTCCAAAAATAAACACTCAGATACAGAAAAACGTAACCCCGCAGATTCTGAGAGTTCATTGTTCGAATCTAAAAATAGAGTTTTATCAGGTGTAGTATTAGGTTTTTTTGCAGGGCTATCATCTGGTTTGTTAGGCATTGGCGGAGGTTCACTTATGGTGCCGATAATGGTGTTGGCTATGGGCATGCCGATGCACATTACAGTGGCAACTTCTATGTTCACAATGATTTTCACTTCAACATCCGGTGTCATAGAACATTTCAGACTAGATCACATAAACATTGAATACGCGTTTCTACTGGTTTTAGGAACAATTTTTGGCGCTCAACTAGGCGCTTACGCATCTAAAAGGATTTCTGGCAGAAACCTTCGCAGAATCTTCGGCTTAGTGCTGATTATCGTCAGCATACGAATGATTCTAAAATATGGATTAAATTCGTTCTAGATTCTTGAACGAGAAATGTTTAATCATGTCTGTTTTTAGTGAAACCAGAAAGCTCTCCATTGAAGCACCCTTCAAGCCAAGAATACCTCTGACTTCACGGGTAAACTCTGAAAAATCAGTGAAATCTCTGTGAACTGAAACCAGTAAAAGCGTTTTTCCATTAAGACCTTCACCCAAGCTTGAGAAAAATATTTTCTGGCTTTCAGAAATCCATTTCTGCATTTCCTTCACGTCTTTTGGCCTTGTGCTTGTTGACAGAAAGGTTAATGCTGTAATCTCAAATCCCAGTTTTTCAACAGCAGGCACTATTGTGTATTCGCGGATGTATTCCTCTTTTTCAAGGTTTTTCCGCATCCTCGTTATTGTTGGTTGCGACACTTTCACAACTTTTGCGAGTTCTCTGTCGCTTCGTTTCGAGTTTTTCATAAGCTCGTAGAGCAGGTCTATCATTTTTTGCTTTGGCATAGCCCACAATTACTCTTCTGATCTGATAAATTTTACTCAAAGCTTCGAATAGTTGTATTGAATGCGAGTTAAATAAGTCCCTTTCTTTTCAACATTTTCTCTAATATGGGACGGAGTTTCTCATTTTCAGCTTCAATTCTATCCTTGCCTAGGGCATGCATTCGTTCAGTCATTTCTCTAACGACTTCTGCAAACTTCACGCCCTCAGAGGCTGAAATGAATTCCACACGAAACCTTTCAGGGCTTAACCCGAGTTTTTGAAGCATAGGCGCCAACGCATCCATCCTGGCTTTCATTTGCACATTTCCACTAATGTAGTGACAGTCGTATGGCAGGTGACAGCCACTGACTAGAACAGCGCCTGCACCGAGTCTGAAGGCTTCTAGAATAAAGTCTCGGTCAACCCTTCCAGAGCACATAACTCGTATAGGTCTTATTGTTGGCGGATATTCAAACCTACTTGTTCCCGCTAGGTCCGCCCCAGCATAGCTACACCAGTTGCAGAGGAAACCCAAAATCTTGTCTTCAGAATTTGTTTCTAGGGCTGCTCTTATCTGGGCGAAGATCTGGACGTCTGCGAAGTGCATTTGTGTTATGGCATCTGCCGGGCATTCTGCCACGCATGTTCCGCATCCGTGGCACATGGCTATTGTCACCTGAGCTGGTTTCCCTTCCTCAGCCTTTATTGCCCCGTAAGGACACTTCTGGGCGCATATTCCACATTTCGTCTTGACGTTTCTGCACTTGTCCGGGTCCACAACAGCTATTATCGGCTCAATCTTCCAAGTTGGCTTCGAAAGCACGGTTGCCGCTCTTGATGCTGCACCGCTGCCTTGCGAGACACAGTATGGTATGTCTTTTGGTGCTTGGCATGCTCCAGCGAAGAATATTCCAGCCGTAGGTGCGTCTATAGGCTTGAGTTTGGGGTGGCTTTCCATGAAGAAGCCGTCTGCTCCACGTGTCACGTTAAGTATGCGTGCCATCTCATCTGTACCTTTTTTGGGTATGGCTGCAGTCGCCAAAACAACCATTTCAGCCTCAACTTCTATAGGCTGACCAAGAGCCGTGTCCTCAACATGTATAATCAGATTCTTTGTTTCGGGAACCTCAAAAACTCGGCTTACCCTTCCACGAACAAAGTTTGCACCAAGTTCTCTTGCCCGTTGATAAAATTCCTCGAAGCCTTTAAAGTTGCTCCGCATGTCCATGTAGAACACGTAGACTTCTATGTCTTCTTTATACTTCTCTTTAAGCTGGACAGCATGTTTTAAGGTGTACATGCAACAGAAGTTTGAACAATACGGATACTTGTTTATGTCACGTGAGCCGACGCATTGGATGAAAGCAATGGTGTGCGGTTTCTTTCCATCTGAGGCTCTAACAACTTTTCCAACGGTTGGACCCGCAGCAAGTATAAGTCTTTCAAACTCGAGGGAAGTTATCACGTTCGGATATTTACCATATCCGTAGAGCGGATCGTCATAAGGCAAGTAAATGTCATAACCTGTTGACACAATTATCGTTCCCACTTCTAGCTCGATTTCTTCGGGTTCCTGCTCAAAATTTATAGCCCGTCTTGCTCCACAAGCGTCAACACACTTGAAACATTCAATACAATAATCCTTGTTTATCGTGTAGATAAGTGGAACTGCCTGATCAAAGGGGACAGATATGGCCGTTCTAACACCTAAACTCATGTCCCACTCGTTGGGATACTCAATCGGACAAACCTCTCTACATTCACCACAACCCGTGCAGTTTTCAGCAATCACATATCGCGAGTTTTTCCGAATCTTAACCTTGAAATTGCCTATAAAACCGCTGACACTCAGCAAATCAGCAAAAGATATTATCTCAATATTGGGATGCCGCCCGACATCAACCATCTTTGGACCTTCAATACATATGGAACAATCAAGGGTTGGAAACGTTTTATCCAACTGCGCCATGTGGCCCCCTATGCTTTCCCCCTTCTCAAGCAAATACGTCTTGAAACCCATATCAGCTAAGTCCAATGCAGCGTTCATTCCAGCTATGCCACCGCCTACGACTAACGCTTTATTGGTTACTGGAACTTCCATTGTTTCAAGCGGGCGAAACAGCCTTGCTTTTGCGACAGCCATCTTTATTAGGTCCTTAGCTTTTTCAGTTGCCTCCTTCGGCGTGCTCGGATGACACCATGATGAGAATTCCCGTATGTTAGCCATTTCAAAAAGGAAAGGATTCAAACCTGCTTCAGAAACTGTTCTTCGAAATGTAGGCTCGTGCATCCGTGGCGAACATGCTGCCACAATGACACGATTAAGATTATGCTCCTTTATGCCTTTTCTAATTTCATCTTGCCCAGGGTCTGCACACGTGTAACGATTGTCCTTCACGTAGACAACGTCTGGCAAAGCTTTCGCAAATTTAACTAGCTCCTTTATGTCTAACACGCCAGCTATGTTTAAGCCGCAGTGACATATGAAGACCCCTATCCGTAACTCCTCAGTTTCTGCTTGCTTCCGGGCTTTTTTTTGGGTCATCTACACCATCTTCCATCCTAACCTCTTCTCAACAGATTCCACCACTTTTCGAGAACCCTTCGCCTTCAACTCTTTAGTCATCTCAATCGGTGAAGCTAGCCTTTCTAGGGCCTTGTTCCACGCTCCTGAACTAACTGGCGTATGTCTTATCGACGTGCGTTTAAGCTCCAATGCCTCCTCAACCGGACAAACAATTTTACACGCTCCACAATAAACGCAAAACATTTCGTTTACATGCACTTTTTTATCCTCACCAGAAAGGTAAAGTGCACCTGTTATTGGGCAAACATCTAAGCAATCCGTGCAGCCTTCCGGACACTTTTCTGGGTGAATATTTATTTTTCCATGAAAGATCTTTCGCACAGTCAGGACTCCCTCGGGGCAGTTGAATTCGCAAATTCTGCAACATGGACAACGCTCCTCTTGAATGTCAATTTTGACTTGAAGTTCGCTCTTTTCCCTTTCAGATAAGGAGTCTGCGTCGTCAACAATTTTTCTGTCAGCCGTCAACCTCGTTACCTTAATCAAGTCTAATGGACATGCTTCTTCGCATTCAACGCAGTCCACGGGGCATTTGCTCGTGTCTACTTGGATTTCTCGAATCAGTTGCGGGAAGCTTTCCTTTTCGACAACTGACAGAAGGTGTTCTCCATTCACGGTTATTTTTATTGCGCCGTAAGGACACAATATATCGCATATGGCGCAGAAATTGCATTTTTCCAGATCTATGTCAACTTTTGCGTGTTTAGCCTTCTCTCCCAGAATTTTTGGCTGCTTTTCAAGTTCAATTGCTTCTTTCGGGCATGCAAGAGTGCAGATTTGACAGCCTACACACAAGTTTTTGTCAAGGGTTAACTTGTAGTTTCTAATATGTAAAATCCATTCTAACGTTAATGCTTCCGCCGTGTCCGTTTTCACTGTTTTCAGAGGCATCCGTTAACCCACCAAGCATGCGATGTGAGATGCATTAGAGCATGCTCTAATATTTTACTTTCATATATAGTTTAGTTCTAAATCTCGTAAGAATTTAATGAAAAAACTTGGTGCAAACCGCAACATGACATTTTAAGCTTTCACTCTTTGAAGCAATGACATCCAAACCAGCATCGCGTAATAACCTTTTGAAAGCTTTTATTGGGAACTTTTTCTTTAAACCAGTAACTACAATTACAGCATTCTCTTTTGAAACCCGTCTAATCTCGTTCAAAGTTTTGAAAGGGTTAGGTGTGTTCTGAATAAGAGTTAGAGCAAAAACGTGACTAAATACGTCTTCTTTGAGAGGCGCATTGTCACTGTCAGCCAAAATCAAATGTACATTCGCAAATTTTTTCGCATGTTTCTTTGCTTGAAACAGAGTTTCTCTTGAAATATCCAATCCAACAATTGCTTCAGCTTTGTTTGCAACATATTCAAATAAAAGCCCTGTTCCACACCCAACATCTAAAACTAAACCTTCTTTTTCCATGTTTATGCTTTCCATAACAGCCTTAATTTTTGCCGTTTGCTCCTCCGCGTATCGTATATCATAAATGTGTGCCGTTAAATCGTAACGATGCATCACATCGCGTTTCTTATCCCACTCGCTCATGCCGAATCCTTCAGAAATCTTATCTATACAGAAAGCTTCTAAAACTATTGGCGAATATTGTGATGAACTTCAAGCCCTTTACTGTTTTAGTGAGTCCAAGCGTTGAGGAAGCAGAAAAAGTCCTTAAGGATGCTGTTTCTAAACGTAAAACAATACTCGTTATTGGTGATTGTTGGGTTCACTACAGTGGAAGGGCAAGCTCAAAACTGGAGCCTGGAGAGCGCATATTAATAATCAAGGAGGATGGCTCTCTTCTTGTTCACCGTTCAGTTGGCTATGAGCCTGTCAACTGGCAGCCCCCTGGCTGCATTTTTCACATTCAAGTTACAGACAACTCGTTGCAGATTCATGCGGTAAGGCGCAAACCAGCCGAATCCGTTGCGATGTTTTTTGACAAAATCCACATGGTTTCTGCTCTAAGCCTCGTCGATTCTGGAGAGTTCTCCCTCTACGCAAGCGAGGAAGACATGCAAAAAGCAATTTTATTAAAACCTTCGCTTGTTGAGGAAGGATTCAAACCTATAAGCTACGAGAAAAAAGTCGAGCCGGGCTTCGTGGATGTTTATGGCGTGGACAAAGATGGTAATTTTGTTGTTGTGGAGATCAAGCGTAAAACAGCAGGCAACGAAGCTGTGCTTCAACTCGCAAAGTATGTTGATGCAATTAAAAGTAAGGCAAACCGCAAAGTTCGGGGAATTCTTGTTGCACCAAACATCGCCAAAGGAGTTCAAAGGCTCTTAGCAACCCTTGAATTGGATTTCAAGGATTTAGACCCTAAAAAGTGCGGCAGAATACTAAAAAGATCAAAAACCAGAAAGCTAGAGACCTTTTTCAAGAAGAAATGAAGCGATCTTTCGGAAAATTGTTAACGCGTGCATCGAATTCATCTGTGCTGCAATCTTTCCGCTAGGGAGGAGATCATGAGAGGCAGAATCGTGCTCGCTTCGCCATAGATGAAGACTTTTTCAGCGTTCTCTTTTATCTGTCCCCAAGACACAGCCTCTCTCGGTCTTGCTCCGGACAAAGAACCGTCCTCTTCAATGGCTGTGGTTAAATAAACAGCGTAATCTAATCCGCCTTTAAACTGGTTCCACCAAATCGTGTGATGCTTTGATATTCCTCCACCAACTATTAAAGCCCCAGTTTTCTCAGCCTCCCAAACTCGATCGTTCAATAGCTGTTCATCTTTCAGAACATTAATCTTGAAATCTTTGTCTTGGGAGAACATCCACAGCTGGTATCCAATCATTCCGTCAGTTATGCCTGGAATTACGACTGGAATTTTGTTTATAGTCGCCCAATAAATTATCGAATCCTCAGAGTCCAATCTTTTTCCAAATTCCCAAACCAGCTCATAGGTTGCTAACTCTTTCTTTTCTTCGTAAATTTCGCTCAGAAATCTTTGAACGTTCTTTTCAACCTGTTTAGCGTAAACTTTGTCTGGAACCAAAACGTTGCCCAGCCGGCTGAAACCCTTTTTCTTTACCGCTTCATCGTTTAGTCCGAACGAACCGCAGTAATAGTCGCCCCAGCTTCTCGCTAAATCGTGATCTAAGGTTCCACAGGTTGTGATGACTAGATCGAACCATTTCCTCTTCACCATCTCTTTAAAAATGCCTCTTATCCCTGTTGCCACCAAACACGCTGGGAAGGACAGGAAATTCAGCGATTTTTTATCTTTGATCATTCTTTCTAGGATGTTCACGGCTTCGGCTACCTTGTTTCCTTGGAAGCCGCCTAAGTCTTCCATTTGGGCCAAAATCTCTCTCAAGTCGCCTGACTTTTCTATCTCGAAGTCTTTCACTTTCTTCATAATTGGAATTGTGTTGTAGCCCTTCATTTAAAGGTAAAGGAAAAAGCGATGTTAAAGCGGTCGGTAGAACCATATTTGCAATTAGAAGATTCTGGCGCGCTGGCTTGTCCCTAAATTATGTGTTGAAGTATGTTGGTGAGACTGCTTTG
>CAZRCD010000017.1:0-14572 GCA_964598485.1 uncultured Candidatus Bathyarchaeia archaeon
ATACGCCTCAAGACCGATAGCGCACTAGTACGGTGACGGAAAACTGAAAAGTACCTCGGAAGAGGGGTGAAAAGTGCTTGAAACCAGACGGTTACAGACGTGTGCAGCCTGGAAGGGTAGATCCCTCCTAAAGGAAACCATCGTGAGGTGGAAGTACGAGGGAGGGGGACTAGGGTTGCACGTTCCGTCTAGAAACACGGGCCGGGGAGTTCACGGCTGTGGCAAGCCTAAGGGTTAAAGCCCGTAGGCGTAGGGAAACCAACATGCACGCAGCCAGCCTTCGGGCTGGTGAGGTGCGAAGTCTGAAAGGACTTGGAGTCACGGTTGTGAGACTAGAAACCGGGCGATCTAGCCCTGGGCAGGGCGAAGCCAGGCGAAAGCTTGGTGGAGGCCCGAATGGGTGCTGACGTGCAATTCGTTCCTCAGACCTGGGGTTAGGGGCTAAAGACCAATCTAGCCCGGTGATAGCTAGTTCCCTCCGAAGTGGGTCGCAGCCCAGTCCCAAACGAGGCAGCCGGTGGGGTAGAGCACTGATTGGAAAGTAAGGAGTCGAAAGGCCCCGCTTTTCTTTCAAACTCCGAATTCATCGGCGCCGTAGACCTTGGGAGACGGGTTACAGGGGGTAAGCTCCTGGACCGAGAGGGGGACAACCCAGACTGAGGTTAAGGCCCCTAAGTGCTGGCTAAATGTCAACCAGAAGGGCGTCATAAGCCATAGACAGTGGGGAGGTAGGCTTAGAAGCAGCCACCCTTTGAAGAAAGCGTAACAGCTCACCCACCGAGGCTTATGGCCCTGAAAATTGACGGGGCTAAGCCAGCCGCCGATACCCCAGGGTGCAGCTTAGCGCTGCATCGGTAGGAGGGCGTCCTGGCTGGGTAGAAGCTGGGCTGTAATGTCCAGTGGACCGGTCAGGATTGAAAATCCCGGTGGTAGTAACAGCAAAGAGGGGTGAGAATCCCCTCCGCCGAAGGGGCAAGGGTTCCCCGGCAACGGTCGTCAGCCGGGGGTAAGTCGGTCCTAAGATATGGCCTAACCGACCATGCCGAAAGGGAAGCCGGTTAAAATTCCAGCACCACGAAGGTACGATTGCGGCGACGCAAGCTCAACGCTTGACGCTTCTGGGTAGGTTGAGCAAGGCTGTCGCCTTGTTTAACCGTATAAACTTGGGGAGTGCCGTAATGGCGAGAACCAAGTGAAAGAGGGAATAGCCGCCCGTTTAGGGCGGTTCAGCCGATCTCTGGAGCCATTGAAAAGGGCGCTGAGAAGGATCCTTTGTGACCGTACCCAGAACCGACACAGGTGTCCCTAGGCTAGAAACCTAAGGCGTGTCGGGTATATGCCAAGCGAGGGAACTCGGCAATCTAGCCCTGTACCTTCGGTATAAGGGGTGCCTGCCGTTTAGCCTTTGGCTGGAACAGCAGGTCGCAGTGGCAAGGGGGTCCCGACTGTTTAATAAAAACATAGGAAGCCGCAAGCGCGAAAGCGTGTGAACGGCTTCTGAATCCTGGCCAGTACAGGTACCTAAAACCTGGGTTCAACCGGGCTAAGGGCCTGCAAACGCCGGGAGTAACTCTGACTCTCTCAAGGTAGCCAAATGCCTTGTCGGGTAAGTTCCGACGTGCATGAATGGAGCAACGAGGGCCCCGCTGTCCCCGCTTGGTACCCGGTGAACCCACGTAACGTGGACGAACAGTCCACGAACTTCCAGCGGGAAAAGAAGACCCCGTGGAGTTTTACTGCAGTCTGTCGCTGGAATACGGTTGTGGATGCAGAGTGTAGACGGGAGCCGTTAATCCTGGTTTCTCCGGGAACCGGGGGAGGCAACAATGGAACACCGTCTTTCTGCAACTGTGTTTCTTACCGGTGCTTCGGCGCTGGAACAACGGTAGATGGGCAGTTTGGCTGGGGCGGCACGCCCTTGAAAAGATATCAAGGGCGCCCTAAGGTCGGCTCAGACGGAACAGAAATCCGTCGTAGAGTGCAAAGGCAAAAGCCGGCCTGACTGGATCCTCCACAGTAAGGGATCCAGAGGCGAAAGCCTGGCTTAGCGAACATCCAAATCCTCGTTGATGGGGGTTGGATATGACAGAAAAATTACCCCGGGGATAACAGGCTTGTCGCGGGCGAGAGTTCACATCGACCCCGCGGCTTGGTACCTCGATGTCGGCTCTTCCTATCCTGGTCCTGCATAAGGGGCCAAGGGTGAGGCTGCTCGCCTATTAAAAGGGAACGTGAGCTGGGTTTAGACCGTTGTGAGACAGGTCGGACTTTATCTGCTGGGAGTGTTGGTTGCCTGAGGGGAAAGGGTCCCTAGTACGAGAGGAACGGGACGTTGTGGCCACTGGTTAACCGGTTGTCCGACAGGGCAGATGCCGGGCAGCTACGCCGCTGAGGATAAGGGCTGAAAGCATCTAAGCCCGAAGCCTCTCCTGAAAATAGGCAGCCGTTCCCTAATAGCGCTGGGCTGGTAACAGCTTGGTTAATGGGACGAGGGCTCCCATAGAAGATGGGTTTGATGGAGTCGGGGTGTAAGTCGGAAGGTTTCGGCCGACCGGCTCAGCCTGCGGCCTCCAAACGCTCGAGGTGTCGGGCTTAGGCAGTGTCTGGGTGATATAATCGGTGAACAAAGCCTGTGCATGGTGGTTTTGGTGAGAGAGGTTTTGTTGTCTGCGGTGACTAGACCCCCCCTTATATATACCTTGAACCTGCAGTTCTTTCTATGGTTAGATGACCTTTAGGGCATGAATGAGCATGTGTTGGTTAGGTGTCTTTGGTCAGAAATGTAGGAAGGGTTCAAATCCCACTCCGCCAGCCACGTACGGACTTGACTTAATAGCAGGCGCTAGCGAAGAAATAAGAGGACAAATGGTTTTTGTTGATGTTCTGTTTTAGAGTAGGAACAGTGAAAACGTGTGACTCTGATTTCTAAATTCGATCCTTGGCGTTCAAACCTTTGCACTTGTCCACCTAAATTAACCTTTAACCCTTACACTGGATGTGATCATGCTTGCGTTTACTGTTATGCTTCAAGCTATATTCCGAAATTCTTTAGGTGCAGACCTAAAAAAGACTTAATTCCGAGGCTAAAAAGAGAAGCAGCGAAACTTAAAGGCGAATTAATATCAATTTCTAATTCTTCAGATCCCTATCCAAGCTTGGAAGCCGAAACAGGCTTAATGCGGAAATGCTTAGAAATCTTGTCTAGGTGTGACTGCAAGATTCAAGTGGTAACAAAGTCAAACCTCGTAGTCAGAGACATAGATCTTTTAAAAAAGAAGCCGTCAATGGTGACTTTGACAATCACAACAGACAACGACAACATTTCAAAAATCCTTGAACCAAAAGCTTCATCCTCATCGGAACGGTTGAAGACTGCTGAAACCCTAATTAGAAAAGGCATCCCAACATCCGTACGCATAGACCCGATAATTCCATTCGTAAATGATAATCCGGAAAACCTTGTCGAGACCCTTGCTTCAATAGGTGTCAAACACATCACAAGCTCGACGTATAAGGTTAAACCGGACAGCTGGAAGAGATTCAATATGGCATTGCCAAAAACTGCTGAAAAACTGAAACCATTTTATCTTGACAAAGGAGAAAAGATCGGCAGAACCGCTTACTTACCAAAGGAATTGAGGTTAAAATTGATGAAAAAAGTGGGCGTGTTAGCCAAGAATTATGGCATCCAATTTGGAACATGCAGAGAAGGCTTAAGCCATTTAAACACTGCGCAGTGCGACGGTTCATGGCTATTAAACAAACTGTAGATTACAGTAAAGCTTTGAGTGGTAGCCCGGGAGAGATTCGAACTCTCGTCAGCGGGTCCAAAGCCCGCTATGCTTGTCCGCTACACTACCGGGCTTCGTCGATTAGAATTTTTGAACTGACTTCTTAATATGTATTTTTTGATTAAAACCTTCCTCTCCCTACGTACTTTAAACACGATCTTTCTGGTTTTTTCTATTGTATCAGCTGCCCTAAGCTTGTCTACATCACTCAAGTTTAGAAACTCTATTATATACTTGTAGTTTCTGGGGTTCTTCTCTTCTAAACTTTCCAAAGACCGTATCAAAGTCGTATAATCCAGTTTGACCTTGCCAATCGAGGATTTCAACCAAGCATAATTTTCAACCATGTCAACAAATATGTTATTCAAATAATGCGTTGCTTCAACCGCTTTTCCAGAATTAATCAAAGACTTCGCACGCATCATCATGCCTTGCAGAAAAGCAGGATTCAAATAATACCTCAGTTTTGTCTTAATCCTAAAATGAGAAGATTCAAAGGCGCGGGGATTTTGCTTGGCTGTAAAGTTTATTTCGTCCCAGATTACCTTGAAAAGCTTCAGTTTGCCCTCAACGCTTACACTGTCCACTCCACTCAACCCTGATATCTCTAAGTATTCAGTGAATAGGTTCTGCATTCCCAGTTTCGCCGTTGACTCTTCGAGTTTCTCGACGAATCGGCTGTTTGAAAAAGGTTCCAACGTAACCTCCATCAAAACCCTCAAAACATTCTCCAGAGCCATCGCGGCAAAAAGCTGTGAACTTCGAAAGTCTTTCCTTGAAAAGGCTGAAGTTGCACGACTCAGGTATATGTCAGATTCTACGACGTGCGCTTCCGTTCTGATGTCAACTCTTTCAGGTGAACCATAAGATTTAGCCATCCAAAGTTTTGTGTTGGTTAGCGACCAGTCTCTATCGTAGAGAATTTGCATCTCGTATACTTTTTGATCTAATTCAGGCGGAATCTGCCCATGAATCCAAGCTTTCGGAATGTGATCCAAATCTACAAGCAAACCGTTAATCTCGATTCTTTCCACAAATTCATGACTAAAGTTACCTTTGTCAAGCACTAGCAGGTCAACATCGCTTGATTTTGTAGCATCCCCTCGGCTCCAGCTTGCAAACAGTCCTACACCATATACGTTCTCTTTGATTCTCATTTCTTTAACAATTTTCTCTAGGGGTCTCCGTATTTTTTCCGGAAGTTTTATCATGTTGATACTATCCTTCTGATTATTAGTGAGTGTAAGTATTCAAAATTTGTGAAAGCGATCTTTTTGACTAAACCGTAAAATTTATATATTAGAACATTTCTTTCGGATAGACACTTGGGCCGGATGTACTGCTTTCTGATTCCGAATCATTGATGAGGAACACGAAAAGGTGACGGTTCTAAGTGCATATTAATTGAGGAGAAAAGATGCATAAAAAAGAAAGCAAGGCTCATCAACGTCTATTTGACAAATGCCCAGAATGTGGTAGCCCAAACCTTATTCACGATTACGATACTGGCGAAACCGTTTGCGGCGACTGTGGATTGGTCGTAAATCAACAAATGATGGATAAAGGTCCTGAATGGCGTGCCTTCACCCAAGAGGAAAAAGCATCAAGAAGCCGTGTAGGGATGCCAACGTCATACTCTGTCCATGACAAGGGCTTGTCAACAGCCATAAGCCAGATCGATCGCGACGCCTTCGGAAGAAAACTACCCCTTCGCACACGCCTACAGATGTGGCGATTAAGGAAATGGCAGATACGCTCAAGAGTGCATTCTTCAGTTGACAGAAACCTCGCTCAAGCGATGGCTGAACTTGACCGCCTTTCAGATAAAATCTACATGCCGTCGCCAATCAAAGAAAAGGCTGCGGTTATCTACCGTAAAGCCTTGGATAAAGGCTTAGTGCGTGGCAGATCTATTGCAGCCATTGCTGCCGCTTCGGTTTATGCCGCGTGCCGTGGAAGCGGAACCCCGAGAACCCTACGAGAGGTTGCAGAAGCAAGCTTGGTTGAAAAGAAGGACGTTGCTCGTTGCTATAGGCTCTTACTTCGTGAACTTGACATACAGATGCCCATCGCCGACCCGCTTACATACGTTTCAAAAATTGCTGAAAATACTGGGATTTCCGGCAGAACTCAGGGAGTGGCCATCCAGATTCTTCGTGAAGCGAAAAGGAGTAGGGCTTCTGCCGGTAAAGATCCTATGGGTTTGGCTGCTGCAGCATTGTACATTGCTTGTTTGCAGAACAACGAGAAGAAAACACAGAAGGACATAGCTGAAGCTGCAGGAGTAACAGAGGTCACTGTGAGAAATCGATACAAAAGTTTGAGAAAACAGTTGCATTTGGAGATTCCTGACTAGTAGCGTTATGTTTCTTCTTTTTCAAGCTCCATAATTATAGGGCCAATGTATCCGCAGTTTTCACATACATACTTTTTAGGGGTCAGCCAATAATCAAGATTGCTGGATAGATGAATTTTTGGGCTTCCGCATCTTGGGCAATATATTTTAGTTGGTCTCCTATAACTTAGCGTTTTAAATACTTCTTTTATATCTTGTAGCAGTTTCATTGGGCTCACTTTATGTGGCGATTATTGGAGTTCAATATTTTCTTCAGGATAGCCTATATTGATTAGGTATTGGCGAACTTTTTCACGATGGTCCCCTTGAAGCATTATTTCACCGTTTTTCGCTGTTCCTCCGCATGCACAAGAATTTTTCAGCTTTTGAGCTAGAGTTGCTATATCTGCGTCTTTATTGTTTAGACCATCTATAATTGTTGATTTTTTTCTCCACTTTCTCGTTTCAAGCCTTATACGAATTCTTTGTTGTTCTTTTCCAATTTCACCGCATACGCACAAATCTTTCGGAAGCCCGCATATTGGACAAATGTCAGCCATGATACTCAGACTCTACAATAAAGACGGGAGTATATAAAATTTTCAATTTTATCCTTTATATTTTAAGAATCATCATTGCACAAAAAGATCGGTGGCTTTGGGAAAAACTTTAATGATGCTAATTTCTTTTCTATGTTTATGAAAGTGCTTGTTGTAGGTTGTGGAAATATTGGTTCTGTTGCAGCAGAAGACTTAGCTAAGAGCATGAATTCTGTTGAGATTGTTGTTGCGGACAGAGACGGGGCAAGAGCCAAAGAGGTTGCTGAACGAATCGGTGAAAACAACGTTTCATGGATTCAATTAGATGCAACAAAACGTGATGAAATAGCAAAAACCCTGAAAGATTTTGATTTGGCTATGGGGTTTCTGCCTGGAAAACTTGGTTATCATCTAGCTGAAGCATGTATTGATCTGAGAAAAGATTTAGTTGATGTCTCCTACATGGCTGAAAATCCTCTAGCGTTAAACGACGAGGCTGCAAAAGCTGGTGTAACGATTATTCCGGACTGCGGTTTGGCGCCGGGTACCAGCAACATTCTTGTTGGGTATGCCGCCGGAAAGCTTGATAAGATTTGCACTATTCGCATAATGGTTGGTGGTCTCCCGGAAAAACCTGTACCGCCTTTAGGCTATGTTATTACCTGGTCCCCTGAAAGCCTCATCGATGAGTATACGAGAAAAGCGAGGATAGTTGAAGATGGTGAGATAGTTGAGGAAGAAGCGTTAAGTGGACTTGAGGAAGTTGAGTTTCCAAACGTGGGAGTGCTTGAAGCCTTCTACACTGATGGCCTCAGAACATTACCTGACACAATAAAGAACGTGGACAACATGTGGGAGAAAACGCTTAGATATCCAGGGCATGCGGAAAAAATAGGGCTGCTTAAGGCTTTAGGGTTTTTTGATGAAGAACCAATTAGTGTCAATGATGCCCGCTTGTCTCCAAGAAGGCTAACGGTCAAACTCTTTGAGCGCCAGCTGTTGAGACCTGAAATCAGGGATATAGTCGTAATGAAAGTTGAGGTTTCAGGCATCAAAAATGACAAACATTTGTGCTACGTCTATCACATGCTGGATCGATATGACGAGAAGCATGGAATTACTGCCATGGCGAGAACCACGGCTTATCCAGCGTCCATTATCGCGCATTTAATGCTTAAAAAAGTGATAAAAGAAAAGGGTGTTGTTCCCCCTGAAAGATTGGGTATGAGCGAAGAGTTTTTCGGTACGTTCTTAAACGAGTTGGAAAAGCGAGGAATAAAAATCACAGAAAAGAAATTTTAGGATAAGTTATGTTACCACGCCCATTCGATGGAGTTCTTCACGGAGGCTGTCCCTGATTTGTTTGAGGCTTTGTCTCTTCTCTACGTATTCGTCTCCACCTATTTTTTCAGCCTTGAAATCTTCGTCAAACTGCTGCAGTTGGGTTTCTATCTCCGTTATTCTCGCTCTTAACTGGTCAACGTAGGATATAGCCTTCTCCTCTGCGATAGCTTCCGTTGGGGTCAGAGCCAATTTTATGATTCCGTCTTCAATTCGCAATATTCTGTCGGCTACCCTGGCAACGCTTGGGTCGTGTGTCACCATAATTACTGTTTTGCCAAGCTCTTTGTTCACCTTGACTAAATACTCTACAATGATCTTAGAGTTGACAGTGTCTAACTCGCCTGTCGGCTCATCCGCTAAAATAACAGGGGCATCATTTGCTAGGGCGGCTGCCATGGCTACACGTTGTTGTTCTCCTCCGCTTAGCTCTTCTGGTTTGTGGTGGGCACGGTCTGTTAAGCCAACAATTTCAAGAAGCTCGTTTACTCGCTCAATTCTTTTTCTTCTTGAAACACCTGAAGCAATCAGGGAGAGTTCAACGTTTTCTGCCGCTGTTAGTGTTGGGATTAAGTTTAGTGTTTGGAATATGTGGCCGACTGTTTTTCTGCGATGCTCAACGAGCTGTGTTGTTGATAGGGCTGTTATTTGTGTGTTTCCAACTTGGACAAAGCCTCCTGTTGCTTGGTCTAGTCCGCCAACGATGTTGAGTAGTGTTGTTTTTCCGCTTCCGCTTGGACCTATAATGGATATTAGTTCGCCAGCTTTGACGTCCATGTTTAATCCTCTTAAGGCTTGCACCTCAACTTTGCCAATGTGGTAGACTTTGATTAAGTCCTTAACGTTTATGTCTAAGCCTTTCATCTTAATCGAACCATCCTTTCAAGTTTTGTAACATATTTTCTTGACATGATTATTATGGGGAGAATTGTTGAAATGAAAATTAGAGCTATACAAGAAAAAAGCATGAGTGTTGTGTCTAATGGGAAGACTAGGCGGCGCTGGACAAGGGATGCTATGGAAGCGTTGGCTGCGAATATGTTTCCGTAAACAACTATCAGCCCGACGACAAAGCCCAAAGTGATGGAAAATACTACAAGAGCCAGATTTTCTGTTAGGAACATTATGACTAACTGCTTGTAAGACAAGCCCTTAACGCTCATTATCGTGGCTTCACGGCTTCTCTCCTTCATGCTAACAGTGCTTACTAACGCTGTTCCAACAGAAGCCGCTAAAACCGCGAAAATAATGCCTAATCGCTGAACATCTAGCATGCCTATCACCATGACGTCTGTTTGTGCTTCTTCCCACTCTTCGGCGAAGGAATCCACATAGCTTACGTTTAAGTCAAGATTGCGAATGTTTTCCGCAACATTATTTCCGTCTACTCCACTTTGCAGTTTCAACAGTATTTTTGCAGAGGCACTTACATTGCTGCTGATTTCTTCATAGAGTTCCTCGGAAACAAATGACCAGTACTGCATGAAGGTTTGCTGAATTATTACTGATTGTTGCTGCTCTGATGGTTCTGGACCGAAAAATCCAACAACTCTAAGCGTTTTCGTAGTGTAACCTAAGGTTAGAGTGACATTGCCATAGACATCTAGCTTGAGAGAACTTGCAACGCTACGCTCTAAAATGATGCTGTCTTTATCTGTTGCTAAATTGCTTAATGCTGTTGCGACATCTTCTCCACTGAACCATTCGTTTTCGTAATAGGCTGACTTAAGCCATGAATGCGGCTCAATAGCCTTCACCCTTATACCACCAAGAGGCATTGAGGCTGAAAATGAGTACTCTATTGTTGCGTTCTGAATGTTTTCAGAAGAATTTGCTATTATGTCATTTAGAATGTTTGGGGAATCACTTGCATAATCAACGTAAACAGCTATGTCTGCACCTACTTGATAGTAGACTTGCCTAACAGCATAGTCTTGCTCGGTGGCTAGTTGTCCGGTAACCTGCACAGCATATCCAACAATTAAGGCGATCAAGAAGGCGATTGCAGCGGAACGTGCAGGGTTTCTCCTCACATTTTTTGTGGCTAAAACACCTAAATCGCCTAGAAATTTTGCTGCTTTCGCTGTAAGTTCTTGAAACTTTAAGGAGTATTGAATAAAAAGCTTCGTGAAACCCCAAAAAAAGAGTAATGGTCCAATGTAATTTAGAATCATGTCTATAAACATAAAAATTCCAACCAGTAATATTAGAATGAAGTTTCCACTCCACATAACCCTAGTTAATTCTATGGTCATGTTTATGCCCAAGATGAAGACTATTATCTTGTAGGTTCCAAGGATAAAGGCAACCCAAGGCCACCTTTTCTTGTAGGGTTTTATCTCTTCCAAGGGCATGTACTCTCTGAGTGCGTCTACCGTAGGGAGTTGAGATGCCTTTTTGGCTGAGCTAAACGTTGAAAACAAAGCCATAATAATCCCGAATGCCACGGTGAAAATCATAGTGTAGGGGCTAATCGTCTGCAGGTTAAATAGTGTATCTGAGCTGAATTGGGTGAATAGTGGGTTCAGAAGAAAACCCAAAAAGACTCCAAGTATACTGCCGATTACTCCTATTAGCACAGTCTCTGTTAAGAACATCCTTAAAATTTGGCCCCGTGAGAAACCTTTTGTTAATAGTAATCCTATTTCACGTCTTCTAAGGTTAAAAGAGACATTGGAAACTGTTGTTCCCATGTACCAAGCCATGAAGAATATTGGAAGAGAAACAACGGTAAACATGAATCTAATGTACATTGACTCAATTCGGAAAGCACTCAAACGCCATTCTAGATTATTTTGAACAGAGCCCAGCCCCAAAGGTGCACCTTCATTTTCAATTTGATTTTTCAAAATTCCAATGTTGCTAATTGAGGAGTCTATGTCCCATGGACTAATCAAAGCGTCTCTGTCAAGGTAAATCAAAAGGCTAGTATCTTCGAATCCAACTCGAGACGTTAGCTTTTGGGCTTCATCCAAAATTTTCTGCACGGTCTTTTCCCAACTCACAATCAGAAAGCCTTCTCCTGGCCTTGACCATTCCATCGTTCCGTTCATAGTCCTCATCCATGTGTACCCAGAGGCTATTGAATACGCCTTATCATCAAGCTGTGCCAACCCCTTCACTGTGAGGTTCAAGGACATAGGACTCTCATCGTGCATGTATCCTGAAAAGTCTACATGAATAATGTCCCTATCGGCGAATTTGTCAGCAAGCGGTGAGCCTTCCACTATGTAAGTTTCGTTTTCTCCTATCTCATCAGGTCTGTTGAACCATCCATCGTAGACGTGTGAGTTGTTTGTGATTCCAACGATTCTCACTGAATACGGCCAGTCTTGGTTGGGCACTTCTGTTTCTGTCCAAGCGCTGGAGATTATCTCAGTGTCGTCGACTCCTTCGATATTCAGGATTTTGTCCCGCGTTTCTTGCATTTTTGTTGTGTTTAGTGTGTCAATGTTGGCTTTCATGTCGATGGCGATGTTGCTGAGTTGCTGGTCGAGTGCTTGCTTGGCTGTTGTGTTTGCTTTGATGTCTATTCCAGCGAAGAATGCGCACGCTAAGGTTATACCTATTAGTAGAGCTAGGAAAAGTTTCCATGAGCGGTAAACGTGCTTGAAGGCGTAAGCGAGAGGCATCACGTATCATGTTTTAGTGTCATAGTACTGCTTTTAAGTCTACGGTTTAGAACGGCTGGTCTAATTTCACAGACAGTATGTCTGAGCTGCGTACTAGGCAGCTGTAGCGTTTCACGTGGAGACTTTAGGCTTTATCTTTATATTGTAATTAAAACAAGTTTGAATAGGGCAGGTCATGTTTGTCACGAAAATAAGGAAAAGAGACGGAAGAGTTGTTGATTTCGATTCCAGCAGAATAAAGGATGCAATTCACAGAGCTTTTGTTGCGGTTGAACTTGAGAATGGAGAAAGGGCTGAAAGCGTAACTGAGGAAGTTGTTAGGCTTCTGGAGGAAAGATTTGAGAAAAGGGTTCCTTCGGTTGAGGATGTTCAAGATTTTGTTGTAGAAGTTTTGAAGAAAAGGGGTTATGGAAAAGTTGCAGAGGAGTATCAGGTTTATCGGGAGAAGAAGCAGGAGATTCGGAGGTTAAGAGAGAAGCTTGGGATTGAAGAGCCGAAGTTGACTGTTAACGCTTTGGAAGTTTTGAGGAAAAGATATCTTTTGAGGGATGAAACGGGAAGAACAGTAGAAACTCCTGCTCAAGCATTCAGGAGAGTTGCAAAAGCCATTGCGAAGGTTGACAAGGAATACTGTCGGAATCCAAAAGAAAGCGAAAAAATCTTCTACGAAATGATGGTGAGAACTGAATTCCTTCCCAACTCTCCAACCCTTTTTAATGCTGGAACGGCACTAGGTCAATTATCCGCATGTTTCGTTTTGCCAGTTGAGGATTCTTTGGAAAGCATTTTTACTGCAGTGAAAAACATGGCTTTGATTGAAAAGAGCGGTGGAGGAGTTGGTTTTGACTTTTCTAAACTGAGACCGAAGGGTGACATGGTTAAGTCAACTAAAGGCGTGGCGTCTGGTCCTGTGAGTTTTATGCGTGTTTTTGATTCAGCGACAGAAGTGATAAAGGCTGGAGGAAAAAGAAGGGGCGCCATGATGGGAGTTTTGAGGGCTGATCACCCAGACATAGTTGAGTTTATAACTTCTAAACAGAAATCGAGGGTTCTTTCGAACTTTAACGTTTCAG
The DNA here is from genome assembly GCA_964598485.1 of uncultured Candidatus Bathyarchaeia archaeon. Classification (GTDB taxonomy): domain Archaea; phylum Thermoproteota; class Bathyarchaeia; order Bathyarchaeales; family Bathycorpusculaceae; genus SOJA01. The sequence continues at coordinate 12,712 of CAZRCD010000017.1, forward strand.
TGGCTGTTACTGACGATTTCATGAAGAAGGTTGAGGAAGATGGAGAGTATTGGTTGATTAATCCGAGAAACAAGGAAAAAGTGAGAAAACTTGAGGCTAAAAATGTTTGGAGTTTGATGGCGAAGTCTGCTTGGGAGAGTGGAGACCCCGGGGTCATTTTCATTGACGAAATTAACAGGTACAATCCAACTCCGGAAATTGGGAGGATAGAGGCGACTAATCCTTGTGGTGAAGAGCCGTTGCTTCCTTATGAGTCTTGTAATTTGGGTTCTGTAAATCTTTCTAGGATGGTTGAAAACGGAAAAGTGAACTGGGAGAAGCTGAGGGAGACTGTGAGGAATGCTGTTCATTTTCTTGATAATGTTATTGATGCGAATAGGTTTCCTTTGAAGCAGATAGAGGAGATGACTAGGGCTAATAGGAAGATTGGTTTGGGTGTGATGGGTTTTGCTGACATGCTCATAAAGCTTAGAATTCCTTACGATTCTGAAGAGGCTTTGAGGCTTGCTGAGAAGGTGATGAAGTTTGTCACTGAAGAGGCTAGACGGAAGTCTGTGGAGCTTGGTGAGGAGAGGGGTTCGTTTCCGAATTTTGACAGGAGTGTTTGGAAAGCCAAGTATGATGCTATGAGGAATGCGACGATAACGACGATAGCGCCGACTGGGAGCATTAGCATTATTGCTGGTTGTTCTTCTGGGATTGAGCCTTTGTTTGCTGTTTCTTTTATGAGGAAGGTTTTGGAGGGAACTAGGCTTTTTGAAATTAATCCGTTGTTCGAGATGACTGCGAAGGAGAGAGGGTTTTACAGTGCTGGGCTTCTTGAGGAAATAGCAAGTACGGGTTCTGTTCAGGGAATTAGAGGGGTTCCTGAGGATGTTGAGAGGGTTTTTGTTACGGCTTTGGATATTAAGCCAGAGTGGCATGTTAGGATGCAAGCTGCTTTTCAGAGGTACACGGACAATGCTGTTTCAAAAACGGTTAATCTTCCGTATGATGCTGCTGTTGAGGATGTGGAGAAAGTGTTTTGGCTTGCTTATAGGTTGAAGTGTAAGGGGATAACTGTTTATCGTTATGGAAGTAAACCGGAGCAGGTTCTTAACATAGGAGAAATAAAGACTGAAAAGAAAAGATTTGTTGCTGCAGAATCAGAATATGCAGGCGGATGCCCAACCAAAACATGCCCATTCCCCAACTAGATTCAAAAGAACCGAGGTGACAAAGCCCTTTCTCAAGCGGCAAACGGAAGGCTTTAATCCCAATGACGCACTATAATTGATCAAATAGTAATCGCAAGACTGCAATTTGGCGTGAGCTTCCTTTTTTTTGGTATGCAGGTTACGCGCGCCAGCTTGTTGCTAAATTCGGATTTTAATAGATTTTATTCGGTTTTATGGGTAGAGGACAGTTTTGGGTTATGCATTTGTCTCTTGCGAGCTTGCAGTAACCGCCCTTCTCGTATCTGCAGGCCTTTTTGAGCTTCGAAAACTCCAGCGCAACCACACTCGGCTGAGGAGTAGTTTTAGGTTGGGGAATGTCTGCAGGGCGGTAGAGAAATTCGGGCCTTCCACGGCCTTTACTCGGCCTTTTCTCCTTCAAAACGAGCCCCTCAGAGCCAAGTCGCTCCAGATGGATGATGACCGTTGAACGGGCGAACCCTGAATCCCTAACCAACCCAGCAAGTGTCAGAGGCTCACCTTTCCTGCTCAGAACATCAAGTATCTTCCGGTCAAAAAAATCCAGATGCATACCGAGAAAAAAGCTAAGACCCATTAAAATCCCTTTTTGTCCGAATTTGGCAACAGCCTAGCTAGGCTGTTTAGAAATCATTGTTGATTTCGTGGTTGTTGTCGTTTCTTAGTTT
>CAZRCD010000018.1:0-4064 GCA_964598485.1 uncultured Candidatus Bathyarchaeia archaeon
ACAGGTCGTAGGTGCGGTTTACGCTGCCTTCAATGGAGTTTTCGATGGGAACAACTCCATAGTTTACGTCTCCGGTTTTGACGCTTTCGAAGACTTCGCCAAAGTTTTTGCAGGGCTTCACGTCTACAGACTGACCAAAAAAGCTGTAAACTGCACTCTCACTATAAGCACCAAGCTCCCCTTGAAAAGCAACCCTCAACACACACTCACCACTTACCAATCCAATATCTGACATGAACCCCAAAATAAAACCCTTTACCATGAAAAACTAGTGTGAAAACTTTAGTAAACTCCATCTTTTCAAAAATAGCAGTTAAATTTTAACCCAACCAACCAACGACGGACGACGGGCGAAACGATGGGAGACGGTTAATGAACGGCGGGAGACGGGGAAAGGACAACCAATTATAGACTTCCAAAAACGGTATACCCGATTAAGCATATACCTTTGGATATTGCTGGAATGGGAATGAGATAGGATGGTGCCAGAATCGATTAGATATAGATGTTACCGAAATCGCGTATGCAGTGCACCTCAATAAGAAATGACCTTTTGGTCTGCGGGCGCATAACACATATCACTTTTTTATATAACTTCCTCCATGATCATGTTTGAGTTGGTTTGATGTCTTTGGTTTATGTCTTGCTAAACACAGAACCGAGTCAAATGGAAAGCGTTCTAGAAGAAGTAAAAGAAATTGATGGCGTAGAAGAGGCTTACATGGTTTATGGAATCTACGATATCTGCGCAAAGGTTAAAACCGAAATTCCCCAACAACTCAAGGGAATAGTCCAGAAAATCAGAAGCCAAAACAATGTCTCGTCTACCCTAACGCTGATGGTTGTCCAATAATAAAGCACTCAGGGAAATATGCGCACTAAGATCAAGGGCTACTGCATACTTGCGTCAAAACATCATTCTTCTTCGATTTAAGCCAGTTAGAAATAAACTTAAGAGCTTCCTTGTCAGACTTGGCAAGAGGACCTCGAAAATGACAAATATCATTTCTAATTTTTCTTACTTTTTCTAAATATCTGAGACAAATCTTTTTATCTCCGAAAAAGTCAGAGAATTTTTTCCAATAATGAGAAACAAATGTTATGTAATCACCGAAATCCAAATTATTCACTGTTTCAGGAACTCTATTTTTTTTATACGGAAGAGCAATTCTTGCTTTTTCTTTGAACGACGATTCATCAAACTTCTCATGTATTATATGCCTCAAACAGTTCTCAATGTCGTTTAAAGCAAGAAATGATTCTGTATTTCCTCTGAAATAATCTATTGCATCATAGCTGGTGATTATTTCATCTGTTCCATCTTCAGTTTTTATTTGAATGAAAGACTTTATTGCCAATTTGTCCAGGAGATCAAAAAGATCTGAATCGTAATTCGCCCAACAAGATTTTTCCATCAAGTCTTCAACTTTAACTCTCAGTAGATCTATCGGCTTCTCATTTTTCTTTTCGAGAAATAACATTGACCTAACTATTGAACCGTAAGATATCATTCCAATTATTTTTCCATCTTTTTTTACAGGAAGCTGAGAAAAATCGTTTCTAATCATGAGTTTTATGGCATAGTCAATCTTGTCTCCAAAATTGATGGTGACTAAATCAGGTTTGCCTTTTGCTTTAAGTAATTTCAGAAACTTATCTATCCTTAAAAGCTCTGCCATTTCGCAGAACAATCCTTCATATATTTTTCTTCATTCTGTCTTTGGAAGAATTCACGTCTTTTAGTAATTAATTTTTATGAACCAACAATTCATAAGCGCGCGCAAGAGAGTAGCGTATGTAAACTTCTATCCTGAGAGGATATCCTCAATAAGACTAGGATACCACACTCTATTAAGCCCCAATCCTACGTGCTCAGCGGAGAAGACACCCAATAAATTTGCAGGCGTTGGTTCTGTCTCGATAGAAACACCAATGTTCCTAAGTTGTCTTATAGAACGGTGTGGGAGTATGACAGGGCTTCCACTTGTTCCCGGCGGCAGATTTGCCTCAACTAAGAAAACAGGTTTAGTTTGAAAATAGATCCGATATGGACTTGCCAATGTACCACTTTTTGTGATTGGAAAATTATGATGTTCATCGTAGAAACCCCAGGGGTAACCTACAACCAGAACTTGATGACCTAGGCTCAAGATTTCATCCTCCGGTAAGAAATAATTTCGTGACCAATAGGTTATGTAATCAGAGGAAGTAACGTATGAATTGATGTTGATCGCTACAACATCCACTTTTTCTGGTTCGGGGTAATTAAGATTGAGAGGATGTTCTAGCCACTTTGGGTTTTGGTCATCACCATATAAACTAATTGAAACATCTCTATTCTCCCAAGAAGTGGGACCTGTGTGAACCCTAATTTTTAATGAATCGGGATAGAACTTGCGTTCTTCTTGTAGGAGAACATGTCTGTTTGTGACGAGATATTTGTTTCCATTGCCCTCGTAAAAGAATCCTGTTGCGGTTGCTACTTTACAAGGATGTGATGCCATTCCACTCGACATCACTAAAATTTTTGTTACACTTGCTATCCATCGGTCAACAGAATATCGACGTGGGCGGCTGGTTTCAGGAATAAACTTTCCCCCATTCAAATGAAGGCTATTTTAAAATATATAAAACGTGCGTGACTCGTCACTCTGCGTGCACACACCTAAATCACAAGATATTAATATTATCGGAAACGCAAATCTTTTGAAGTTATGAACCCCTCGGATAAACGAATCCTATTGATTGTGTCTGCTCTTTTTGTAGTGTCTTCTCTACTTGATCATGGACCACTGCGTTCATATCTTGAAACTTACTTGGTTCTTTCCATAGTTCCCGGTCTTCTCACAGTAATCAGTATATTGGAACTCTTGGGAAGCGGTATTGATACGGGTTCTTTGGTCTTCTATGTTAGGCTTTTTTGGATATTTTCTACTGGTTACCTTTCAGCCGTGTTTTATTTATGGCTAAAACAGTTTTGGGATTCAACGCTATCTCCTTCCTTACTCTCAAAAGGTGATAGTGGCAAGGAGAACTAGCGTAGGGCAAAATGGAGATTGATTAAGAAGCTGAGACGCGACTTCGCAACTGCCAGACCAGAAGAGGAAGAGCACTCACCCTAGAATCTTTTGCTTGCTGCGCGCGCTAATTTCTGCTGAACAACAAGGGCATTTGAAGGAACTACTCGTCCCATGATAGTGGAAGCTTAAAAGACAATTATCACAGCGATATATCGGGGCTGGACATTCACGCCCAGTCTTCAAATCTTCGATAATGGAACGCGTTGTTCTCATATAGCCATCTTTAAAAATTTTGGCGTAATCAGGACCCCACCATTCTTTTTCATCTGACGTGAGAACCTTGGTGACAGAGTAAGGCAGGTAGTTGGTTAGATAAGGAGCAGGAAAATCGACGTCCTCTTCCTTGAATATAACAACGGGTTTTGAAGCCGCTGCTGCTATTCCAATTTCGTAAGCTACCCAATTTTGTGTGGGAAGAGTACGCTTCGAGTCATTAGTATCAATGACATTTCTTGTCAAAAGCACAAAAACACCGACTGTATTAGGCATGCAGATATGTCTTGAAATCCAACTCCAATTAGATTCATCTTCCCTCTGCGACCAATTCTCATACTCCATCCAAATGGGTTTAACACCTGTTTTTGCGAAGACTTCATTAAAAACTTGTATAACACTGGCATCTTTTCGGCTATGAGACATAAATATTTGTTTCAACAAAGGCTCAACCTACAAATCTACTATCTGCTTTAAGCCAGTCTTAAGCCTAACAGATTAAACTTTCTTTCGATCGCTACATTCCTTGGGTGTCAAGACATTCGTGATAATGTCACCTCTGTTGCCAAAGACTTAGGACCTAGTTACGCAGTTATTCGGGAAAGTAGATTATGTGCTAATCGACAGAATGAACAACAATTATGCAGATTGTGTATACAAAAGACACAAATTGGAAAATGCGATGACTGACAGCTTCTTCAAAGTCAGGTTTTGTAGTCTAAATGATCAAGAGTTTTGGGCTATTGGTAGCTTTGCCACTTACTTTCCAGT
>CAZRCD010000019.1:0-3936 GCA_964598485.1 uncultured Candidatus Bathyarchaeia archaeon
AATTAGGCCTATTCACATATAAATGAACCGATAGAGACGAAGCCAACAGCAATTTTTAAACAGGCTAGCGCGCCAATCTATTCAACCATATGTAAGAAATGCAAGAAAGAACTTGACGCGCACGCTGTTTGCTAATATCATGGTATTAGTTAATGAGGGCTACGCTTTCAGGTGTTGCATGGAAAACGCCTTACATATATTAGTAATAGGGACGCTTAGAAATCATCATGTAAGAGTATGCTTTTCTGTGTCACCTAGGCCCTACTAAATTAGTGAAAAACGTGACTTATGAAAGTCAACATTGGTACAGTGTGCACGCGAGTTTAATGAAACATTTAAATAGAAGAAAAGAGTAAGTTACTAAGACCCTTCTCAGTTTCTGAGATCCATCACGGTCATAATCTCACAATTGGTGTGGTACCTGAAGCCGGTTTGCTGGGCCACTCGTTGTGGGATATGGCATCTTCATGTCATAGCATTAATATATGCATTTTTGCGTCAGTCAGGCTGTCCTTTTTTTACTATATTGTGGAGTTTGAAATAACCTCTATAATTGTTATTAAGCATGCTTTTATCTTAGGTGATGAAAGTGGTTGACTGTCCAGTATGCGGAGAGTCCTTAGTGAAAGGACCCAAGAGCAAGTACTACTGCGAAAACAAGAGTTGCCCCGTTATATTCGTGCGATGTCCCAGTGAACCCACAAAAAGGAGAGTAGTCTACACATCATTTGCAAGGAAGGAAATAATGAAAAAAATCCAGAAAGTTACTGTACAAAACAAGTCATCTTTTCTGTACACTAAAACGTAAGAATACCCGACAACGCCATGCAGATTTTACGCCTGTTGGGTTGCCCTAAACACTCAACTTTGCCTAGTTAGATATTAACTGAAGTCTATATCGGTTTTTGATATATTCTACTGACCGTAACTTGGTTTTTATCCAAATTCTGTGTGATGCATATCATCTCACGGAAGGATGCCAGAAATGACCAAGAGACTTTCAAGCAAAGATTTCTTCAGATGTTTTGAAGAGTTATGGCAAGCTGGCCCCAAAGTGAAATATTATAATCCAGACGCTTGGCTAGGTTACTTGACAAGCTGACTTATTTTAGAAGACTATTCCATTAGAGCCTTCAAACTCTCATAAGCCTTCAGAAAGCTTTTGCCCTTACCTGAAATTTTGAACAAAAGACGTGGCCCATCACTCTCGACAAAGAGGAGTCTTGCCTTAAGAATCAAATCTAAGTACTTTTCAAGCTGCGCAAAACTCATGCTACCATTCTGCATCAAATGAGTTTTCTTAGCCCCATGACGAGAAGTGTCCAAAATATCTGCAATAATATCTAAAGAGGCACGACGGCGTACACTTTTGTTAACTTGGACTCCCCTCTCCCAATATATCATAGAAAAAACTTCGACTTAAGGAGATATAGAAGAAGCTTCTAGAACATTCTTCTACTAAAAAATGCTAGATAACACGCGCGAATGGCTGGAAAAAAGAAGAACACGAAAAAAGGCTGAAACTGCCTACTTCTTTTTTCATAAACTTCCAGATTCCGGAAAAACTTATTAATTTTAAAGAACAAAATTAGACGGGGGCAAACGAGTGAAAACAAAGAATTTAACATTTCTTTTGGTCGTTTCAACTTCGCTCTTAGCCTTATCATCAGCCTATTTATTCTCAGCAGCATTGGCTCAACAAGATTCGAGCCACATAACATGTGAAGTTTCTCCCCAGACAATAACTTATGGTAAGTATGCGAACGTTTCAGGGAGGCTGACTGATGCTTTGACGGGGCAAGGCTTGAGAAGACTGATTAATTTGACATACTCCGAAGACAATGGAACAACATGGAAGCAGCTAAAAATGTCGTGGGATAGATTGGATGAGTGGGGCGAAGAAGATATTTGGACAACCGATGATGGATACTTCGGTCCGTTTAAATGGTATCCAGAACGCATACCACATAACATTTTGATAAAAGCTTTCTGGAGTGGAGATGGTCTATACGAAGCATCAGAAAGCACCGTACAAACATTGAAAGTCAATTTGCCTCCCAGCCCACCAGTTTCAATTCTCAGTCACAACTCCTACGCGATCTCTGACACTCTCTGGGTCGCTGGAGAAGTTCAAAATGTTGGCACGACGAATTTACAATATGTGAAAGGAACCGCCGTATACTACGATGTGGTCGGAAAAATAATTGGTGTGGACATTATCTATACCCGCCTTCACCTTCTCGCTCCTGGAGAGAAGTCTCCTTTCATAACATTTGCGGGGATATCGTATCCAGAATTCATCAATGCCTCACTAATTGCCAATTACGACCTGGCGATTCGAGCATACAGCAACACCACAGAAGAACCCTACAGAAATTTTCAGATAAACAGTACTGACTGGTTCGATGATTGGTATTATCACGTTTCAGGCGAGTTAAAGAATACTGGCACAGTTTCTGTTGACTCTGTGGATGTCGTCGCAACTTTTTACAGCGCAGACGGAACGGTGGTTGACGCTTGGGACGACATGGCCGATCCATCTACACTGAATCCGAATGAAACAGCTTCATTCGACGTAAGATTGTGGAGTGGCAGGTATCAGGCTACAGGAGGAGTAGATCACTATGTTTTACAGGTTGATTGTTGGCCATTGATGACTTCAAGCTCCATATCTTGTGACGTTTCTCTATCAGAAACCAGATTCGGCGACACTGTCACGGTTTCGGGTTTCATCACCCCAGCTCATGAAATGGCTAATGTAACTTTAACCTACACTAAGCCAGACTCGACCACTGTAACGAGAACCGTTTGGACAGACAGTTACGGCTTCTATAACGACATTTTTACACCTGACAACGCTGGCGCATGGACTGTATACGCTTCTTGGCCTGGAAACGACAACTATGAAGGAGCAAACAGCAGCTCAGTCGCCTTTGCAGTCGAGTTTTTAGCTCCTGTGAGGCAAGTTCCCCCGCCAGAGAACACAGCCGTAGCAATAGCGGTTGGAACAAGCGTAACTGTAGGATTCACAGCTTTCATGACCCTGAGTGGCCTTGCCCAATCTTTCAACAAAGCCATTTCAAAGCTACCCGTTCCAGACTGCATTAAGGATTTCCTTAGCTTGTATACAGAGAAAACATTCGAGACCTTAACCAGCAAGGAAATAAAGGCACTGAAAGGCAAGAAGACGTTAACATTGAGAGAGCTCCTATCACTACTATTTTCTGCCATTGTCCTTTTAACCGTGTTCGTTTACATTGAAGTAAACGGCATGCCAAACCTTTTGAACATGGAGTACCTCTTAACAGCGGTGCCTCGAGTCTTAATTTCCGTTGTTTTCATCTTCATTACTTCACAGATTTTTTCAATCGTCAGCGCAAAAGCACTGAACGTGTGGTCCGAATTTAAATTATGGCTCTACGGACTTGCGGCTTTACTCATAACTGGAGTAGTGTTCATGATTCCATTTGCATCCCCTGGAAAAGTGGAATATCAAGGCGATCTGGATCAGAAAAAAGCCGGACTAATAGCAACCTCAGATGTTCTCTGCATTTTAATCTTGTCTATCCCCTTCTACCTTTTCCACACTCTGGGGTTAACCATGATAGGGGATGCAGGTCTCATGATGAGCATGATGACTGCTTGCTATTCAGCTTTTCCGTTCAAACCTCTTGGAGGAGAAGCAATCTTCAAATACCACAAAGGTTTATGGACTGCAATTTTCATCTTTAGCTTCTCAATGTTTATATGCACAATATTTAGTCTACTACCACACATCGCCTACCTGCTAACAGGCACAACTGCAACTCTACTTCTAATCGGGCCAATCCTCATACTAAGAAGACAAAAAACATCAAAACACTGAAGAAAGAGAAAATTGAGCGCGCTAGCCTGTTTAGAAATTGCTGTTGGCTTCGTCTCTATCGGTTCATTTAT
>CAZRCD010000020.1:0-3637 GCA_964598485.1 uncultured Candidatus Bathyarchaeia archaeon
TTTCCATTATCTCGTGCCTCTCTTAGAATCTCTGTCTCTACTCTATGCTTCAACTCACCAACTGCGAGCGCTCCAATTCCGAAAATCCCGAGTGCTATTTCTTTCATGTCGTCATTCAGCTCCATACCCTCTATGCCAAGTGGCGGGACAGCATTTATGTCAACCAAAACTTTCATGAGCTTGAGTTTCTTTAATGATTTTTTCTCTATGATACGAGCACCTCTTGTAGCAGCACAAAACACTACGTCAGCCTTCTTTAAAATCTCAAGCTTTTCGGTTGATGTAGGTGCAAAAACACCTGTCACGTTCACTCCGTATCTATTAGCGAGAAGTCTTGCGACCTTTTGAGCATATTCTTTACCATTTGTACGCTTTGGATTAAGGCTGGCAATCATTACATTGCATCCAAGCTTAGCTAAAAGAATCGCTGCTATCCGTCCCACAGCCCCTGTGCCTAAAACCGCGCAGGTTTTGCTTGATAGGTCACCAAGTTTATGAGATGAGAGGGCATCTTCGACTTTTGCAACCATAGCTGCTGCTGTTGTGTATGCACCGCCTGGATCAATTATAATATTTGCTTTGAAAGGTGGGAACATCGCATTGCTTACAGCATCAAGGACTTCTTCAGCTTTTTCAGCGTTTCTTCCGCCGACAAAGAAGCATGTGTGCTTAACGGCTTTTGGCCCTCTCGAAAATACAGTGTCTTGAACGATTTTTTCAGCGTCTTCCGGGGTTACGTTGTCATAGGGTATAACAGCATTGTATCCGGCATCGTATGCCATACAGATATCAAAGGGGCTAGCTCTCTCGTCTGTGTCTAAGTAAAAAAGAAGATAAGGGGAATCACCTGAAGTTTTCTTTCTAATGATTGGTTTCACCTGAATCTGCATTGATTGCAACAGATTCCTCAATCCAACGGAGCCAGTCTCAACGTGGGCTGAGACTATCTTTTTTGAAAGTTTAAGAATTTCAACTTGGACATCTAGGGATTCTAAAAGTTTCTTGATGCCGTCTACATGCTCTGGACTACATATATGAAGACAGGTAATCTCTTCCTTAAATTCAATCTCCCTAGCATGGTCCAAAATACCCATTACAATCCAGTTTTCCCTTATAGGAAAACTTATTTCCCGCTCTTGTTCCTCAACCTCAAGCTGTAAACATTGACCATAAGCAACCAAGTATTCCTCTTCCATGGAATGCTTTTTCCCTCTTTGGTTGGACAATTTAGCTAAAGATTTTAGTATACCGTCTCTCAGCTCTCGCTTTTTATCTAAGCTGGTTTCAAGGTACATTTTGGCGTTTCCGTCGATGTCAACGGGAAAGAAAGGTACGTTTTTCTCTTGAAACGTTTGAGCCAAAACATTGTCCTCGTAAAACTCCTTTTGCGAGCGCATACCCAACTCTTCTGTTGCAAAGTCAAGATTGACTTTCTTGATCAATTTCTCTAAAAACTTGAAGAAGGCTATGGAAGGCTTGAAGAGGGAGTGAAGCATCGTAGAATGTGAGGTAGAAGGAGTTTCAGTTGCCAAAAAGGGTTCATTGTACTCTTTTTCGGCAAGCAAAACGACTAACTTCTTGTCTTCTAGAGGTGAGATTTCAAGCACTTTCAATTCTTGCCACCCGAGTTTGTAACTGGGGCGTCTAGAATATATACTTATTCGAAATACGTTATATAAGAATATGTAAGATATATACCCTTCCCAGACACCGTCATTTCTTATTCTCTGGGCAATTTTCGATAAAATTCTTCGTCTAAGGTTGGTGGAAGCATCAGTTTGGTCTTAACCTTGAGTTTCCCACTCTTTGAGTGGGGTTTCCTTACTAAAGTGTCGCTATATTTCTCAATTTCCCTAGCTTCTTCAGCTAGTCTAGCAGCTATCTGAGCTATTTCATGTGCAGAAGCGACGAGGGGAATATATTTCTCACTTTCTTTCTCTCGAAAGCATGCTTGGATATTGATCTCTGCGATTTTCTCAGCCAGTTCGTACGCGGCTAAGGCTTTCGCTTTTGCGTAGGGATTTTTAAAATCCGATCTGTCTCGAATGACATTGACATCAATTATCAACTTAGGTAAAACTGGACTTGATTCCGTCTTTATTGAATCTATCAATCTATCAATTTCTTGATGAACAATCCTGTAAACGCCAGTGATCGCAAGCACCTTGATCATATTTGAATTAAATATCGCCATCTCTATTGGGTCTAGAAACTCTCTTCGCGCCCCAATAAGCGGGTCACCCATGACAATCATATACCCTAACCCTTGCTCTTCAAGTTCGGTCTTAACGCGTTTTCCCGGAGCATCCGAAACAACTACACTAGGTATGCCACTGTTTGACAACGTCTCTCTGACCTTTGCTGGCCCTGGTATCGACGGATTCGGCGATATAAAAACTATGAGACTTGGGCTAAATTCGAAGATTTTTGGCAAGGCGTCTTCAATGTCTCCAACACTCATTTTTGAACCGGTGGTCACGGTTCTGGTTCTAATGTCTTTTCGATCAGCTAGTTCATCCAGAAGAAGTTCAAACAATGGTGACGATGCGATGTTACCGCACTTAAAAACCCCAACCTTAACCCTTTCATGACTAATGTTCGAATCGGATATAAGCCTACACCTCTTCAATATTCGTTAATATCTGTTTAACCTTAAAAAACCGTCATCACTTATGTGATTTTCGAATGTTTTCATATTAACGGGTGCTGAGAAAGAATTACGAAGACACAGATAATGATTTCAAGCGAGCATTTCCCATCATAGACTCGATTAATTCCAAAAGTTTTAAACTCAAACTTGGGTTATTCTTTCTCTATCAGTGATTAACAATGAGCTTTAACAAAGTAAGTTTTGAAGAGACTCTGGGAAAAAGTGTTGTTGCGTCGGGGAAATGCGTTGGCTGTGGCACATGTGTGGTTGTCTGCCCCTTCAATTGTCTGGAGTATGTCGGAGGAAATCCGCGCTTGGTGAAAGAATGTAAGGTCTGCGGCATATGCGCAGGAGCCTGCCCTCAGTATGAATGGTCATGGCCTGAGGCTGAGAATTTCGTGTTTGGCCGAGAAAGAAAAGTCACTGAACAGTTTGGGGTGTATCGTCAACTGGTTGTGGCTAAAGCAAGAAGAAATGAAGTGTTGGAGGTTTGTCAAGATGGGGGCGTTGCTACTGGACTCTTGTTGTTTGCTTTAGAGGAGGGACTTATTGATAGTGCCATTGTTTCGGGAATCAGTCAAGAGAAGCCTTTCTATCCGGTTCCAAAACTGGCAACGACCCCCGAGGAGATTTTAGAATGTTCTGGAACAAGGTACTCCTACTCGCCTAACATCTTCGCACTAGCAGAAGGAATCAAACAGAAAAGAGCAAACATGGCTTTTGTTGGGACGCCCTGCCAAATCCGTGCGATCAGAAAAATTCAGATCCTTGGCTTGAAAAAGTATGCCAGACCTTTACAGTTTCTAATCGGGCTTATGTGTTCAGAATGTTTCACATACGAAGGACTCCTAGAAAAACACATTCACGAGAAGTTAGGCCTTAGTCTGAATAGCATAGAAAAGATGAACATTAAAGGGAAAATATTGGTTAAAACAAGATCTGAAGTTAAAACTATTCCTCTCGCAGAGGCAAAACAATACACCCGAG
>CAZRCD010000021.1:0-2433 GCA_964598485.1 uncultured Candidatus Bathyarchaeia archaeon
AGCTGATTTTCACAAACATACACTTCAAAATGAAGGTTAAATTGGAGAAAGATGATGAACGGGAGCGGAAAAAGGCCGATTCTTGTTACCAAATCACACAGAAAATATGTCCACTAAAACAGTCATGGGGAGAAAACGTTCCAATTACTTTCGAACTAAACTTCCAATGAATGTACGCTAAGTGATAGGTTTATTCGCGCGTGCTGCCCATACTGGCCATCACTAAGAGCAGCCCCTCTTCCTCTGCAAGCCGTCCTGCCTTTTAGGTCATTCTCTAGAAACCTGTCTCGTCTTTGCGCGTTGTTCTCTTCTCTTTCGCCAATAGCTCTTAGCACATGCTTCACAGCAGAAGATATATTCTTTGCCGTCAATAACAGTGCGATAAGTTGCAAGTTCGCATGACTCTAACGGAATTTCTTTTTTGCACAGCTCACATTGGATAAACTTGGCTTTCATTTCCTCACCTCTTCGTTCCTTTATGTTTTTGATAGTCTTCTATTGCTGTGTGCAACGCGTCTGCAGCTAGGTTAGAGCAGTGCATTTTGACTTTAGGAAGCCCACCTAACGAGTCTGCTACATTGGAACGACCAATCTTCTTGGCTTCTTCCAATGTTTTTCCCTTGGCTATTTCCGTTATCATACTGCTGGTAGCTATTGCTGCGCCACAACCAAAGGTTTTGAATTTGATATCATCTATGCGGTTGTCTTTGACTTTAATGTAAATTGTCATCATGTCTCCACAAACAGGATTTCCAACGGTTCCTACGCCATCGGCATCTGGAATTTCACCCATATTGCGTGGGTTTCTAAAGTGTTCCATCACTTTTTCACTGTACATTATTCCATCAACTCCTTTGGAGTTAAAGGTGACATTTCTCTCAGTCTTTTAACTATTTCGGGCATTATCCTTATAACGTAGTATACTTCCTCTTCAGTGTTTTGCTTGCCTAGTGTAAGCAATAATGAACCATGAGCCTCTTCATGTTTCAACCCGATAGCTCTTAGCACATGAGAAGGTTCTAATGTTTTTGCAGTGCAAGCCGAACCTGAGGATGCCGCGACTCCTTTCATGTCTAAGTCCAGCAATATTGATTCGCCTTCAATGAAGCTATATCTTACCGCAGCATTATTAGGCAACCGTTTGGTTGGGTGACCATTCAAAAACGAATGCGGGATAGGGTCAAGTAATCCTTTGATGAGCTTGTCCCTCAGTTTCTTCAACCGCTCACTTTCAGTAGGCATTTCTTCTTTAGCTATCTCTGCGGCCTTTCCGAACCCTACTATGCCAGGAAGATTTTCGGTTCCCGACCTTAGACCTCGTTCTTGTCCTCCCCCATGAATCAAAGGTTCCAATCGTATACCCTTTTTTATGTAAAGCGCACCCACGCCTTTGGGCCCGTACATGTCGTTGGAAGAAATAGTGAGTAAGTCTATGCCCTCATCGTTCACATCTATTGGAACCTGTCCATTTGCGGCTGCAGCATCAACATGCAAGTAGGCATTATTCCTGTGTACCATTTGACTTATCTCTTTTATAGGCTGAATTGTGCCAATTTCGCCATTCGCATACATAATAGAAACCAGGATCGTTTCGTTGGTCAATTCTTCCTCTAGACTTGTGAGGTCCACAAAACCATACTGATCAACGGGAAGGAAAGTAACCTTGAATCCCTTTGTCATTAGGAATTTGCAGGGATTAAGAACTGACATATGCTCAATGTTTGAGGTTATGATGTGTTTTCCTCGGTCTTTGTTGCGAAAGGCAACGCCTTTGATTGCCATATTATTGCTTTCGGTTGCACCTGAAGTAAGAAATATTGACTCTTTGCTTTCAGCATTGATTGATTCTGCAACTTTTGTTCTCGCCTCTTCTAAGGCTTGCCTTGCCTCTTGACCAAATGAGTGGACAGATGAAGGATTACCACAGAGTGACTGCATATAAGGCAACATAGCCTCCATCACACGAGGATCAACAGGTCTCCCAGCCGTATGATCCATGTAGATACGTTTCGCCTTTGACATTGCTTATTCACTCAGAAACATAGAATTGCGTCAGCATCAAGCACTAAATCATTTAATGTTGCAGCACCGACAACTTTAGCTTCTGGTATGAAGTCTCCGCGGGAAAGTCCTAATAACTGCGTGCTTTGTTCGCAAACAAGTAATTTTACCCCAGTTTTTGTCGCTTGATCCATTACCTCTTTAAGTGATGGGAAGCTGCCTAGTTTGATTTTTTCCGCTTCTCCTTTTTTGACTATTGTAACGCCCTTTATGAGAAAGTAGATGGTTGCATCTATGTCCATCATCTGGTTAGGAGCAAGATGGGAGACCATACACATCTGCTCGAGATGCTCCAGTATGATCTTCCCATCGTCACTCTTGAATAATGAATAATATCGAGATGCGAGCTTAAACATTTCAAGCTCAAGATCT
>CAZRCD010000021.1:2443-3105 GCA_964598485.1 uncultured Candidatus Bathyarchaeia archaeon
ATGAGAAAGTAGATGGTTGCGTCTATGTTCATCATTGCTGCTGTAGTAGCTAAAACGAATGGCGCATAAGTGCGTTCTGGCGTGTCAACTCCGCTTGTTTGAACGTACAATATCCTTTTTTTCTCAGACATGCTTTCCTTTCTCCCTATTAGTTATTTCACCTTTTTAACTAATATCCGAACAGTGTTTTCATCCTTTCTTACGCTTACTATTTCTTGTTCCAGACGCTTTACGAGGCTTTTTATATCCGCCTCTGCCGCTGGATCATCTGCTAAAACTTCCAGAATTTCGCCAATTTTCATGTTGTCCAATTCCATTCTTGTTCTAAAAACGGGTTCAGGACAGTATAAACCAAGACAATCTAAAGTTCTGTCAGGTTTAACCTTCATAACGTCTCCTCTAAACAAGAGTGCCTAATAAGGGAAAATAAAAAGTTTCCTATTAAACTTGGAATAGACGAAGCTTACTTGGACGTGAGCCAAAAAGTTAAGGGTGACTTTGACGAGGCAAAGGAGCTACCCAAAAAAGTAAAGGAAGAGGTGAAAGCTCAAGAAAATCTCACCTGTTCAATCGGCGGCGGGCCAAACAAGCTTGTAGCCAAAATTGTCTAGGGTATCCAAGCGTGCGCCACTTAAAATTTCCACAACAAACTCGTTTAGGCC
>CAZRCD010000022.1:0-1770 GCA_964598485.1 uncultured Candidatus Bathyarchaeia archaeon
AAAAGAAATTCTAAGAGAAGCACGAAACGACGGAAAAGAGGTATACAACTACAATCGGGCTTTGCAGCTCGCGAGGAAACTGCTTCGAAAAGAAATCGTTCCAGCTGAACTAACAATGACCTTGACGTATCCTCCTGCTAAGAGGGATTCTAAGTAGTTACTTTATAAGCGCGGTTTATAGCTATCTCGGCTATGTCTACTGCACATTCAGCGATGTCTCTTATACTGCCACGTATGAAACAAATTATGCAAACTGTCAAAGGACTCTTATGCTTGCTCATGAATGTCTTTGAGGCTATCTCTCGATTCAGCTTTTCAATCTTTTTTTCTTGTTCTATTATTTCAACTGAATCGGCTACGTTCTTGGAGAAGAAAGCAGCCAACGCCTTGTCATATAGGTTAACGGCTTCAGTGCCAGCAGTGAATAGAAGTGTTAGTAACTGATCAGGTATCTTTCCTCGGCTTCCATCCAACATAATTAGCTGCTTCGCAATATTTGCGGAATGATCTGCAGCATGCTCAACTCTATACACAAGAGTTTGATAGTCCATGCAATCTAAGGGATCGATGCTTAGTTGATTTGCTAAAATCGAATCTTGTGCTGCATCGCGAAGCAGTCGAAGAAGAAAAAAAGAAAAGTGATCCACATCATCGTCAAGAGAGAAAACAGCCTTCGCTAGCATCACATCCCGGTTCTTCAACGAATTCAATACGTCCCGACACATTGAATGGGAGATCAAATGCATCCTATGGATTGCCAATTCGAGTGACGCTTTTGTCTCATCTATCAAAGTTTGAATGTACATGCTTTTGGAGTCGGATTCCATAATTCTCATGTAAAGCATCCTGACAATGTTTCGAATTGCTTTTCTTTGTGGAACGGAAAATATTTTTTTGGACAAAACCTTAATGTTTGAGTAACCATTCAGATAGCAACCAATTATTCTTCGAACTATCAGGGGTTCTCTTTCATCTGTGTCAACATGGAGGATTATTTCTTTAGATTCTTTTTTCTTTTTAGCACTTGGGAAAACCACTAGAGAACGATCACGCTGAACAGCGAGAGAAACGACATCGCCTCGTTTTAATTCGTTTAACTCCACCCAATGTTTCGGAAGAGAAACTACAAGGGAGGTTCTACCTAAAGAAATGATCTTGCGTTCCATAATTTTTCCCTCATAGTATTAACTGGTTCTACGCTATTAATACATGTTAAATCAAATATATATTTTAATCTCACGTAGATTTAGCTAACACGCGCACGACACTTAAATAGATAACCACATGATTACAGAAAGGAAGTTGCCCGTATGAATATTGTTCAGGTGATCGGAATTGAAGGCTTACCTGTTGTGAAAAAAGGAGACAATATCGCTGAACTCGTCTGTGAGGCAGGAGAAAGGCAAGGGATTCATATTCAAGACGGGGATATATTTGTAATTACGCATGTTGTTGTTTCTCGTGCTGAGGGAAGAGTTGTAAATCTTGACAAGGTTGTGCCATCTGAATTTGCAAGAAACATGGCAGAACATTCTGACAAGGATCCAGCCTTGGTTGAGGTTGTTCTCCGAGAATCAAAAAGCATTAGACGTATGGGTAACGGAAAACTCATCACAGAGACCAAGCATGGTTTTGTGTGTGCAAATTCAGGTGTTGATAAATCAAACGTCCCAGGAGAAAGAAACGTGGCTTTGCTGCCGCAAGACTCTGACCGTTCTGCAGAGGGAATTCGACAAGTAATAAGAACGTTGGCCGGCTGTGAAGTTGCAG
>CAZRCD010000023.1:0-1516 GCA_964598485.1 uncultured Candidatus Bathyarchaeia archaeon
CAGCACGGGAAAGGCATTTATTAAAGCCATCCTTTGTCTCTATGCAAAACAAAAACCTAAATCATTCGACAACAACCTTGATGTTATTATGGATAATAGTTATCTTAAAATAGCATCAAGCAAAAACTATCATCACTTTTTTCCAAAATCCTGGCTCAAAAAGAATTCCAAGGAGGATTATTTCTATGTGAACCACATTGTCAATATAACGATTGTTGATGCCCTTTTAAATAAACAAACCATAAAAACCAAATCTCCCGGCGTTTACATGAAGACATTTAAGAAGCATAATTATGAATTAAAAAACACAATGAAATCACATTTAATTGATATTGAAAAGGATGGGGTTTGGGAGAATGATTACGATAAGTTTTACCATGCAAGATTAAAACGCATTTCTAAATATTTAAATAAATTCATAATACCACAAGATAGCGTTTCAGAAGCGCCGTTAGAAGTTTATGAAGATATTGAAGAACCCGAAATTGACGTAGTTGAATAGATTTTAAAAGCATAACGAATTGCTGCATATGCAAGAAGACAAGATAGAACTGTGGACAATACATCCAGAGGGCTTCTCAATTACTGAAGGCTGTGTGGATCACGCCAAATCGAGGTACTACCAAGAAACTCCCTGCGTCAAAGAGGCTTATCATGAGCTTTGGGATCGCCTGTCTATAGAAAGTGGCCAGGTCGTTTGGTGCTACACGCGTGAAAATGACATTCTGATAACCGGTGTAAAAATAATCAAATGGGAGCTTTGTGTGCCAGTATCAGAAGTTCTACGGTTCATCGATGGCATAGTATGGAACCGCATACTGGGAATAAAGTGCTTAGTCCGAAGTGACATGAAATATAAGTGGCGTAAAGAGGCGATAGCTAAATACCCTCATAATAGCGTAGATTCCAAAGCCTACGAAAAGCAATGTTGCGAGAACTTCTGGAAGAGAGAACCAGAGAGCGGCTCTTGGTGGAACGAGCTTTTTGTTGATGATCAGGGAGAAGCTGTCTCGGCTCTGGTTAAGCATCCTGTTCCAACTCAATGGGTGTTGTCAAAGTGTAACCATTGGCTGCAGTGAACCGCGGGGGTAATTAAAGGTGTCCGCCTGCACCCTGAGGTGGTTCATTTTCCCCCTGTTCCATGAGTTCCGTGAGAGTATTAATCACTTGAAACCTCTTTTTTATTTTTGATTTGTAGCTTTGCACTTTACATTTTGATTCTTACTTTTCGGATGTGCCCTCCTTGTCCTGCGTAGCTCCTAAGGAGCGAAGCATGGATGTGCCCTTATGTCTTTTTGGCCAATTAAACAACTTTTTGCCGGCCTGCATATTCTTATGCGGGCCATCCCTGATGGCCCAGCGGACACTGGCCGCAGGCTTCAGAGATACTGGTATCGAGAAAGCCGCTGCCAAGTCCGCATCGGCTGGCAAAAACAAAATCCGCCCAATCAGCGTCAATCTGCGAAATCTGCGTCTAAAAAATTCGTGTAATTCGTGGCAAAATTAATTCGTGTCT